>JANRKU010000101.1:0-56999 GCA_033763335.1 bacterium
GGGGCAATTTTGAACGCCTCAATAGATAAATCGGGTAATTTCGCAAATCCCGCCTCGGTCATCAATCCACTGGCAATCAACCGACGCGCCCGTTCTTTATTAAGTTCTGTCCAATTACTTTTGGCTCTGCGGGGTGTAAAGCGTTGTGCGGTGCGCTCACTATCCATGCGCTTGGCAATACCATCTATCCAACCAAAGCATAAGGCTTCTTCGACGGCATGAAGATATAAGACAGATGGGTTTTCTGATGATTTTGAATACGAAATGAGCCATATTTCGTCTTTTGTGGCATGATTTTCCATGAGCCACGCACGCCATTCAGCGCGATTTTTGACATAGACCGTTTCTGTGATTTCCATCGTTATCGTACTATCCCTTCCTTTGAGATTTTCTATAATCCGAAAATAGAGATTTATGCCATGATATGGGTTGGTGGGGAGATAGGTGGGCATATAGTCTAAAAATTCACGTACTATTCTATGCTTTTAAGTATTGTAAGAACATTACCCTTAAAGTTATAAAGTATTCGGTCAATAGTCCAACCATCCACATGACACTCTTTCGCTATATCTAAAAAGAATTGCTCCCCAATCTCATAATTCTTTTCTGGTAGACCTAACTCTTTTAAGACATCTTCTAATCTGCTATCAATTGCAATGCTTTGGTGAAATTCGGGATGATAAATATCCATCATGATATTGCGAGAGTATTTGTTCCCAATTCCATGAAATTGTTTCAGAAAATCTATTTTATTATCTCGTCCATCCTGTGATAATAATTTTTCTTTTACGACTTCACAACCGCCTTGTTCTTTAATCAAGTTATAATTATTAGTTAGCCATCTGCTTTTTCTAAGATAAAACCGTATAGAAGCATCACATAAAGTCTGCCTTAGCACTTCATATCTTTCTTCCTCAATAAGTGGCTTCAATGCCTCATATTTAACCCTATTATAATTGTCTTGATTAGTAATTAGCCTGTCGTAACCAGTTGAGTCACCTAGTGTTGAGAAGCTGTTCAGTAGAGCACGCCAAATAAAATCGTTATATGCTCTCAATCTAATAGCTTCCTGTTTTTTTGCTTCCAATACCTGTTGAACCTCTGGAAATTCTAACATCCGATTAATAGCATTAGAGAGCCGTTTTATTTGTTGTTGATTATTCATTAGAGGACTCCAGATTTTATTCATGTTATAATATCAATATAATTTTGTTATCTGTCCTATTATAAAATAAAATCATGACAAAAAGACAAAAACGATTAGATAAAATGCGCCAAAATCCTAAAAATGTGTCCTTTGACATCCATTATTACCTATCCCTGCCCTACCCGATTGAACTCATCCCCGATGAAGATGGATTTTGGTTTGCGCGAATTCCTTTATTAGAGGGGTGCATGACCAATGGCGATAGCCGAGAAGATGCCTTACACATGATAGATGAGGCAAAGCAATTATGGTTAGAAACAGCTTTGCAAGTCGGTAAAACCATCCCAGAACCAGAAATGGCACGATAAAAAAGAGGCGCAACCAATAGGATATGATTGCGCCTGTCTCATTTTTACCTATACTACGATATTCACTTTTGGCTCTTGCCCCTTACGTCCGGCAATGAACACGATTTTCTTGGGTTGTGCGCCGTTCAGCACCCGTTGAACCGATGCACTCGCCACTGCGATGTCTATCGCCTCTTGTTCGCCAATTTCGGCGGGGACACTGATACTTTCACGCGGTTTGCCGTTGACCATCACCACCAGCGATACCACATCTTCTGCCGCTTTTTCTGCATCATAGACGGGGAATGCTTGGTTATGCACGCTATAGGGTTGCCCCAATTTTTCCCACAATTCTTCTGCGACATGCGGGGTAATGGGTGCCATCAACAAGGCGTTGGTCTGCATGGCAAATTCCCACATGGACTTGCCAATTTGCTTGCTCTTTATCGCCTCGCGCAACACATTGCGTAGCGTCATCAGACCCGCGATGGCGGTATTAAAGCTGAATCGCTCAAAACTGTAGATGGCGCGGTCAATGGCTTGATGCACCTTGCGTTCTACATCACGGTTGACGTTGGGATCACCTTCACCTGTGATAGGCGCACCAGCATTGGTCATATCCCAAATATCGTTAATCCAATTCACGACACCCTTCATGCCATTGGGATCCCATGGACCACCCTTCTCCCAATCGAAGGCGAACATCAAATAGGCGCGGACACTATCCGAGCCATACGCGGCGACCAATTCGTCTGGATTGACCACATTGCCCTTGCTCTTTGACATGCGTTGAATTTCCAGATGATGCTTCAATTGATTGACGGTATTTTCGCCTGCAATGGCGGGGATGATGACCTTTGCGCCATCCACCACTTCCACCGTGCGCTTCACACCTGCCATATCAACAGTGATGATATTTTCGGTGCGTTTGACAATTTCGCCACACACGCCATCAAAGCCTTTGGGGACATCATTTGAGCCACCAATCACTTCGACATAATCGGCAAACAATTTTTCGCCAACAAATTTGCCCGTAGCGATAATATAATCACCCGGACGCTCACCACCCAACACTTGCCCCTGATTGCGTAGTAGCAACATCGGCTCATCCAACACACCATCCACATCACGCCCGTGTTGGCGCATGATAGCAATGGCATCATCGAACACACCCAAATCACGCATGGCTTTGGTGAACCAACGGGTATATAGCAAGTGCATGGTGGCATGTTCCGCCCCGCCTGTATACACATCCACAGGCAACCAATACGCCGCTTCTTCGGGGTCAAATGGGGCTTGGGTGTAATTTGGACTCAGATACCGATATTGATACCATGACGAACACATGAAGGTATCCATCGTATCGGTTTCACGGCGGGCAGGATTACCGTCGCTATCCACTGCTTGCAAGAATGGGTCGTAGTAGGTCAATGGACTGCGCCCAGATGGGTCAAAATCCACATTTTCAGGCAATACCACAGGCAAATTCACATCCGCCACTGGCTCCAATGTGCCATCGGCGCGGTGAATCATCGGGATGGGGCATCCCCAATAGCGTTGCCGACTAATCAACCAATCGCGCAGGCGATAATTGACCGTTTCCTTGCCAATGCCTTTTTGTTCCAGCCAACCAATAACCGCATCAATGGCAGGATTTTTACGCCCCTTCATGCCATTAGAGGGTGTCCCGTTGAATTGGTCGCTGTTGACCATCACGCCATCACCCGAATAGGCTTCTGGCATGGTATCGCCATCAAAGGAAACGCCTTGTGGTTGAATCACAGGGACGATTTTCAATCCGAATTTCCGCGCAAATGCGAAGTCGCGGGTATCATGCGCGGGAACTGCCATAATTGCCCCTGTGCCATATGTCACCATGACATAATCGGCTATCCAAATGGGGATACGGGCATTATTAACGGGGTTGATGGCATATCCACCTGTGAACACACCCGTTTTTTCGCGGTCTTCGGCAGAACGCTCAATTTCGGTGGAGCGAGCCGCTTGGTCTTGATAGGCTTTGATTGCCCCGCGTTGGTCGGCTGTCGTGATTTTTTCCACCAATGGATGCTCTGGTGCCAAGACCATAAAGGTCGCGCCCCACAGCGTATCTGGACGGGTGGTATACACCAGCAAATCTGCGCCAGATTCGGTTTTGAAGGTCACATGAGCGCCTTCGCTCCGACCAATCCAATTGGTTTGCATAATTTTGACGGGTTCGGGCCAATCCAATTTGTCAAAATTCAGCATTTCATCGGTATAGCGGGTATAGCGGAAAAACCACTGCGTCATCATTTTTTGAACGACAGGTTGCCCTGTGCGCTCATCTTTGCCATCAATGACTTGTTCATTCGCCAAGACGGTTTGCAGTGTGGGCGACCAATTGACCAACGCCTCGCCACGAAATGCCAATCCTGCCTCATAGAAGCGTTTGAAGAACCATTGTGTCCATTTATAGTACGATGGGTCACAACTCACCGCCTCGCGTTCCCAATCGAACATCGCGCCCATGCTCCGCAATTGTCCGCGCATCCGTTGGATATTGCTGATTGTCCATTTATAGGGATGGATATTGCGTTGGACGGCGGCATTTTCTGCGGGCAAGCCAAAGGCATCAAAACCCATCGGGAACAGGACATTATAGCCCTTCATCCGCATATAACGGGCGCGGGCATCGGATGGGGTCATCGCAAACCAGTGACCGATATGCAAATCGCCACTGGGATAGGGTAGCATGGTCAATGCGTAATGTTTGGGTTTATTCCAATCCACCACAGACCGATACAGATGGGTATCTTCCCATTTCTGTTGCCATTTTGATTCAATTTGTTTAGGGTCGTATGTCATGCGTTCTTCTCCTCAAAGATAAAATAAAAATAGGCAAAATTTGGGGACTTGCCAATTGAGAGAGAAAGTCGCGGTGGGGCGCGGCGAAAGCAATCTGCCGCTACATAAGAGAAGAGCGGATGACCTCAGCATCCAGTCTGTGTGTCATTGTATAATCCTTTCATCAGGTTTGTGCAGTTTGTTCAACGATGCACAGGGATAATATGTATACGATAATGGATTTTTGCCGATAAATCAAGCGGTATGGGGGAAAATCGTGCTAAAATGGATAAAAAAGATGAGGTTGCTATGTCTGAGATTACACTCAATGTACCAGAATATCTCTATGAACGGATTCGTCAAATGGCGCAATCTACAGACCGCCCTATTGAAACGTTGATGTTAGACGGGTTATCATCACTATTTGGAGAGATTCCCACAACCAATTTTGACCAATTAGATAATGACCAGTTATGGGCGGTAGTACATCACCCTTTTAATCTGGAACAAGATATGCGTCTGCGTGAATTGACCATGAGAAGCAAAGTGGATGATTTAACAGAGGATGAGGAAGCAGAAATTGATGATTTAGTAGATGCACTCGACCAGTATGTGCTTCAACGGTCAAAAGCATTGGCAATACTCAAATCGCGTGGTGTGGATATTGAAAAATATTTAGCGGGTGCATAATGCGCTATATCTCAGAGAAATTACGCCAAAGCGTATTTGCACGCGCCAACGGATTATGTGAATATTGCCTATCGGCACAGCGTATGATTATCGTTTTAGAGATTGACCATATTTTGCCTTTGAGTCGTGGCGGAAAAACCGAATTAGACAATTTATGTGCTGTATGTCGCCCATGCAACGGCTATAAACGACAGTCCATAGATGGATTAGACCCCGAAACAGGTCAAAAAGCACCACTATACAATCCCAGACAAGATGATTGGAACACACATTTTAAGTGGGATAAAACAGGTGAGGAAATAATTGGTCTAACACCAATTGGGCGAGCAACGATTTCACGGTTAAAATTGAATCGTCTCGCATTGGTTGATTCTCGGCAATTATGGATTTCAGTTAATTTACATCCACCTAAGTAGAGGTCATTATGAGCGAAAATATCCCCCGTTTTCAAGTTGATGTTGTGCCAGATTGTCACCCAGAGATTGGGCGCTGGTTGGGCATTTTGGATGATGCCCGTAAGCGTCTGCAATATGCCTTGCGCTCGGTGCAAGAGTCCGATTTAGACGCACCACCCGCTATTGGCATCAATACCATCGGCACAATTTTATATCATATTGCGATGGCAGACCTGAATTGGATTTATGACAACCTGCTCCAACAACCCTACCCCGCCGATATTTTGCCACTCTTTCCATATCCAATTACAGACGAACAGGGCAATTTATCCCCGATGCGTGGATGGAATTTGCAAGCCTATCAACAACGCCTATCAGTGGCACGCGCCAAGGTACATGAGGTATTCAAACCGATGACCGTTGAGGCGTTCAGAGGGGCTTTGCGCCGAGAAGAACCCGATTGGGTCTATGAAATGACACCCGAATCGGTTTTGCAACATTTGGCACAGCATGAATCGGAGCATCGTGGCGAAATTCAGTTATTTGTGACTGCATTGCGAAGTCAAAAGTGATTGATTTATGGTTGAATACCCAACACGCCGATGAAGTCACCATCCCCTATTGGCGTGTCGTGGGTACGAGCAAGCAGATATAGTCTTGAGGATGTCTATATATATTTTTTTGCCGATAAATCAAGCGATATAGGCGAAAATCGTGCTAAAATGGAGGGCATTATGAGTGAAGAACTTGAATATTTAGAAGTGCTGATTTGGAAATCGAATAGCAAAGTCTTAGGGGCGACCTACATCCGCAATGGAGAACGCCAAGAAGCCAGCCAATGGCGCAACCGCGATTGGGCAGATGTGGAATGGGCGGGTTGGCAAAGAGAATCTACAGTCGGTAACAACGCCGATGAAATCGCCATCCGCTATCGGCGTATAGTCGGTACAGGTAAACAGATATAATCATTTTACGGAGGTGCAAGTAATGAGCGACGAATTAGACGACAATTTTGATTATCTCGAAGCATGGATTTTCCGCCCAACTAATAGCGTACTTCATGCGTCCATAACGGTGAACGGAAAAAAAGAATTAGCCCGTCAATATGTGGGCAAACGCCCTATCGAAATTGAATATGATGGTTGGAGACCCGACAAAATGCTAGGTGTGAATGCCGAAGATGCCGGGTGGCGCTACAAACGCCCTAAAGTGACGGAGAAAGTCAAAAAGTCAAAGAAAAAATAGTGTTGACGGACATACGCACCTAGCGGTGCTAGTACCGCCACTACAATCGGCGTGTGCTGTAGGGGAGGACTAGCGTAGCATATGTCCTCCCGCAAAACCCCAATAATTCACATTACCCCTTCAATTTCATCGCAAAGTGGTGGCTACTGATGATAAATCCCGCATTCAGATACACCCGATGGGCATCGTTGCGCTGGTAGCCCCAATATCCAATTAGCTCAATGTGATAATGTTTATTTTATCAGTAAAACGCTTAAAATCATCTACATTCAATGTAAAAAGGTTCTCAATATCGTATGCCAACATCACAGCCACCAAATTGGCATCGTGAATTTGCTTGCCCCTTGTTGGATATTGTCTGACCAACTGAAATAAAATATCCCGCACAAGGCTAGTCTCATCTGCAATCGTGAATAGAGGTTTGACCAACTCAATTTCACGGATAACCTCATCAATAGTCAATGGGGTTTGGAGTGTTTTAGGGTGTGTGGCTTGCACCATAAACTCACGAATGACTTGTCCACTTATCCAAAATTCTTTGCCGTCTCGTGTCATCTGTTTGAGCATCTTATCAACAGGGATATGCAAATCCATCTGGCGAAGTAGCCCACGCAGTACAATATTGGTATCCAAAAATACCTTATCGCCCATCATCACCATACCAATCTTCACGGCGAATAGATGGCGTTTCATTGACGGCATTATCTAATTTTGCCAAATCCAATAATTGGATTTTTTCCTCTGCTGTGAGTGGGCGTTGGCTGGCACGATGCGTCAAAATACGGATAATCAGCGCCTTTTGTTGCTCCTCATTGAGTTGCTCCACCAATTGCGCCACTTGTTCATATTCGAGTTTGAGTTGTGCGACCATATTTCTTTATTCCTTCAATTTCATCGCAAAGTGGTGGCTACTGATGATAAATCCCGCATTCAGATACACCCGATGGGCATCGTTGCGCTGGTAGCCAGAATCCAGATGGACGGCATCGCAATCGTTGGCAATCGCCAATTCTTTCACATAGGTGAGCAATGCCCCGCCATATCCCCTACCCCGCGCATCAGGGTGTGTGATGAGGTCGTCAATATAAATAATTTTCCCCCACGCCAAATATTCCCCCAACCGAAAGCCTGTGGCGCTCAAAAATCTGCCATCGGCTTCGATTGCCACCATCTGAAAACCTGTTTGCATCTGCCGTAGGGCTTGGGCGACAAATGCCTCTTCGGTGAGGTGTGGGCGCAAATGCTGATACGTCTCGTAGCAGGCGCGGATGTCGGCTTCGGTTTCAATTTTTTTGATGTTCATCGTTGTTTATCCTTGATGATGACCCAATACATTGAGGCGCGATTTGACACGCACAGCGACTGTCTCGCCTTTGACGGTCATGACATCTCCCGACCAAATTTCGCAGATGACAATCGCTTTTTTGTCGGTAATTTCTTTGATATGCGCCTTTAACACCAATTCCCCATTAATCGGTGATGGTTTGAGGTAAGTGATATTCAAATTGCCTGTCACACAGGTGATTTCTTCGCCATCATGGGGGGCATATCCCGCCCTATCGTAGAAAGCCGCAATCGCTGTGCCGATGCTATGGCAATCTATCAGGCTGGCGAGCAATCCACCATACACCACATTCGGAAATGCAGTGTGATGTGCAGAAGGGGTGAACTTGCACACCCCTTCTTGCCCATCCCAATACGTTTTGATATGAAGCCCGTGTGGATTATTGCGCCCACACCCATAACAAATTGCCGCTTCATCATTATAAAAATCTTGGATGGGACGGGTCATCGGTTATTCTGCCTTGCGAGAGTAATTCATACCCAATTTTTGGCGGGCTTTGTCGCGCAAATCATCTACCAATTCCAACACTTTGGCGGGTTGTGGCACACCATCAAACAAAAACGCGCCTTTGGCATTTGCTCCGCCTGCTGTCTGGCAAATCAAATCGCCAAAGCCAAAAACGGTCTGCAAAATACCACTACGCTCAATCGTCATTTCTTCAATGTTGATGAGGTCGGTAGATGCCATACGGTGATGAAACCAGTGATTTTTACGACTATCAATCACTCGTTGGTCGGTGATAATCCAGACATCATGTTGATATTGAAACCACAGGAAATAGGCGACCACTGCCGACACAATAAACCAGACAACAGAGACAATATTCAGCACAGAGGCAATAAATTCACCATCTTTTGGGGAGATGATTCGCAACAAAATCAGGGGTAAAAAGGCGATGACAAATGTAGCTATCATCTTGAGGGTAAAATAAATCGGGTGACGCTTAATCAGTTTGACCAAATTCTCTTCTTTTTGCATTTCGAGTGGTAATTTTTGCATAGAAATTACTCCTTTATGGATTGAACACATCTGCTTTTAGTGTAGCGCAAATCTCGCAATTATGCGTAATCCGTTTGGGAAAATTCTATCGTGATGACCTCTGCATTATCGGCAACAAAGCGCGTGAGGCGTTCTCCTTCGGCAATCAGCGCCCCTTGCTGGTCACTGGATAGGGTCACAAATGGGGTGATGACCAATTTGGCTTGGCGTTTATTGATTTCGATTTTCCACACCCCCGCCACAAATCCATCCACAAGGATAGTAGATAGCACCCGTCCTGCCGTCAAAAACACCTTTTTACGATGTTCTTCGGGCAAAATGCGCGTCCTATCGGTATGAGCAATCAGCAAATTATCATATTCTGGGATAAAGCGCACAGGCAATGGCATTTCTGGCGCGGGATAGGGCATATCGGGCAAATCATATAATTCTTTGCCCATATCATCCACAAACACCCGTAATTGTGGTTTGAGTGCTTCCACCGCTTCGCCCAATTTGGTCATGCCCGTCCATGTCTGAAAATCGCTCACAGAGGCAGGTCCATATCCCGCCAAATAGCGTAAAAACAGCGCCCCAACATCGGCAGGTTCGTCCATTCCAACCCAATTTTTGGCGGTGACGTAACTGGCTTTACTCCCCGCGCCCCATGTGCCAGCAGGCGGGATTTGCACCAATGGCAAATACGTGCGGATGACATAATTTAGGGCTTCTGGTTCACGGTTTGGCTCAATTTTTTGTAAAAATTTGCCAATTTCGCCCATACTACGCGGGGCTTCATCCAAAAATGGGATGATAGCCTGTATCAGTGGCGGAATATCCAACCCTTCGATATTGCGCCCATGAAATGAGCGCAACCCCTTTATCAACGCGGGTTCTATCACCTGATGAAAACGGTGATGGTCGGCTTGGGTGATGAGGTGCAAGGTTGAGCGAAATAGCGCACAACGAACAATTTGCCGTTCATCCATCAAACGGGTGAGGTCAGATTTTTGAAAATTAGCGATGCGCGTCCATAACCCAATATAGGGTGGGTTGGGAATTTGCGATTGTAACCCCACCACACGCTCCACCGCATCTATAACCGAAATATCGGCGCGTTGAGTGAGCAACTGACGGGCTAATAGCGTGCGATTGAGGTCGTTTAGGGTGAGTTTTTGTGCTGTCATGGGGTGTGTGGTTCAGCTAAAATTTGGGTCATCGTCTCGGCATCTATATTGCCACCACTGATAATCACACCGACTTTTTTGCCTGTAGCGGATATAGCACCACTGAGCAAACCAGCAAATCCCAACGCACCAGAGGGTTCTATCACCAATTTGAGCCGATAAAACGCAAAGCGCACCGCCTCTTTAATATCCGCCTCGCTCACCGTTTGCATATCATCCACATATTGCATGACCAAACGAAAGGTATGCAATTCACCGAGCGAGGGGGTGCGTACCCCATCGGCAATTGTTGGGGGATTATATACGGTTTGGAGTGTTTTGGTGCGAAATGAGCGTGTCGCATCATCAGCGAGTTCTGGCTCAATGCCAATCACGCGAATTTTATCAGACATGCCCTTCGCGGCAATCGCAGACCCACTCAGCAAGCCGCCACCACCACAACACACCAATAAGAGGTCTAAATCGGGGATTTCTTGCAACAATTCGAGGGCGGCTGTCCCCTGCCCTGCAATCACTGGTGGATAATCATACGGGGGGACGATGGTATAGCCGTGTTTTTCTGCCAATTCTTCTGCCAATTGCTTGCGGTCAGATTCTGCGGGGTTATAAAAGACGATTTCCGCGCCATATTCCGCCGTAGCGACTCGTTTGGTCAGGGGCGCATTGTCGGGCATGACGATAGTCGTATGCACACCCAATAATTGACCCACCAACGCCACCGCTTGGGCATGGTTGCCACTGGAATAAGTGATAACACCGCATTTTTTCTGTTCATCGGTCAATTGGCTAATGGCGTTATAGGCACCACGAAATTTGAATGCACCTATACGCTGAAAATTCTCGCACTTCAAATACACCTGTGCGCCTGTGCGGTCATTGAGGGTACGCGAGGTGACGATAGGGGTACGATGTGCCACCCCGCGCAACCGTTCATACGCCGATAGCACATCGGCAAATACGACATCCTCCATCGCTTAGCGTCTTGGAGGGAGTTGTCTACGATTCCGCACAGGTACTGGCACTAATTGGCGTTGCTTTTTCTCATGTTTTTCTGGATTAAAGGTACGTTCCAAATCTTCCCAAACACGCCGAATACCTTCTGTTATATCATCCAACAAACTTCTACGCTCTGCCACGTCCAACATCCTTTCTGAATATAAACGCAAAACCCCCAAGCTATAGACATATAGCTAAGGGGTTTTGGTTGGTGGTTGGACCTAATGAGACTCGAACTCATGACCTCTTCAATGCCATTGAAGCGCTCTCCCAACTGAGCTATAGGCCCCAATCAATGTCGGGAATTATATACCCCTTGCTATAGAGTTGTCAATCTCTAGCATACAACAATTTTTATAAAAATAATCGTATGAAATCATTGGGATTAGATAAGGAAATAGTCATGGGTTAGCTTGTTTACAAACATTTTACATCTTCATCCATACTTTGCACGCCCCCTGCATGGTTTCTGCATAATCGGCTGTCATGCTAAGAGAGGTATAAGGAGACAAACACACATGGCAACGATAACCATGACTAAAAAAAGAACAGAATATGGACGGATGCTTCGCTTTATGATGGTGGGGCTATCTGGCACACTCGTAGATTTTGCCCTGCTCACCTTTTTCAAAGAAGTGATAGGACTGGCAACACTCCTCGCCAACAGCATTTCATTCTGTGGCGGACTCATCAATAACTTTACATGGAATCGGCTATGGACATTCGCCGATTCGCAAAATAGCAACCTCATCACCCAATTTCTCAAATTTGGTAGTGTGAGCATTATCGGCTTATTGCTGAATAATCTCATTGTACTGGCATTAGAAGCACCTTTTGCGGGGATATTTGGCACAGTCGCCTATTTACCCGCCAAAGTGATTGCAACAGGCATCGTATTTTTATGGAATTTCACCGCTAACCGTTATTGGACATTCAACACCACTCATCAAGAGGTTTCATCATGACCGATTCACCCATCGTTATCACATTCTCATCCGAAGAAGCGCCAACCTCACAAGCAAAGGCACTTCCATTTGGACTCACATGGACGACCATCGCCCTCATCAGCATTATCGTCTTGGCATTGGGCTTGCGCCTTATTAACTATGATGTTTTTGCCGATGGCAACACCTATTACACCGCCGCCGTCAAGAATATGCTCAAATCACCTAGCAATTTCTTCTATGCCACCGCCGATGCGGGCAATGTCACCGTAGATAAACCGCCTGTCGCCTTATGGATACAAGCCATTTTTGGCGGATTATTTGGCGTAAATGGCTTCACCGTCACCCTGCCGTCTATCATCGCAGGCGTATTATCGGTAGCCTTACTCTATCATCTGGTCAAAAAAGGATTTGGGACATCAGCAGGACTCATTTCTGCCTTTATATTGGCAATCACCCCTATCAGCATCGCTACGGATACCACCAATAATCTGGATAGTATGCTCATTTTCACGCTACTACTCGCCACATGGGGTTTCATCCGCGCCACCGAGACGGGCAAATGGCGACCCTTGCTATTGGGTGCTGTGTTGATTGGTGTGGGATTCAATATCAAAATGCTCCAAGCCTATCTGATTGTTCCCGCGTTATATGCCTTCTACTTTTTGGGGGCAGATGTCACATGGCTACGCAAAATTGTTCAATTGGCGGTGGCGACCATCATCTTATTGATGGTATCGTTCTCATGGGCGACTGTGGTGGAACTTATCCCTGCCGACCAACGCCCTTATATCGGCGGTAGCACGACCAATTCGGCATTTGAACTCGCTATCGGCTATAACGGGTTACAACGCTTGTTGGGGATGGATATAGGTAGTGCAAATTCGCCTGTTCAAGCCTTGCCCCCAACCAATACAACCACCCCACCAACAGGCAATACAACCCTACCACAAGGGAATTTTGCCCCGCCACAAGGCATGGGTGGTGGCGGTGGTGCGATGTTTGGTGGTGAAGTGGGCAATCCGAGTCTCACCCGCCTATTCACACAACCGCTCTCGAATGAATTGAGCTGGTTATTGCCCTTTGGTATTTTGACCATCGGCTTATTGGGTATTTCCACACGGATAAAATTACCCTTACGCCGTGACCATCAATTAGCCGTGTTATGGGGTGGCTGGTTGATGACCAGTGTGGTCTTTTTCAGCATATCCGAATTTTTCCATGCCTATTATTTAGCCACCCCTGCCCCTGCATTGGCGGCATTGGTCGGGATTGGCACAATAACCCTCTGGAAAATGGGCAAAAATCACCCCTTATTAGCAACCAGTTTGGGAATTGGCATGGGAAGCATCACCCTCCTATTACAAATTATCACCGCAAATGGCTATGGTGTGCCAATGGGTGCGGTATTGGTCATCATTATTGGGTTACTCATCGCTGGGATTGGATGGGCATTCATGAGTATCCGCCAAAAACGCGCATTACCACTAGGGGCATTTGCGGTCATCATGAGCGCCTTATTTATCATCCCCGCCAGTTGGGGGCTTGCCACCGCGACCAGCGATTCACATAGCATGATGCTCCCCTCTGCTTATGATGGTGCAGTGGTGCAATCCAATTTCCAAATACCCACGGGTAGTATCCCCAGTGGCACTCAATTACCGACCAATATTCAAATCCCCGCCAATGTGATGAACAATATGGGCAATTTTGAGCGCCAAAATTCGCAAGCCCTCATCGAATATTTGCAAGCCAATGTCGGTGATGAAAAATATCTCATTGCCGTCCCCAGTTCACAAGGCGCGAGCCAAATCGTTTTACAAACCGATATTGATGTGATGTTTTTGGGCGGGTTCAGTGGTTCAGACCCCATTCACACCGCAGAAAGCATAGAGGCATTGGTGAGCGCAGGCGATTTACGCTATGTGATGAGTGGTGGCATGATGGGCATAATGGGCGGTGCTGAATCTGATTATATGACATGGGTCACAGAAAATTGCGCGGTTGTAGAGGGCTTAGACCTCACACCCGATATGGATGAGATGATGGCACAATTCGGCGGGAGTATGGGCAACCTACCGATGCCACCACAAGGCATGGGCAATTTCCCCGCCCCCCCACAAGGGATGCAAATGCCCGCAGGCATGGAATTGCCCGCAGGTATGAATTTTGAGGACATGATGCAACAAAGCCTATATGATTGTTCGGGGTATAATCAATAATCATCTGTAGGGGCGCAATAGTTTGCGCCCACAACTGAAAAAGGCACAAAAATGACCCAAACCATCTTGCTGGTAGATGATGACAAAGACATTGTACGCGCTCTCGTAGGCTATTTTGAACGGGGTGGTTATGCCACCCGTTCTGCCTATGATGGCGAAACCGCCATGACCATCATCCACGCGGAAAATATCGCCTTGGTCGTGCTGGATTTAATGCTCCCTGACCGCGATGGCTGGGAAATCACCCGCGCCCTCCGCAACCATCCACGCCACGCCAATTTGCCCATCATCATGCTCACCGCCCGCATTGGCGATAGTGACAAATTATTGGGGTTAGAACTCGGCGCAGATGATTACATCACCAAACCGTTTAATCCACAAGAAGTCGTGGCGCGTGTCCGCACGGTGTTGCGTCGTGTAAATCCAATACCCACACATATTTTGCGCGTGGCAGAATTAGAACTGGATATGGATAGCCGAAAAGTGACCCTCGCTGGAGAGGCATTAGACCTCACCCCCACCGAATTTTCGCTCCTCAAAACCCTTATGCAACACCCCAATTATGTCTTTACCCGTTCAGAACTTATCACCCGCAGTTTGGGTTATGAATACGAGAGCATAGAGCGCACACTCGATAGCCATATCCGCAATTTACGCAAAAAAATTGAGCCAGAAACAGGCAATCCGCGCTATATTCAAACGGTTTATGGGTTTGGCTATAAGATGGAGGGGGATTAAATGCGCCGTCTATGGGTACAATTGAGCCTCGCTTTTGGCGGGGTGGTCATCATCAGCGCCATTTTGCTCATCACCATCACCAGCATGTATGCCCAATGGCAATTTCAAATCATAGAGCAAGATTTTTTGCAACGTTTTCCAGAATTACAATCGGCATCGCCCCCACCCATGCGAATGGAATTTCCCCCGCCAATGGGATTTCCGCGCCCAGAACATATTTTGCTCATTTTGGTGAGTGTTGGAGTCGTGATGGGCATTTTGGGCGGGATTATCATGAGCAAGCGTCTATCTGCCCCACTTTCCAGATTAGCAGAGGTCGCCCGCAAATTTGGGGAGCGCGATTTTAGTCAGCGCGTGCCGATGAAAAAAGCAGGGTCACTCGAAATTCATGAGGTGGCTCTTGCCTTTAATGATATGGCAGATGGCTTGCAAAAATCGGAACAATTGCGAAATAACCTCATAGCCGATGTCGCCCATGAACTCCGCACGCCCTTAAGTGTGATGTCGAGCAATCTCCGCGCCCTGATAGATGATGTGTATCCCCTCACCAAGACCGAAATTTTGCACCTCTATGACCAAACCCGCCACCTCACGCGCTTGGTCAATGATTTACATGAACTTTCATTGGCAGATGCCCACGAATTGCCATTTGAAAAAACTGATGTGGATATAGTCGCGCTCATCCAGCATATTGTCGGCATTTTTACCCCCATCGCAGAATCAGAAATGATTCGGGTGATGATGGTCGCAGATGACAAGCCATTATGTGTTTTTGGGGATAGGGGGCGCTTGGAGCAGGTTATTCAAAATTTACTCGTGAACGCGCTACGCCATACCGCAGAAAATGGCGAAATTACCCTACAGGTACGCGGGATAGGTGATAGGGTGCAGATTAGCATTAGCGATACGGGGGTGGGTATCGCGCCAGAGCATGTAGAACATGTCTTTGAGCGATTTTACAGGGCAGATAAATCACGCCAACGAGAAAGTGGCGGTGCGGGGTTGGGCTTGGCGATTGGTAGGGCAATCATTGAGGCACATGGCGGAAAAATGACCGTCACCAGCCAAACAACCGCCCCATCTGGTACAACATTCACGATTACATTGCCCATTCACCCAAAAGAAGCGCCATGATGTTATTTGGGGGCATCTTCCGCCGTAAAATATTCGTGACGTAACAATCCGAATCGTTTGATATCTACAAAACGACCATGTTCCCAACAACTTTGCCGAGAAATTCCCTCAAATTTGAACCCACATTTGAGCATCACCCGTTCTGAGGCAATATTACCATCGGTGCAATCGGCTTGAATCCGATGCAAGTTCATATGCTCAAAACTCCATTTGATAATGGCATGAGTGGCTTCGGTAGCATAGCCTTTGCCCCAATATTTTGGCAAAATATTATAGCCAATCTCAATATGACGGTCGCTCTTATCCCACGCATAATTGCCACCTGTGCCGATAAAGCGATTATCCTCACGCGAAGCAAACGTCCATTGTACCGATTCTTGCGTATCAAATCGGTCATTCAACCAATTGATAACACCAAGTGCTTTTTCAATCGTATCGGTGAACGGATTGTTGAGAAAACGCATGACTTTGGGGTCGCTAAATAGTTCCATAATCGCACCTGCATCATCATGATGAATTTGGCGTAATATGAGGCGCTCAGTGGTCAAAATTGGGAACGTAGAAAAATCGAAAATAGGAGTCATATCGTATTATGCCTATTAGGGTGGTAATTTTTTAAGAAAAAATGGGATTATTGTAGGGGCATGACATGTCATGCCCGGTTTTTATTTATGGTTAAGGTGGGCGCAACATGTTGCGCCCCTACATCATTTTATTGTTCTTTTGCCAATTCTTCGGCATAAAATGTCACCGATTGGCGCAATTCTGCCAGTGTGTCGGCGGGGATACTCTCTAAATAGGCACCCTTTTGAACAAATTGTTCAAAACTTTGAACAGCAGAACTATCACCACAGGCACAAGCGGCGGCATCTTCAAACCACATCACTTTTCCCTGAATTTGGTCAATGGTCGCGCCATTCACACCACCATCAGATGTTGCCCACATCCATGCTGTATTTGGATTACCCATATTCATTGTCTCCATCTTACGATTCGTGGGCGCAATATATTGCGCCCTTACACACCCCTCTTATCTATTTGGGGATGTATATCGGACAGTCACAATATTCAGACGCGCTGATACTATCCCATCCTACTTTTATCAATCCGCGCTTGACCGCGCATAGTGGCAACCCCACCACATTGTTATAGCACCCCTCAATCCGCGCCACAGGCATAAATCCGTTATGCTGAATGGCATAACCACCCGCTTTATCAAACGGGTCGCCACTGGCGATATAGGCATCTATTTCGAGGTCGCTATAATCGCGCATGAATACGCGGGTTTGGGCAAAATCAGAAAATCGTTGTGGCGCATCGCCCAAACGCAATAAGGTGAAGGATGTGATGACCACATGGGGGCGATTTCGCAATTGCATGAGCATAGCCCGCGCCATATCGCTATTTTCTGGCTTACCGAGTAATTGCCCATTTTCGGTGATACCAATCGTATCGGCACTCAGGACGACAATGGTATCGGCGGCTAGGATAGTCGCATCAGTAGTGAGCCGTTCTGCCACAGCATCGGCTTTGGCAGATGACAGCCGTTGTACATAAGCCAGTGGGGGTTCATTGGGGTGTTGTGATTCATCAATATCAGGTTTGATGACGTTGAAATCAATGCCAAGCGAGGCTATCATTTCCCGCCGACGTGGAGACCCAGATGCGAGGATGAGCGTTTTTGTCATATTTTATGCCTGTAGGGACGGCATATATGCCGTCCGTTAAGCGGACACGATATATCGTGTCCCTACGAACATAACACGGTAGGAGGGACATAACTATGTCCCCCACAAAAAATTAATGAGATGCCAGACGAATTATTCTTCGTCTTCATCCTCATCTTCATAATCATCATAGTCTTCTGCATCGAAGAAATCTTCTGCACCATGGGGATACCCTTGTGCGACTTCTTCGTCATCGGCTTCGCGCAATTCCAAGACTTCCACTTCATAGGTGACAACTTTACCAGCTAAGGGGTCGTTGAAATCGAGGACAACAGAATCGTCATTAATGGCTGTCACATAGGCTTCCATCAATTCGCCGTCTTCGTCTTCGAGCAACACTTCCATGCCAACTTCCAAGCCTTCTGGCACGTCTTCGCGGGCGACAATTTCGACATCTTCGTCATCATATTCGCCATAAGCATCTTCTGGTTGAAGCGTAATGGAGAATTTATCTCCTGCTTTTCTGCCATCCAGAGCCGTTTCTAACCCAGGGACAATATTCCCTGCACCGTGTAAATATTCTAATGGATCTTCGGCATCGGTTTCTTCGATTTCTACACCTTCTGAGGTGAGACGATATGCAATTGTGACGACCACGCCTTTTTCGATTTTATTCACAGCCATGTGTGTATTTTAATCCTCGTAAAACATCAAAGAGCCTCCGAAATTGAGACTCAAAACAGAGAGTGATTATAGGGCAATTTGCACAAAACCGATAGGGGCGAATCATATGTGCATATGTGCCATTTAGTGAACTCTCATGAACCGTTAAAAACTCATGATTGTCAAATTTGACCCAATACGTTACAATGAAACTGTGATGTTCTATAGAGAAATTGAGACTTATTGATGATACCAGAAAAAACACTACAAACCCTTGAATTGGATAAAATCCTAGACAAACTGACCACCTATACACATTTTACAGGTGGGGCAGATTTGGTGCGTCAACTTTTCCCAACAACCGACTTGGGAGAAGCCCAATTATGGCAAAAAGAGACGACAGAAGCGCGTCTATTGCTCGAAAATAAAACCAATGTGACGCTCGGTGGTGTGCGTGATGTGCGTGATATTGCCATCGCCGCCCAACGTGGTGTGGTCATTGACCCGCCCATTTTGCAAGACATCCGCAACACGTTACGGCGTGGGATGACGATTAAACGCACATTGGGGCGTATGAAATCCACCTACCCTCTCTTGGCGAGTATCGCAGAGGTGATAGAAGAATGTGTAGATGTTCAAGATGCCATCGGCAATGTGTTAGATGACAACAGCGAAGTAAAAGATTCCGCCAGCCCAAAATTGGCGATTATACGCCGTGACCTAAAAATTGCCTTTGAGCGTCTCCAGACCAAATTGCAACGCATCCTCAGCACCCCAACCAAAGCCCAATATCTACAAGAAACCATCATCACCATGCGCGGTGGGCGCTATGTCGTGCCAATCAAAGCCGACCATAAGGGCAAAATACCGGGTGTTGTGCATGATTCATCCTCCTCTGGGGCAACATTATTCATTGAACCACTCGAAACAGTAGAACTGAATAATCAATGGCGGGAATTTCAGATAGAAGAAGAAAAAGAAATTCGGCGTATTTTAGCCGCCCTTAGCGCCCAAGTGGGTGAACAAGCCGATTATATTGTGCATAGTGTGGGAATCCTCTCCTATCTGGATTTGACATTTGCCAAAGCCCGTTATGCCGATGACCACAACGCCGTTCAACCCGTCCTCATCCCCTTTAAGCAACGCCCCAACACCCCCAATCATCCCGGAAGCACCATTTACCTAAAAGGCGCAAAACATCCCCTGCTCAAGGGAAATGTTGTGCCGTTGGATATTGAATTTGGCGATGAAACATGGGTGATGGTGGTCACAGGACCGAATACAGGCGGTAAAACCGTCTCGCTCAAAACAGTGGGTCTTATGGCACTCATGGCGCAATGTGGCTTACATCTGCCAGCAGAAGAGGCAAAATTGACCATTTTTGATGGCATTTTTGCCGATATTGGCGACGAACAAAGCATTGAGCAATCCCTCAGCACCTTCTCCTCTCACATGCGAAACACCATCCAAATTTTAGAAGATTGTGATGACCGTTCCCTCGTATTATTGGATGAGATGGGCGCAGGCACAGACCCCGCCGAAGGCTCGGCATTGGCGCGGGCAATTTTGACCACATTGGTGAATCGGCAAGTGACCACGATGGTCACAACCCATCACCCCGAACTCAAAATTTATAGCGTAGAAACTCCGGGTGTTCGCAATGCCAGTGTTGAATTTGACCTCGAAACACTCGCCCCTACCTATCGTTTGGTAGTTGGGCTACCGGGTCGCTCTAATGCGCTTGCCATCGCTACCCGTTTGGGATTGAGCAAAGAAATTATCGAATTGGCTCGCGGGATGGTCGCTATCGAAGATTTGGTAGCAGATGATTTGCTGGATGAAATTCACCGCACGCGGGAAAATATCCGCAGAGAACACGAAGAAGTTACCTTGATGCGTCAAGAAATTGAGGAGCAAAATGATGCGCTCCAAGCCCGCCTTGACCAGATTGAGGATGAACGCCGTAATATCATCGCTGTCACCCGCCGTAATGCCGAAGAAGAATTGAACGAAATTCGCAAAGAGATTAAACGCCTACGCGAAGATATGCGCCGTGCAGGGTTGCCACTCGAAACCCTGATGGCAGTCCAACAAGCGGCAGAAAAAATCGCCCAATATAATGCCCAACCCATTGTCAATGTAACCGAAGCAGTAGAACGCCCTAGCTTTTTGCCCCGTTTGGGCGATGTGGTATGGCTCGAAACACTCAATGCCGAAGGTACAGTGATTGAACTCGAATCGAATGGGGCATTGGTACAAGTCGGGTCGTTGCGTGTGCGTGCAGGGATGAACGAGTTGCAACGGCGCACAAAAAGCCAAAAACGCGAAATCAAACGCGGGCATGTACGCCAATATGAATCTGATACCATCACCTATACCGCCGTAAAATCCCCCGGTTTGGAACTCGATTTGCGCGGACAACGGGTAGAATCTGCCATAGAACGGCTCGACCAATATGTGGATGCCGCTTATAGCTCTGGATTGCCATTTGCGCGGATTATTCACGGCAAAGGCACAGGGGCGCTCCGCAAGGCGGTGCGTGACCATGTAGAAAGTCATCCACTCATATCAAAAGTCGAAACCGCACATCCCAATGAAGGGGGCGATGGCGTAACCGTCATCCATTTGACCCCACAGGTATAAAAATCAGGGGGCGATAAAATGTATCGCTCACCCTATCACCAATCGTATTTTTTGATAAGGGCATGACCTATTTATCATGCCCCATCTATTCACACGCTTATCACGGAGGGATAAAATCATGATTTACACGAATAATTTGCTCAAAGGCGAAAAAGTACATTTGGCGGCGCTCAATAAAGATGACTTGCCAACCTATCACAAGTGGTTTAGCAACACCGAATTTTTGCGGTTGCTCAATCCCGATGTCGCTATGCCCAAAACGACGGAAAGTGAACTGGAATGGTATGAAGAAGCATCCAAAAGCAAAGATGAATATGTATTTGGTATTCGTGCCTTAGATGATAATCGTCTATTAGGTAACTGCTCCATTTTTAGCATCAGCGAAAGTTCACGGAATGGCGAAGTCGGAATTTATATCGGCGAACCAAGCGAATGGGGCAAGGGATTTGGGTCTGATGCGATGAATGTATTGGTACGATTCGCATTTATGGATTTGAATTTGCATCGGCTTGAATTGCATGTGTTTAGTTACAATGCACGGGCAATCAGTTCATACGAAAAAGTCGGATTTGTGGGTGAGGCGGTATTACATGAAGCCTTGTATCGAGATGGCATATACCATGATATTCACATCATGGGCATTTTGCGGCGTGACTGGATGGCAAAACATCACCCAGAGGTGAAACTATCATGATTTACACGAATAACCTGTTACAAGGAGCGAGGATTCATCTGGCGGCAATTCGACAAGATGATTTAGCCACATATAACAAATGGTATACGAACACTGAATTTAGACGCTTGCTCAGTGCTAGGGCTGTGCGTCTAAGTACACTAGAAAGTCAAGCGGAATGGCTCAAAAACATCGCTAAAGATGAAAAAACCTATTATTTTGGGATTCGCTCGCGTGATGATGACCACTTGTTAGGAAATTGCCACATCGAAATCGAAAGCCAACCCTCGCGGCACGGATGGGTTAGCATTTATATCGGTGAGCCAGATGATTGGGGCAAGGGGTATGGCACAGAAGCAATGGGTGTTTTAGTCCGTTTTGGATTCATGGAATTGAATTTACATCGTATATCGCTGAATGTTTTTAGCTATAACGAGCGTGGCATGAAATCGTATGAAAAAGTCGGGTTTGTGCATGAAGGGACAACCCGCGAAGCCTTGTATCGGGATGGGACATATCACGATATTCATGTCATGGGCATTTTACGCCATAATTGGATGGCAAAACACCACCCAGAGGTGAAATAATCATGCTTTACACTCATAACTTGCTCAAAGGCGAAAATGTGCATCTGGCGGCATTAAGTCGGGATGATTTGCCCACCTATCAAAAATGGTTTGCCAATCCAGAATTGTTGCGTTTGCTCAGTAATAGCGTCGCTATGCCACACACACAAGAGAGACATATCAAATGGTTAGATGAAAACACCAACCCCAAATCTGATTCTGAATATCCCTTTAGCATCCGCGCGTTGGATGATAACCGCATCGTGGGCGGGTGTGATATTGAAGTGGATAGTTGGGCATCGCGTCATGGGTGGGTGGGCATTTTCATTGGCTCGCCTGATGATTGGGGAAAAGGCTATGGCACAGATGCCATGAACATCCTCATACGATTTGGCTTCATGGATCTGAATTTGCACCGCATATCGCTCAGTGTATTCAGCTATAACCCGCGTGCGATTAAATCCTACGAAAAAATAGGGTTTACCTACGAAGGCAAACGGCGCGAGGCGCTCTATCGGGATGGGACATATCATGATATGCACATCATGGGCATTTTACAACGGGACTGGATGGCAAAACATCATCCAAAAGGGTAAAGCCGATTTACAAAAATTTTGCCCATAATTTACACCATTAACCATCTTATGCTCATCAATATACATTATTCTAAAAGGAGATGCGGTTTCATCACTGCATCATCTTTTTTGATTTGTGTGTTTATTGTAGCTAGGTTGTATCTATAAGGAGAAAGTTCACCATGCCCAAACGCTTCCGCCCTATTTTCGCACTTGGTTTATTCGCCCTTTTTGCCCTGCCCCTCTGGGGGATGATGAGTGCCTCTGCCAATATTGACCAATATCAACCCAATCCGCCCCAACGAACACCCCGCGCCACCCAAGAACGAAATCCGCCAACCATCAATACACCAGAAGCACGCGCCACACGCGATTTTTCGTCATATTTTGATGCTTCAAATGCCGTGACCCCACAATTCACCGCAGAAGCCTACCCCACTATCAGTTTGACCATGCCCACAGAAATGCCCGCATGGGAAGAAATTGACTTTTCACAGTTACAAATCACACTCACATGGGAAAATCCACTCGAAACATCCCCAGATGCCTATAGCGCCCTTGTCGGATTTGATAACACCTATTTGGGCAGTGGACAAGCACCCACCTATGCGAGTATGTATACCGCCACAGGCGAAACGGCAGATGCGTATGCGGCAATTTTGGCGCAATTCCCCGCCGAAGTTCAAACCTATTTGAATATGGCGAGTGGTAGCAATGCTGTCACTTATTGGGGGACATATCCGGCAGGGGTGGGAATCCTCATCGTGTCTGATTGCAATGCCACACAATGCACCCAAAGTTATGAGAGCCTACAATTGCAAATCGAACAGGCTTCGATGGGGGCATATTCCACTTATCGCACTGGCGCACCAACCAGTGACCAAGAAGCCCTCTCAATGATTGTTTCGGCATATCCCCTATTGGGTAGCGCGACATTTTACCCCACAGAAACCGAAACAGGCTATGCGTTTAGTGCTGTAGATGAGGCATTTAGCCAAAGTAGTGCTAGTGTGGTCGGCTATTATGTCGGTGTTGTGCCAGCAGGGGCAAGTTCATTAATATACGCGGTAGTCGGGATAGGCGATGGTACGGTGGCAGTGATGTTCCCATAACTGCCCAAAATGCCCATTTTGTGCTATGCTAATGGGCATGGAAAATCGTCTAATTGTGCAACTCAAACAACCGAAAATTCTTGCGTGGTTGGTGGTAGTATTTCCGCTTATCGGAATATATGCCACCACCATGCAGACCATACCCAACGGGTCTGGTCATTATTTTATGATTGATGTAGGCGAGACCCAACTCGTCCTCAATTTGTGGGGTAGCCTCCATTCCACAGGCTATCCGTTATATGTGATGTTGGGCAACGTCCTCACCGCCATCATGCGATTGGTCGGCATTAGCCCTATCGTTGCCCCCGCCATTGTGTCGCTCATATGGGGCATTCTCGCCCTCACTCTGCTCTATATGCTCGCCTATCACTACACCCATAAGGCATGGTTATCTGCGGTGGTGATTGGCATATTCGGGTTAGCCCGTACTGTATGGGTGCATCATATCATCGCAGAAATTTACACCTTTGGCTTATTGATAGGGGCGCTCCTCTTGATTATTGCCCTGTGGAAAAATCCGATTCGCGGGCGGATGTATTGGCTGGCATTCATCGGCGGGATTGGGGTGGCACATCACCGCGCCATCGCCATGATGATACCCGCCCTGCTCATCGCCATGCTCCCCTATTTCTGGGAACATCGGCGCGAAATGCCCAAAATGGTCATTATCAGCCTGTTATTGGGCTGTATCGGCTTTGGGCAATATCTTTATATGTACCTGCGCGGAATCGCTGGCGGGGCATGGGTCTATGGTGAACCACAAACATGGGCGGGTGTATGGACACAATTCATCGGCACAGAAGCCTCGCGCTTTATCGGCATCCCACAAACCGCAGAAGCCCTACAACGCAATTTTGATGTGGTGAATAGTGTCTTAGAAATTGACCTCACCCTGCTTGGTATTATAATTGGCATCATCGGCTTGCTAGTGGGGCTTATTCACCAACGAAAACTCGCCCTCGTCATGATTGCCAATGGATTGGTGGCATATCTCTTTCATGTGTTCTTTTATACCGATATTTTATCGGCGCTGATTTTACCCATATTGGTGAGCCTCGTATTTGGCTGGTTATTGCTAATCGTAGAATTGGTTTTACGAATAGAAGCCACATTCAAACCAATTCTGGGCGGTCATCGTATTGGAATGCCGATATCAATAAGTCTCTATACCATCATTATCATTTTATTGCTCAGTTACGCTGGTGGTACATCAGCTTCACAAAATTTGTCCTTCCTACAAGACATCACCACCAACCAAGACGGCATCAAGACCATTAACACCCTCAAAAATGCCCCCGATGGCAGTGTGGTCATGGTCACATGGGGACCCAACCAT
Organism: bacterium; assembly: GCA_033763335.1. Lineage (GTDB taxonomy): Bacteria > Chloroflexota > Anaerolineae > Aggregatilineales > Phototrophicaceae. The sequence continues at coordinate 25,430 of JANRKU010000101.1, forward strand.
TTTGCGGCGGGGATTGGGCGCGATTTGACAGGCGAATTAGCGCATATCACCCTCGTTGACCATAAAGCCGATTATGCAGGCATTTTGGCAGAGGGGAAAATGCTCATCACGCCCGATTTCACCATATACACCCAACCCCCTGCATGGTGGGAAGAACGACTTGGGCGGATTTACCCGATAGCGGTTGCACCCAATTTGGTGCAGATAAAAACCACGCCAGAATTATCGGATGATGCCCCAATTGGCATTACAGTGGTGGATAGCGAAGTCGTTTGCACCGATACCATGCGTTATCTGTATGTGACATGGCAAACAGGCGATATTCCTACAGAAAATTTGCGCGTGTTCGTGCATGGGTATCCAATGGAAGGTCCGATTATGGGGCAAGCCGACCAGCCATCGCCCGTTTATACATGGCGACCAACCACTTCGTGGATAGCAGGCGAAATTGTGCGCGATGTTTATCCTTTGCCACGCCCAAGACGCGATGCCATTTTTACTATCCGTTTTGGCATGTATCGCCTAACTTCCAATGGTGGGTTTGAGAATGTGTCCGAATATGACATAAAGGCAAGGTGTGATTGATGATTAACCAAAAAAATCGCCAATGGACACGATGGATATATTGGACACGATATATCGTGTCCCTACTGTTGCTTTGTGGGTGTGAGACAGTCTATACCACCCCCAATACCGCGCCGACCCTCACCCCGCCGCCGATTGTGAAGCAACTCGCCACCCCTGCCCCTACCCTCACGGTAGATGCAGTGGCGATGCTTTCTACCCAACAAGCCAACGCCCCCACACCTATCCGCACACCGACACCCATCCCCACCGTCACACCCTATGTCGGAGTATTTTTAGGCGAAGTGGCAGAAAGTCTGAATATTCCCAACCCCGCCGATTTCAACATTCCCGCCACGCCCATCAACACCATCCCCCTCATTTGTGGTGTTGAAGCAGATGCCGTTTTTGGCAACGCATGGGAAACCGAGCATAAAAACAAGCTCAGATGCCCTATACAAGAACGCTTCGGCTTCAATGGGCGTGGGCAAATTTTTGAAGGGGGAGCGATGTATTTGCGAATTGAGACCAATGAGGTTTGGGCAATTGCGCCCGGTGTTGGCACATTTAGCGGGGCGTATTGGTATGAGGGGCAACCGAATCCTGCCGTTGTCCCCGGTGCCATTGTTGCTCCCCCCGGTAGATTTGTCCCTAGTGGCTATTTGGGGTCTGTTTGGGCAACCATTGTGCCAATCCAAGAAGCACTCGGACTCGGATTGTTACCCGAAGGCGATAGCCCCGTCAATGTGCAACGATTTGATGGTGGGTCACTCTTTTTGGATGTGAGTGCAGGGCAAGTTTTTGTGCTATTACCCGATGGGACTGCCTACGGTCCGTATACACCATAACGGTTATCCACAGGCTTCCTATCTCTAAGCCCTATCCGTATGGTGTAAGGGCGCAACAGGTTGCGCCCTTACAGGGTAGAGTGAGGTGCTATATTTTGGATTGTTCTTTATTATCAAAAGGAAAATACACGATGCGTCCACTAAAAATTTTTATCATCACCCTACTCTGCCTTATGCCTCTCGCATGGGCATTGGCACAAGAACCTGTCACCACACCCGATGTCCCTGTCGAAATCACGCCACAGCCAGAAGCAACTGCTCCTGTAGATACAATCACCCAAGCCCCTGTTCAACCGAGTGATACCACCTTGCTCCTGTCTGCGCGGAGTGACCTCGAAAATTTGGTGAATGCGACTCGTGCGGGTGTGCGTCCTGATGGTTGGACAGGCGCAATAGATATTAGCGACCCCAATTTATCCCTGCTCATCCGACTTGATTTAGAATTATTGGCAGGCACGCTTCTCGGTGCAAATACCCGTCCACCAGGTTGGTTTGGCGCGGTTGCCAGCACCAATTTTTCCATTGCGCGTGATATTCGCCATGACCTCGAATTATTGGCAGAGACCGCGCTCGGCACGACTCGTCCTGCAGGGTGGATAGGCGGTGAGCCATTATTCCGTTGTGACCGCGATACACAAGCCCTTGTGCGTTTATTAGAATTAAATGGGGTATTCGTCCTCCAAGCAGACCGCACCGCACCCGATTTTTGTGCGCGTGCCGCCCAAGAAGCCAGTGTGTTTGTGGAAGTGAATTATTTGGCGACAGGCACAGCCGTGGGTGAGCGGATTTCGACCAGTGTTGGGGTAGCGGGTGGCGAAATCGTAAATAGTGACTTTGCCGTCGGATTTTTTGATACCAGTGCCATTCGGCGTGCGGGTGTCATTCCAAATGGGACATCCTTCCGCCCTATCGCCCGTAGCTACACCCAATTCTCCAATATGATGCTCATTGAGGGCGATGGTTTTGTGTTATTCATAGATTATCTCTTCACCACCGTGGATGATAACGCATTTGAGGCATTACCCAATGTCAATACGATGGAAATTGCCATCGCTTGTACCGCCGATTGGTGCAGTGAATAACGATAACATTGCTATTTTTACCTCACCCTTGTTAAACTATACAGAATGTAAGGGCGCAATATATTGCGCCCTTACCTCATCTATCAATGTTGGGGTGGGGAAAAACCCAATAGGAGACCCATTCTATGTCTAAACTCACAAAACGGCTCGGACTCAATCGTTATGATGCCGATGTCGAATATAAATTATCTATCCAATACTATCTCAAACGACAACTCACCGATGCCATTTTAGCTGTCGAAAAAGCGATTAACCTGTTGCTAGAAAATTCGGAATATGTCGCCACACGCGGATTTTATTATTTGGAAGATGGCGCAGAAAAAGAAGCCAAACGCGATTTTGAAAAGGCGCTAGAATTATTTGCCTATGAAGTCTTGGCACATATCGGCTTAGGCACGCTGGCATATCGCAATAGCAAATGGGATAGTGCCTTAGAGCATTTTACCCATGCCTATCATGCCAATCCAAAACGGGCAGAAACCCTCTACTATTTGGCATTGTGCCATCATCGCAAATTGAATAATAAAGAGGCGTTAGAGTGGATGACCAAAGCCCTCGCGCTGATGGAAGCTGGCAATGATAAGCGCAAGGGCGATGCCCAAAAGTGGGTTAAACAATTTGAAAAAATGGTGAGTGGGACATAATTAATTGCCCGCACCCGATAATTTTTCTCGATATTCTGCAATCATGTGATAGGCTTCTTCTGCCGTATTGACGAAGTGAATGGTATCCGATATTTTTGGCAGAATTTTTTTAAGCACCCCAACAAGACTTTTAACGAACAGATTTGCCCCAGCAATCACCACAAGGCGTTGATTCGGTGGAATGTGTTTATTGGCATAACGGGATGCGGTGAGTAACCCCTTGATATTAGGATTGCCTTTGCTGACATCTATAATCAAATCCACAGGGTAGGTTACAGATGAGATAAGTTCAAGGCGTTTTTTAACTCCCGCATAATAATCTTCTATAGATATTTCATTGCCATAAGTCTGGCGCACAATCGTCTTTTCTTCATCATCCCAAACCACTTCGATTGCCATCTATTTATCCTCATATATGCTCACAATAAACTATTTCAGATTATAAGCCTAATTTTTTCCCTTCATCCCAAAACTTATCCAACTCTGATAATGTAAAATCAGTGAACGGCTTGCCACTTTCTGCCACTCGTTTTTCGACAAATTCAAAACGCCGATAGACCTTCTCATTGGCTTTTTTAAGTGCCGTTTCGGGGTCAATTTTCATCCAACGCGCCCAATTCACCAACACAAAAAATAAATCTCCCACTTCCTCAGATAAGTGTGCAGGGTCATCTTCGGTTTGTGCCTCTAACACCTCATCCAATTCTTCGCGCACTTTATCCACAACCCCTTGTGGGTCTGACCAATCAAAGCCTACCCGCGCCATACGGTCTTGATATTGTGTGGCGACCATCAAAGCAGGCATCCCTTTTGGCACACCCGCCAACATGCTCTCAAATGTCTCTTTTTTATCGGCTTTTTCTTGTGCTTTGATAGCTTCCCAATTCGTGACCACTTCTTCGGCGCTATCCACCGTCACTTCACCTGTATCTGGCTTCCATACATGGGGATGACGGCGAATCATTTTGGCGTTGATATGGCGCAACACATCGGTCATATAAAATTCGCCATCATCAATGGCAATTTGGGTATGCAATACCACTTGTAGCAACAAATCGCCCAATTCTTTGGCGAGTTCATCGGGATTATCATTTTCGATGGCTTCAATGGCTTCGTATGCCTCTTCTAGCATATATTTAATCAGGCTGGTATGGGTTTGTTTTTTATCCCAAGGGCATCCCTCTGGCGCACGCAAATGAGCAACAATTTCTTGAAATTGCTCAAAGCTACTCATCTCCCCCAATGCGGGTAAATAGAGCGATGTGGTGTGTCCGATATGCTCACTATGGTCAATTTCGTATAACGGCATTTTTTCGGCGATTTCATCGGATGTCCCCGCCGAATGGATGAGGGTCACTTCAAATTCATCGGGATATTGATTCATCAGCGTGAGTTTAATATCAGAGGCGACCATCTGGCTATAAACCTGCCCGATGATGGCGGGATAGTCGGGATTAATCGGCGGGTGGTGCATGGCGACCAAATCGAGTCCATCTAATAGTTGCATCCCATCGAGCGCATCCACCCCGATGAGGCGGAGCATCGGCTCAATGTAGCTAATGCCACTGACAATCTCGACAGCGATATTTTCTGCTTTGGCACGCGCCATAATTTTCGCGGGGGTAGATTCGCCCACAAATGGGTCTCCTGGAACGGCATACACAATATCACCATTTTTTGCCGCCGTGATAAGTGCCTCTACAATGCGTTCATATACCGTCTCGAAGGCATCATTGGCGTTATAAATATCATCAAATGAGTGATAGGTCGCTGATTGTGGCAAAAATGGCACACATTGATGTTCATTGGTGCGTAAATACACCGTTTTGGCTTGTTCTAGCACGCGCCATGCCTTGCGCGATAAATCGTCAATATCTCCCGGTCCAAGACCGACAATGGTGATGGTCATACCTATATATCCTTTATATCATCTTGTATATCATCTTGGACGAGATGTATCTCGTCCCTACGGTTTAGATTATCGTCCATTTTACCCCAAAAACAAAAATTCCCCGTAGTGGGGAATTTTTGAACTGCTTCTAACGTTTGGTATAGGTTGGTGCTTTACGTGCGCGTTTGAGACCGGGTTTCTTCCGTTCTTTCTCACGCGAATCACGAGTGAGATACTCGGCGGCACGCATACGTGGACGTAATTCGGGGTCAATTTTCAATAACGCCCGTGCCACACCTAATTTGATAGCATCGCGTTGACCAGTGATACCACCACCATTCACATGAACGGTCATATCATAGCTACTCTCTTGCCCAATAAGGGTGAGTGGCTCTACCATGATTTCATAATCGCCCGCGCGGGGCAAATAATCACGACCATCTTTGTCGTTAATCTGCACGTTACCTGTACCGTTTGGATAAAGGCGTACCCGCGCACTCGCGGATTTACGCCGTCCAATACCTTCATAATATTGCGACATAGCTCATCTGCTCCTTAAAGTTCCAACGTCAATGGTTGCGGATTTTGGGCGGCGTGTGGATGCTCTGAACCTGCATAAATCTTCAGTTTTTTAATCATCTGACGACCTAAACGGGTCTTGGGCAACATGCCACGAATGGCAATCATGAGTGGACGGTCTGGGAATTTTGCCAGCAAGTCACGCAAATTGGTCTCGGTAAGACCACTGGGGTATTGGGAATGGCGATAATACATCTTGTCATCCATGCGCTTGCCCGTGACATACACTTTGGCGGCATTGATAACAACGACATAATCCCCTGTATCCAAATTGGGGGTATAAATGGCTTTATTTTTGCCTTGCAAAATTGGGGCAATTTTAGAAGCCAAACGCCCAAGGGTTTGCCCTTCGGCATCAATGACCCACCACCGACGCTCGCGCTCGATGTCTGTGGGGGTTGTTACAAACGTCTTGATTCTCATAAAATCTCCTCAAGCGGGCGCAATTGCTCCGCTATCAACTCAACAAAAACTTCGATTTGTGCCACCAGATAATTTGTTACTTATGAGGGGTTTTGCGAAGCGTTAATCATTATCCTCTGGATACCGTACTTTTTCAAGCACTAATCCATGAGGCGGGGCAATTTGCTTAATTTTTTCCATTGCACCATCGCGGAAAATGCCTAAAAATGCCTCTGGTGATAATATCCCCCGCCCCACCCACATCTGCGCTCCCACCATCCGCCGTACCATGTGATATAAAAAGGCATTGGCTTCTACGGTGTAGTGCAATAGAACTCCATTGGGGATTGGTGTGGATGTCCATGCAGAAATAAATACTTCGCGGACGGTGCTATCACCGCCCTGTGGGTCTTGTCCAAATGCCCGAAAATCATGCACCCCAATGAGCATTTGCGCCACGGTTTGCATCGCCATTAGCGAAATATCCCCGCGCACATGCCATGCCGATTGATGATAGAGCGGGTGACGGTTGGGGGTGTTGATGATGGTATAGACATAACGCCGTGCTACCGCATCATAACGCGGATGAAACCCTTCATGCTGGCAAATAGATTGTAGGGCTATATCTGGGGGTAAATGGGCATTGATGGCGCGGAGTAAGGCTTCATCAGGGTGTTTCCAGTCCACATCAAAGGCGATAACCTGCCCACTGGCATGAACACCAGCATCGGTGCGTCCTGCACCTATCACAGTAACGGCTTGCCCTGTTACCTGCTCAATGGCAATTTCGACAAATAATTGAATGGTGGGAGAAGTGAGTTGACGCTGAAAGCCGATATAGGCTGTGCCGTCATAAGCGAGGGTGGCGCGGTAGCGAGGCATAGGCAAAATCTCAACCTCATCCCGTCTTTATAATGGTGATGGGTGTAAGGGCGCAACATGTTGCGCCCTTACGGGTGAGGTCAAAATGAATTAACCGCGTTCTGTGAGTTCAATCAGAACCATTTCGGAATTGTCGCCTTTACGTGGTCCCAATTTGTAAATGCGGGTATACCCACCTTCACGATTGGCAAACCGTGGGGCAATTTCATCGAACAATTTTTGCACCAAATCGCGGTCATTGCCCAAGCGACTAGCGGCGATACGGCGGGCATGAACGCCCACTGTTTCGTCATTGGTTTCTTGTGCTTTTTTGATACCACGTTTGGCGATGGTAATCATGCGTTCCACATTGCGACGCACAAATTTTGCTTTGGCTTCGGTGGTTTCGATGCGCCCGTGTTCCAAAATCTCGCGGGTGAGGTTCATCCGCAAGGCTTTACGGTGGGAGCTATCGCGGTTTAATTTCTTTCCGTATATGTTATGTTTCATGATTTCCTCTGCATAAATTCTCTAAGATGGGATTATGGCAATCCAGTGATTGCCATTCGGATGGAACATGATAGGTCATGTCCTATCATGCCCTGTATCCGTTTATTTAGGTGTTGTCTGCGCCACTATCTACAGGCATATAGCCTTTTTCGCGCAGTTTTTCGACCAATTCGTCTAATGATTTCTCGCCAAAATTGCGGATAGCGAGCATGGCATCAGAGCCACGTTCCAACATATCGAGAACGTCGCCAATGGTGGTAATGCCTGTGCGTTTGAGTGAATTGAACACGCGCACGCTCAAATCGAGTTCTTCAATCAGCTTGTTATCAAATGGACGGGGACGGTCTGGCACATCAGATTCGATGGTGTCCATTTCAATCCCAAAATCACCAAGTCCACCTTGGTCAAAAATGCCGCTGATGATACGCAAGTGACGGATGAGGATATTTCCCGCTTGGGCGAGTGCTTCCTCTGGGCGAACAGTGCCATCTGTCCAAATTTCTAGCACCAGCTTGTCATAATTGGTGCGTTGCCCAACACGGGCGCGTTCCACCTCAAAATTGACACGGCGTACAGGGCTAAAAATAGCGTCTACGGGCAATTCGCCAATGGGCAAGCGTCCGCGGTCTTCTGCGGGGCTATAACCACGTCCCAAGCGCACCTCAAATTCCATTTCGATGTGTGCATGGGGCGAATCTACGGTGAACAGGTACAAATCGGTATTTTCGATTTGAACTTCTGCGGGGCAGAGAATATCTGCCGCCGTAACAGTGCCTTCGCCACGATGTTGCAGTTTGAGGCGCGATTGTTCGCCTTCTAACAACTTGAGTCGCAATTGTTTGACTTGCAAAATAAGTTGGGTCATGTCCTCACGCACATCGGGGATGGCAGAAAATTCGTGATGCACATCCGAGACACGGATACTGGTCACTGCCGCCCCGGGGAGGGATGAAAGCAACACACGCCGTAGGGCATTCCCTAATGTCAAGCCGAATCCACTTTCGAGCGGACCAAAAACAAAACGCCCATAATTGCGAGTAATGGCATCTGTTTCGACTTTGTGCGGTAAAACCATATTATTTGTAACCAAATGACTACCCTCTGGCACTACTGCCAACTAACGACCCAAACGATTAAACACGACGTTTCTTGGGGGCGCGAACACCGTTGTGGGGAATTGGGGTCACATCGGTGATGGAACGCACCTTCATACCACTACCTTGCACAGCACGAATAGCGGCTTCGCGTCCGGGTCCGGGACCTTTAACGAAAACATCCACTTCTTTCATGCCGTGTGTTTGTGCCACTTCGGATGCGGTTTGTGCCGCCATACGAGCGGCGTATGGGGTGCTTTTACGGCTACCCTTAAAGCCACTGGTGCCTGCACTCGACCAAGAGACAACATTGCCCGATTGATCTGTCAGTGAGACGATGGTGTTATTGAAGGTGGCGTAAATATGCGCCTGCCCGTAGGGGATATTCTTTAAGATTTTCTTGGCGGTGCGACGCGCCGACCCTGTTGTTGCTTTTGCCTTTGCCATAAGGACTCCTTCACATTTTGGCTATACAGTTAAGAACGCCCGCGTCACAAATGGGGCGCAGGGCGCTCTCTTGAGATGATCGTTTTTCGTGATAAAAAACCATTCGCCATAGCAAGGAAAGTTGTCCCCCCTGCCATGACCCATTCCACCCAAAGGTTATTTCTTGGTTGCGCCTCTACGACGACCACGACCTGGGACGGTCTTACGAACACCGCGTTTGGTACGTGCATTTGTGCGGGTACGTTGACCACGCACTGGCAAATTACGGCGATGACGCATTCCACGATAGCACCCAATTTCTTGTAGGCGCTTGATATTCAATTGCACCTGACGGCGCAAATCGCCTTCGGTGGTCAATTTGCCAATTTCCTCGCGCAAGGTTTGCACTTGGGCTTCGGTCAAATCTTGCACACGCACATTGGGGTCAATTCCCACTGTTGCCAAAATCTTTTGGCTGGTGGTTTTGCCAATACCGTAGATATATGTCAAACCAATTTCAACACGTTTGTTACGCGGCAGGTCTACACCTTCAATACGAGCCATGCTTAATCTCTCCTAAAAAATGACCTGCGAATTATCCCTGACGTTGTTTGTGCTTGGGATTTGAACAAATAATCATCACCCGCCCGTGACGTTTAATCACGCGGCATTTTGGGCAACGCACTTTAATAGATGTTGAGACTTTCATCAGATGTTATTCCCTGTGATTATCAAACATAAGGACAAAAACAATAGCATAAATGGCGCAAAATATCAACGCCCAAACCCATACCAATCTACATCGTTGTTTGTAGGGGCATGATATATCATGCCCCTACGCCATCCACAACCATCTATGGCAAGGTCAAAATAATGGGGTCGCCATCGGTAATGGCTATTGTATGCTCAAAATGAGCGCAAAGCGAGCCATCTGCTGTGACGACTGTCCAGCCATCTGCCAATTCCTTCAATTTTTCACGCCCAGCAATCACCATCGGCTCAATGGCATAGGTCATGCCAACCGCCAATTTTGGATTATAGGCTTGTAGCCGTTGTACCTTCTTGGGGTTGCTATGCCACCAATTGGGAACTTGTGGTTCTTCGTGCAACTTGCGCCCTACCCCATGTCCCGTATAGTCACGCGCAACGGTGTAGCCGTGTTGTTCTGCATAATTTTGGGTGGCGCGTGCCACATCACTGACACTGTTGGGGATGCGCGATGCTTTAATGGCTTCCCATAATGAGCCTTCTGCAACATCCAATAACCGTTGTACCGCCTTTGGAATTTCACCAATTGCCCATGTCCAAGCAGAATCGCCCACAAATCCTTGATAAAAACAGGCAGTGTCGAGGCTGATAATATCACCCTCACGGAGCAAGCGTGTCTTGGATGGAATACCATGCACCAATTCATGATTAATGCTGGCAGTGATAGCGCCAGGGAATGGCGGGTTGCTATTGCTACCGCCCCGATAATTCAAAAATGCAGGGGTAGCGCCATGGTCACGAAAAACTGTATCTGCAATTTTATCGAGTTCCCATGTGCTAATACCCGGACGCAATGCTTCTTTCATGGCGGCATGGGCGCGTGCCACAATCCGACCAGCTTCCCGCATAATGGCAATTTCATCTGGGGTTTTTAAGATAACCCCTTCTGGTTCTTGCTTGGGTCTTGGCGATGGTTTTGGCATCGGCGGCTTGGAAATAGGCTTGATATACGATTTATTGCTCGACATGATTGGTCATTCTTTCTACTCATCCCAACAGGGATTTTATGTCTTGACTAACCGTTTCGATAGGTTGTGTGGCATCAATTTTTTTCACCAGCCCCTTTTGGCTATAGTAGTTAATGAGGGGTGTGGTTTGTTCCAAAAAGGTATCTATCCGTTTAATGACAAAACTCGCTTCATCATCGGGACGGCGTGAGAGCTTTTGACCATTTAGGGTTGCTTCCAAACGGGGTGGAAAGGCTTTTTCTGGATGTTCTACAAATTGCCATTGAATATCGCCCGCATTGGAATAAATGTTATACGCAACGCCTGAATTCGCATCTGTCACCCGCCCGTATGCCCGTTTGAAGGCGGTATACGCATCGAGTTCCAACAGCAAAACCTGTTTTATCGCCGTACCCTTTTGGGCAAGATGAGCATCGAGCCATTGCGCCTGTGCAATATTGCGCGGGAATCCATCAAAAATCGCACCTTTTTGGACATCATCTGCCAAAAGCCGTTCTGCGACAATATTTTGAGTGGTTTCATCGTCAATTAATGCCCCACTATTCATGAGGGTTTGGATTTGCACCGCAAACGCATCGGTACGAGTTCTCATGGCGCGGAATAAATCCCCTGTCGAAATTTGGGGAATCCCAAACGTGCGTTGGATAAATTGGGCTTGTGTGCCTTTGCCCGCGCCTTGCACACCCATGATAATCACATAAAGGCTCATGAGATATCCTTTCCAAATCCGATATGATATAAGACCAAAATTATATCCCCGCCCCACGCAATTAAGTGTGGCTGTAAGGGCGCACCATGGTGCGCCCTTACGAGGTATATATATATATAGTCCAATAATGAATGGCATGTATGCCATCCCTAATATTAGCGCATGAAGCCTTCGTAATTACGCATGACCAATTGCGCTTCGAGTTGACGTAAGAAATCAATCACCACGCCGACCACGATGATAATCGCAGAGCCAGTGAGGACGTTGGCGGCATTATTGCCCGTAGACACCGCTTCACCGGGGAACAAGAAGGAATTGAGCAAGTCTACCAACCCTGGGGTAATCGCAATCATCCCCAAGAAAATAGCCCCGACCAATGTAATCCGTCGTGTCACACGGAGGATATAATCTTCTGTACGCTTACCCGGACGAATACCCGGAATAAACCCACCCTGCCGTTGCAAATTATCTGCAAGGTTTTGGTTGGTAATCATCACTTCTGAATAGAAGAAGGTGAAAGCCACTGTGAGGGTGAAGAACAAGCCCCAATAGACCAAGCCTTGTTGATTCCCAAATGAGGTGGTGATGCTTGTTTTCAATGGACCATCTGGGAAGAACGCCACAATAACGGTTGGGAAGGTGATGATGGCTTGCGCGAAAATGAGGGGAATCATCCCCACAGGGTTCACACGCATTGGCACATGGGTGGCTGTTCCACCATATTGTTTGCGCCCACGTACTCGCTTGCCATATTGGACTGGTATTCGCCGAACACCCTCTTGCACATAAATACACACCACAAGGCTAACCAAAACGATGATGATGAACAACACCACATCCCAAACGGGGTGCAATGATGAACCAATCAGGTTAAAGAAGCTACTTGGGGCGCGGGCGACAATCCCCGCAAAGATGATAATCGAAATACCATTGCCAATCCCTTGTTCGGTAATCAATTCACCAAGCCACACAGCAAACATCGTGCCTGCGGTCATGGTGGTTAATACCGAAATTGTCACCAAAAAGTTTACCCCAAATTGCGGGATAATTTCGGTGGCTTGGGCATTGGATTGAAGCAACAATGTATTAAAGATTTGGATTTGTCCATACGATTGCAAAAATGCCATGGGGATGGCGGCATAGTAAGTCCAGCGTTGGATTTTTTCTTGTCCACCGGGTTCTTTTTGGATTTCTTGCAAACGTGGGATGATGGGAATAAGCAATTGGAAAATAATGGATGCCGTGATATATGGGTACACCCCATTGGCAATCACACTAAAATTCGCCACCGCACCGCCCGATAACAGGTTCAACACATTAATCAAGCCTGCACCCGCATTCGATGGGCTAAGGAGTTCGCGCAAAGCGTTGCGGTCTACCCCTACCACTGGGACATGCGCGGCGAATTGATAAATGATGAGGATTAACCCTGTAATGAGCAGTTTATTGCGGACATCTGGCAACCGCCATGCGTTCCGTAATGCCTCTAACATAAAAATGCCTCCATAACATCGTGTCTAAAACTAGCGTAGGGACATGGCAAACATACCGTGTCCCTACCCGTTTTGCTTATCAAAGACTTATATGTCTTTCAAAATCCGCGCTCCACATTACTTGGCTTGGAGTTTGGCAATTTGTTCTTTTTTGAGTTTCTTCACGGTTGCCAACGCCCCTATTATTTTGAGAGGCATGACGGTGATTGACCCACCAACGGCAGTAATTTTATCGGATGCACCTTTGGTAAAGCGATGGGCATGAACAGTCAGTTTTTTAGTCAGGTCGCCTTTGCCCATAATCACCACTGGTTTTTCTGCATCACGTACCAGCCCTTTTTCATAGAGGGTTTGTGGATTGACCACATCACCATCCTTAAAACGGGCTTCCAAAAAGCGAACATTCACTTCTTGGTGTTCGATGCGGAAAATGTTGGTAAAGCCACGTTTGAATGGCAAACGACGCACGAGTGGCAATTGACCACCTTCAAAATATGCACCTTTACCACCACCAGTACGTGAGCCCATCCCTTTTGTACCGCGCCCTGCGGTCTTGCCTTTACCAGAGGCAATACCGCGCCCAACACGGAATTTTTTCTTTTGTGACCCGGGTGCGGGTTTTAAGTCATGCAGTCTCATTCTGTCACTTCCTCTACTAACAACAGATGGCGGATTTTATGTAACATCCCTGCAATCTGTGGTGTTTCGGTATGGATACGGCTTTGACGGATTTTACGTAATCCCAAAGCCTTCGCGGTGGCGCGTTGGTCTTCGGTATAGCCGATGACACTACGGACGAGTGTCACACGGACTTTTCTGTAATCACTCATTGTTGGTTGTCTCCGTGGGTTCTACACGAATGACGGGTTTGCGTTCCCAGAAAGGACGCACTTCGTTCACATCCTTACCACGCATTGCCGCCAATTCTTCGGCAGACCGTAATTCGCTAAGTGCTTTGATGGTTGCCATCGCCACATTGAGCAAATTGGGGCTACCTTGACTTTTTGTCAAGATGTCATGGATGCCAGCCGCTTCCAATACAGCGCGGACACCGCCTGCGGCGATGACCCCAGTACCGGGGGATGCTGGCTTGAGCAATACTTTACTACCGCCATATTTGGCAGTAATTTCGTGGGGGATTGTCGCCCCAGACAGCGCCACAGGGCGCATATTACGGCGGGCGCGGTCGGCGGCTTTGCGGATGCTATCGGGAACGCCACGAGCTTTACCGATACCAACACCAACGCGACCTTTGTTATCGCCAACAATCACCACAGTACGGAAGGCGAAACGTCGCCCCCCTTTAATGACTTTCGCCACGCGCTTGATGTCAATGACGCGCTCATCAAATTCATCGCGTTCATCATCGCGTTTTTCGCGGCGCTCTCTCTTTTCTTTTTCTGCCATAGTTGTCCTCTAAAAATAGACTCTGTTCGGGATTATCCCTGCAAATTAGAATTCAAGACCAGCTTCACGCGCCGCTTCAGCCAATGCCGCCACGCGCCCATGATACTTATAACCACCACGGTCAAATACAACCGTGTTCACTCCTGCTGTTTTGGCGCGTTCTGCAACCACTTTCCCAACCAATTTGGCGGCTTCCACTTTGGTTTTGCCGTCTAATTGTTTTCTTACTTCGTCATCAATAGTAGAGGCAGAGACCAGTGTCTTGCCAGTTTCATCATCAATAACTTGGGCATAAATGTTGGTCAAGCTCCGAAACACGCTGAGGCGGGGACGGGTTGGTGTCCCCTCCACTTTGGCGCGGATGCGGGTATGGCGACGGACGCGCGATTCTGTTTTCTTTTGACCTTTAATATCAGGCATGAGATATTCCCTTATTTCTTCCCAGATTTACCAGCTTTACGGCGGACAATCTCACCACGGTAGCGAATCCCTTTGCCCTTATAGGGTTCGGGGGGGCGCAACTCACGGATATTGGCGGCAACTTGCCCCACCACTTCTTTATCAATGCCATTGATATGAATCACACGACCCTTGCTATCTTTTTCGACTTCAAAAGAGATATCTGTACTGGGGGGTGTGACCACAATTTCATGGCTATAGCCCAATTTGAGGACTAAATCTTTGCCACGCATATCGCCTTGATATTGCACACCTTCGATGTCGAGAGTGCGACGAAAGCCTTCAGAGACACCAGTCACCATATTTGCCAACAATGCACGAGTTAACCCGTGCAAGGCTTTATGACCAGCGGCATCTGAAGGACGTGAGACAACGAGGTTGCCCTCTTCCATTGCCACCGACATTTCGGGGTGAATCACGCGGGTCAATTGACCTTTGGGTCCCGTAACGACGACGGTGTGTCCTTCTATCTTAATCTCTACCTTTGCGGGCAGAGCAATCGGTTTCTTACCAATCCGAGACATGGTTAATTTTTCCTTATCACCAAACGTAGCACAGGACTTCACCGCCCACGCGCTCGCGGCGGGCTTGTTGCGCGGTCATCACGCCGTTGGGGGTGGTGACAATGGCAATGCCTGTACCGCTTAAGACACGGGGTAAATCGCGGCGACCACTGTATACACGCCGTCCGGGTTTACTCACACGAGAAATGTTCGTAATCACTGGGCGACGGCTACGGCGCGGACCATAATATTTAAGCGTGATGTGAATAATATTCACGGGTGTTTCGTCACCAACAGTATAATCCTCAATAAAACCTTCGTCCTTGAGGATGCGTGCAATCTCGACTTTAATCTTCGATTTTGGCACTTCTACTACTGGTTTTCCGACCATTAGCGCATTACGGATGCGCGTTAACATATCTGCAATCGGGTCACTTGTCATATTGGCTATGCTCCTACCAGCTAGATTTCACAACGCCCGGAATTTCTCCCTTGAGCGCCATCTCACGAAAACAAATGCGGCACAATCCAAAGCGACGGATATACCCACGAGGGCGACCACACTTTTGACAACGATTGCGGACTTGCACTTCAAACTTACGGTTGCCCTCGCGGGCAATCATTGACTTTTTAGCCATTGTTTATACTCTCCAGAACCTTAGTTGTCACGGAATGGCATACCCAATAATTTGAGCAAGCGCCGACCTTCTTCATCGGTCTTAGCTGAGGTGACGATGGTTATTTCCATCCCGCGCAGTTGGTCAATTTTGTCGAAGTCAATTTCAGGAAAAACCAATTGTTCGCGCAAACCAACTGTATAATTACCACGCCCATCGAGCTTGGCAGGAATCCCGCGAAAGTCGCGGATACGTGGCAGAGCGATGTTGATGAGGCGGTCTAATAATGCCCACATCTTTTCGCCACGCAATGTTACCTTCACACCGATAGAGCGTCCTTCGCGCAGTTTAAAGCTGGCGATACTCTTTTTGGCTTTAGTAATAACAGGTTGTTGACCTGTGATGATGCGTAAATCTTCGACTGCACCATCGAGCAATTTTGGTTCATCCATAGCTTTGCCCAAGCCGATATTTACAACGATTTTTTCGATACCGGGTGCTTGCATGATATTTGCATACTTAAACTCGGTCATCAAAGCGGGCAAAACTTCTTCGCGGTAGCGTGTTTTCATCAATAATTCATTAGCCATTGTTTTCGCTCCGCTTAACCTATATTAGAATCACATTTTTTGCAGTGGCGCACTTTGCGACCATCTACAAAACGAAATCCGATGCGTGTGGTCTGATTACACGTTGGACACACTAACTTGACGTTAGAGAGGTCTAGCGGAGAATCAAACTCAACAATTTGGGCAGGAATTTGTTGGTTGCCCACTTGACGCGCCTTTTCGTGGCGCTTGAGTACGTTGATACCGCTTACCACCACACGGTTTTCTTTGTTCAGCACAGTGACAACTTCACCACGCTCGCCCAAATCTTTACCAGCGATGATTTCGACAGTATCGCCTTTCTTAATTCGTTGCATCTTTCTTATTCTCCTTCATTTCGGGGGGCTTATGCTTACCCTTCGCCCGAAATAGCATCACTATGATGATTACAGCGTCTCTGGGGCAAGAGAGACAATTTTCATAAAACCCTTATCACGCAATTCACGCGCCACAGGTCCAAACACACGCGACCCCTTGGGGTTGGTGAGGTCATCTGCCAAAATGACGGCGGCGTTATCGTCAAAGCGGATATAAGAGCCATCATCGCGGCGATATTCTTTCGCCACGCGAACAATGACTGCACGCACGACTTCTGAT
The DNA here is from genome assembly GCA_033763335.1 of bacterium. GTDB lineage: Bacteria > Chloroflexota > Anaerolineae > Aggregatilineales > Phototrophicaceae. The sequence goes on from JANRKU010000101.1 coordinate 42,460, forward strand.
TTTTTGATGTTGCCTTGTGACGAAGCCGATTTAACGGTTGCCACCACAATATCACCAATCGAGCCATAACGTCTGCGTGAGCCACCCAATACACGGATGACCAATAATTCTTGTGCGCCCGTGTTATCAGCGACAACTAAGCGAGATTCAGTTTGAATCATGACTATTTCTCCTCGCCCAAGTCTTGACTTACATTAAAGACTTCGGGTGTTTCTAGCACTTCTTCGACGACCCACCGTTTATTTTTGCTGATGGGACGGCTTTCGACCACGCGCACAACTGCCCCAACGGGGATTTTGTCGGTTTCATCGTGTGCCATAATCTTTTTGGTGCTGACCACGACTTTTTTGTAGATGGGGTGCATTTTACGACGTTCCAAAAGCACCACAACGGTTTTTTGCATTTTATCGCTTACTACACGACCAACCAGTCGCCGACGATTATTTGCCATGTTACTTCTCTCCTTCGGCGGATTGTTGCACCGCTAACAAGCGTTCATGCTGAACACTCAACAACCGTGCCAAGCCACGTTTAGCAAGGCGCAACAGGTTGCCATCTTCCAATTGGTTAGCGGCTTTTTGAAAACGCAAGTTGAAAATCTTTTCGCGTTGGTCTTCAATCGCATCTACCAATTGCTCATCGGTAAAAGCCCGAATATCACGTACACTTTGTTCTGCCATTAGGACACCTCTTTTCCAGAGATGGGGTCAATGCGTTTGATAAAGCGCGTCTTGCATGGCAATTTGAATGCGGCAAGGCGCAAGGCTTCGCGGGCAAGTTCTTCTTCGATACCCGCCATTTCAAATAACACCCGCCCTGGCTTGATAACGGCGACCCAATACTCCACAGGACCTTTACCTTTACCCATGCGGGTTTCGGCGGCTTTCTTGGTCACTGGCTTGTCTGGGAACACGCGAATCCAAATCTTACCACGGCGCTTTACATAACGCACCATCGCTTTACGGGCGGCTTCAATTTGACGGCTGGTGAGCCAGATGGGGTCGAGGGCTTGTAAGCCAAATTCCCCAAATTGCACCACTGCGCCTCTATCTGCTTTACCGGTCATGCGTCCGCGCATCTGCTTACGATATTTTACACGTTTTGGCATTAACATTGCCGATTTTCTCCCTTATCACCTATCTGAAGTGGAGAGAGATTTTCTCTCCACCACATCCTCTATTAAGAGGCAACAAAGACATCTTTGTCGGCGGAACGATTCGTAATATCTGGCAGTTCCACCTTGAGAATGTCGCCCTTATAAATCCATACCTTGATGCCAATGCGACCATAGGTGGTCAAGGCTTCGGCTGTACCATAATCAATATTGGCACGGAGGGTTTGGCGTGGAATACGACCTTCTGCCGCCCATTCGCGGCGTGCCATATCTGCACCCGCCAAACGACCACTCACATTCACACGAATCCCTTGTGCGCCTTGGCGCATCGCTTGGCTAATGGCACGTTTGATGGCACGGCTGTGACCAATACGGCGTTCCAATTGCCCTGCGATATTGATGGCGACCAATGTTGCGTCGAGGTCTGGTTTTTCGATTTCTGTGACCTTCACGTTACATTTTTTGCCACCGGTCAATTTTTCCAAACCTGTTTTCAGGTTTTTCACTGCCGCGCCCTTGCTTCCAATGAGGATACCGGGACGTGCGGTGTGGATATTGACCAACACTTGATTGCTTTGGCGTTCAATCTCTACTTTAGAGACTCCCGCTTTTTCGCCTTCTTTGCGAACATAGTTACGGATTTTACGGTCTTCGTGCAACAATTCGACATATTTGTCGCCTTCTGCATACCACCGCGCATCCCAATCACGATTGACCTTTAGACGAAATCCTATTGGATGTACTTTCCGTCCCATTATTTTGCCTCCCGTTGCGCCAAAATCACTGTCAGATGTGAAGAGCGTTTGACCCGTGGCTTATAACGCCCACGCGCCCCTGCTTTAACGCGACGTGAACGAGGACCTTCATCAGCAAAGATTTGCGACACGACCATTTCGGTTGGGTCGAGGTCAAAGTTGTTTTCTGCATTTGCCATTGCCGATTCGAGCGTCTTTTTGACAATATCTGCACCTTTTTGGGGCATAAATTTTAAGACGACACGCGCTTGTTCTGCATTCATCCCACGTACTTGGTCACAAACCAACCGTAACTTTTGGGGGGAGATGGAGATGTATTTATATTTTGCGTAAACTTCCATATCGTTCCCCTATTTCTTCTTTTTCTTTTCGACCAGATGCCCGCGATAGGTGCGGGTGGGTGCAAATTCGCCCAGTTTGTGACCGACCATGTTTTCCGTGACATAAATGGGAACATGACGGCGACCATCGTGGACAGCTATGGTATGACCAACCATTTGCGGGAAGATGGTGCTGGCACGGCTCCAAGTACGGATAACCGCGCCTTTTTTACTTTCCGCATTCAGTTTTTCAACTTTTTTCAACAATTTGGGACTAATGAAAGGTCCCTTTTTTAATGAACGCGACATCTATCTAACCTCATGCTCTCTTATCGCCACGACGACGGACGATGAAACGGTCTGTACGACGGTTGGTGCGGGTACGCTTGCCCAATGCAGGCTTGCCCCATGGCGTTTTTGGACCGGGCATACCGATACCAGAACGACCTTCACCACCACCATGTGGATGGCTATTGGGATCCATGGCGATACCACGTACCGCAGGTCTCCAGCCCATCCAACGTGAGCGTCCTGCTTTACCGAGCTTCACATTGGCGTGGTCGGTATTGCCGACTTGCCCGATGGTCGCCATACACCGTTCATGGATGAGGCGTACTTCACCGCTTGGGAGGCGCACTTGGCAATAAATGCCTTCTTTCGCCACCAATTGAGCAGAAACACCTGCAGAGCGTACTAATTGCCCACCCTTACCGGGTTCCAATTCGATATTGTGAATTTGTGTACCCAATGGAATATTGCGGATTTCGAGCGCATTGCCCGGACGCAATTCTGCCAAAGGACCATTACCCACAATGTCGCCTACTTTTAAGCCCAATGGCGCGATAATATATCGTTTTTCGCCATCAGTATATTGTAGCAACGCGATACGTGCTGTACGGTTGGGGTCATATTCGACAGAAAGCACTTCTGCTTTGAAGTCAAATTTGTTACGGCGGAAATCTATCAACCGATAACGTCTCTTATGACCACCGCCACGATGCCGCACGGTCACTTTGCCCCGATGATTACGCCCACCATGCTTACGAATTGCTTCGGTGAGCGAGCGTTCTGGCTTGGACTTTGTTATTTCTTCAAAACTGTGACCTGTCATCCCCCGCCGTCCTGCGGAAGTAGGTTTATACACTTTAACAGCCATGTGCTTGCCCTCTACGCATTAAACAAATCAATAGTGTTACCGGGCTTGAGGGTGACGACTGCTTTTTTCCAGCTCCGTGCGCGGATATATTGTTTGCGTCCGCGTTGCCCGCGTTTGGCAGGCACAACCATCGTATTCACCCGTTCCACTTCGACATCAAAAATAACCTCTACCGCCTCTTTAATTTGTGGCTTATTGGCACCAAGTGCCACTTCAAACGTGTATTTATTGAGGTCTTCAATCACTTCGTTTGATTTTTCAGTCACAATGGGACGGCGCAACACTTCATATAAATGGATTGCTGGCATTGTCCTACTCCTTCTTGCCCCAAAGACTGGTAATGACATCCAGTGCATCCAACGGGACGATGACTTTATCATAGTTCAACAAGTCGCGCATATTGAGGTAATTGGCGCGAATGGACATTGCATCGTCCAAGTTACGCACACTCAATTCGACTGGCTCGTTTTTAGTTGCCAACAACACCAGCGCAGAGTTATTGCCCACAAGGTTGTTCAACACTTGGCGCATCTCTTTGGTTTTTGGCGTGCTAAGTGTCAATTGGTCAACAAAAACCAATTGGTTATCACGCATCAGGGCGCTGAGGGCGCAACGGATGGCTCTTTGGCGCATCTTGCGTGGCATTTGTTTGGTATATTTGCGTGGTCGTGGACCATGTGCAATACCACCACCCACAAAAATTGGCGCACTTTTCGCCCCATGACGCGCACGCCCAGTCCCTTTTTGACGGTACATCTTGGCACCAGTCATTTGTACTTCGGCGCGTGTTTTGGTGTTGTGCGTTCCCAAGCGTGCATTTGCCATTTGGCGCACATAGGCTTGGTGCATCAACCCAACGTTAACTTCAATCTCAAATATATCGGCTGGCAGGTCAATGGTTTTCACCTGTTTACCGTTCATATCCATCACAGGCACTTGCATTGTCTATGTCTCCCTTACTTTCTCGGACGCGCTGGCTTAATATACACAATGCCATTTTTGGCACCGGGAATAGACCCGCGTACCGCCAACAAATTGCGTTCTGCATCCACAACGACCACTTCAAGGTTTTGCGTGGTTATACGAGTATTGCCATAATGCCCCGCCATGCGCTGTCCTTTCATGGTACGACCCGGAAAGGTATTTTGACCCACAGAACCGGGCGCACGTTCACGGTCAGATTGACCATGTGTTTTTGGCTGGCGACGAAAGCCATGCCGTTTAATGCCACCTGCAAAACCGCGCCCTTTGCTTGTCCCAATGACATCAACACGCTCGCCTTTTGCAAAGACATCCGCTTTGATTTCTTGACCTTCAGTGACATCCACTTGGTCATCTTTCAGACGAAACTCACGCAGAACACGCAACGCAGGCAAATTATTACGGCGCAAATGCCCCAATTGCCCTTGTGTCAGGTGTTTTGGCTTGGTTTCATTAAACCCAAGTTGCACTGCCACGTAGCCATCTTTATCCGCAGTACGGATTTGGGTGACAAAACATGGACCAGCTTGAATGACGGTCACAGGAATAACATTCCCCTTCTCGTCAAATATTTGGGTCATACCAACTTTCTTACCGATAATACCTTTCATACGCTTCCTCTCAGTGGGATGCTGTCGCAATCTGCGCCGGGCGTTTTGCACCCGCTCCCAACCTGTCTACTGATATAGCGGCGGAAAACACATGTCCGCATATACCACATCCCAACTAAATCTTGATTTCAATGTCTACACCCGCAGGCAAGTTCAAGCGCATGAGGGTATCAATGGTTTTGCTATCTGGGTCAAGAACATCAATGAGCCGTTTATGGGTTCTAATTTCAAAATGTTCTTGCGAGTCTTTATCAATAAAGGGCGAGCGACGTACCGTAAACCGTTCTAAACGGGTGGGTAACGGCACTGGTCCTACCACACGCGCCCCAGTCCGTTCTGCTGTTTCGACAATGCGTTGAGCAGATTGGTCTAATACACGATGGTCATATGCCTTAAGCCGAATGCGAATTTTGTTTTTCGTAACCATAACAAGTCCTCTTGCCTCAGTCGTGAGGCGCTAAGGCGATGTTTTGAATATGCTTCGTCATTTTGGGTTAAAGAAGGGCGCTCACCGCGCCCTTCCCTACCGTCAAATAATGCCGAGAAAATCTCGGCATTATGATGATTTAGCACATCGCAACAGCGCGTGTTACTTCGTCACTTCCACGATGATACCCGCGCCAACGGTCAAGCCGCCTTCACGGATGGCGAATTTAGAACCTTTTTCAAGACCGACAGGCATAATCAATTCCACGTCCATGGTCACGTTGTCACCGGGCATAACCATTTCCACACCTTCGGGAAGGGTCACGGTACCAGTCACATCCATGGTACGGATGTAGAATTGTGGGCGATAGCCAGTGAAGAATGCCTTGTGGCGACCACCTTCATCCTTCTTGAGGATGTACACTTCGCATTTGAAGTGGCGGTAAGGGACGATACTCTTGGGTTTAGCCAAAACCATCCCGCGTTCTACGTCTTCGCGGTTGATACCACGGAGCAAAATGCCCGCATTATCGCCAGCTTGGGCAGAATCGAGTTCTTTGTGGAACATTTCGATACCAGTGACCACGCTCTTGACAACTTCTTCGCGCAAGCCAACGATTTCGATTTCTTCGCCCTTGAGCAAAGTACCACGTTCAACACGACCAGTCACCACAGTACCACGACCTTTGATGGTGAACACATCTTCCACAGGCATGAGGAAGGGTTTGTCGGTTTCGCGGGCTGGGGTTGGAATCCAGTTATCTACTGCATCCATCAATTTGAGGATACAAGCATAGTCTGGGTGGTTGGGGTCATCGCTGGTGCATTCAGAAGCCGCCAACGCAGAACCACGTACAACGGGGGTCGCGGGGTCGAATTCATATTGTTCCAACAATTCGCTCAATTCCATCTCGACCAATTCGAGCAATTCGGGGTCGTCCATTTGGTCAACTTTATTCAAGAAAACAACCATCGCTGGCACTTCCACTTGAGCCGCCAAGAGGACGTGTTCACGGGTTTGGGGCATAGGACCATCGGGAGCGCTCACCACGAGGATTGCGCCGTCCATTTGAGCGGCACCGGTGATCATGTTTTTGATATAGTCACGATGGCCTGGGCAGTCCACATGGGCATAGTGGCGTGTGGCTGTTTGGTATTCAACGTGACGGATGTTGATGGTGATACCACGAGCGCGTTCTTCTGGCGCATTGTCAATATCAGCATAATCCATTTTTTGGGCATTACCCTTGAGCGACAACACTTTGGTGATGGCGGCTGTGAGGGTGGTCTTGCCGTGGTCGACGTGACCAATGGTGCCGATATTAACGTGTGGTTTACTGCGGTCGAATTTTTCTTTAGCCATTGTCTATCCTTTACTCTCTTAAAAATTGTGTTTAGCGAACATTTTGTGCTAGGCGCGTTATGATACACCGTTTTGGTGCATCACCACAGGGGAAAATTTGTTAATTTTCCCCTATATTTACCCCTTAAAGCGAGCCTTTGATAACTTCTTCGGCAATGCTTTGTGGGGCGAGCGTATACTTATCAAATTCCATCGTAAAGCTACCACGTCCTTGTGTGATGTTACGGATGTTAGTAGCATATCCGAACATTTCACCAAGAGGCACTTGTGCTGTAATAGAACTCATGCCTGTGCCACGCGGTTGCATCGCTTGAATGATACCACGCCGTGAGGACAAATCGCCCACCACAGACCCAGTATAATCATCTGGCACAACCACTTCAACCTTCATGGATGGTTCAAGAATGACGGGACCTGCTTTTTGAACTGCATCTTTCAAGCACATTGACCCTGCGATTTTGAATGCCATTTCGCTGGAGTCAACATCATGATAAGACCCATCTACCAATTTTGCCTTTAGACCAACCATTGGATAGCCTGCGACAACACCACCCATAGCAGTTTCTTTGATACCATTCATGGTTGGGCGAATATATTCTTGGGGAACAGTCCCGCCTTTTGTACCATCAATGAACAAGAATTCTGCATAGTTGTCTTTGTTTTCTTTGACAGCCGTTACGCGGTCTTCGTCGGTCATGGGTTCAAATTCAACCACGACACGCGCATATTGACCACGACCACCCGATTGACGCTTAAAGGTGGTATCCATACGGACAGAACGGGTAATGGTTTCACGATATGCCACACGGGGGCGACCCACAGTAGCTTGAACACCATATTCACGTTTCATGCGGTCTACCAAGATTTCGAGATGCAACTCACCCATACCCTTAATTTTGGTTTGTCCGAGTTTGTCATCTACTTCCACAATGAATGTGGGGTCTTCTTCTGCGAGGCGACGCAACGCCAATGCCATTTTATCTTGGTCGGCTTGGCTGTTTGGTTCGACTGCCACTTCAATCACGGGTGCTGGGAATGTGATATTTTCCAGCAAAATTTGATTGTTGGGGTCAGACAGTGTATCACCTGTGAAGGTTTCTTTTAGATTGATGATGGCGGCAATATCGCCAGCATGAACTTCATCTACATCTTCACGGCGGTCAGCAAACATGCGGACGATACGCCCAACACGTTCACTCACACCTTTAGTGGTGTTTTGAACACTGGTGCCAGTACGAAGCACACCAGAATACACGCGGGTGAATGCCAACCGTCCAAAACGGTCGGTGATGATTTTGAATACCAATGCCGAGAGGGGGTCTTCATCGGCTGGATGACGTTCTAATTCCGCATCGGTTTTTGGGTCAAGCCCTCTAATTGCAGGTACATCAAGCGGTGATGGCAACAAATCCACCACATGGTCGAGCATCAATTGAACACCTTTGTTTTTGAGGGCAGACCCACAAATAACAGGGTGCAATTTGCCTTTGATAGTGGCATCGCGCAAAGCCGCCAAGAGTTCATCATCACTAATTTCTTCTTCCATCAAGAATTTTTCAGTGAGGAATTCATCTACTTCAACGATACGGTCAACCATTTCGGCGCGTTCTGCTTGAGCAAATTCCAAGAAGTCGGCTGGAATGGGGACATTTTTAATATCTGTTCCCAAGTCATTGCCATAAACAACCAATTCCATCTTGAGCAAATCTACAATGCCCTTAAATTGGTCGCCTTCGCCATAAGGAACTTGAATTTTAACGGGTTTACCTGCAACACGCTCGACAATCATATCAACGCAACGTTGAAAGTTTGCACCAGAGCGATCCATTTTATTGACAAAGCAGATACGTGGAACTTCAAACGAATCGGCTTGCCGCCAAACGGTTTCTGATTGGGGTTCTACGCCCATCACACCATCGAACACAACCACACCGCCATCAAGCACACGTAAACTGCGTTGCACTTCTGCGGTGAAGTCAACGTGACCTGGGGTGTCAATCAGGTTGATGTGATACCCCTTCCATTGGCATGTAACAGCCGCCGATGTGATGGTGATACCACGTTCACGTTCTTGTTCCATATAATCGGTGGTAGCCGCACCTTCATGTACTTCACCAATCCGATGCACCATGCCCGTGTAATAGAGAACACGTTCAGTGGTGGTAGTTTTACCTGCGTCAATATGGGCAATGATGCCGATATTCCGCACTTTATTCAAATCGAGTTTCGTATTTTTCGTCATACCGTTATGTTAAGTCTTTCACTGTTTGATTAGCTTAAAGAGCATTTAGCGGAAATGTGCAAAGGCGCGGTTGGCTTCTGCCATACGATGGGTATCGTCTTTTTTCTTGACAGCAGAACCTTGACCCGAAGCGGCATCCATCAATTCGGCGGCAAGCCGATTTGACATACCACGACCACCACGCGCACGGGCGTATTGGATGAGCCAACGCATTGCCAACGAGCTGGCACGCGCAGGAGCAACTTCTACTGGCACTTGGTAGGTAGACCCACCAACACGACGGGGTTTGACTTCGACGGTTGGGGTCACATTGCGAAGAGCTTGCTCAAAAATTTCCATCGGGTCTTTTTTGGCACGTTCTTCGACAAGGGCGAGCGCATCATAAACAATGCGTTGAGCAACGCTACGTTTACCACCATACATCATCCGATTGATAAGCATAGTGATATTTTTGCTGTTGTACTTGCTATCGAGCGGGACAATCCGCTTGGCTGGTGTACTACGTCTTGACATGGTTAGGCTTCCTTATTTCTTCTTGCCAGTGGCTTGTGCTTGACCTGGCTTGGGGCGTTTTGCACCATATTTACTACGCGATTGTTGACGATTCTTCACGCCATCGCTATCCAAGGTGCCACGCACAATGTGATAACGCACACCGGGAAGATCTTTCACACGACCACCACGGATGAGGACGACACTATGCTCTTGCAAGCTATGTCCTTCACCAGGGATATAGGCGGTGACTTCCAACCCATTACTCAAACGCACACGCGCAATTTTACGCAACGCTGAATTTGGTTTTTTTGGTGTGGTTGTACGTACAACGGTGCAAACACCACGTTTTTGGGGCGCACCCTTCATACGGCGCGTCCGTTTTTGGGAAAATACATTTAAGGTATATTGAAGCGCAGGGGATTTCGATTTTCTACGTTTATTAGAACGCCCTTTACGCACCAATTGGTTGATTGTTGGCATAACAACTCCGCATCAACTAAATGACATCAGTATAAAATTTTTCTACCAGAACCTTCTGGCGGTAAACAAGCAAAAAGACGCACAAACAAGTGTATGTCCGTATGCTTCTGGCTTCCAGAACAACGAGCCACCTACCACGGTTAGTAAGCACTTTCGCTGTTATCATCTTCAATTCAGCACAGAAACATTGCCCCCGTGGGGGTTGCGTGCTGTATGTAAGTGGGGAGTATCATATCATCCCGTGTTCTAATTGACAAGGGCTGTGAATGAAGCAATTTGTGACACTCATCCACATTTTTTGACCCATTTTGCACAAATCAGCCACATCCCCAAAAAACACGCGGGTCTACATATTCGGCTAAATTCACATCCCGCGGGACATCTGGCATATCAGATGCAGGTATAAACACAGGGACATCTACCCCAACTCTACCGCGTAAACTGGTCATATAAGCAAATTGAGAAATCCATTGGGTCAGTAATGGGTCATTATTGCTATGTGTCATCATTGCGGTTGGTGTGGCATATTCCATCCACCAGAAATCGCCGCCCGCTTGAATCAGATCGCTCAATGCCTTGTCATAAGCCGTAGATGTCACCCCACCCTGTACATAATTCCACCTATAAAAATTGGTCGCTGTCTCACTTGTGGTATGAAAAGTAGTATAATCCAACGCAGGATGTAGGGCATTTTGCGAAACATATTGGGTATCGCCAAAAACCCATAAATGAGCATAAGCGGTACTATAAAGTGTGTACCAAGTGGGTAATTCTGACGGATAAGTCAATTTAACGGGCGAAACAACACCCTCTTCATTGCCATAAAGTGGCACAGTGAGCGCGACAAATCCCATATCAGCATCAATATATGTCTGAATGTCGGGTAATTTTTCAGTATCTACCCAAAATCCGCGTGCAAGCCAGTCATCAATGCGTCCCAAAATCCGTTCACCATGCACATATTGGGCTTCGGTGATATTCACAGGACGATAATCATAACCCGGTATGCCCCTATCACCTGTATATGGGCATGGGTTATCGGGTTCTGTGAATCGTTTGCGCGTGCTATTTTCTAAGGTGTCTAATGCGCCGAGTGGCAACAATTCGATGCTGGTCGGTTCGGATGGGACGGGAATCAACCATATACTCATCACCGCTTGGGGCGGATACATATCATATTCCCAATCGTAAATGATGGTTTGTGTGCCATCGCCATTCACCATGATAACTGCACGCATGGCATCTAACCCTAATGGCACATCGGCAGGCAAAACAGGCTGTGCCGATAGGCTAATGATAAAACTAAAACATATTGTGATGACTATCCATAATTTAGTCATGAAAAATCTCCTTCTTTATCCACAACCACCACCTAAAGCACGGAATGAATCGGCGCTCCAGCGCAAAATATCATCATATTGGGGGAATAATTCAATCGGAGCAGATGCTTCTAATATCACATCTCCCGCATTAGCAAAACTGATATATCCCTTATAGCCATTGGCTTCATACGGATAGGTGTTGTAATACCATGAACAACCGTGCTGAGTATCATATAATACATCGCGTTTTAATCGGTACATGGTTGCATCATCGAGTTGATACCGATTCTTGAGATGATACAAAATTGTTCGATATGGCATATAATAACCTTTTGGTGGTCGAATTAACTTCACATTTTCAAATGGAATCAGGCGAATGGCAGGGGTTTGAAAGGTAATAGGCGCATTTTCTGGGGCAATAACCACAACATCATCAGGCATCATGCGTTCTACCCACCCCTCTGGAAACCCCCAATATACCGCAGGAGCAAAACTACGAGTGGCATAATTAACCATACTGCCAAAAGACCCAATTACGCCAGATGTGCCAAAAAACAATGTATGTCTTAAGTATGGACTGGAATAAAACGCATAATCATGTACTGCAACCCTTACCGCATCATATAAGGTTTGGTTGGCGCGATAATCAAAATCAGATGTAAGCAAGACGAACATGCCACGCCAAATATTATCAGCCCTAAACCAATCGGTATATAAACTGTCTGACCATGAAACATCCATATAAAGAGTATCACGATAGGCATCCATATCAATATCATCACCGAGTGCTTGCCTAAAATAGGCATTTCGAAAGGCATATCGGTCATAAGACACGGAATCAGGATGTTGCCGTACTAATTTTTTAATGATGTCAGATGGCATATGAACAAACATCGGCGGGGTTGGCACACCATCAAAAAATGCACGAACATCGGCTAAGGTTATAGCTTGTGGTGAAAATACAGTGAGTGGTAAATGATGATTCCCAATAAAATTGTGTTGTATCCATCCTTTTGGATATGATATATATGTCCCATTTACCATCACACTATCTAACAATAATTCTGTTTGTGGTCTGACTAATTCACGCGAACTACATCCCCAAAAATGGAGTGGGTCTACATAGTTATTCAAATCTATATATCGGGCAACATCTGGTAAATCGGGAGCAGGAACAAATAACTCATCATAGAGGATTTGTTCAGGGTCAAATTGACCACGTAGGCGGGTAACATAGGGAAATTTATTTATCAAATTGGTGATGAGTGGCTCTGATTGTGCATCAAATTCACCTATCAGTGCTTCTGTTGATGATGCGAATTCAGTAACAAACACCCCATCATATTGGTCTTGTAATTGATTCATGGTGTAATGATAACTATGTAAGTCTAATCTTGTTTGCTGAGAGTTACTCCTCCTATGTAAAAATTCATACGTAATAGATAGGCTTTCATCATTGGCATAAGGGCTAGGAGTAGTACGAAAAGTAGCATAATCTATAGTGGGATGCGAATAATTTTGTGGGGTATAGCGAGTATTACCAAAAATCCAAACCCAAATTGCGCGTTGAGTGATAGATGTGGATGTTAATAACAAAGGCAATACGGGATTTTCTGCTTGATAAGTGATTTTAATAGCAGGGCTAAATCTTGATGTTGGAGATGCGGGTGATACCCCGCGTGTGATGTTGACAGTCAATAGCAAAAATGACATACCTTGTTGAAGATACTCATGCAATAAAACTAATTCATGTGTACCAATGTGGTATCCATCTGCTTGTAGAGCGTCTATCACATAACGCAACGAAATCCCATCAATGAAAGTGGTCTTAATAGGTGTCATCGCACCTGACCCTGTTTCCCAACGGTGCATATCACCACCTGTCCAACTCAACATGGAACAATAATGCGGGGGTAATGTCAGAATAGGGTCGGTAATATCAAATAAAGTCTCTGTGATAGGGTCTGCCAATATCTCTACAAGTGGTTCAGAAGGCACTGGAATCAGCCAGTGAACTGTCTCCCCCCTATCATCCCCTTGATAATCCCCATATAAAATCATGGATATTGTGCCATCGCCATTGATAGTAAAAATGACCTTGTTAAAATCGGTGGTGGCATCTAGTTCATAATCAAAGCTATGTACAATTCCAACTACTCCAAATAACACCAGTATCACTGCTATCAATCGCCACATAGCACACCTCCACACGCACAAAAAAACGCCTTACTGTCATTGTAAGGCGTGTGAAGAGCATATTGAAAGTTCAGTAGGGAAATAAGCGGGTTAGCGTAGCAGTCCCGTCCCTTTATCAACATCGGTGGCGCTAGGGACAACTTTGCTCATCCCGCGCAATAATTCATCAATACCCACTGGCTTGGTGAGTACCATATCAGCACCAGCATCTATCGCCTGCCCCATCTGATACCCGCCTGTCGAGCCACTCACCACCACAATCGGCACATTTGCGCCTTTGGCGTGCTTGCGGACAAATTGAATGAGATTAATGCCATTGCCCTCACTCAACATCAGTTCCATCAATATAATATCGGGCATGTTGTGTTCGACCAATGTGAGGGCTTGGGTGAGATTTGCCGCCCATATCGCAAAAAATCCCGCCTGCTCCAACACCGATTTGATGGCATGGGCGACTTGTTCTTCTTCTTCTAAGATGAGGACTTTATCCCCTTTAGCGATGGTGGGGATAATCACCTCATAAAACGGCATATCCTCTTTTTCGTAACTACTAGGCGTGACGACAAAGAATAATTGCAATTCCAAGCGCCCAAACATGATAGTATCGCCATGTTTGAGCCGATATTCTTGTCCTGCATCGAGCCGACCACCATTGAGGAATGTCCCATTGGAGCTACCCAAATCGCGGATGCTCACACGGCTATTCCGCGCAGAAATAATAGCATGGGTACGCGATACCCCATGTTCATAGCCATTATATGGGGCTAAATCTACTTCTGGGCGTTTTGGGCTATCGGCATCCCCACGACCAATCGTCATAGATTCAGTCACTTTGACTTGTAATACAGTCGGCGTGCCAACAATTCGCAACTCAATCACCCATGGAATGGCATAATCCAACGGACCTGTGCCAATTCTGGGGGGGAGATTAGAGACCACATCTGGGTTGAGATGGCGGGTGACAGAATGTTGAGGTTTTGTATCTGTCATGGGATTATCCTTCATCACTTGAACAGTGTAAAAATCTGTTTACACCCTCATTGTAACGTTAATCGGCATAAAAAAGCAATGAATTGGGA
>JANRKU010000102.1:0-3857 GCA_033763335.1 bacterium
GGTATCATTTTGTGGCTGACATACGACCCTAACGGGTCTAGTACAGCCATTACACCACCTAAACAGGCAGACGTGTAATGGCTGACTAGCGCAAAGCGCGTATGTCAGCCACCAATCACGCCTTTAGGGTCGAGAAATTCATCTTTTTAACTACAGACAAGCCTTATCTCGCGTCCGTGACCCATAATTTAATAAATGTCAACAGAACCTAATAAGGATTAGACTTGTGCAAACATCATTTTTGAGTTTTCGACATATTCTAAACTCTGATGGCGGAAATAGGTATTATACAATTCGGAATAATGCCCACCTTGTGCCATCAACGATTCATGGCTACCCTCTTCAATAATTTCCCCCTCTTTTATCACGATAATGCGGTCAGCATCCCGTACTGTACTCAACCGATGGGCAATCAAAATGGATGTGGATTTTTCGAGGATGAGGTGCAATGCCTCTTGAATTTGTGACTCGGTGAACGGGTCTACGCTGGCGGTGGCTTCATCTAAAATAAAAATGGCAGGTTTTTCGAGCAATACCCGCATTAGGCTCACCAATTGCCGTTGCCCCATACTCAACCGAGCGCCCCGTTCTCCGACATCGGTATCGAGTCCATTGGGGAGTGTTTCGAGCCATTCACCATGACCCACGCTATAGGCAATTTCGTTAATTTGGTCATCAGTGGCATCTGGCAAGCTATAACGGATATTTTCACGTACTGTCCCGCTAAACAAAAAGGGTTGTTGTGGCACAATCCCCAACCGTGACCGATACGATTGCAAATCGAATGTGCGAATATCCTGCCCATCCACCAAAATTTTCCCACCTTGAAATTCATAAAAACGGGTGATGAGCTTGGCGATTGTGCTTTTACCCGCGCCTGTATGCCCAACAAATGCCACACTTTCGCCCTCTTTGATAGTCAGATTAAAGTTCTTAAGAATCGGTTGGTCAGCCAAATAGCCAAAAGTCACATCCACAAATTCCACTTTGCCTTGCAATTGCCCTACCGCTTTGTTATCCGATTGGACAATCAAATTTTCGGCATCAATCAGGGCAAAAATCCGTTCAGTGGCGCTGAGTGCCTGCTGAAATTGGCTCCACAATGCCGCCATATTGATAAATGGAAACCAAAAACGGTCTACACCTTGTATGAACAAAAACCATGTCCCAACATCAATATTTTGCCAATAAATGTGCAATGCCCCTGCATACAGTACCAATGCAACCGCAAATCCTGCCAACCCATTCAGGACAGGAAACACCATTGCCAAAACAAAGCCACGTCGCATATTGATGCGATAGGATTGATGATTGATATTGGCAAATTCATCATAAATAAATCGTTCTTTACGGAAATTTTTGGCGACACTAATACCCGCCACACTCTCTTGGATATTATCATTCACCGCCGCCATCGCCCGCGACCCTTGACGGGTAGCAATCCGCGCCAGCCAGCGAAAGAACATCGCCGCCCCAACGATAATTGGCAATGTACCGATGACCAATGCGGTGAGAATGAGCGATTGTGAAACCAAAACAACGGTTAGCACCAACACTTGAATGAGTAACGATATAACATCACTCGCAATAAGGATGACATCGCCAAATTCTTGGGTGTCGCTGGTGATTCGGCTCACAATCTTGCCCGACTTATGCGTGTCATAAAAAGCAAGGTCGCGCTCCATCGCGGCGGCAAAGGCATCTTTCCGCATTTGCGAAACAACATTCCCCACCACAAAACTGAGCATATAGCGCCGTAGCCAATTGGCACCATATTGGATAAAAGAGGCAACAAGTAACGCAACCATGAGGACGAATAGCGCACTTTGGTCATTTTGTCCCAAAATTCGCACCCCATCGGCTATAAAAATCGGCACAAGGGCTGATGTCAGTGAAACGACTAAAAATGCTGATATAGCCCACCACACCCGTTTTTTATATGGCTTAAAATATTGGATGATACGTTTGAGTAAATAAGTATCTGAATATTGTCTATCGTAATTATCTTTATCTAACCCGCCAAAAATTGCAACCATAACAACCCTTATCCAGTAGCGAGTATGTGTAAGGGTGCAACAGGTTGCGCCCACATACCCAACATCTATACATGCGTGATTATATCACCTCAACCACAACCATGTGTTGCCAATTTTTTGCAACTGCTCACTCAATTTTGACGTAATGTTTACACATGTGAAGATAAAATGATGTTCATGTCTAATCAACAAAAGAGAGATACGGCTATGATGTTTGGCAACAGACGGCGCAGAAAAAATGAAGAAGAAGAATTAGACGAAGAAGGCAAACCAAAAGACAAGAAAAAATCTGACAAAGATGATATTCCCGATGTCCCAACCCAATGGCGACGCATGTTGGGTTATCTGGGAAAATATAAAAGGCGATTGGCGTTTGCTATATTGGGAACGTTGGCAAGTGCTGGATTAAGCCTCGTTTTCCCTGCTATCATCCAACAAGTCGTAGATTCTGCACTAACAGAGCGAGATTTAGACTTGCTCAATCAAGTGACTCTATTTTTGTTAGTCGTATTTCTTTTGCGTTCTATCACATCATTTATTGAGGGCTATAATCTCAATTATATCGGTGAGCGCATCATGGTTGATTTGCGAACCCAACTCTATACCCACCTCAACACCCTCTCAATGGGATTTTTTGTTGAAAGGCGTGTGGGTGAATTGGTCTCGCGCATGTCATCTGATGTGACCACGATGCGGAGTGTTTTGACCGATAATATCAATGTATTGCTCCAACAAACCACCGTCATGGTTGGCTCTATAATCGTCATGTTTGTCATCAATGCACGCCTCACCTTGTTTATCCTCGCGCTTATCCCTGTTTTAGTGGGGTTGGGCTTTGTATTTGGGTTCTATTTGCAACGTATCAGCACCCGTATCCAAGATGAACTCGCTGGCTCAACAGTTGTGATGGAAGAATCGCTCCAAAATATCCGCGAAGTAAAAAGTTTTGTCCGTGAGCCATACGAAATTCAACGCTACAACGATGCCATCACCCGTTCTTTTAAGGCGGCAATACAATTACTTCGCATCACATCCGTTTTTGGTCCGTTTATGTTATTTTTGGTATTCGCAAGCCTTGCCCTCATTTTGTGGTTTGGCGGTCAAGAAGTGATTGCCCAACGCCTCACTGGTGGGCAACTGATTAGCTTTTTATTCTATGGCATCACTGTGGCGGGTAGTTTTGGCTCTTTAGTCGGGTTATATACCAATTTCCAAAAGGCGATTGGCTCTACCAAGCGCGTATTCGAGCTTTTAGATACCCAACCCAGTGTTCAAGATAAGCCCAATGCCCAAGTTATCAGCAATGTGCGCGGAAAAATCACTTTCAAAGATGTAAACTTCACCTACGACACCAAACAAGAGGTGCTAAAAGGCATTAATCTGGAAGTTGCAGAAGGCGAAATTTTGGCGATTGTGGGAGCAAGTGGCGCAGGAAAATCCACTACCTTCAACCTCATCCCACGTTTTTATGACCCAACCAGTGGTGCTGTATTGTTGGATGATGTGGATTTACGCGACCTCACTCAAGCCAGTTTGCGTGAAAATATTGGCATTGTGCCACAAGAGACATTGCTCTTCGGTGGGACAATCCGCGAAAATATCCGCTATGGCAAATTAGACGCGACAGAAGATGAAATCATCGCCGCCGCCAAAGCCGCCAATGCTCATCAATTCATCACAGAATTGACCGATGGCTACGAAACGGTTGTTGGGGAACGTGGCACAAAATTGAGTGGTGGACAGCGCCAACGGGTGGCAATCGCCCGCGCCATCCTCAAAAATCCTCGCATTTTGTTGCTGGATGAAGCCACATCAAGCCTT
>JANRKU010000103.1:0-5778 GCA_033763335.1 bacterium
GATTCTAATAAATCAAAGTGGGTCAATGTTAAATGACTCTGCCCTGCCTCAATTTTTGACATCTCCAAAATATCCTCAATCAATCGGAGCAGATGCGCCCCATTTTTGAGAATCATCTGGATATTTTGCTGTTTCTCTCGGCTCAGTTGCGGGTCATTTTCCATGATTTGGGCAAATCCCAAAATGGCACTTAGCGGGGTGCGGAGTTCATGCGACATGCTGGCTAAAAATTGTGTCTTAACCTGATTGGCATGTTCGGCTTCTTGGGCGGCGGCTTGTGCCTGTGCAGAGACCAATTCCAAGTCGTGGGTGCGCTCTTGCACACGCTTTTCTAGGGTAGAGATAAGGTCTTGCAATTGCCCCGACATGCTGTTGAAGGTCTGCGCCAAATTGCCAATTTCATCCCTTTTTCGCACGACAATGCGCTGGCTAAAATTGCCCATCGCCAACGCTTGGGCTTGTTGCGTCAATTGGGTGATGGGTCTGCTAATCCCCCGCGCCAAAAATACGGCGATGAGGCTCACTACCAACCCCACCAAAGCCACCCCACCCAACACGGTCACGAGTTGGCGGTTGATAAACCCCAATACCGAGGCGGTTGGGCGCATAGACACCAATGTCCAGTAAAAATCGGGATACCCCGCAGGGATAATGCGCCGATAAATCGCCAAATAGTTGCCCAAATCCTCTACCCCATCGGGATTATTGCTGATAATATCCAAAAAGGTGGGAAAATCGGCATTCAACCGTTCACCAGACCCCAAATCGCGCCCATATAGCTTATTAACATCAGGGTGCATGAGATAATAGCCCGAATCATCCACCAAAAAAGATAAAGTATCGGGTGAGAGGGTGTTATTGACCAATGGCAAAAAGCCATTCATCCGCACATCCGTGACCAATATCCCCACCAACATATCGTCATAATAAATGGGTGTGCTATAGCGCATGACGGGGATATACGGGGTTTGGATGCGCCCAAATTCTTCTACCAGTTCAATGCGCGAAATATAAATTTCATCATAGGCATAGGTGCTGGTGATGGTGAAATAATCGCGGTTGCTCCGAGAATTGAGGTTAAAGCCTCTGGCGGGGCGGATGCCAGAAGTCAGGTTATCCACGCGGACAAATTCAAAGCCATCCGCCGTCAAAAATCGCACTTGCTGATACACCCTCTGCTCGCTGACCGTGCGCCTCTCTATCAAGGTGATAAAATCGGCTTCGACTGCCTCGCGGGTTTGTTGCAAGACCAAACTGCGCGATTCTGCAATGGCTTGCGCGAGTGCCTTCATGCTGGTGCTATTGGCAAGGATGAGAATATCGCTGAGGGCGGTATCAAAAAAGCGCGACATGGTTTCTGCGACATTTTGGAGATGGGTGCGTTCTTCGATGATGACGCTATTCCGCAATAATTCCGCCGAGAGCAGGCTATTGATGCCACTGACGATGAGCAACGGCATTAACCCAATCGAAAGAAACAACAAAATCAATTTGGGGAGTAATTTTAAGCGCCTAAACCATAACATGGGCTAATCTTCAAAGGGTGGTGGTAAGGCTTCGGAAAAATTGTTGTTCTCCCATGCAGTTATCATCGCCCCGACATTATTCATGGTGATAATATCCATGCCCGAATTGGTAAATTCATCAAAGACCACGCCATCAAAGACATGCTCATAGAGCATTTGCACCGTATCATACCCCCATCCCCAATATTTTTGCCCGACTAAGCCTTGCAAATAGCCATCGCTCATCAAACTAAGTTGCAGGGGGAGCGTGTCGAATCCGACATTGACCACATCACCATTGAGGGTGGCATTTTCCCACAGGGGCATTGCACCCTGACCGGGCAAAAATGCCCATAATCCCGCAAAAAACCACCCTGTCAAATCGGGGTGCTGGCGCATGACTTCTTCGACCAATGTCACCGCCGTGATGGTCGAATCGTTGGAATACACCACTTCTACCACCTCAATATTGGGATATAGCGCGATGGCATCCACAAAGCCATTAACCCGCGCATCCAAATTAAATGACCCCATCACACCACTGAGTACCGCCACTTTTCCGCGTTCCCCCATAAAACGCACCAATAATTCGCTGGCAATCTGTCCCCCCTCATAATTATCCACGCCCAAATAGGTGATACGGTCACTATCGGGCGAATCGGAATCCCATGTCATGGTGGGGATTCCCGCCGCGATAGCCGCATTAATCGGCGCGATGCACGCCACCGCATCCACACACGAAATGCCGATAGCATCTATGGTTTTGAGGTCAATGAGTTCATAGACCAATTCGACTTGTTCTGTTGCATCAGCATGGAGGGGGGCGGCGACAAATATCTCCACACGGCATGGGCTGGTGGCGCTCAATTCGGTGGCGCGGGTCTCCGTGCCAACCCGCCCCAATTCAAAAACAGGGTTATCGAGGGCTTTGGGAATCCACGCAATGGTGAATGTGTTATCGGCAAGCGGACAGGTTTGGGATTTTGCAACAGTAACATGAGAAAAAAATAGTGTTAGTATGATAAACAAGTATCTAATTTTCATCGCGCACATCCAATAGATAGGGGTGCTTGAACAGTGTGGGAAAACGAATTTATTGCCTCATAAAGCCCTAAAAGGCTTGTCTCATAATTCAAAATGAGCAATATGGACTGATTTGCTCCGCCATAGGTTCAAAACCTATGGCTATCCGATTTCAAAGCCCACTAAAGGGGCTGATTTTGCCCGATTTTTTTCATAAAATTGGCATTAAATCCATCCATTATTAGCTATATCTCTTTTTAAGAGACGGTTTTAGTCCCTTTAGTGGACTTTATTCGACTAGCTAGAGGTTTTGAACCTCTAGCGATGTCAATTCTCAAATGTACTGTCGCCCCCCTCAGCCAGTCTGGAGAGGGGATTTAGGGGTGAGGTTAAACGGTAAAATCACCCTTTTTGGTGCAATTTTGGATATGGGCATAATTTGGGCAAAAATTCGCAACCGTGTTAAAATAGATTACAATCCCATGATAGCCAATAACATCATGGTCGCATGATACGCACAAGTGAGGAAAAACGCAGATGACGACCGACCCACTGCTTGGGCAACAATTAGGGCAATATGAAATAGTCGAAATGCTCGGCGCTGGGGGCATGGGCAGTGTGTATCGCGCCACGCAACGCGCCCTCAACCGCACGGTTGCGGTCAAAGTGATGTTGCCCCAAATGGTACAAGAACCGGGCTTCTTGGAGCGATTCAACCGCGAGGCACAAACCGCCGCACGGCTCGAACATCCCCATATTGTCCCCGTCTACGATTATGGGCAACATGGCATGTATACCTACATCGTCATGCGCTACCTGACAGGTGGGTCGTTGCAAGAACGCATCAACCGCCTAATAGCCGAGCATCGCCCACTGCCTTCCTTAGAAGAAGCCGATGAACTGCTCAATCAGGTGGCGAGTGCCATGGATTATGCCCATAGCTTGGGCGTGATTCATCGGGATATTAAGCTGGGCAATATCATGTTTGACCATCAGGGACGCGCCTACGTGGTGGATTTT
The DNA here is from genome assembly GCA_033763335.1 of bacterium. Lineage (GTDB taxonomy): Bacteria > Chloroflexota > Anaerolineae > Aggregatilineales > Phototrophicaceae. The sequence continues at coordinate 3,549 of JANRKU010000103.1, forward strand.
GGGATTGCCAAACTCCTCAGCGAGACCAGTTCGCTCACGCATACGGGCGCATCTATCGGCACACCCAGTTTTATGCCACCCGAACAATGGCGAGGCGACCCCGTATCACCCGCCTCTGACCAATATGCGTTGGGGGTGTTGATGTATGCCGTCATCACGGGGCAAATGCCCTTCAAAGCCGATACCCCCTTTGCGCTCATGCACAAACACATGAACGAAATGCCCGTGAATATCAATACCATCCGCGCCACCGTCCCGCCCGCCTTGACGGATGTCATCGGACGGGCGATTGCCAAAAATCCCCAAGACCGCTATGCCAATTGTATGGAATTTTCTAGGGCATTTCATCAATCCATCACAGGACTGAGTAGCGGGGTGCATACCAACTTTTTCACCTTTAGCCTGCCAAAAAATCCCACACCCACGCCATCCAATATTGCCCATACACCTGCGATGAATCCGCCCACACCCTATGGCAACACCCCCTATCCTACACCGCAACCCTACGGCACACCATCACCCTATGGCACGCCACCGCCACCGTATGGCACACCCTATCCGCCCACATACGCCCAAAAGAAAAAAACCAATCCCGCCATTTGGTTGCTATTGGTGGCGGTCATCGCTATTTTGGGGGTAGGGGGATTTTTAATTTTATCGGGTGGCAATAATGATGCGGTGGATAGTGCCGCAACCGCCACGCTGGGGTCATCTATTGTGTTACGTGTGAGCGAAACGGCGGATAGTACCGCAGAATTGACACCATCAACTACGCCCACATCGCTCCCCACCGATACGGCAACTATCACCAATACACCTACCAACACTTTCACGCCAACCCTATCTAATACACAACGGGCGGCGACCCAAGATGCACAGGCACAAGGCACATTGGATGCCATCAGCACCAGCACTGCCGATGCCCAAGCAGTAGCCGCCGCCCTACAAGCGCGTATCGAAGCCACGACCATCGCCAGAATTGCCACCCAAACAGCACTCGCGCCCACCATCACACCCACCAGCACCCCAACCGATACGCCTACCAATACACCATCGCCAACGGCAACCGATACTGCCACCAACACGCCATCGAATACGCCCACCGCGACCAATACCAAATTGCCATCGCCAACCCCGACCAATACGGTGGATGAATGGGGTACGCGCATTGCCCAACAATTTTATGCCACCCAAACGGCATTTGCCCGCACGCAATCGGCATTGAGCCTGCCCTCAACCGCCACGCGCACCCCAACACCCCGCGCAGGGGAAGCCACCGCGACCCGAATCCCGTTCACATGTGCGGGGACAGCCGCCTCTTATTTTGCCGTTGGCGATTACGCCCGCCTCACCCCGTTTGGGGGCAGAAATCGGATTCGGCAATCGCCCGATGTGAATTCTGCACAGGTAGATTTTGTCGAATTGGGCGGTATTATGACCCTGCTAGAAGGACCTATTTGTGATGATGCTATCGTCTGGTGGCGCGTGGATTGGAATGGCGTGCGCGGATGGACAGCAGAAAGCGCAGGCGGGGATTTGTGGTTTGAACCCGTAGACCTCACACGCTTCCAAATTGGGGCATTTGTGACGGTTTATACCAACGATGAAGGACTCAAAATGCGCGAAACTGCCAGTACAGGTGGTCGCCTGATTGAAAATCTGGAACCCGGAACACAGGTGCAAATCATCGGCGGACCCATCGAAGCAGAGGGGTATATCTGGTGGCATGTATTGAGCAGTAGCGAAACAGGCTGGGCAGTCCAAGAAGCCGATGGCATTTTGACGCTCGTGCCGTGAGGGGTATTAATTAGGCTAATTTGGACGGCATATAAGGCTTGTCCGATAATTCAAAATGAGCAAGATGGGTAATTTTGCCCCGCTATAGGTTCAAAAGGCTTGTTCGTTACCGTTGATATAACCGCTATTTTGCCATTAACCTCACCCCTAAATCCCCTCTCCATAGTGGATAAGACGTAAGGGCGCAACATGTTGCGCCCCTACACCCATCCCTACATGCGGTTTTCGCCCCCTTCTCCAGTCTGGAGAAGGGGGCGACAGTACATGTGAGAATTGACATCGCTAGAGGTTGAAAACCTCTAGCTAGTCGAATAAAGTCCACTAAAGGGACTAAAATCGTCTCTTAAAAAGAGATACCCCTCATACGGAGTGGATTTAATGCCAATTTTTGTGGAAAAAAGGGTGAAATCAGCCCCTTTAGTGGGCTTCAAAA
>JANRKU010000104.1:0-21839 GCA_033763335.1 bacterium
CATTACTGCGTCACCATTATGTCTATCCCGCCATATTCGCAAGGCGTATGGGTTCATATTCAGTTGTTAAGGTACGTTCCCCTTAATTATGCTGTCCGCCCCTGAACCAATTTGGAGAGGGGGCAGGGGGGTGAGGTAAAAACAGCAATTTTGCCAATTATTGAGATAGGACAACCTCATTTATGCCCACCTATATCCGACAACTAACCCCATCGGGCTTATTGCCCGTGACTTATAGTGCCAATTCGCTTGGGGATGCCAGTCATCATGAACCCCAAACGGGGATTTATACCGTCACCAATACCTATGAGCGCACCAAAGTGCTGAAATTCGATGCTCATTTAGACCGCATGGAACATTCGGCAACATTGGCGAATATGCCCCTACAACTCAATCGCACCCAATTGCGCCAAACCCTGCGCCAGATGATTATGGATAGCGGATTTGGTGATGTGCGGTTTCGTATCACCATTGGGGCAGATGCGCCAGAGGTGTTTATCATCACCCTAGAGCCATTTGTGCCACCATCCGCCGATGTGATAAAAAATGGTGTTGCCTGTGTCACAAGTGCCAATAGCGCCCGCCAAAACCCACTCGTGAAATCTACCCAATGGATGCACGAGCGCGATGGTGTGAAAAAATCGGATGCCTACGAAACATTGCTATTAGATGAAAATGGGGCAATTTTAGAAGGCACAAGCAGTAATTTTTATGCGATTTTAGACGATACATTGCATACAGCAGGGGATGGTGTGCTTGGGGGTATTGCGCGGAGCATTGTCTATGATATTGCACCCGCTATTTTGCCCTTCAATAAAACGCCCATCCAGTTAACCGACTTGCCACGCCTGCAAGAAGCCTTTATCACCAGCAGTAGTAGGGGCATTATCCCTGTGGTGAAAATTGATGACCAACAGATTGGCGATGGTGTGGTAGGCAAAACTACCCAACACTTACGGGAAGCATATTTGGCATGGGTGGATGGGCATTTAGAAGAATTGTGAGCCGATTATTTAGTGGGTCTGCTCGATTCTGTGATAGGTTTGGTGGGTAGGGGAGGGATGATGGTGGGAATCGAGGTATCCAGTTTGCGGATGGTCTCTATTGCCGTTTCCATATCTTTGGCGGCGCTAAATTTGGCGCGGGTCATGCGGGTAATCATCCCGCCCATCAAATTGGCGATAGCACGCTGAGTCGGGTGCAATCCAACAACGATAAATGCGCCCATTTTTTGATGACGCAGATATTGAAGGGTACTCAATTCTTGGCTCACGCTGAAGGCAATCCGTTTCATCTGCCAACAATCAAAAATGATATGCACCATTCTTGCGGTTGATTCATCCATCCATGGACCCATAATACTTTGCCCTTTACGCAAATCTGCCCCGTCACTGACACCAGAAATTTTTGCCAGCACCACTTGCCCCTCAATATACCACGAAAAATCAATTGCCATAAAAACTACCTATTCAACTCATATTACAAAAGATATATAAAAGCATACACCCAATTTGATAGGCGTGCAATATAAGAATTATAAAGATTTTTAGATGAAACAAGCATTGTCTTTATCTGCATAAATAATTTCAATTAAATCATTGTAAAAATTTCAACCAATAACCCCTTTTTAGCCATTATTATCAAATTTGATACCTTTTGACCCCTTAAAGACCTTTACAATAAATCATGAACTGTGATATACTGGTCTAGGTATAATTTTGTTCTACACACGTTTTAGGAGGTCAAGAAGACCTTGACAACACCAACGGCAAGTATTCCTATGTACGACCTTAAGCAAGCAGTCACGACCTCAAAGGCGCGTGTTGTGGGCTTATTGAAAATGATGTCTGGTTATCAGTGGTTTTATGTCGGTGCAATCCTCAGCCTTGTGCTGGCGGCAATTGGTCGGGCTGGTGGGTTTTTGCTCATCGGTTGGTTCGTAGATGATTTGTTGCGCCCATTGCCCCAATTCACCGATATGACCGCACTGGCAGGATTGAACGCACAGAGTTTTACGTTCATTCGCCCAGATTTGGCTTCTCTCATCCCATTGGTGGCGTTAGGCTATTTGTTTTTAGCATTGGTAGAAGGTAGCTTTAACTTTTTGCGCGGACGTTGGGCGGCATATACCGCCGAAAATGTTGTCTGGCGCATCAAGAATTATGTCTATGACCATTTGCAACGCTTGACCTTTGGGTATCATGACCGTATGCAAACAGGCGAATTGTTACAACGCTCCACATCCGATGTGGACGCAGTACGGCGCTTTTATGCAGAAGAACTGGTCGAATTGGGACGTATCGCCATTTTGTTTTCGGTGAACTTCATCGCCATCATGACATTGAATGTATCTTTGGCGCTCATATCTGTTGTGATTTTGCCATTGTTGGCGATTGTTTCGGTTTACTTCTTCCGCAAAATATCGAAAAAATATGAAGAGTTCCAAGAACGTGAAGCAGAACTCTCTACCACACTACAAGAGAATCTCAGTGGTGTGCGCGTGGTGAAAGCCTTTGCCCGTCAACAATATGAAGAAGATAAATTTGAAAAACACAACGCCGCCCGCTATAAGAGTGGTCGGCAATTGTTACGTCTACATGCCGCCTATTGGCCCCTCACCGATTTGATTACAGGGGCGCAACTCATCACAGGGTTGGTGATTGCCGCGATTTTGGCGAGTGATGGTGTGCTTACTGTCGGTGATTATATCTCCTATGCAGGCATGATTGGTGCGCTCATTAACCCCATGCGTCAATTGGGACGGTTGGTTGTGGCGATTTCGCAAGGGTTGGTCTCGTATGACCGTTTGGCAGAAATTGTCCGCGAAACACGCGAAGAATTGGGCGAGAATGTGCCTGCGCCAGTGACCGAAATACGCGGTGAGGTGGTATTTGAAAATGTCATGTTTGAATATGACAAAGATACCCCCGTGTTGCATAACATCAATTTCACCTGCAAACCGGGTGAGACGATTGCGTTGCTCGGCTCGACTGGTTCTGGTAAGACGACACTGGTGACATTGCTCGGACGGTTCTATGAATATACCACAGGGCGTATTTTGCTCGATGGTATAGACCTCAAGCAATATCCCAAGAGTTTCTTACGCAAAAATGTCGGTGTGGTGCAACAAGAGGCGTTCTTGTTCTCACGTACCATCCGAGAAAATATCACACTCGGCGTAGACCATACTGTGACGGATGAAGAAGTGATTGCCGTGGCAAAAGCCGCCGCTATCCATGATTCCATTATGTCGTTCCCAGAAGGGTATAAGACATTGGTCGGTGAGCGCGGTGTGACCCTCTCTGGTGGGCAAAAACAACGGGTGGCATTGGCACGGATTTTGCTCAAGAACCCCGCATTGTTGATTTTGGATGATGCGACATCGGCAGTAGATACCGAAACCGAAGCGCATATCCGCAATGCCTTGCGTGAAATGAATGATAAACGCACGACATTCATCATTGCCCATCGTATTACCACTGTGATGCACGCCGATAAGATTTTGGTGCTAGATAAAGGGCGCATTGTCCAGATGGGTACACATGAAGAATTGGTGAACCAACCCGGTATTTATCAGCGCACATACGAAATGCAAGCACGGATTGAAGATGAACTGGAAAAGGAATTAGCAAATGTCTGATGAAGGGCAGTTTGAAGAACAGGAATTTACGAGCAAAATCAATCGCGGGACTGTGATTCGTATTTTGGCACAAGTAAAACCCTATTGGCGCTGGGTACTGGGTTTCATGGTCTCGATTAGCATCGTTTCTATCATTGAAGCCTCGTTTAACCTGTTGAGTATGCAAATTATTGATGAGGGTATTATCGGTGGCGACCGTGATTTACTCGTTAGCCTATTCATTCAATATGGCTTGCGGATGGGCTTATTAGCCTGTTTGGTGTATGTGTTCATCATTCTGTGTGGGCAATTGGGCGAGCGCGTGCAATATGACATGCGTAAAAAGATGTTTCATCACATGCAAACATTATCGTTCTCCTATTTTGACCGCACCCCAGTGGGTTGGTTGATGTCGCGTGTGACATCTGACTCATCGCGTATTTCCGATTTGGTGACATGGGGTATGTTGGATGTGACATGGGCGATTGTGAATATCACCACCGCCATGTTCTTTATGCTCACCATCAACTGGCAATTGACGCTGGTAGTGATGGCTGTACTGCCAATTTTGCTCCGCATTGCTATGTGGTTTCAGGTACGGATTTTGGTGCAATTCCGCGATTCACGGAAGATGAATTCCAAAATCACAGGTGCATTGAATGAAAATATCACAGGTGTGCGCGTGGTCAAAGCGGTGCGCCGTGAAGAAAAGAACCTGCAAGAGTTCAATGAACTCACAGGGGGCATGTATCGCTCCGCATTCAAAGCGGCGTGGCTATCAGCATTATTTTTGCCCGCCGTACAAATGATTAGCGCCATTGCAGTCGTTTCTGTGATTTGGATTGGTGGTTTGCAAGTCCCCAATGCGATGAGCATCGGCTCGATTCAGGCATTTGTCGCCTATATCGTGTTCATGATGTGGCCCGTACAAGACATGGCGCGGGTGTATGCCCAAATGCAACAAGCAGTAGCATCCGCAGAACGGGTTTTTGCCCTTCTGGATACCCCTGCTGATATTGTGGATAGACCGAATGCCACAGACCCAGGGACATTGCGCGGTGAAATCAAATTCGAGAATGTCGAATTTTACTATGAAGCCGATAAGCCCGTGTTGAAAAACTTTAACCTCACCGTCCGCGCTGGCGAAACGATTGCGCTGGTGGGTCCAACGGGTCATGGTAAGAGTACCATCGTTAATTTGTTGTGTCGGTTCTATGAACCGCGTGGTGGTCAGGTGTTGATTAACGGGCAAGATTATCTGGATATGCCCCTTCATGCCATCCATTCACGTATTGGCATGGTGCTACAAACACCGCACCTATTTAGTGGGTCAATCCGCGAAAATATCCGCTATGGGCGCTTGAATGCAACGGATGAAGAAATCGAAACCGCGTCAAAACTGGCTGGCGCACATGACTTCATCATCACATTGGATAAGGGCTATGAGGAACAAGTCGGTGAGGGCGGTGTATTGCTCTCGGTGGGTCAAAAGCAATTGCTGAGTTTGGCGCGGGCGATTTTGGCTGACCCCGAAATTTTCATCATGGACGAAGCGACTAGCTCGGTGGATACACTCACAGAAGCACTCATCCAACAAGGTATGGATACGATGATGAACGGGCGCACCAGCTTTGTGATTGCCCACCGTCTGAGTACCATCCGCAAGGCTGACCGCATTTTGGTCATCGAAAATGGTGGTATTGCCGAGATGGGGTCACATGCTGAATTGATTCGCCAAAAAGGTCATTATTATGACCTGTATACCAACCAATTCAAACAAGAATTGGAAGCCAAGTATACAAAAGCCATCGAAACAGGCGAATATGATGCGGTGGTGATTCCTGCCGATGAAGCCGAAGCAGAAGAACAACCTTCTGGGGATTAGTAGCTTCTAACCAATAAAAAAACGGGTGACAATTTTGTCGCCCGTTTTTGTTTTAGTTACTTTTAGGGCTTATTTGCCCAGTTTTTTCTTCAATTCGGCGGTCACGGCGGGGATAATTTGGAAAATATCGCCTACCAGACCAAAACGTGCCATTTTGAAAATGGGTGCTTCGCCGTCTTTGTTGATGGCGACAATCAACTTGCTATTCCGCATACCCGCCTGATGTTGAATCGCCCCGCTAATGGCGGCGGCGATATACAAATCGGGCGCGACAACCTTGCCCGTTTGCCCAACTTGGTGGGCATAGGGGATATATCCCGCGTCAACGGCGGCACGGCTCGCGCCGACAGCGCCGCCTAATACATCAGCCAATGGCTTGATGACATTTTCAAAGGCATCTTGGGCTTTCCAGACGGTTGCATCAGCGACACCACCGGGGGCATCTTTGGGATTGTTGGCAACACCACGCCCACCAGAGACGATAATCGCCGCATCGGTGAGGTTGACTGTGCCAACTTCTGCCTCAAAACTTTGCACTTTAGAGACAATTGCCCCTTCATCCAACACGCCAGAGGCGGTGATGATTTCTGCCGATGCGCCCGCATTTTGTTCGTTGGGTTTGAAGGCGCGTCCGCGAATGGTGATAAATACGGTGCTATCACCAACATTTTGTGCATGGCTGACCAATTTCCCTGCATAAACAGGGCGTGTTACTGTGATGGTCGTGCCTTCTACTGCCAGTTCTGTGCCTTCTGTAATCATGCCACTATCGGTATCGGCGGCGGATGCAGAGAGCAATTCGCGCCCACGATTTGTCCCTACAGCCAAAACGACTTTGGGGGAGTGGTCATTCACCAATTTGGTGAGCAGGGCGGCATAAGGTTCTACACGGAAATCTTTAAGGGTGGCATCATCCGCCACGACGACTTTGGAAGCACCAAATTCGGCGGCTTGTTTGGCAACAGCACCGGCATTTTCGCCAAAAACCAAGGCGGTGACGGTTGTGCCGAGTTTATCAGCGACCATTTTACCCGCGCCAAGTGCTTCCCAACTGGTGGTAACGGCTTGTCCGTTGAAGGTTTCAATCCATACAAAAACGCTCATAGTACCTTTGCCTCCAACAATTTCTCCACCAGTATTTTAGCTTGTTCTTCTGGTGTGCCTGTAATCATTTCGACTTGAACTTCTTTGGCGGGCAAATTCATAAATGCCACAGTTTCGGCTTTTTTAGATGGTGCAGATACGCCCAAATCGCCCAATCCCCACACGGGAATAACAGCTTTACCTGCTTTACGGATGCCGATAAATGAGGGATAACGGGGTTCATTGATGCCCTTCATCACAGTGATGACGGCGGGCAATTGGCTGGTGACGGTTTGTTTGCCTTGTTCGTATGTTTTTTCGACTGTGATGGTTTTATTGGCATAATCTACCGAGACGATTTTGGAGACATAGCTTAACAATGTCCATCCCAATTTGCGGGCGGTCATATAGGCGTGTTGGTCTGTGCCGACATCAACACTTTCCTTGCCAAAAATGACCAAATCCACATCACCCAATTTTTTCACAGCACCTGCCGCCGCAACTGCATACGCGAGGCTATCGGTGGCATCTAACGCGCCATCTTCAACGCGGATAGCGTTTTCGATACCCATCGCCAAACTGTGCTTGAGTGCATCGTTGTGCATATCGCCACCAACGGCGATGACGGTAGATTTTCCACCGCCTTTTTCGGCTTGCAAAATGGCTTCTTCCAATGAATATTCATCCCACGGATTGACGACAGTGGCGGCATCGCCCCAACCGACTTTTCCATCTTTCCCGACTTCGACTTTAGCCGCAGTGTCGGGGGTACTGCGCGTAAAAGTAACTACGTGCAATGTATCCTCCTAAAGAGATAAGAAATAATTTTTGTTTACCCCTTTTGATATGTGGGGTGTTTATTGCTTTGTATTGTACATGGTCTGATGAAAAAAATCTAATGTGTGTTAGATTAATTTTTGGCTGGTCGCCATAAAGTCCCATCCGTCATGATGGTTGCCTCATCAAATTGGACACCCCAGAGGTTGGCATTATCCAAATTTGCCCCTGTGAGGTTTGCACCACAGAGGTTTACACCTGCCATATGCGCCCCTGTGAGGATTGCGCCACTCAGATTTGCACCTGTAAAATTGGCATCACGCAAATTGGCATCGGCTAAATTCGCATTTTGCAAATTGGCACGTATTAAATTTGCCCCGCCCAAATAAATCCCGCGTAAATCGGCATTTGCCAAAATAATACGCTCATAATCCCCTTTTGCCATACGCCCTTTTTGCCATTGTGCGCCACTAAAATCTGCCCCGCGCAAACTGCCATCCTGAAAATAGAGGCGTTCTTGTGCTTCTTCGAGTAGGATGAGCGCGGCATCATTGGGGGCGGTTTTGAGTTGGTCAAAGAGTTGGGTTTGAGTGAGGGTGTTTTTGCGAACCGTTTGTAGTCGTGAGGTGAATCGCTTGAGCAAGGGTCATTCTCCAAGAAAGTGATGAATCAATTCTCCAAATTGTACCGCACTTTTGGGTGTGAGGTGAATCCCATCAAAGGTATAGGTAAAATTGCCTTCTGCTTGGGCGGTGTCATAATCTGACCAGCCACTGGTTGTTCGTTCTCCGATGGTGAAAATAATGCCTAAGCCCAATGGCTTGCGTTCTGGGATGGTGGGTGGCATAAAATGGGGTGCGAGGTCTAATGTGGGGATGTTGATGGTGCGCGTGACCCCTGCTGTGAGTTGATTATAATGGCGCATGGTTTGTGCCAATAGGGGATTATATTCGATGGGGGGCAATCCGACCCATGTGGGGATGTGTGCCATTTGCAGGCGGGTGAGGATTTCCCAATAAGCATTGGCAAAATCGTTGGGTGTCACAAATCCGTTTGGGATGCTCTTTGCTTGTTTATAATAGGGACGTGTATCGGGTTGTGAATACGAAATGGCATCATTTCCGCCGACCATCACAAATACGCCATCTGGCGATTGGTCTATCACATCATCTAAACGGCGCTCTAGGTTGATAATCGTATCACCACCAACACCCGCATTGATAAGCTGGTCATTGGGGCGTAATTTGGCGATATGAGCGAGGTAGCTCCCGCCATAACTGCCTTCTGTGAGGCTATCCCCAAAAAAGATGAGTTTCATAATTTATGATTGTCCTTTGAGCATGTCTTGTACCATATCGTAAATCGCAATTGAATCAGGTAACGGTTTTTGCCAAAATGTTATTTTATTTAACCAGAATCCCTGCAAAACACGACTATAATAGCATTTATTTTCATCTGGTTTTTCTCTTTGATATAAGCCGTTACTGTCGAGTTGATAAAAAAGTATTTCACGATAAATAGGGTCAATAATCCAATATTCTGGCACACCCGCTTTTTCGTATTCGAGAAATTTTTGATAACGGTCTAACCGTTCACTGCGCTTTGCAATAATTTCTACAACCAAATCAGATGGACCCATGACATAATATTGTTTTACTTGGTCTAAATGCTCTGGGAGTAATACTTGTATATCTGGGGCGCGTGCGATTTTCGATTTATCAGAATACATTAAAACAGGACGTGATAACATTCTCCCGCCCCCGTTTAGGTCTAAAAAAACTTGTATTAAGTGTGATAAAAATTGAAAACAATTGGCATGTTCAATTTCTACAGTGGTCATTTGATAAACATCACCAGCAACCCATTCGCTATGTGATTCACCATAATCTGCATCCAGAAATGCTTCAAAAGTGATGTTTTCAGCGATTTTTTCGCCCTCATTAGCATATATTTTATCAAGTTGAATTGGGGGCATGAGTTGACTCCTCACTATAAAAATAGGACGGTGATTGACCGTCCTATCTCATTATATATCAAAAAATGGTGGTTCTAATTAATCGCCAACCGCCATTTCGGGTTCAGATTGCCATTCGTCGGCGTTATAGGGGGGCAATTCGCAACGGAGGTCTGGTTTTTCTTCGCGGAAGCCAAGCGCAAAATCGGCTTGCATCAATTGATGAATTTCGCTTGTGCCTTCATAAATCACAGCACCCTTGCTGTTACGGAGATAACGTTCCACTGGGTATTCATCGCTAAAGCCGTATGCACCGTGAATTTGAATGGCTTCTAATGCGGCTTGCACACTGTGGTCGGTGGCATACCATTTTGCCATGCTGGTCTCGCGGGTGTTGCGGATGCCCTCATTTTTCAGCCATCCGACACGATAGCAGAGCAGGCTGGCGTTATCATACCATTGTTGCATATAGGCAATTTTTTGTTTAATCAGTTGATGATGGGCAATGGGTTTGCCAAATGTTTCGCGTTCATGGGCATATTTGAGGCTATCTTCTAAACAGGCGCGGATAAGACCTGTTGCGCCACTGGCGACGGTATAGCGACCATTATCGAGGCAGGACATAGCGATTTTGAAGCCTTCGCCTTCTAGCCCAAGACGATTTTCTTCTGGCACTTCCACATTATCAAATTTGACCCAGCCAGTTGAGCCAGCACGCACGCCCAATTTGCCGTGAATATCGCCCGTGATGACACCTTTCATATCGCTGGTGACGAGGAAGGCGCTCATGCCACGATGACCTGCGCTGGGGTCTGTTTTGGCGACCACTAAGAAATGATGGGCTTTGGTGGCGAGGCTAATCCACATTTTTTCGCCATTGAGAATATATTTATTCCCTTGTTTTTTGGCGGTGGCTTCCATGCTGACCACATCGCTCCCTGCGTTGGGTTCGGTGAGGCAGAAGGCGGCATATTTTTCGCCACGCGCTTGTGGCACGAGGAAGCGTTGTTTTTGGTCTTCTGTACCCCATTGCAAAATTGCCATGCTATTTAAGCCATGATGCACACTCATCACCACGCGCAAATGGGTATCGGCACGCTCTAATTCTTCACACACCAATCCCAATGTGATGTAATCAAAGCCCTGTCCGCCATATTTGACGGGGATGCTAATCCCTAAAATACCCAGTTCTGCCATACGGGGCAAAAAGGCGGGATTCATCTCTTGTTTTCTATCCCATTCGCCGATAACGGGAATGACTTCTTTGGCACACCAATCGCGTACCATTTTTTGTGCTTGTAAATGTTCTTCAGTGAGTGCAAAATCCATAGTATTACCTTTCAAAATATAGTTTAATAGATGTTTACTGAACACGATTTTTAGATTATATCATTACACAAGCAGGAGGTATTATCCCCAACCATGACCAAGCCAACGACTCTCATCACCACCTATTTAGAGATGACGACCCGTGACCAATTTAAGCCAGCCTTTCATCCCACGCCCGATTTTAGTATTGCGAAAATGGAACGGGTTGACCCCGAATTTTATTTATTCCTGTATCGCTCAGTAGGATATGAATGGGGCTGGCGCGATAGATTTTCGATGACACCCGATGCCCTTTATGCGTTATTGAGCGATGGACGCGAGATTTATGTCGCTTATGCCAATGGCGTACCTGCGGGGTATATCGAATTAGAGAAAACGGGGGATGAGGTGGAAATTGCATTTTTCGGATTGCGCCGACCCTTTATTGGGCGTGGGATGGGCAAGCATGTCCTCAGTTTTGGGATTGAACGGGCATGGGAATTAGCAGGGGTAGGGGGGCGTGTGTGGTTGCATACGTGTAATTTGGATAGCGACATGGCGTTGCCAAATTATGAGGCACGGGGCTTTGTGGTCTATAAGACCGAAGAGGAGCCGATGCCAGAAAAATATGTGACGGATTTAGAATGATGGGGTGATAGTAATAGTGGAACTGTCTATTGCATGAAGCAATTCTGCGATGGCATGTTCCAACCGCCGAAATGAGCGAGATAAAGCTAATGTTTGCTTAAATTTAATACACTGGGTCATTTTAAGTTGGTCTATGGTTTCTCTGTAGCGTCGACCTGCTGGCATATTGGCATTGAGCCATTCTTTGACACCCCGTTTTTCTTCAATTTTATCAATAGGGTACGACGCACCTTCTTTAAGATAGCCCTTTTGGATGAGTACATCAATACTTGCTAAAAACCATGCTTCATATTCACATTTAGCGCATACAAAACTAACAGGTATTTGAATGTTCATCTGTTTGACACGCATATAAAAACCTTTAGCGAGGTTTATAGGACAATCATCATCTGCATCTAATAAAACTAAAATGCCGTCTGCTTTATCTATACGTACACAATGATTAACATATTTTTCAAATCCACCAACTTGGGTTAATTGATAGCGACCCTTCGCATTTTTGGGGATGTTAGTGAATATATCATATCGTTGAAAGTGGTCAGGCAATAGCCGATTCATTAAATTTGGAAAGGCATCCTCTTCACCATAACCTTCAACAATGAGTGAAATTGTTTTATTGGTCATATTGTTTGCGTCTGAGTCGTCCTTCCATACTGAGTATATCCCCTGTACTCACAAATTTTTGATTCACGGCTTCTAATAAATTATCATCTATCATATCTATTTTTGTGCCATTATCAGTGAGTTCTACGACTCGGATAGCATGAGCATCAAATTTGGTGATTAAGTCAGGGCTGTGGGTTGTAATAATAATTTGCTGATGTAATGCAGATTCTTCAATCGCATCATATACCATAGCTAATACCCCAGAATGGACAAAAAGTTCGGGTTCTTCAATGATAGTTAATGAAGGTCTATATGGTTGATATAATGCCGTTAGCAAACTCAATAACCGCACCGTACCGTCTGATTCTTGTGAGAGTGTAAATCTATTTTGGTTGTTATGTATCAGCGTAATAAGTAGGTAATCGGGTTCTATCTCTTTGACATGGATACTTTCTATACCAACAATCTTAGACAGATATTCAATAATATCATCGTGAATATAGGATAAATTTTTTTGAACATGATATAAAATTGAGGCTAAATTTTCTCCATTTTCCATCAATATTTTATTATCATTCATCCTCTGAAAATCACTAAGCAGGTGATTGGGATGAATAGCATATATATGTATATCTTTTAAGAAAGTATAAATATTTTCAAATTCAACATAATTAGTCAGCAAAGGCAAAACTAAATTGTTAGACAATCTACCAACAGGTAAATGATAAGGTGCGGTTTTCCATACACCGTTATGGTAATCAAACAGAGTTTTATCATTTTTTCTACAATATTCTTGTTGAATCATATCTGTAGATGATGTAGTAGAAATGGCAATGCCATAAGCATAATCATCCTCATTAATATGTATAACCACTTCAATTAGAAAATATTCGTAATCATCATAATGACCATGCGACTGGTATTTGATATTGGCTATTCCGCCACTTTTTTCGATTGCAAATGATAAATTGACTATCGCATCGCTCAAGAAGCGCAGGGCATCTACAAAATTACTTTTACCAGAGCCGTTTTCACCCACCAGCACCGTCAAATCGGGTAGCTCTACGGTCAAATCGGCAATGCTACGGTAATTTTTGATTGTGATGCGTTTGATGCGCCTCTTGAGCATGATGCTTATCCTTTAGTAACTGGGCATGGTGGGGTCAATTTCTTTCGCCCATGCCAAAATGCCACCGTCTACGTTGACCAGTTTAGCACCATCATACCCGATTTCGCGGAGCATGTGAATCACATCGGCGCTACGTTTACCAGAACGGCAATGCACAATAATTTCTTCATCCATTGGCAAATCGGCTAAAACGGTTTCTTCGCGCAATTTACGCCCTGCCAACACCGCATTTTTGGCGGCTTGGATGGTGCCTTTGGGGATGCGGAGTGTGCCATCTAATGCCGATATTTCCCATTCATGGGGTTCACGCACATCCAAAATGATGGGGGCTTTGCCACTATCAATACGGGCTTTCAGTTCACGCACGTTGATTGCACGCATATCGGTGTCTTCTGGGACATCGCTACTATACAAGCTATTGTCATGGGCGGGTGCGCCACAGAACAATTCATAATCAATCAATTCCACTTGTTCGCATGGGATACTGCACACAGGGCAATCTGGGTTTTTATGCACTTTGATGGTGGTAAAGCTCATTTCTAGCGCATCATACAGCAACATACGCCCAATCATGGGTTCACCAATGCCCAACAATAGTTTGATGGTTTCGGTGGCTTGCATTGTGCCGATGGTACCGGGCAAAATCCCCAATACACCGCCTTCAGCACAACTTGGCACCAACCCTGGAGGGGGTGGTTCTGGGAACATACAGCGATAGCAAGGACCTTCTTGGGCATAAAATACGCTCAATTGACCCTCAAAGCGGAAAATACTGCCATACACATTGGGTTTGCCCAATTTGGCACAGGCATCGTTGACCAAATAACGGGTAGGGAAGTTATCTGTGCCGTCTACAATGATGTCGTAGTTGGCAAAAATTTCTAGCGCGTTTTCTGATGTCAGTGGCACATTGTATTTATCAATCTGAATATCGGGATTGATGTCTTTAATGCGGATTTCGGCGCTATCCAATTTGGATTTGCCAACGGTGGATAGCCCGTGAATGATTTGACGGTGCAAATTGCTTTCATCCACAATATCATAATCCACTAGCCCCATGCGACCAATGCCCGCCGCCGCCAAATACAACGCGGTTGGACTGCCCAAACCACCTGTGCCGATGAGCAGGACTTTGGCGGCTTTAAGTTTGCGTTGTCCTTCAATACCCACTTCGGGCATGATAACATGACGGCTATAACGGCGAATTTCTTCATTACTAAGGGTTGCTTGCTCTGTGACTAACGCTTGCATGATGCTCCTTTTCTATAGACCAATTTGTTGAACCAATTTATCTACGGCGGTTGCGCCATAATTGATGTGTTGCGTTTTTCCGTGACCATCTAAGATGATGGTCGTGGGCGCAGAAAATACACCCCATTTTTGGGCGGTTTCTGGGTGTTCGGTGGTATTTACCTCAATAATTTGTACTTTATCGCCCAATTGCGATTCCAATTTATTGAGGGCAGGGCGTTGTTGGGTATGACATGGGATGCAATTGTGCATCGAAAAATAGATGATAGCGGGTTTGCCTTTCATCAATTGGTTTAACACCCTATCGTCTGCTTTATCGAGGCGAGTAATACGCACTTTTTGTTGATATTGCACCCACAAAAATAGCGCAAACCCCAGTGCTAATAAGCCACCGACCATAACAATACGTTCTAACATGGCGAGCCTCTCTTATTGCAAATGACTAATGGGCGATTGGTCAAAGCCTTTGATGCCCAAACGGTTAAGTTGATAATACATCCAGCATCCCGCGCAAAAATTGAGCCAGAAGTTCAAATTAGCGAGGGCAATCACGACCCATACCAAGCCCCACCCAAGAACTGGGATATTCAGCAATAGGGCAATAGCCCCTATACCGTTAAAAATACTTCCCACCAACATCGCAAACCGATGCGGTTGGGGATGGTCGGGGATGACATTGGGTTTAACAATGCCCGCAGGTTTGAGCCATTGGGTATAAATGAGTTTATAGGGGGCAACTGGTGAATTGATTGCACCCAAAAACTGGCTAATCGCCACAAATGCCACCAATAGCCAGCTATTCAAAACAAATGCCACCAATAAAATGAGGATGGTGAGGGCTTGCCCCACTTTGAGTCCACTTTGGTCTACTTTGGGAAGTGCTTCTTGGGTCATATTGATTGCTCTCCAATAAGAATGTATTGTAATGATGTTAGGTTATCGGTATAAGAATGACCTATCCGATATGGCTTGTCGTATATTAGACGACATAACCCGCCATCATCATACTTATTTGTGTTGCACAGATGAGAGATGCGGGTTAGTTTATAATAATGAGAAGATTATTGCCCACCAGCGATACTGGGGATAATGCGTAGGGCAGTATCGCCATCTATGCTGGTATCCATTCCTTGCAAAAAGCGTGCATCTTCGTCGCCAATGAACACATTGACAAAATTCCGCAATTCGCCATCTTTGAAAAGATGTGTTTCGAGTTCTGGAAATTGAGAAATAAGGTCATTGAGTGCCGCGCCGATGGTTGTACCACCGACAGTTACTTGTGCAGTGTTGTTGGTATATACCCGTAATGGGGTAGGGATTTTGATAGTTGCCATAGTGTAATTTTTATCCTTTCTTATCACTATCTGCTTTTTTGGGGCGTTGTTTGCGTTTCGATACGCGGTCTAAATATCCGCCCACTAATTCCGTCATGGTTTCGACTTCTACTAAAAAAGAGTCGTGTCCAAAAGACGCTTTGACACGGTGATATTCTACGTTTTTCTTTAGCTTTCGCAGAGGGTCTGCGAGTTCACGGGCTTGTTTATCGGTATAGAGCCAATCACTACTAAAACTCACGACCAAAAAATTGGCGTTGGTCTTGCGGAGCGCGTCATAAATGGTGGAATAGCCATCACTCACATCATAATAATCGAGGGCTTTGGTGATATAAAGGTATGAATTGGCATCAAACCGCTCCACAAATTTCACGCCCTGATATTGCAGATAACTTTCGACAGCGAATTCGGTATCGAAAGTATAGGTGAGTTCATTGCCACTTTGTAATTTGCGTCCAAATTTACTTTCGAGTGAATATTCACTCATATAGGTGATATGCCCAATCATCCGCGCCACCGCCAAGCCCGCATCGGGCTTTTCTGGATGGTCATAATAATTCCCCCTGCGCCAATTGGGGTCGGCATAAATCGCTTGTCTGCCAATTTCGTTGAAGGCGATATTTTGTGTGGATGATAAGGGGGTACTGGCGATGAACAGCACATTTTCTACACGGTCAGGATAATTCACCGCCCATTGTAGTGCCTGCATCCCGCCCATACTGCCACCTGCAACAGCGAATAATTTGGTAATGCCCAAACTATCCAATAAATAGCGTTGAGATTCGACCATATCGCTGATGGTGATGACAGGAAAACGCAACGCATAGGGCTTGCCATCGGGTGCGAGTGATGAA
Organism: bacterium; assembly: GCA_033763335.1. Lineage (GTDB taxonomy): Bacteria > Chloroflexota > Anaerolineae > Aggregatilineales > Phototrophicaceae. The sequence continues at coordinate 16,449 of JANRKU010000104.1, forward strand.
GGACCTGTACTGCCTCTACAGCCACCGATGACATTGGAGCAAATGACAAAATAACGGCTGGTATCGAACATCTTTGTCGGACCAACCGCATCATCCCACCAGCCCGCGGGTTCATTGGGGTCATCAGAATAATACCCCGCCACATGCGAATCACCAGAAAGGGCATGACAAATGAGGATGACATTGGATTTATCTTCATTCAATGTGCCATAGGTCTCATAGGCGATGGTAAATGTTTCTAATACGCCACCAGAACGTAATTTGAGGGGGGTATCGAAATGGGCAAATTGACGTTCTACCACACCGACACTTTGTTCGCGGGTAAAAACGAGTTCCTTCTTCTTTGGCTTTGATTTTCCGTTAGGCATAGTCACCACGATATGGTTATAAAACTGAACATCCTTAAAACCGCCCCTATCCCCCAGCCCCTTTCTCCATGTAATGGGGAAAGGGGAGCAAAACCCATCAACATGGGCAACTAGCCCCCTCTCCACAAAGTGGGGAGGGGGTTGGGGGTGGGGCTAAAACAAACATACTTATCTAGAACTGATGTTAAAAACTATTTCTGTGACACACTCAAGGCTTGGTCTAAATCCCAGAGGATGTCGTCAATGTCTTCAATGCCGATGGACAAGCGGACATAATCGTCTGTGACACCGCTCAATGCTTTATCGTCATCTTCCAATTGGCTATGGGTGGTGGTGGCGGGGTGAATGGCGAGGGTACGCGCATCACCGACATTGGCGAGGTGAGAAACCAATTTGAGGTTATCAATGAATTTCTTGCCTGCTTCTTTGCCACCTTTGATGCCAAAGCCCAATACTGCGCCTGCCCCTTTGGGGAGATATTTCTTGGCACGGTCATAGCTGGGGTGACTTTCTAACCCTGGGTAGTTGACCCACGACACCGATTTGTGTGCTTCTAAGAATTTGGCGACTGCGAGCGTGTTGGCAACGTGTCTTTCCATACGCAAGGGCAGGGTTTCTAAGCCGATGATATTCAAAAAGCTATTGAAGGGGGCTTGTGACCCGCCAAAATCACGCAAACCAACCACGCGGGCGCGGATGATGAAGGCGATTGCATCACCGACAAATTGTGAAATGACCACATTATGATAGGCGGGTTCTGGCTTCACAATGCCGTTATGACGACCACTGGCTGTCCAGTTAAATTTGCCACCATCAATAATCACGCCACCAATGCTCAAACCGTGTCCACCAATCCATTTGGTGGTCGAATGGAGCGCAATATCCACACCATGTTCAAATGCCTTGAACAAATAGGGTGTGCCAAAGGTGTTATCTACCACCACAGGCAAGCCGTGGGCATGGGCAATTTCGCTGATGGCTTCAAAATCGGGGATTTCGAGCTTGGGATTGCCGAGTGTTTCTAGGTAGATAAAACGGGTCTTATCGTTGATAAGGGATTCGATGGTCTTTGGGTCTGCATTTTCGACAAAATGAACTTTAATTCCCAAACGAGCAAAGCTATATTTCCAGAGGGTATATGTCCCGCCATACAGGGCGCTGGACGAAATAATTTCATCGCCTGCATCACATAAAGACAGGGCGGTGAGGGTTTGGGCAAATTGCCCCGATGCGGTTGCGAGCGCCGCCACACCACCTTGTAATGCCGCCACCCGTTGTTCAAAGACATCGGTGGTGGGGTTCATGATGCGAGTATAAATATTACCGGGTTCGGTCAGCCCAAACAACGCGGCGGCGTGGTCGGTGTCGCGGAATTGAAAGGATGTGGTTTGATACAACGGGACAGCGCGTGCGCCTGTGGTGGGGTCTGGTGAATAACCTGCGTGAAGGGCTTGGGTATTAAAACCGAATTTTCTTTCGTTGGTCATGGTGTGTGTGTTATCCTTCCTGAATAAGTGACGAATTTAGGCTTGTATAACAAGTTGTTCAACATCAAACGCGGTGCGGTCTTGGCGAAGTCGCCAACAGGTCATATCCACTGCTTTTGCATTTTGCACCGAGGTGATGATGTACACAAAGTTGGGGAGGGCATGGTCACGGTCATAAACCGAGGGGATGGCGGGTGAATCGGGGTGACTATGATAATAGCCCACCAAGGTTAACCCACGCGCATCGGCTTCATCTTCCATTTTTGCCCAATTTTGGGGAGTCATGGCATAGCGGTGATATTGCTCTTCTGTCTCGAAGATATTCTCTACACCAATCACACCGATGATGTGCGTAATGCCATCGCGGATTTCGCCCAGTAAAAATCCACCGCCTTCATTGGGGTAGGTGGCTTCCATCTGCCCAAAAATATCGGTTTGTAAGGCGGGCGGAAGGTGAACGGTCATGCCATGCTCCTTTGTTACCAATATAAATAAAAACAACCATCCTCGTTTTGCAGGACGGTTGTGATGGAGTGGTTGCTCTCCATGTGGCGTGTTCGCACCTAAATGGTCAAACGCCCTGCGGGTCGTGACTTAGGGAACTTACACATGCACATCAATTGAGCGAATTTATTCACGAGTCTTAACTCCATTGGTGACTACACAGATAGGGTAACACGGTATTTTGATTTGTGCAAGATACCAATCTCAAAATGATGCTCCGATTGTGCAATATTTATCTAACGCTTAATCGGTTTCTCTGTTTATTCCTTCTATGTGGTGATATACTAGCCGTAAAATTTGACAGTCAATGAATTCACTTTTTAGGAGATAATCATGTCAGAAGCACCCAAGACAAAAGGCGGTTTGGAAGGGGCAGTTGTTGCCGATATTACCACCAGCCTTGTAGATGGCGAAAATGGTCGTTTGGTATATGCAGGCTACGAAATTGAAGACCTCGCCGCCAATGCCACATACGAAGAAGTTGTGTTTTTGCTCTTTAAGACCCGCCTGCCCAATAAAGCAGAACTCGAAGAAATTCGCCGTGAAATTGCCAGCCATGCCGTTGTCCCCGGACGCGCACTTGAAATGATGAAAAAGTTGCCCCCAAAAGCCAACCCAATGGCAGTTTTACGCACAATGGTCTCGGCATTGGCACATTATGACCCCCATTCAGAAAATTTGACTGATAAGGGTGTCGCTTATACCACCGCCTTGCGCCTGATTGGTCAAATTACCACCATCACCGCCGCATGGGACAGAATTCGTAAGGGATTAGAACCGATCGCCCCCCGTGTTGACCTCAATTTGTCCGAAAATTTTGTGTATATGCTCACTGGCAAGCAACCAGACCCAACCGTTGCCGCCGCCTTTAATGTGTATATGGTGTTGCTCGCCGAACACGGCATGAATGCCAGCACCTTTGCCGCTCGCGTGACCACCGCCACAGGGTCAGATTTTTATAGCGCCGTGGTGAGCGCCATCGGCACGCTCAAGGGACCATCACACGGTGGTGCAAATGCCGAAGCCATGCACATGTTCATGGAAATTGATAATGTGGAAAATGTGGAAAAATGGTTCACCCATGAAGTGAAAACTGGCAACCGCCGTATTATGGGGATTGGACATCGCATTTACAAATCACTCGACCCACGCGCCCAAGTGCTTAAAGAACATGCTGTTGCGTTGTGCAAAGCCACAGGTAATACCCGTTGGTTGGATATTGCGGTCAAATTGGCAGATGTCGCATTGGCAGATGAATATTTCATCAGCCGTAAATTGTATCCCAACGTAGATTACTATAGCGCCATTTTGCTCTATAGCTTAGATTTGGACATTGATATGTTCACCCCACTGTTCGCCATGTCGCGGATTGCAGGTTGGGCGGCGAATATCATTGACCAAATGGGTGGTCGCCTTATCCGTCCAGATGCCAACTATATTGGACCATTGGGCTTAAAATATACACCCCCAGCATAATACCTATCACCGATAAGGGCGCAAACACTTGCGCCCTTATTTGATGGGGGTTTTTGACATCACCCTAAAACCATAATCATTTTTTCGTGGGTCGCCATTATTGCGGGCATGAGGATTGAGCATAACACGCTCAACGATGTTACAATACATTTCGGTTGTGAACCATGTGCCGCCCCGAATCACACGCGGATAATAATCGAGCAAATCATCATTTTTCCCGTGCCGATATTCTGTCAGGGTTAAATCCCACATTGTCCCCAACATATCCATGACACCGTAGGGCGATGCGCCTTGTGGAAATAAACCGCCTGCGGTGGGTGCGCCATAAAAATGTGTCCCAACTTTGCCTTTGGCTTGTTGAATATCATAGCGGTCTGTCTCGTCAAAATTGACATACCCTTCGTGAAAATCGTTTCCCCATGTGAATTTGCGCCCATCTGTACCACGCGCGGCTTTTTCCCATTCTTGTTCTGTTGGTAATCTGATAAGCCAATCTTGTAGACGGTCTATCTCATATGCACCGCCAAGCCGATATGACCACCAGCGACAAAATGCCATCGCATCATACCAACACGCATCATCAATTGGATGATTCCAAAACCGAAAAATTTGTTGTGGTGGCGTTTGTTGAATCTGAAAGCGTTCTTTTTTCTCTGCAAAGCCATCCCACCAGCCCCCATCACCAAATCCATCCTCTGCTTCTAAAAAGGCTTGGAATTGACGATAAGTGGTGTGGTAACGGCTGATATAGTAGGTGGGCAGGGTCAATTTTGTGTCTTGTTGATAGATAAATTCGCCTTCTGGAATTTCCACCCAATCAATCGCAGGCAAACCCGCCTCATTCAAGCCTAATCCATGCCGATGGTCGAGGTCTAAAATGCCCAATACCCGCCCAATTGTTGCCCGTTGATATGGGTTTGGGTGATGAATCATCTGATGTGATAAATCGGCAATATAGGGTTTTAAGGCTTGTTTATCTATAGATTTTGCCAGTGTTTCTGCCTCATTGATAACCTTTTCATACTCCTCATAGTTGGTCGGTAAATGAGTGAGTAAGTCGAAAAGCGGTTGTATAGATGACGGCATATCATCCATCATTCACCTCACTATAAAATCGGCACAAAAAACAATAATAGCCCAATGGTGATTTGACACACCCATGCGGCGGCTAATCCATTGCGGTCATGCACATAGCTATAGAGCATATTCGCCATCAGGAGCATGAATCCCATGACCAATGGCAGGGCATTCTGATTAATCAACGGAAAAATCTGCAATAGTGTCCAACCAGTGGCATAAGCGCCCACTTCCCAAAAGGGGCGCGTGCGTTGCAAAATTCCCCGAAAAAAAAGTGTTTCCCCCAATGGGATAATGAATACCAAATAGCCCAAAACCACGCCTGTGGTCATATCGGGGAACATCGCCCGTGATGCTTCTGTGAGGGTAGTCCCCCCAAAGAGCAATAATGGCACACCGAGTACCAATCCAAACACCGCGCCCCACACCACATTATCGGGGCGTTCTTGCCCAATGCGCTCGGCATCACCAAACAACCA
>JANRKU010000105.1:0-3827 GCA_033763335.1 bacterium
CCCCCCTTATTACACCGATGAGGAAAAAGCCCAAATGTCGGCAGACATGGAGGCGCGGAAACTTAACCGCATCACACGGGTTTCGGGTCTGGAACTTTTGGATGACGATGCCGATGAAGAAGATGAGGAGGATTACGAAGATGTTGACGCTGAATAGGTTATAGGCGGAACGGGAGGGGGTCAGAACCCCTCCCCTTTCCTACAAACAAGACTTATTTGTTAACAGCATTTTATCACGTTTGGGTGGCTTCTGTCACCTGAACGTTGATTAAATGCCGAATGAATGTTGACTAACCGATTGCGCCTCACGTATCGGGCAGTACAGGCACGCTATGACCGCGCCCCTACGAAAGAACTTCATACCCCTTCAAGCTAATCCCTGCCAGACCCCTTCTAGCTCCGACCAGAAGCGCCTAGCGCGACCTTCCCATTTTAGCGAAATATTTATTACGTTTACATTACGAGCGACAGGCTTACAGAGACAACCCAACAGGCTTAAAACACTTGCAATACAATAACTAAAGTGGTATAATTCCATTACCTTTATTTACAAAACACCCCTCTAAGGAGGCACTATGTACCACCTACAACAATCAATTTTTAACCGCCCACAAGGGCAAGGAGTAACCTCATGACACAATTCATCCCCTCGCCCGAACAACAAGCCATCTTTGACGCAGTTCTCAACACAAAGGATAACGTTGCCATCGCCGCTCTCGCTGGCACGGGCAAGACGAGTTCTCTGATAGAACTCTCCAAACGGCTACCAGCCACAGGCTCAAAAATCTTTTGTGCCTTCAACAAGGACATTGTGAATGAATTGGAATCGCGTCTCACGGGAACTGGCGTGAAGGCTTCCACCTTCCACAGCATCGGCTTCTCTGCATTGAAGAAATACCTCAATGCCACCGCTATCACCCCACAAGGCGATAAGTACAAAAAACTGGTTGAAGCGTGGGGGAACGAAGATGGGGTATTCGCACTAACACTTTCGGATGCCGTCCAAGTGTATCCCCAAGAAGAACGCTCAGAAAAAATGCGCGACCTTCGCAAAGCCACCCTCAATATGTTCGCAGACCTGCTGAATTTAGCCCGTTTGAAATTGGCAAATTGGGATGACATAGACACCCTAGAATCCATCGTATGGGAATATGCCCTTGATGCAGATGTTGAACATGATGGGCTTATTGGGCTAGTGCTTCAAAACGTTGAACACATCATGAAGAAGGCAGAGGAACAAACCCGCAAGCTGGTGATTGATTTCACCGATATGATTTATTGGGGTGTGAAATGGAATCTCCGCTTTTATCAATATCAATGGGTATTGGTAGATGAGTGCCAAGACTTATCGCCTGTCCAACGCGAAATGATTGCCCGTATCATCTCACCAAATGGTGGGCGTATCGTTCTTGTGGGCGACCCGAACCAAGCCATTTATGCCTTTGCAGGTGCGGATAGTGATTCATTCGCCCTGAGCGTTGAGCGGTGGAATTGCAAGGTATTGCCCCTCACCATGACACGCAGATGTACCAGCATCATCACCCAACATGCGGCGCGTCTTGTGCCATCCTTCCGTTGTCCAGAAGATAAACCACGCGGTAAAGTCGTCTGGTTGCCAGAAGATTCACTCCATCGCTATGCCAAAGTGGGCGACATGGTACTCTCACGCATCAAAGCCCCACTGGTGCAACAATGCTTAAACCTCATTGGCGAAGGCATCCCCGCCATGATTCTTGGTGCGGAAATCGGCAAGGCATTGGTGGCTATCCTCGAAAAACTCACCAAACGCAAAGATTATTCATTCCCCGAATTGCTCAAATGCTTGGGTAATTATTGCACCGAGCAAATGGACATTGCCAAGAAGAAAGGCGATGATGCACGAGCAGAGGCGATTTACGACCAATGCGAAGCGGTGAAATTTGTCATATCCGCATATCCCGAAGCCCAATCCATTGATGCCCTGACCGAAAAGATTAATAGCCTATTCGGGGATGGTAAACGCTTCAGCGAAGTGGTCACATTCGCAACCATCCACAAAAGCAAGGGATTAGAAGCCGAGCGTGTGTTCATTCTTGCCCCGGACAAATTGCCATTACGTGCCAAGAACATGACCCCTGAGCAAGAACAACAAGAAGGCAATCTGGATTATGTGGCACGCACTCGCGCCAAGCACACACTGGTCTATATCACCAACAAGAAATTCCTCGAAAAAGAAGCACGTCCCATTTACGTCCAAGATGATTTTGAGGACAAAGTATGGGATAAGCCTGCCGTGATTCCTAACCCTGCGATGATATTCCGCCAACATTTTGAATCCAAATTAGTTGGCTTAAATGTTGGTGAAGGATTTTATTCTGAGGACGGACTAGCTAAAGCGTATATCTGCCCCTCTCCTAATCTGGAAGAAGGCTACACGGTATTGATTGTACGTAGACGAATATATACCCCAGAATCATTACCCATTGAAGAAACAATCACCAAAATGTGGGATTTTAACGCCAATATTGCAAGTTGGACGGTTATGCCTGCGGATAAATGGTTGTCTATAAATTCATATGAAAGGATTGAACCAGAACCAGTCGCGGTTGAAACCCCCACAGAATCCACTGAAACCTTCCCATCATTTCATACCGCCATGTCGGAAGTCTTAGGGTCAATCGGCACAACCCATGTGCTATATGCCCTCAATGATGACCACAAAATGTGTGTGTTTTGGTCTGCAAGAGGGGTCAGGTTTACCGTCAAATCCATCGCACCCGATGGGGCAGAATCTCATGCACTTGTGGTATCTCGCAATGATACCCTGCAAATTATGAAAGAATTTCAACCCCAAGCAACCCATTGGCAATTCCTGACGCTTGCCGAGTGGGAAGAAATTCACCCGACTATGCCAGCACTAGAACCCGTTGTGGATGCCGTGTTCAAACCTGATGGGTTATTCGTGGAAGCCTTCACCCCTGCACCCGTTGTGGATGCCATCACCACACCAGATGACCCCTATGGGCAGTTCCAGATAGCCGTCACAGCATTACTCGCATTGATTTCCAAAGGGAAAGGGCTATTTGCGGTGGATGGCGATACCAAGATGTATGTCGCGCCTAACATCGCCAAGATTGGTATGTTCTTTGTCGAAACCGTCAATGGCGAGTACACCACAGAAACACTCACCTTGACCGAAGCCCTTGCCAAAATGTACGCCTTCTCTCCCATCCCATTCACTTGGAACACCATCTCATCAAATGACTGGATGTTTGCCACTGCCCAACACAAGACCATGAAAGAGCGCAAAGCAGAAGCGCAATCTACCCCTCTAGTAGTCCCTGCACCACTGCCCTTTGCCTCCATCATGAAACAACACCTCACAGAACTTTTAACCACCTACGAACCAGATAGAGGGTTATGTGCCGATGGCGAAACAACCACAATGTATATTTCTGCCAATTGGGAAGATGTGTATATGGTCTATGAGCGCGACTATGGGCAGGAAGATGATTTTAACTGGTCACGCGATACCAAAGACAAGAGCGCCGAATCCGTTTTGAAGAAGATGGAAGCCATTAATCCCAATCCCGATGCGTGGCGGATTGTGGGATGGGGGGACTGGCTTGATGGAACATACAACGAATCCACCACAGATGAGCAAGAATCACCCGCCCCTGTGGCAGATGAACCGCCAGCCGTCATCGAAGCCTCCATCGAGCAACCCGTAATTGTGGCAGATGAACCGCCAACCCCATCAGCTGATGCCCTGCTCATTGATATGTTGGTTAAAGCAATGTACACCACTAATGGGGAATTTGGCAAATCCAAACTCACCGTAATCGCTA
>JANRKU010000106.1:0-9725 GCA_033763335.1 bacterium
CTCATCATCCAGAAAATCCGCATCGCCAGCCGATTTATACCCCTATCGAAATCAAGTCATATCTGGATATTTCACAGGCAGATAAATTGCAATTGGATATGTATTGTTGGTTGCTCTCACGGGCGCAGGGCATTGAACCACCTCATGCCGAATTTTGGCTGGGGCAATCATCCACCAGCACACAACCAAGCCTCAAGCAAGGTCATTTGTATGATGAATATCGGTTGATGCGTGCTATCCGCGCTATTGCCATGATTGCCATATCCGATTTTGAACCGCCACCTTATATCACAAAACATTGCCACACCTGCCATTGGTATGGGGCGTGCCAGAAGAAGCCACAAGCCAGTTTTGATATTGGTTTGTTGGTTGGGCTACGAAAAGAGACGCAAGCAGATTTCAAAAAGGCGGGCATTGATAGCCTTGAACAGCTTGTGCAACTTCAACCACACGAATTAAAGCAATTTCGCGGAATTAATACCACCGCAAATTTTTATCATGCCCAAGCCCGCGCATGGGTAGAGCAAAAACCGATTTGGCTCACACCGCTCCCCGACATTCTTAAACAGGGTGGGTGGATGTTCGACTTGGAGACTTATCAAGATATTCACACAGGTACAGAAATCGTCTGGAGCATCGGCTGGGGAGATGAAATGGGCAACTGTATGGTGGCGGTGGTTGTGCCAGAGGGTAAACCACACACACTGGTTATCAATTCACAACTCACCATTTATTTGACCCCCAATAGTGATGGTGCATGGCGCTTGATGGCACAGACCACTCCCGATAACAAGCCGATTTATCACTGGACGGGTTATGATAGTGCCATGATGAAAAAATCTGCCCCAGAGGATGTTCAACGAGCATTAGCGCACCGTCTGGTAGATTTACATGCCCTTTTTAAGAAAACGGTGTGTTTTCCTATTTCGAGCCTCTCTATAAAAGCGGTTGCCCCTTATTTGGGATTTCGCTGGTCGGGGGATGATTATTATCTGCAAGCCTATCTGGATTATCGGCGCTGGTTAGAGACATTTGAGAGCGATTATTTGCACCATGCGGTTAATTATCAGGCAGATGATGTCAAAGCACTCGCGGTTATATGGCAATATTTGACTCAGAATGGTGAGTAAGGCTGTAAAAGTTTCTTAACGAGATGATTTATATCGGACTACTAGCCTATTTTGCAAAAATGCGGTATGCTATGTTACAAACGGTTATAAGGATGTTAGAATATGGTAATAACACAGCAGAGAGCGCAAAGCATTCTCGTGATAGAGGATGATGAAGATACCGCAGAAATGGTTTGTACCCTCTTAGAGACCGCAGGTTTTGAAGCGGTATCAGTGGGGAAGGGTGGTACTGCATTGGATGAAATTGCGATGCTATCGCCTGATTTGGTGCTATTGGATATTCACTTGCCCGATATGAACGGGTTAGAAATCCTCAAAAAGGTACGTTCTCACTCATTTTTGCCCATGATAGTGATGAGTGGTTTTGAGCGTGACCGTGACCGTGTGGTCGCATTGGAGGCAGGCGCAGATGATTTTATGTCGAAGCCATTCTCTCCAGATGAATTGGTGGCACGGGTTAAAGCCTTATTGCGCCGTGTGGATTGGATGCCCAAGCCAGAGACACAAATCACCGTGCGTAAATTAGAACTCAATTTGCCCCGCAGACAAGCAACGATTAATGGCAAACGATTGAGCCTAACACCCATTGAATATAATATTTTACTGACCCTCATGCGAAATGCGGGTAAGGTCATCACGCATGACGATTTGCTTCAGGCAGTGTGGGGTGATAGCTACAGGGGTGATTATTCGGTATTGCGGGTGAATGTTTCGCGGTTGCGTCAAAAATTAGAAGAAAACCCACGTCGCCCTGCGTATATTGTGACTGTCCCCGGGCGTGGTTATTGGATGCCCGTTGGGCGGTGAGTCAAAATATAGATTCTTGAGACATATTGTGCTACTCTTAACTCTATTCAGTGAATTTTGATGAAAGGGTCTCAATGTGTCTACAGATGACGTGATATTGCCGAGTATTTACGATAGAATCGGCATGGCAGATTATGCCAGTAATTTGACTCCCAAACTGATTAATTTTGCACAACGTAATGAATGGGCTGGTCGGCGTATTCTGGATTTGGGGTGTGGCACAGGGGCTTCTACACTTTGGCTTACCTCATTTGGATACAATGTGACCTGCCTCGATAATAATCCTGCGATGCTTCAACAACTCAAATCGGCGTTGGATAAAAAAGGACACACCGCCACGCTCACTCAAGGGGATGCGCGTCAATTGCCTCCCATGACGATGATTGATATGGCATTGGCATTAAGTGTATTCAATGAGCTAGATAGCCTGCGCGACCTAGAAACAGCCCTCAAACAAGTCAGTGGCATATTAACCACAGGACGATTTTTTATTTTTGATATGTATACCCTTGAAGGGCTGGCACAACGCGGAATGGTCGCTAGTGAGCGCCTTTATGATGCAGAAGATTTAACTGTGTTTGTTCAACGTCAATATGAATATGACCGCCAAATCTGCACCATAGATTATGATGTGCTTACCCGTCAAAATGGCAGTTTATGGAATCGTGCCAAGACCAAACGCTTGTTGCGAGCCTATCCCATATTGGCGATTGCCACATTAGTACGCCGTATGGAGTTTGACATTGTGGCATTATTAGACACCCAACTCAATACAGTAGATGTTGCCAATCCCAAGACCACGCGGGTGGTTTTTGTCCTCAAAAAGCAATAGAACGGATTTTGAGCCGCTATGACTTCTCAAGATAATTCTCAGATATTACGTTTGCCAGTAGACCCAGAACCAACCTCATTGCGATTTATCGTCTTGGCATCATTTTTGGTGGGGTTTGCGGGTGGAAATCTGTTAGGTGATGTCTTATTTCGTTGGGGAACATGCACATTACTCAGTTTTGGGTTGGGTATCGCTGTTGGTTTAGTGGTGATGTTCATTACCGAAAAACTGCTCAAACCCTTTTGGAAATCGAACCGATGGGTACGTGTTACCAATGATGAAATCGCATTTTTGCAAGGCGAAACGGTTAAACGCTCTGTGAACCCCATGCAACAAGTGAATGTGACCCAATGGCGTTTTACTATTAAACGCCGCTCTCGTGCAGAAAAAGGCTGGTATGTGGTCGCTATTGCCCTAGAGCAAGATGATATTTATTTGCCTGTTTATACCATCATGTCGCCAGAACGGTTTGAAGCCCTCTCCAAATCGGGGCAATTTTCTGAACTCACCATCCGCCGAGAGGATGTCCTCAAAAATAAGGTGGATGGCAATGATTTACGCCTCGCAGGGTTACAACGCCAACTTTATATCGGAGAAACAGCGCGTGGGATAGATGGGGTTGAGATGTTGCCAGATGATTTTGAGACCTATTTGAGCTGGTTACAAGACAATTTTTATCGTTGGATGCCATAATATCCTAATTGCTTGAGGTTATGATGAAAAATCAACTATCAGGGGTGATACAGCACACCCCTTTTTTTATAATTGCCATGATGCTATTTTTTGTATTTGCATGGCAACTAACGCCTCTTTCTGCTCAAACAGCACCCACTATCGCCTTTAATACCCCGGTTGAGGGAGAAATTACCGCGCCGAATCAAGAAATGGTATGGGCGTTTGCGGGTGGTCAAAGCATGGCTGTCTCGTTGCGTGTTGTCCCAGACGGTAATTTTGACCCCCTCATTGTGTTGCTCGATTCGGCAGGCAATGAACTTATCCGCAACGACGATTATGCCTACCCCGATAGGCGAGATGCCCTTTTAGAAGCCATCACCTTACCGCGTTTGGGGGAATATCGCGTGGTGGTCACAGGATATGAGGGGAGTGTTGGCACATTCACCTTGACCATGTTGGCGGGATATGCCGATTTTGCCTTAGATGAACGGTTTACATCGCTGGGTGAATGGGAAGCAGAAAATACCGTCTCTGCAGAGGCGGTAGATGGTATTTTGACCATGCAAGTCGAAGGCATTGCCGAAATAGGGCGATTATCTAATACCCAAATTCAGACTCGAAAAGATTTTTATGCCCAAATGACAGTGGCAAATGTGACAGGGCGTAATGGATGGATTGTAGGGATGACTTTTCGTGAACAAGCCAATGGCAATCGGTATGTGGTGATGGTTAGCTCCAATGGTGAGTGGCGATTGGTGGTATGGCAAAGTGGTGAACAGCGTATTTTGCGTGATTGGGGTGTTCATCCCGCCATTGTCGCAGGTGATACGACCTTCACGCTGGGTATATTGGCAAAAGATGTCAGCCTAGATGTTTTTTATGATAACCAGATGTTGGCGAGTATCAGCGATGACACCATCCAAACGGCGGGCTGGATTGGGGTGCAAATAGAGACATTCAATGCGCTAGATAGCCAAACCACCGCGCAAATAGACGGGCTAGAGGTCACAATTCCCACACAAATTAATGATGCTTTTGTATTTCCAGCGCAATTGATGGCGGGTGGGTCAATTTTAGTATCCCATGAATTAGAACGTCGCCACCTCATCCCCGCAGGTGGGGCATTGGCATGGGAAGTTGCCGAGAGCTTCTTAGAAGCCTCGCGTGCAGGGGTGAATCGCTTGCCATTAATCGAGGATACCCGTTTCAGTAATTTTGTCATATCCACTACCGCCATTGGTACTTTTACAGGTGAGGGTGTCGGTGCATGTGCTTTATTGTTTCAGCATACCGATGAACAAAATTATGCCGTAGCCTATTTAGATAATGTCGGTGGTTATGGGGTATCAGTACGCAGAGGAGATACCTTTTCTGAGGGTATTTTTGGCGAAAATAGCGCATGGACAATCGCTAACGCGAGCCAATTGTTGATTGTCGTGAACGATGGCATCTTATACTACTATGTGAACAATGTGTTTGTGGGGCAATTAGAGGTGGAAGTGGTAGACGGGCAAGTCGGTAATGCGGTGGTAAATTTTGCACCTATACGGACAAATTGCCAATTTCGTAATACATGGGTGTGGGGATGGGAATAGCTTTTTTGAATGGCGATTTTCTCTGTTTCTGTGGCTGACATACGACCCTAAAGGGTCTAGTACAGCCATTACACCCTAAAAAAAGGTAGAATGTAATGGCGGACTAGCGCAAAGCGCGTATGTCCGCCACAAACGATTGAAATTTATTATCGCATGAAAATTAGCGTCTCATGACCGTTCCAAGTGCGGTACATGCGGGGCATGTGCCGTTTGGACGCATCATAGCATAACCACCCATGGGGTCACTTCCCCAGATGGTAAAGTTCAAATTCCAGACAATCATCAAACGCACTTTACCACTTTGGGCGGCGAGGGTTGCGGCTTCTGCCAACCATTGTGCTTGTTGTGCCACCGTGACATTGCCAGCCCATGCAAATGTTGATGGGATGGGCGCACCCATGCCTTCACCACTCAGATAACCCAATTCTGTCCAGCAGATGGGCATACCGGGGAACAGGCTAGAACCACGAGCCAACATGGTGGAGTAATAGCGGGTAGGATAGTTATCGCGTGGGTCGCCAGAGGATTGGGTTGGCGAGACGATACCTTCGTTATAATGCAAGCCCAAGCAATCCATTTTTGTGCCAGCGCCAGCATCACGCATTTGAGCCATGAAGTTGTCATCGTTGACCACTGCACCGGGGAAGGCGGCTTCTGCACCAGTGGGGGCAGGGGCGGCACTGATGACGATAATATTAGGATTCACCGATTTAATGGCGGTGAAGGCGGCAGAGAGCAATTGCGTATAACGTGCACCGCTAATTGTGCCTGTGGGCCATTCACGGTCAATATTGGGTTCATTCCAGACTTCAATTGCATCGGGACCGAGTGCGGCGACTTGTTTCACAAAATCGGCGTATTGGGTCACGTAGGTATTATAATCACCCATTTGTGCAGGCAGACCAACAATACCGAGCAGAACCTTAAAGCCCTTGCCCTTAACATCATTGATGAGGTTGGTTGCACCACCCATGCCATCACCAACGCTAAAACGGAGTTGTTTCTTAATCCATTTCATACCAGCGGCTTGGGCATTGGTGACTGCGGCGGCTTCTAAACCATTAGCGTGACCACCCAATTCAAAGCTACCAACAGCCGCGCCACCGGGTGTAATTTGACCAGTTCCGCCAGTTGTTGGTGCGGGTGTGCCTGTATCCACAACTTTATCACAGACAGCAATCGCGGTGAGGTCATTGAATGCGACCCGTGCTTGGAACTGCCGTCCAGTGAGTGCGGTGATGGTGAATGTCCATCCCTGAAAGATAGGGCGTACTTCTGTAGAGATGATGCCATCAATACAGCCCCAATCAATGCCCGGTCCGAAATCGGTTTGTACCCATTGCCATTCGCGGACATAGGTCAAATCCACCTTAAATTTGGTTTCAATTGCTTCACGTACAGCGCAAAAGGCACGAGTCATCACATCAGCATCGGGACTGCATAGCCCTTGTGCATTGACCGTCGTGACCGAATTGAACGACAATAACATGCTGGTAGCAAAAATTGCCAAGAACAGCAGGCTATATTTACGCCATGAATTGGGTCTCATCATCTTACTTTTCAACCTCATAAATCTAAACTAGATACAAAATGTGAATAAACAGCTTAAAGCCTACACAACAGCCCGTTATTTTACCAGTATTTGAGGGCTGTGCGTAGGCTAATCGTTGGTCTGTGGTAGTCTAATTCTTATATATTCAACACTTTTTCGGTCATTGAGCGGAGCATTTGAACACGCCCGATGAGTGCGGCGTTGCCTTGTTCGGTGAGCATCTGCTCTACGGCATGGAAGGCTTCAATCAGCGACCCACCCAATTGAGGGGCTTGTTCTTGAATCATCTTATGGGCATCGGCTTCGGTTTCTGCGCCAAGGATGGTGTTGATGAAGCGTAATTCTGGACTCATATTTGAGCGCAAAATACTCACCACCACATTGTAAATATATTTGAGGCGTTCTGCTAAAGCCTCATTTTTGGTTTGTTCGGCTTGTTGGATATTGGCGCTCAACACTGCCATGAAGGTGTCATCTATAGCTTCGATATTGGCGGCAATTACTTCTTCTGGTTGGGGATGATTGACCAATGTTTGCAAGAATCCCACCACACTTTGTAGGGCGCGTTGATTTTGTTGGTCAATTGTTGCTGTCAATTGGGTGAGTCTGTCACGCAATTTTTCTAATTTTTCGCGCTTTTCCGCAGGTGCTTTGCCGATGATAGCGGTAAGGTTTTGGAACAGTTCATAATCGAAGGCGGGGCGAATCATCCCGACTAAGGCTTGAACGTGGTCGTCTTGTTCGGCATAGCTAATGGCTAGTGCCAACACATCCTCACGGCTCATTTGCTCACCGTATGTTTCGAGTTTATTTGCCACTTCTTCGATGATTTGTTCTTGCAGGGCTTGTTTGGCAATCAATTGTTTGCCATAGGATGATAATTCGACCACGCGGTTTTGGATGGCGAGCATTTGTTGGGCGATTTGTGGTTGTCCATCCTCAACGGCGCGTTGTGCAATGAGGCTAAAGGCTTGGAAGAAACGGTCATCCATTTTGGCATCGTTATTTGTAACGACTTGTTGCAAGGCTTCTTCTGACCCAGCTTCGAGGCATTGTTGAACCAATTGAATACGAGCGCGTTGTTCTTCCATCATTTCTGGGGTGATGCCATCGGCTTCTAAAATCTGATTAATCATCCCTTGAAGGGTGATGGCACGACGGGGATTGAACATATATCCCTTAAAATTGCCTTTTGGCAAGCGATTCATCATATTGCCGATGAGCCGTTCTTGGTCATCTTTATTCATGTTCAAATCCATCGGTATGAGGGCGATGAGCAATTCTTTTTCTGAATCATGATAGAGAAGTGGCGAGACCACACTATTCATATTGCCACAGTTGGGGCAGGGGGCGCTATTGAGCCTGCCAGACAGGAGCATACTTTTGAATTGGGGAGTGGTGGCGATATCGAGAATCGAATAGACGGGCATGGCATAGGTGTGTCCACAAGATGAACACCGAACAGGGGTTTGTTGTTGATTCTGCATGAAAACTCCAAATTATGAACGCGGTAGATGAACAAAAAAGGTAGAGCCACGATTGGGCGTGCTTTTGACCTCGATAGTCCCGCCATGAGCCATAACAATGGCTTTGGAGAGGTATAAGCCTAGACCAGAACCTTGTGTTTTACTGCTCAATTTGCTATCTACACGATAAAAGCGTTCGAAAATACGTTGTTGGTCTTCCTCAGAAAGCCCCACGCCCGAATCGCGCACATAGAATGTCGCGGTGGTTGCTGTGGCATAGCCACCCACTTCAATTACGCCACCCTCTGGGGAATATTTTACAGCGTTACCAAGCAAATTATCAATGACCTGTCTTAAACGGGTTTCATCTCCGTAAATCATGGGGTAGGGCGATTGAAATTTGAGCTTAAATTTATGGTGTGTCGTTTGGGATGTAAAGCGTTCTACTGCTTTGGTCGCCAATTCATCCACCCATACTTCTGCTTTGGTAAGGCTAAGTTCGCCTTGTGCTTGTAATTTGCTGGCAGTGAGCAAATTTTGGATGAGGGCATTTAGGCGGTCTGCTTCTTCTTCGATGACAATTAAATTGTCACGGATGGTCTTTTTATCCCATTGGGCATCTGCACGGGAGAGGGTGGCGGCATATCCTTTAATAATGGCGACAGGGGTTTTTAGCTCATGCGAAATAACCGATATAAAGGTATTTTGCATCTCTTGGGCGCGTTTGAAGTTGGTAATATCGCGCACATGGGCGATGACATTGGTCAATTTTCCATCGGTATGAATGAGTGGGGCATAGGTAATGCCTATACTCACTGTGAGTCCATCTTTGCGGAGTAAATCCCCTTCAACATAGAGGGGGTCTTCATCGGCTTGTGGATGATGCCCATTTGCCCATCCATTATTCAATGCCGCATGAATATCCATGCCAATGCCATCACGCTTTTTCCAGACAATGACTTCATCGTGTGATAAGCCAAGCGCATCATCGGCTTTCCATCCCGTAATACGCTCTAAGGCGCGATTAAAGCGTCCGATGGTCAAATCGGGTTCCAAAATCATCATGCCATCTGCACCATATTGCAAAATAGCGGCGAGACGCTTGCGCTCGGTTTCGATATTTTCATACAGTTGGGCGTTATGAACTGCGATTGCCGCTTGGTCGGCAAAACTTTGTAGAATTTGCATGTCGTTGGTGCTGGCATCGGTTTGATAACTACGGAACACAATCATCATGCCCAACGGCTCACCCGCAAAGATGAGTGGCATGGCGACAGCTTGTTGGAGGTTGTTATCAATCGCCCCACTAATAGCACGTAGTTGTTGATTAAAATTTTCCACCGTATTTTTTTGTGCCAATGTCAGCGATAACTCATAGAGATGCTCATTCAATGTTGGCACAAGTTCGGTGGGGATGTTGATAATGGCACGCACATAAAAGATGGTATCTTCTGCGCGGAGGGCAATAAGACCAGAACGCCCTGCAAGCATAATGATAGAGGCGTGTAAAACGCGCTTTAGCACTTCGCTCAGGTCGAGTTGTGCGGTGATTGCCCGCGAAATTTCCAGTAGAAAATCACGTTGGCGGATTTGATAGTCTGGGAGCATTAGTTTATTCATCATACACACATGATAACGGAGCAGATGATAGAAAATTATATGAAAAAT
>JANRKU010000107.1:0-6006 GCA_033763335.1 bacterium
ATTCGCCCCACCCCCAACCCCCTCCCCACTTTGTGGAGAGGGGGCTTAAATCCGCCCATTTGAATGGTTTTCTCCCCCTTTCTCCATGCAATGGGGAAAGGGGGCTGGGGGGATAGGGGCTAATTTTTTATTTCTTCACTATCGGTTTGGTCGCAGATTTTGGCGCGGGTTTGCGTAACAGGGTTTTGAGCTTTTCGACCTGATAATCGGCGCGTTTTGACATGGTATATAAGGAAGCAACCGCCGCCTCACGCGCCAGTCGCGCCTCATCATCGGCGTTCATCACACCAGCACCCACCAGCCACAACACGAACAGGTCTAAGCCATCGCCACTATACCACACAATTTCTTGAAAGTGATTCACACCCATCAACCCCTGACCATCGCGGTCATTGAGGACATACGCCAATAAGTCGCTGGGGGTGCTATGCAGGTCATCAAATAACGGCGCAGGTTCAATGACAGCCAGTTTGATGGCGAACACCGCTTTATCGGCATTACCCGCATCCATGCCCAATTCCATGAGGGCGTTGGTGATAATCCGATTCAAGAACCATTCATCCATCCAACTACGGGCTTGGTCGGGCGTGCCGATGGCTTGTAGGATGATGGTGGTTATCCAACTGCCCCATAGCGCACCAGATTCGCCTTTTGCCTCCCATAAATTGGCGAGTGCTGTGGTTTCTGGGGCGGGAATTTGGAGCAGGCTGATGAGGGCGCTGGTCGCCGTGTTCACAATCGGCTCAATATCCACCACTTTGGGGACAGGCGGAGAATCTGCCACCCATTCATCATCATTGGGGTCGTCTATTGGCATATTGCCCATAAATTCTGTCCCGACAAAGGCTTTTATCGCCTCTAGGAGCGCCGTCAGCTTGGTGGTAAATTCGGTGATGGTGGCTGTTTCTGCCTCTGATGTGATGGTTTTGGGATAGCGCAAGCGCCACACGCGCTCCAAAAAGTCACGATTGACCATCGCGCTAAATGGCGCACGCACAGGCTCGACCATCAATTCCCGAATCGCACCGTCAATACTGGGGACACCGCGCCCACCCAGATAGCCGACCACGCGGGCATATTGATAGGTGGCGGTCTCTTCCACGATGCGCCAATCCATCAGCACCATGTATTGATAGCCATCCAACTCGGCATAAAATCCGTTGTTCACAAGGTCTTGCGCGTTGCGGATGTATTCTAGCCCCGTCTTATAATCTTTGAAAATGCAATAATGCCGATTATCATTTGGCAAGCCCAAGCTATCGGCAATCGTGCGTTGTACGAGGACGCGCTCATCGCCATTGCCTGTTTTCACCGAATAGGCGGCAGACAATTTTATCCAACCGCGTGTGGCGCTATAGGCATTATTAAACAGCATCAAGCCGCGCTCATCGCCTGCGCGATTGCTATGGGCATAGACATTTTCGTTCACGCCCTCGTTGGTATAAAAATCGTACAGCAAAAAGTTGGGGATTCCCGCGAATACATACCGTTTTTTGACGACGGGGAACACCTCGCGCTCATGCCGTTCTATCAAATATTGGTCGGGCTTCTCATCCCAATAGGCGCGGTAATACTCCATGCCATATTTTTCGGCGTAGCCCTCAATTTGCCCGTGTCCGAGCATCGGCAATCCGGGGAGTGTGAGCATGAGCAGGGTCACGCCAAAATATTTATCGCCTTTGCCAAATTGCTCTACGGCGGTCTTTTCATCGGGATTATTGAGGAAATTGACATATCGGCGCAAAATTTCGGGGTCAAATTCGAGCGTATTCTTCATCACACTGCGATATTTGGCATTTTCTTCATCGCGCAACATATTCATATAGGCGCTGTTATAGACGCGGTGCATCCCCAACGTGCGGACAAAATAGCCTTCTAATAGCCAAAATGCTTCTGCGAGGAGCAGGGTATCGGGTGCTTCGATGGCGGCTCTATCCACGACTTCGCGCCAAAATTCTTCTGGCATAATGCTATCCAGTTGGGCGCGGGTGATGGCATGTTCTGACCGTGAGGGAATTGCCCCGCCGACACCGGGTTCTGGAAACCATAACCGTTGGATGTGCTTTTTGACCAATGTCATGGCGGCATCAAAGCGGATGATGGGGAATTGCTTGGCGATGTTGATGATGGTGCTTATCATCGCCTCACGCACTTGTGGGTTGAGATAATTCAGTTGAGCGGTATCGTTCCACGGCATAGATGTGCCATCGTTGCCATGATACACATATTTCACCGCGCCTGTGTGATGGTCTACGCGCTTAAACACCACCGCCGCATCGGTGCGGTCATAATAATGGTCTTCTAGGTAAATCCCCACGCGCCCATCGTTGGATAAATTGACCCCGTTGAAGGTGTAATTGGGGTAGGGGAGGTAATCTAATGATAAAAACCAATCGGGATGATTGACCACCCAGTCGCTATCAATGCCCATGTGGTTTGGCACCATATCGCTGGCGAGCCGAATACCGCGCTCCCATGCCCGATGGCGCAAATTTTCGATGGCGGGTTGCCCACCCAGATTATCGGCAATGCGATAATCGCGCAACGAATAGGCGCTGGCGACTGCATCGGGGTTGCCACATAAATTTTTCACCGTTTTTGAGGCAATGCTCCGTTCCCACAAGCCAATCAGCCACAAGCCCGTGATTCCCCAGCGCGATAATTTATCCAGCTCTGCATCGGGTACTTGGTCGAGCGTGGTGATGGGCTTATTGTATTCTTTGCTCAATTGGTCGAGCCATACATAGGCATTTTTGGCAATCATGACCAAATTGGGCATCCACTCTTTATCTGCCGTAAAATTTTCGACTTCATACAGGGTGTTATCAAACGAAACAACGGGCGTTTCGCCTTTGACTCCTGTGACAAATGCCCCTGGTGCGGTGCGCCCATCTTCTGCCAAAATATCCATCGCGGTCAATAGGCGGTAGATATAATCACCGATGACGGCGTTCCAGCGTTCTATCAACAAGCGCAATTGGGCATCGAGCGAATAGGGCGCAAGGCGCACAGGCTCTAGCAACAGGTCAATGATACTCATCCCCGCAGGGAAGCGCCCATCGCCGTCATCCGTTGCCGCGACACCCGCAAAAAATTGATTCACATCAGCCGTCAGGCGGATATAGGCGGTTTGTTGCTTGAGCGCATCATCGCCAAAAATTTCTGTGAATGGCGAAAATGCGGGGTTCTGATTAGACAGCCACAACAGAATCAGTTCTTCCAGCGCCGTTTCTTTGTTGGGACGGGCTTCGTATTCGCCGTTCAGGTATTCTGGCAATGCCACATTACGGGCAAAAATGGGTTGTGGCGGAAATTCTTCTAAAAATTTGTGCATGGTCTTGGGCAAGTCATCGCCAAAATTTGCCCCCAAGCGCGATAGCGCCGTTGATAACAATTGTGGATTACGGGCGCAATACAACCGAAAAACATATTGGGTGATGCCCTGAATGAGCGCCACGGCGTTCACTTGACTGGGAGAAATGCTCTGATTGGGAAAATTGCCAATATCACGGCGTTGATTCATGCGCGTGGCAAAACGGCGTGCCGATTGAAAATTGGGGATATTTGCTTTGCCATAAAAATTGAACTGGTCGGTCTCAAATTGATATTTTTCTCGTGAAACCCGCGAGACATGAAAACCTTGTACTTTTTCATCCATTATAAGAAGTCCTATTCATCGCATTTTTAAGGAAAAAAACATGGGCGAGCCTGCTTCGTCATCATCGGCTATCCCCCAAAAAATATCAGCAACAAAAATTTTATTCTATTGTAACCTTTTGTACGGGATTGGGCAAAAAATGGGGCGCTGGGTGTTTGTGGATTTTAACGAATATGGTCGTTTTTGACCTTCAATCCTTCTCTAGGCTGGCTGTAGGGACAGGAATAATCGTGTCCGATGGGGTGGACGGCAAGAATGCCGTCCCTACAACCACCATTACATTTCATGCCTGTAGGGATACCATCCACCGATAACATAGATTGTAGGGGATGGTGGCATTGCCTCGTCTTGTGTGATACCCTCCCCAAAATGTTACAAAATATTTATTAACCCCTTGTCCTACTCGCAAAAATCATATACGATATTCATATCTGAAATAATTTGATGGTGGGAAAAAATTACCAATGACCAAAATAATTGCCCTTGTTATCGGATTCGCCTTGCTGTGCCTCATACCCATCGCCCCAGCCCGCGCCGCGACATTTAGTGTGTGTACCCTCACCGACCTCACCAACGCCATCACTACCGCCAACAGCAACACACAAGCAGATGTGATTAATTTTAATTGTTCCGCTACACTCATTTTTACATCACAATTTACCATTTTGGATGATGGGGCTGGCAACGGCATCACCATCAACGCCAATGGCAACACCGTCATTTTTGATGAAGTGGGTGATGATAATCGGTTTTTTGTGGTTGATACAGGTGCAAGCCTCGAATTGAATGGCTTAACGTTGCAGAATGGCAATGCGGCAGGCGGTGGCGCGATTGTCAATATTGTTGGTGGCACGCTGACCATCAGCAACAGCACTTTTTCTGGCAATTCGGCATCAACCGACGGTGGCGCGATTTTCAATTATGGCAGTCTGACCATCAGCAACAGCACTTTTTCTGGCAATTCGGCAACCTTTGGTGGCGCGATTTTCAATTCAGATCGCAATCTGACCATCAGCAACAGCACTTTTTCTGGCAATTCGGCATCAAACGACGGTGGCGCGATTCACAGTAGTATGAGTAGCTTTCTGACTATTAGCAACAGCACTTTTTTTGGCAATTCGGCAACCGACGAGGGTGGCGCGATTTTCAATAGTGGCTTTCTGACCATCAGCAACAGCACTTTTTCTGGCAATTCGGCAACCAACGGTGGCGTGATTTTCAGTAATTTTGGCTTTCTGACCATCAGCAACAGCACTTTTTCTGGCAATTCGGCAACCGACGGTGGCGCGATTTTCAATGATCTTGGCACGGTATCCAGCCAAGACTCGCATTATGAGAATAACAATTGTGTCGGCACAATCACCGACAATGGCGGGAACACCCGATTTGATGCCATCACATCTGCCGGTTGCCCTGGTGCGGTTGTTATCATAACGCCACCATCCGCACCATCTGAGCCAACCGTGACGGTGTTGGGCTGTGCATTGGATTCTACTGATGGTGTGGAAGTGGCAAATGCACCCGATAACACTTATTGCCGTGTGCTGATGAAAAATGGCGGTGTGGTGAGTTATAGTGGTGCAATCCCCGCACAATTAATCGGCTTGGGCGTGATTTTGGCGGTGGATGTGTATCGCTTGCAAGGTGGTGCAACCCAAAACACCTTCCCAGATTATGCCCGTGTGTGCCTAGCAGGGCAGGGGAGACTATTTTATATGGATAGTCGCAACGCGCCCCGCGTGAGTATTGAACTGGCAAGTGAAACAGACGGAAATTTGACCTGTGGCTGGATACCCGCCCCAGGGACACTGATTTTGACGAATTAATCCCCTATTGCATGTAAGGGCTTGCCATGGCAAGCCCCATGAGTAGCAACTTAACGATAAAATTGTTGTTTTACCTCACCCCCCAGCCCCCTCTCCAATGTGGAGAGGGGGAGAAAACCATTTTGCGGGTAGGTTTAAGTCCCCTCGCCAGACTGGAGAGGGGTTTTTGGGGTGTGGTTGTTTTCTTAAGTTGCAGTATTTGGGGCTTGCCATGGCAAGCCCCTACGACATGCCGATTTTTTCCAATACAAATAGGCAGAATTGGACTGGCGGATTAGGGCGTGTTGACATTTTCCCAAAAGGGTATTAATTGGGCAATTTTGGACGGCATATATGCCGTCCCTACACCCACAAACCCCTATTATGTATTGTCGGGACGGTATATATCGCGTCCGCGACCCATAATTTAATAAATGTCAACATAACCTAGCGCAAAGCGCGTATATCCGCCATAGATTAAAAAATATTTTACACTGTCTTTATTGACGAACAATCATGATGCTGTCCAAAATCCATAAAACC
>JANRKU010000108.1:0-6307 GCA_033763335.1 bacterium
TGGATACCCGCCCCAGGGACACTGATTTTGACGAATTAATCCCCTATTGCATGTAAGGGCTTGCCATGGCAAGCCCTTACATTTTGCCAATTTTTTGGGCATTTTTGCCTCATCATAGGGCGGATATACGAGGCTAACGCCTCTAATCCGCCCGTACATCTCTAAAATTCTTATAACTGTACGGGACGATTAGCACAAAGCGCGTATATCGTCCCTCTGCCTACTATTTGCCTATTACTCAAGCCTATTTAACTACGGACAAGCCTTATATGCCGTCCAAAATATACCCTACGCCTTGACCTTTTTCCGCCAGAGTACCACCATGCCCATGCCAAAAATCACGATTACCAACCCGACCAAGCCCCAATTGCGCCATACAGGGCTTTCGCCTGTGGCGGGTAATTGATTTGGCACGACAAACACTTGCGCCGACCCGCCATCATTGCCCAATGGCGTGCCACCGACCAATGCCAAATTGCTCACATGCACACTCGCATTGGGCGACTCTAAAATTGCCGAATTGGGGATGATGTCGCCAACCGTCAACACATTCACCCGCGCCGATACCACAATCACCGCTTCTTCATTTGGCTGGAGGGTGAAGCCACTCACACTCAGCGTATTGCCCTTAAAACTGCCCGCGCCGTGTGTGGTCGAAATCAGGCGAACATTGCTTAGGCGGGCATCGAACACATCATAAATCACGACTTGGGTGAGCGGGATGTCTTTTGGATTGCGGGCGCGGATGGTATAGGTCACGGTTTGCCCAACGGTGGCAAAGGGGTTATCCACCGTCTTAAACACAAATTCGGGGTCGCCACCACCACCTACGGGTACAGGCACGGTTACGGTAACAGTCCCCCCCGGTACGGTCACAATCACAGTAGAAATTTCATCATCATTGATGATAGCCGTGAATTGGGCAGGCGAGACCAATTCCACACCGCCACTAATGCCCGTAATGCCAAAATCTACCGTTTCGACCCCTTCTGTGAGCGTATCATCCAAAACGGTCAGCGTCACCGATTGCGTATAGGTCGTCCCTGCCACAAATGGCGCATCCACAAAGGTCAAAATAACGGGGGCAAAGGCGGTATAATCTGTGCCACTGGTGGCGCTCCCACCGAGCGAATCGCTGATGGTCAGGGTAATATCACCTGTCAAATTATAAAGAGGCGGGATAAATACCTGTACATCAATGGTTAGCGTCCCCGCGTTTTCGTTGATGACGGCGCTATTACCGACAAATGAGGCTTGCGCGAAAATGGTCGCATCGTTGTCGTTGATGACGATGGTATGCGTGTCGGGGAAGCCTCTTTCTGCCGAGCCAGTGACCGAATTTATTTGCAATGCCAATGCCTCTGCACCTTCTACAGTGGGGTCATCGAGCAAATTGACCGTCACATTTTGGGTGAGCGTTGCACCCGCGCCCAGAGGTCCTGTAAATGTGACATTGGTCGGCGGGAAGGTGGTATAATCTGCACCACTGGTCGCATTGCCACTCGTTGCATCGGTGATTTGTACCACGACATCGCCCACATCGGTATAGCCTGCTGGCACAACCAATCGCACCGTCACCGTGACGGCTGTATTGCCTTCCGCCACAACCTGATTGATACCCAACAGTGAGGCGCTGGCGAGGATGACATCTGTCCCCGTACATTGCAATGTATAGCTAACAGTGGGTTGAAGCGGGTCGTTGGTGTTAAAGGTGATTTGAGCCGTGCGTAGCCCCGCCGCCGATGGCGTACAGATGATAGCAACCGATTGGGGCGGGTTGCCATCGCCAATGGCGGTTGGCAAGCCGATGATGGCAAAATCACCCGCATTTGCGCCCGTAATGCTATTTAGGCTGACCGTTAACCCCGCACCACCTGTTTCGATAATTTCTAAAATGGCGCTGATTTCTGTGCCGACAGGTGTTGACCCAACGTTAATCGTCGCGCCAACAGCAGGATTAGACCCATAAGCGGGGTCGAGCGAAAATTCAAACGCGCCCATATCACAATCGCCCACTTGCGGATTATTGACCGCACCAACGGCATTGAATCCGCGCAAAAATCCGCGTTGGTCGGTGGCGGTACAATTGGCGGAATTTGCCGCATCCAAAGCAGGACTGCCCACAACAAGGGCATGGGTGAGGGTCGGTCCGTTGTTATTGGCGAGTGGGCTGAGGATTGTGCCGATAGCCCCTGCTGGCACAATATCGGTAGCCCCTGCGGGACACCCGCCCGCATTACCGCCCGTCCCAAACAGGTTATACGAATTGCCATTTATCACCGTGGGATTAATAGTGGTATCATTGAAGCATTGACTACCAGCAGGGGCGGTATTCCCTGCGATGATGGTATTATGTAATGTTATAATGCCTAAGAAAGCGTTATAAACCCCGCCACCATCATTTCCCGCCGTGTTGTTGGTGATGGTATTATTCCGTATGATTAAATTGGCATTAGAACTGTTATAAATCCCGCCACCAGATAAGGTGGCTGTGTTGCCCGAAAAAGTATTGTTGATGAGCGTTATAGTACCGCCTTCTGCCATCAACCCACCACCATTCCTAGCCGTATTATTGCTGAATGTATTGCCTGTAAGCGAGGCAGTCCCACGAGTAACTTGAATGGCACCACCAAAATTATTGATTGCGCTATTGCCCGTAAATGTACTATTTGTGACGGTTAAAGTTGCAGGAGTTTCAACAATTACTATTGCACCACCCAAGCCAAAAGAACCCCCAGCGACATTGCCACTAAAAATGCTGTTATCAATGGTAAGTTGCCCCCGTGAAAAAATCCCCCCGCCAATATCTCCCAAACTACTCGCATTTGCTAACCCGTTCTCTATCGTCAAATCATTGATAAAGACGGTTGCGCTGGTTGCGATGTGCATAATGCGAAAAGTCGCCGCCCCACCACGGCTCAGTGTAAAGCCATTGCCCTCAATGGTGAGGCTGTTACCACCATCGGGTAAAATACTCGGCAAGCCATTGACACCCTCTGTAAAGTCAGTGGCAACCGTCAGCACAATATTGGCATCGAGGGTAATAATATCGGCTTGCCCGTTGGTGTTGGCGGTGTTTATCGCCGCAATTAAGGAGGTGGCATCATTGACCAAAAAATTGGCGGCATGGCTTTTGGGGATAAAACCAATGCTAGAGACGATAAAAAATAAGGTTAAAACCAAAAAGCGTCTCACATTAGGCTCCTTAAAATGAGATGGCATGGGCTATAGTTAGATAGTGAAATAGTAGTGTTCATTTTAGCAATATTACGGTGATTAGGCAAATCCATCACGTACCATGAATAGGTAAAAATGGGGATAAAAATGGGTGAATTTCGCTTGAACCACCCGTCGGCAGGCAGGAATTATATATATTTGACCCGACATAGCGTATTTTTCGACCTTTATTACAAGTGTCGTGCAGTGAAATGCAATGGGGTGTAGGGACACGATATATCGTGTCCGATTGGGGGATAGGGGATGATAATTTATGACAACCGACGCGCCAAAAGGGGATGAATTTCACCTGTATAACAGAGACAATCGGGTTATAGTGATAAACAAGATATATGTGTCTGTATATAAGGAAGGATACACCCCACTATGACCGACCTCACCACGCCCTATCTGGGCATGACGCTCAAATCGCCGTTGGTGGTCTCTGCCAATCCATTATCAGATGACCTCGATAATATCCGCAAAATGGAAGATGCAGGCGCGTCTGCTATTGTCCTGTATTCATTATTTGAAGAACAAATCGAGATGGAACAAAAAGAATTACACCACCATCTCACC
This sequence comes from bacterium, assembly GCA_033763335.1. GTDB lineage: Bacteria > Chloroflexota > Anaerolineae > Aggregatilineales > Phototrophicaceae. Next base: position 3,796 of record JANRKU010000108.1, read on the forward strand.
TATGGCACAGAAAGCCATGCCGAAGCCATCACTTATTTTCCAGAACCCATGCAATTCATCTCCTCGCTAGACCGTTATTTGGCGCTCATCGTCAATGCGCGTAAAGCGGTAGACATCCCTATTATTGCCAGTTTGAACGGCAATCATACGGGTGGCTGGACACATTTTGCCCGTCAAATCGAAAAAGCGGGTGCATCGGCGTTGGAACTGAATATTTATAATATCCCCACCGATTTTGATAGAAGTGGCTCCAATTTGGAAAATGAATATGTTGATATTCTACGCGCTGTCAAAGCCGAAGTGATGATTCCTGTGGCGGTGAAGCTATCGCCATTTTTTAGCAATATGGCAAATATGGCGCAAAAATTATCAGAAGCAGGCGCAGATGGCTTGGTGCTGTTCAATCGGTTTTATCAACCCGATGTGGATTTGGAAAAACTCGAAGTTTATCCGCACGTACTCCTCAGTACCGCCGCAGAAATGCGCTTGCCCCTGCGCTGGATTGCCATTTTATACGGGCGGATTCAAGCCAGCCTCGCCGCCACCACGGGCATCCATACCAGCGAAGATGTCGTGAAGATGTTGATGGTGGGCGCGGATGTGACCATGATGGCATCTGCCATTATTCGGCATGGCATAGACCACCTGCGGAGTGTGGATGCGGGCTTAAAGGTGTGGATGGAAGAACACGAATACGAATCGGTTGCACAGATGAAAGGGAGCATGAGTCACCTGAAGGGTGGCAATGCGGGCGCGTTTGAACGGGCGCAATATCTACGGGCGGTCAGCAGTCTGCCCAAATTGAACATGGCATAGAGAAAAAAATGGGGTGGTATTGATATTCCACCCGTCTGACCTTATGAAACGCCGTGAACGGGGTTGTTTTGCCTATTTTTAGTGTTGATTATGCGGGGCTTGCCATGGCAAGCCCTTACGTCCTCTATAATTTTTGGAATGGGAATAAAATCATATTTTCCCCGATAAAATATGCTACACTATTTAATAAAATAATCAAAAAAAATTTATCACGGATATGATTTGCCCATGACTATCCCCACCAAACCCACACCTAAAAACCGAGAAACCGTCCTCACACAATTGGCGCAGAACCAAAGCATCATCACCGAAAAATTGGCACATGTCCCCGAATCATCGGCTCATATCAAACCCAATCTGCACGAATGGTCGCTGATTGAGGTTATTTCGCATTTACGCGCCTGTGCCGACCTTGCCCATTTTCGCATATTCGCCATGTTAGCGGTGGATACCCCGCATTTGCCCGCCATTCATCCGCGTATGGAATGGCAAAAAATCGTCCCATATACCCAGCTCACCCTACAAAAATCACTCATGGCATACACACTCCAACGAGACGAAATACTCATCACCTTGCGCGGATTGGATGAGGCGGGTTGGATGCGAACAGGGATATGGGATAACCGCGCCTATTCGATTTATCTGGTGGCGCGGACAATGGCACTCCATGAACCAGAGCATTTTGAGCAACTCGATTCACTCATCCCCAAATAATCCCGCCATAACGCGCTCTGTGAATTGGGCGATATTGGTGATGATGGTCGGGTATTGATGCTGATATGCCGTCACCAAGTCGTCTATTTCTTGATACACATGGGCAGGGGAGGCAAATGGGGCAATACTGGCATAGATTACTTTTGCCTCTGCAATTATTTGGGCGAGTAGGCTGGCATCATCCATAACTGCCCCTTATGCTGATATTTGGATGATGGATTTGTTGCCCGCCTCATGTGCCAACAACAAAAAGTGGATGGTTGCTTTGAGATAAGCGAGGATATACACCGCCATATCGCGTGTAAACGGCTCGCCATCTTCCATTTTCCAGTTATTATCTTTTTTGAGGCGCTCATTCATGGCTTTTTCCATGCCATCAAATAATGTTTCTAAATCGGTGGTGCGAATGGTGATAGGGCGGGGTGACGGTTTATCTTCCCCATCGCAAAAGGCTTGTGTGGCTTGTAACACCCACACGCGCTCGGCAGATGCCCAATAACCGACATCCATGCCCTTATAATTGACATTGGTCTGCCTGCCCGCCTTATACACATCTCTGGGAATATAGGGGGCAATTCCCCTAAAAAATAGCTCAAAATCGTACCATGCCTTATCCAAATATAATTTGTCGTAGGTGATGGGGTGTGCCAATTTGCTGGTATCTGCAAAATTGATAGCATCTAACACCGCCTGCATGTCATTTTTTTGCAGATTATCGGCATTAATCGAATAAATCCCCGTTATAATTCCCATTTTTCGTCCTCAATGATAAAAATCCGTGTTGGCTAAATTTTATCATGTGGTGCATGTTACAATTTCCCCTAATTCTGGGGGTTATATCCCAATACCGTTAAGATAAGGCTTTTTATCCCCACCCCAACCCCTCCCCAAAAATTGGAGAGGGGCTAAAACATATCCCAGAAATCGGTTTTCTCCCCTTTCTCCACTTAGTGGGGAAAGGGGCAGGGGGATAGGGGATGGT
>JANRKU010000109.1:0-22023 GCA_033763335.1 bacterium
TATTAGGGAGCTATATCAACCCAAAAAGCGGATAGCTGATTATCGAATTTTTGTCCTGTATGTAACATGTATGTTACCTAGTGAGGGATAAATGCACGCCTCACATCCCCAATCACACACCAAAATCGCATGTCACCCCTCTGGAGATATATCTTCATAGGGGTATTAGGGAGCTATATCAACCCAAAAAGCGGATAGCTGATTATCGAATTTTTGTCCTGTATGTAACATATATGTTACCTAGTTGTAGATAAAAAAGCATTTATCTTTAGCTCAAATATTCAGTAATTCTCTGGATTGTTATGTGAATAAACACCTATGGAGGGGTATTGGGGCGATATATGATGCTCTCTATCTGCTGTTCGATTGCAGAAATTTTGTTTTGTATGTAACATATAAGGAACATCGTTCCTAGTAAAGGGGTTTTTCTCATGCCAACCCGTATCACAGAACATGCAGAACGGATTCTTGCTGTGCTTGAAAATGTCAAAAATCGCTGGCATACCCGAAGCGAGTTAGCGGCATTGATGGAGCGCAAACGGCTCACACCTTATGATATTGTATGCTTAGAATTACTCATCAAAATGGAATTGGTTCAGCAGGATAAAGAGGAAGGGTATTCACGAGATGGGTATCGGTGGCGCTATGGGGTGTTTGATATGCCACAGGATAGTTAGGGGCAAGGCATCCTCGCCCCATAGTATCCGCTATTTTTTATATTGTTTTTCGAGTGATGCGATTTGTTTTTCGGTGCTTACCAATAATTTTTCGGTCATTTCTAAGCCGAATTGCTGTGATTCTGGTTTGGCTTTGATGTCTTCAATCTTTTGGCGATAGGTAGAAGCGGCAGAATATAATTTGCGGAGTGTTTCGGCAATGGCGCTGGGCAATCCATCTACCAATTCATTTTCTGATGGGATTGGCGCGGGGCGTGGGGCTGTGTTTTCATCCACAAAATTATCTTTGGGTGCAGACCCCTTACCCGATTTTTTGGGTGGTGCGCTGGATTGTGGGGCATTTCCACCTTTACCGCCTGCTTTAGGGGCTTTTTTGGGTGCTGGCGTTTGTGCTTGTTGATTTTGTTGTTCGCGTTGGCGCATTTGGAATTGTTCCGTTTTATACGTTTTGCGCGTGCTGGCATGGGTCGTATAAACCGCCAAGGCTTTCATCTCTTCGTCATAAGCACAAAAACCTGTCACCATAAGCAAATCCGTTTCATCTGCTTGTAGGATGGGTTCTGCTTTTTCCCATTGGCGAATCGAGATATACACCACAAAATCGGTCTCTTTAGGTGGGATTGGCACCCCTGCGGGCATGGTAAAGCCATCTGCAACAGTGGCTCGCATGGCAACAATCACCAACGCCTGACGACGTTCTATTTCTTTATAACGACCAATGAGGGTAATATTCACTTCTTCAACCTCCCCAGGATCTGCGAGTAATCGCATAAGCACTTGGGCGCGTTCTGCATAGATAAATGGCTCATAAATAGATTCTTTACTCACAAATTGCTTTTGGCTATAGACCCAATACACAAAAATGCGTTCACGGGTATCTTGGTCAACGCGCTCGCGCACCAGTTGAAAAAACACCCCGCCTTGTGTTCTACGGCGCTCACCAGTGAGGACGAGCATCCCCCCATTGGCTTCGATTTCGAGCATATCATCATAAATGGCTTGCGTAAATTCAATGCCACAATATCTTACAACATTGCGGATTTGATTGCGTGGTTTTTCTTGTGTCTCGCCCAGTGCATCCGAAATTTCATCGGCAAAAGCCCGTTCACGCTTAATTCTATCTATGCGGTCTCGTGCTTCATCATCTAAGGGCGGGCGGTCTGTGCGGTTTTTTGGGGGAAATTTATTTTTTGCACCCAACTCAAAACTCCCAGGAGATTGTCCTTTTGATTTAAGGGTAACACATTTTAAGGAAATTGCGAATAGATTGTCAGTTATCGCACGAAATAGCATCATTCACGAAATATTGGTGCATTCTGAGGCGTTATCGCTTAAAATGAAGACTTGTAATGAATTATAGCAGAAAAGTAGAAAAAAACATGAAAACGTTAACACTCTTGAACGAAAAGGGCGGTGTCGGAAAAACCACCCTCGCTACGCATATCGCCGCGGGCATGGCAATTCGTGGCAAGCGTGTCTTACTGATAGATGCCGACCCACAAGGTCATGCCAGTGTCGCATTTGGACTCAAAAAAGAACCCATGCTACATGACCTGCTGGTGCGTGATTTACCCTTCAAGCAAGCCGTCCGCCGTGTGCCACCCGAATTATACGCCCTGCCCAATCAACCCATCACAGGCGACTTACTCGTCATTCCATCTGATGTTTCCACACGGGTTATCCCCATGATGACTGCTGATGTGATGGTTATGAGGAATCGGTTTAAGGAACTTGAAAGTATAATTGATGTTATTATCATAGACACTGCTCCAACCCCTTCTCAGCTTCATGCCAGCATTTATATGGCGACAGATGCCATTATTTACCCCACAAAGTGCGAGTTTTTGAGCTTTGATGGACTCATCGAAAGCATGAAACACAAAGACCAAGCCTCGCAAGCACGCCGAAATTTGAACCTGCCCGATGTCCGTGTGGGTGGTATTGTCCCCATGATGTACCGTCCGGGGACATCTGCCGATGATTTTGGCATCGAGGTTTTGAACAAGCAATTCGCCAATATGGTGTGGCCCGCCATCAATCTCCGTACTGTTTGGAGCCAAGCCTCGTTTGCCAAACGGTTGGTTTTTAACTTTGCCCCAGAGAGCAAAGCCGCAGAAGAAGCATGGCAAACAGTCACATTAGCGGAGGCAATATAACACATGGGCAAGAAAAATTTTAGACAATCTGCTGATAATGTTTTTAATACAACCGAGCCATCATCCAGTTCTTGGAATACCGCCGATAATCAAATTTATGGCGGTAGCGAGATTTTTGAGCAACTCGGCAAGGTAGATGCACAGGTCTCACGGGTACAAAAACTGAGCATATTCGCCATCGTGCCAGACCCCACTCAACCCCGCCGCGCAGTCCCTTCTACAGTGCGGAAATATTGGGATGGCACCCCAAAAGGCGTGCCTATTTTGTTTCAAAAATGGTGGGAAGCCATCCAAGAAGAGCGTAATGCCCCCTTCGATTTGGGTGCTTATATCGAAGAAAATGACCGTGTGCGCGATGCTGATGAACCCATCAAACGGGGTGCATTAGAAGAAAATCTGATGACACTCATCGCGCTTGCTGTCAGTATTCGGCGCGATGGACTCACCAATCCTATCACCGTTGCACCCATTGGCGGACAATATCGCCTCGAAACAGGCGAGCGCCGTTGGCTGGCATATCACCTCCTTTATGCGTGGTTTGATGGCACAAATGGCAAACCCGATGAGCGTAGCCTGTGGGAAAATATCCCCAGCCGTGAAGTCGAAGCCGTCAATGTGTGGCGACAAGCCAGCGAAAATAGCGCCCGCGCCAACCTCAATACCATCAGTCGCGCCCGTCAATTTGCCCTCTTGATGATGAGTTTATATGCAGGTCAACGGCGCTTTGAGCCACTCAATAGCTTCCCACATGAGCGTCAATTTTATGCCCAAGTGCGTGAACTCAATACACCACAAGGCAAAAGCGAGATGCTCCTCAACGCCATGGGCGTGAAGCATCGCTCCTCATTGGCACGTCTCCGCGCCATTTTTGACCTGCCCGATGAGGTCTGGCAAACAGGCGATGATGAGAACTGGAGCGAAGAATGGCTGTATGAAATGGCACGGTTACAACAAGATAAAGCCCTCGCCCGCATGGAGCAATTGCGTGAAAATGCCGCCCTCATCCGAGAGTCCGAAGGGAACGAAGAGTCATCTATCAAGCAGGCAATGGACTTAGAAAGCGACCCCAACCAGCCCGGTACCAAGCGCCATTTTGCCCGACTTGCACGTCTATTAGAAGGCGCTGGCAAAGGCAAGTATCGCACCAACAACGAGGCGCTCAAAGCTGTTCGTGACCTTCAAACATGGCTCAACGAACAAGAGGCACGGCTCAAAAAATTCCTCGACTAACCACTTTCCAACCTCCCCTACCCCACCCTCAAAAATCGTCATTTATCCCAAAAATATCCCTAAAAAGGGGTGTTTTTGGGGAGTGACCCCCTCAAAACATCGGTGGGGGAGGGGTGTTACGTTGCGGTACGAAACATTACTTTGCAACGGATTTTTCTTTTAGCCTTGCCTCAACTCGTAATAGTGTTTGTAAGTAACCCGCAGGATTTCGCACATCTGTTTTACGTTTGAGAATTGTCAAACCGCGCCCAATCGCCTCTATGCCATAGTCCTTCACCCACTGCCGTGCCAGCTTTTTGCTGATACTTTTATCGGCATTCAACTCGCGTAGGGTAGTGTATATACCATCGGCACAAGCCAATTCATCAGCATCCAATCCGCGTTTAGGCGATGTCGGTTGGGGCGTGACATGCTTCGCTATGCGCCGTTTTTCATCACGCAATGGCAAGGCATATTGCCCCCATTCCGCCGAGACTGTCACCACATCGGCTTGTGGATATGCCTTCGCAAATCCCAATTGCTCCGCCATCACACGGGGCATACTACGGGGAATAGCAGGCATATCAGAGACGGTGATAGTGTTCATCGCCCGTTCCAGCGCCACCGCCCATTTTTGCTTGTAATCGGGTTGTGGGGACGGCACTGATACTATCGGCATCGGATGTAGGGACGGCATACATGCCGTCCCTACATCCTGCTGGTCGGGCATAAAATAGAAATTCGCCCCTTGCCGATGGAGGGTCAATGTATGTTTTTGTGCCAATAATTTTTGTACCATACGCTTTTTTGCGGGGTGACGCTTGCCCGTTTCATCCGTCACAAACACCCCATATTCCACATCGTCAGGGCATTCTTTTTCGCAATTCATCCACCCCACAGGCTTGCTGATGAAGGTCGGCATCGCCATAATCCCCGCTTTTTTGTCATAGCGCCGAATCGTCTTTTTGTGGATTCCCAGCCGTTTCGCTTGCCATTCCCGCCCATACGGTTTGGGCGCACGGGCAATCAACGCTTTATGGAGCGCCAGCCGATAAGCCGATACCGACCCCACATCTTCACGGCTGATAGGGTCGCTCCCCATATCTTTCACACCCAAGCGCATACACAGCGATTCAGGGCTAGGCATGATGAAGTGGCGCACAGGTCGTCCGCGATTTTTTCCCGCATTTGTCCCCCTCCCACTCAAGCATTGAGTGGGGGAGAGGTATTTATCACTATCAGCTATAGCACTAGGGTGAAGGGGGTGCGGGGGAAGCGGGATTATCCCCTCTGGCGTTTGTGCCACCGCCACCACCGTTTGACCGTTCTCCAACACGGCTGATAATGCGCTATACACGGCATTTTTGCCGATTCCCATCTCACTGAGTACGTCACAGGCTTTTTGCGCTGTAAACGCGGAATTGGGCTGAATACCCGCCAAAAACAACCCATCTAGCACCCGTGCTGTGTTATCAAATCCCATCTGCAATAACCGTTCCCGTATAATATTTGGCAAGCCCAATGCCCGTTTTTGCTGATGGCGTGGTTTGGCAGGTCGCTTGAATACACTGGCTATTGTTCGCCGTGCCTCATCCATTCGTTGGGTTGTGGTCTCTGGTACATGGTCGCCATTAGGGGGTTGTGTGACATGTGTCCCCATTAAGGCACTCATCACTTGGGTTTCTGTCCATCCCAAATCACGCGCATAACACCCACCTGCAAACAGGGCATTATTGCGTCCATATTGGCGTGCATTCTCGATATACCACTTCCGTAACCCCTCTATAGTCAATTTTTCAGATTTAGGTGCAATAGGGATATTTTGGATAGGCATTTCTTGGGGTTTTAAGGGCGTTTCTAGCGGTGTTTTAGATGCCTTGCGAGTGTATAGACCTAAAAAGTCATAAATAGCCCTTAAATCGCTTGGCGTGAGTGTCTTGGGGGCAAAAGGATTCTCCACACGCCACATAGCATCACCAATCACGGTATTGGGAGCAACCACATATTGACCATCACTGCGGAATTCAATCCCCACCCCTGTCCGCGCAGGAGCATCCATATCATGGGGTAAGTTGTAATAATAATGGGGTAACTTTCTATTGCCAGAACGCACAGTGTAAGTATGTGTTAGGTGAGGTAGGGCATGTTTGAAGGCAGTTTCGATTTCTGGTTTATCTATGTCTATGACCACAATCCCCGATACACGTCCCAATACAACGCCAATGGCACCATAGCCATTTTCTACAAACCACCCCTCTAATTCGGGGAAACGGGGTTTACGGGTCTGATAGTCTTTCCATGAGGGCAGGGCAGGGGCTTTCGGCTTTGCCAAATCACTTGCACCACGAAGCGGTATCACCGACCACCCACGCATCACCATCTCATAGGCTTTATTGAATAATTCTCGCTTATGTTGGGTCGGTACGGATTTAGGAATATTACCCATTTCTAACGCTTTCTCCTGATTAGGTGCTTGCGCTCTACCCGTATATGGAATACAATGTGGGTAGAGAGCAGAACATCTCCATTGCTGGCAAGTAATTAAGATGAGACTCTCAGAACCAACAGCGAATTGGTTCTTGTGAAACGATAACTTTCACACGCCCCGACCGTTAGTCGGGTTTTCCATTTCCCCCCAAAACACAAAAGTGTGGAGTAGGGGGGAACATACCCCTAGTATAACCCACATTTCATTCACGAAATAAAAACAGGGTTTTATTGAGTTATACAGGTACACGAAAAACTGGTAAGAGTGCGAATGCCCATATCCACGAACACAACTATCGGCTCTTAAGTCGGCACTCCGCCCTCGCATTCACAGCACCCATGTGTTATACTAGACATACGTAAATGAATCTAGCTTAACTAGTGTGGTAGGTGGGTGGTGCTGTGATGCCTTCGGGTAGAGCAAGCCCATTTTTTTTTGTTAATTACCAGAACAAAAAATCTAGCAATAATTTGTTCAGATAGACTAAATATACCTCAAATTTACAGTTTGTCAACGATTAATGAACACCTCATCTGTAGAGTTTGTGCATTATCCCCTATTTTCATTATATATCACCTGTCAACACCCCTTATTCTCCATAATTTCTCCACAATTTATGACGATATGTTAAGAACTTATGGAGTTTATAGCCACTTTATAAAATTTATGTAAAATATCATCAACCTATCTAATGGAAAATTCCCATTACGAGGGTGTGTGAAACTGTAAAAGTTTGTTGATTACTTTTAAGGAGAATAGTTATGAATCGTTTTTCTAAACTTTTCGTCTTGGCTGTGATGTTGGCACTTGTCGCTGTGATGATGCCTGCCGCCGCTCAAGAAGAAGAAATGCCAGAACCCGGAACTGGTGGAGCAATTGTCGCCGCCAATATCGGTAGCGATATCGCCACACTCAACCCCATCATTACATCTGATGGTTCTTCAGCCGCCGTCTCTGGTCGCATCTTCCCCGCCTTCATCGGCATCAGCACTGAAACCGCAGACTTTGCCCCAATGGCACCAGGTGCTATCGTGAAAGACTGGACTCTCTCTGAAGATGGTCTCGTCTATACCTTCACCTTGCGCGACGACCTGTTCTGGAGCGATGGTACACCCATCACCGCCGCCGATGTGCAATATTCCTATGATGCAATCGTTAGTGGCGAAGTAGATTCCCCACTGTCTTACATCACTGAAGATGTCGCTAGTGTGGTCACAGTTGACGAATATACCCTCGAAGTAACCGTCAATACCGCAGTTTGCTCCGCTTTGTTCAATATTCGTGCTATTCCCGTTGTTCCTTCACATGTCTACAAAGCGTGGTTCCCCACCTTTGCAGATATGAACAACAGCCGTTACAACACCACCGACCCCGAAGCAACCTGGGGTGCATGGCAATTCCGTAACTTCCGTCCTGGCGAACAAGTGACCCTTACCGCCGATACCACCTATCCAGATGCCACACTCGGCGCTGGTATGGTTATCCCAGAAGGCTGGATTTTCCGTAACGTTGCTGGGCAAGCCTTGTTGCTCGAACAATTCATCGCTGGCGAATTGACCTCTATCGGTGTGCCTTCTGCTCGTAAAGCAGATGCTCGCGCCCTCGCCGCCGAAGGCAATGGTATCATCTACGAAGCCCCCGGTAACGTGCGCTTTGTCGCCTTTAACCTCGCCAATCCTGCCAACCCACAACCTGGTTTGGACGAAAATGGCGACCCAATCCCACAAGAACCACACCCCATCCTCGGTGATGTGCGCGTGCGTCAAGCCCTCAACTACGCAATGGACTTTGCTTCATTGAATGCCGCCGCTCTTGGTGGTGAAGATTATCAACTCGCTTCGATGGTTCGTCCCGACTCATGGGCATTTGACCCAGACCTCGCTGTCTATCCATATGACCCCGCGATGGCTGACCAATTGCTCACCGAAGCTGGCTGGATTGATACCGATGGCGACCCCACCACACCCCGCGTTGCTCAAGGCGCTTTGTATGCCGCCGATGGCACCGAACTCATCCTCAGCTTCAATGTGAATGCTGGCAACACCTCTCAAGAAACCATGGGCTTGGTGTTGGATGACCAATGGACACAACTCGGCTTTGGCATTGACTTTGAAGCCATTGACTTTAACGTGTTGGTAGACGAATTCACTGGTCAAACCTTTGATATGTCCTCCATCTTCTGGGGCTTGGGCTTCCCCGCAGACCCCAATGGTCTCCGTACCATCTATGACCCAACCAATGACATCCCAGGTTCTGGCTTTAACGCCGTGTCGTATGCCAATGCCGATTTCCTCGCATTGCTCGACCAAGCCAATGACCCTGCTCAAACCAATGGTTGCGCTCAAGAAGACCGTAAAGCCCTCTACCTCGAAGCCTACAAAATCTTGCAACAAGATACCCCATGGATTTGGATTGGTGGTTTGGGCATGAGCCTTATCCAACCCAATATCGGCAATTTTGAAGTTCGCCCCAACCTTGGTCCTATCGGCTTCACCTGGAATCAAGAAGCCTGGGCAATCACTGTTGGTGAATAGTCCAATCCACACCCTAATTTAGGGTCATGTTTACTCGTAGGGACGGCATATATGCCGTCCCTACTGTCTACCTAGAGGAATTTACTTATGTATCGTTATATCATCCGCCGTTTAATACAATCTATTCCTACCTTTTTTGGCATCACTGTGCTTGCCTTCATTTTGATGATTGCCACCCCTGGCGGTCCAGAAGGGGCGTTGGCATTTAATTTGGCTGCTGGTGGTGGCACACAACAAGGTGGTAACAGTAGCTCAACCAGTAGCGCGGCTACCTCTGGCTTATCCACCCGTGACCGCATCGAAATGCGACTTGGGACAAACGACCCCATCGTCGCCCGTTACCTCAAATGGCTCATCGGCGATGATTGGATGCGTGTGGATACCGATGGCGACGGTTTCGCTGATGTTGGTCGGTTGGTCAATCCTTCGTTTGTCGCCTCCAATGGTGAAGAAATTCCATATACCGCAGGAGAGCGTAAAGGCATCTTGCGGGGCGATTTTGGTTTTACCTTTACAGGCAGACCTGTTTTAGATGTGATTGCAGAAAGTATTCCCGCCACGCTGGAATTGAGCATTGCCTCACTCATCATTGGTACGATATTTGGTATCTTGGTGGGGATTTTAGCGGCTGTCTCACGCGGGGGCTTGTTCGATAACTTCACCCGTGTGTTTGCAGTGATTATAAGTGCCATCCCACTCTTTTGGTTGGGGTTGGTGGTTTTATTGATATTTTCATTTGAACTTGGCTGGTTTCCCACTGGGGGACGGTGTGCCGCCACCATTGCAGATGGTTGCCCACCCGTAATTGAACGCCTCAATTATATGCTCCTTCCAGTCATGTTGCTTTCTCTTGGTGGTATTGCAGGCACATCGCGTTTTATGCGTGCCTCGATGCTCGATGTTATCGGACAAGATTATATCCGCACCGCCCGCGCCAAAGGCTTATCCACACGGCGCATTTGGTTCCGCCATGGGATGCGGAACGCCCTAATCCCCATCGCCACAGGCTTGGGACCCGCCATCACGGGCGTGTTTGGGGGCGCTGTCATCACCGAGCAAATTTTTAACTACCAAGGTGTTGGCTTAAAAACGCTAACCGCCATTACACAACGCGACTATAATGTGGTGATGGCTATCACCATTTATGCGGCTTTGGCTACCATTATCGGCTACCTCATTTCGGATATTCTATACGCGCTCATTGACCCGCGTATCCGTTATTAACTAGGGCAAAGGAGACACCCACATGGAATTTATAACCGTTGCCCTACTTGGGGCATTGCTCACCACCCCGCAAACCCTTGTCCCTGCCTCGCTTGCCCTTCGGCGCGGACAAAAGGGCATTGCGTTCCTTTTGACCATCATCGGCTTGGGGATTGGTTTGGCAAGCCCATTCCTCACGGTTGTTGTGAGCCTATTTGTTGCCATGGCAGTAATGGTCATCGCAACAGCCGCCATATACTTTTTATTGCCCCCACAAGCAAAACCAACCACAGAACCGAGCATTAGCCTTTCTGTTTCAGATATTTTGGCATTACTCGCTTCATCATTGATGCTGTTTTGCTTTTTCTTTATGAACTGGTACACACGGTTGCCAATTGATATTGATACCGTCCCACAAAGCCTGATGGCGCGGTTGTATGGTGGGTCTCTCAAACAACTGAATATCAACTATGTCTTAGAAGCACGTATGGCATTGCAAGATTTTAACCCACTCATGCTCCTCTTTGTCATTCCTGCCATATTTGCATTCGTCATCACGGTTGCGGGCATTTTCTCCGCAAAAATTCGCCCCACGGTTGCCGTATGGACATTGCGAAGCGCCCTTGTCGCTTTTGCCTATTATGTCATTTATACCATCAATAGCCATTTCTTCTTGCCCGTTGTTAAGATGGCAGATGTGGGCTTTTGGGTCGGATTTTTTGCCACCATACTGCTCATTTTCCAAGCCGTGTTACCACGCCCTGCTGTCATCGTTCAAAAACAAGCCGCCAAACGCTCACAGGTCGAAGTCGTTGGTGATGATGGGGTGATTACCCTTCATACCGAACAAATCACACAAAGTATCTCCAACTTTGGACGGGCGGCTCGTCGTCTGCGCCGTGACCGCTTGACCTTGGTGGCGATGTTTGCGTTGGGTATCTTGATGGTCATCACCTTTATCTCCCCATGGATTAACCAACAAGTGTTGGGCAAAGATTCCACCGCAACCTATGGTCGGAATTTGTGGATGATAGATGGTAGACCCATGCCTGTGCCACCCGGTGGATGTTCATTTGGTCAATGTTATGTACTCGGCAGTGACCAAATTGGGCGCGATTATCTGGCGCGGATTATGGAAGGTGGGCGCATTTCATTGGCAATCGCTTTTATTAGCGCCGTCCTCACCGCTACCGTTGGTACGGTGTTGGGGATGGCGGCGGGATATTTTGGCGGTGTGTTCGATGATTTTATGAATTGGGTCATCACCACGCTCAACGCTCTCCCCGCACTGTATTTGTTGATTGCTATTTCCGCCATCCTCAAACCAGACCCCAGCTCGCTGGTGATTGTCTTTGTGGTCACGGGATGGACGGGCAGTATGCGCCTCATTCGTGGACAGACCATCGGCACGCGCAACCTCGATTATGTGATGGCGGCGCGGGCATTGGGCGCATCGCCATGGCGCATCATGTTCCAACACATTTTGCCCAACATGGTCTCGATTTTGTCGGTATCGTTGGCGCTGGGCATCGGCGGTATCATCCTCGCAGAAGCCGCCCTCAGCTTTTTGAATTTGGGCATTAGTGCCGCGACCCCCACATGGGGTAACATGCTCTCCAAAGTCCAAGAAAATCTGCAAGGCTTCTTCCGCTATGCCCCGCATATCGTGATTGTACCGGGCTTGCTCATTTCGATGACGGTGCTGTGCTTGTTCATCGTGGGCGATGGTGTCCGCGATGCCTTCGACCCCACCATCAACGAATAATTTTCACATAATACTATACGGGCTTGCCATGGCAAGTCCTCACAAAAAAACATCCCCCGTCCATATCGGATAGGGGATGTTTTTTATTTTACCGTGACTTGAATAAGGTGATGTTGTGCTACTGATTTATTTGGTAGTGCCTGCTTTGGGGGCTTCACAGCCTGTCCAGAGGAAGCTATAGCCATTGGGCAATGTGCCTTGTACCGCATCAGTATATGGCGCGACCACCTGAAATTCGCCACTGCTCAACCGATAAAGGCGCATTTCTTCGCGCATATCTTGTTTGAGCAAAATAGGGTCAGTATCGGGGATGCCTGCGCGGGCAATTTCGCGGGCAGATGCGCGAAGGGCATATAAGCCCCTGCCTGTATCTTGTGAAATTGCCACTAAGGTAATGCTCCCATCCGCTTCACAATAAACAGCGGCGGTTTGAGCATTATCTTCCCAATTGACCCGACCATCTTCCATACCAATGCCTAATGGGGCGTATGGCAAATTGTCACACAGGGTTGCCCCAATCGCAACAGGGTCAAATGGATAACGCACCAATTCGGTCAAATCGGCAAAATCGGCGCTGGTGGTATTGTGGTTGCTCTCACGAAAGCTGAGATAAAAGGGGCGGATGGTGGGTGTATTGCCCAACGCATTGAAGGTCATCGAAAATGTGCCGATTCGGGCAACATTGCCCCCCGTAAAATTGGCAGAATAGGCGTTATATGCCAACATGACCCCAGAGGCATCATAAAGCGCGACATCTACCCAATCGTATTGGGTATTAAAATCATCGGTACTCGGGATATAGCTAAAAAAGAAGCGCAGGGCGGCATCATCACAGCCAACACCATTTTCTGCGAACACCACAATGCTCCCTATGCCTTCTGCCGCCAAGGTGGGGCGCGGGGCAACGAGGGTGATTATGACCAGAAAAAGAACGACTAGCAATCTCATGATAACAACATCTCCATAAAAAGATTACAACTTATTTTCATTATAATAGGCTAAAGGATATTCGCGTAGGGGTACGCTGGTATACGTTGCCCAATCGTAGGCTATCATTTTTTATCACAGCTATAACATGATGGTGTTATGGCACAATTCACGCGATATACCGTTAATTTTTTAGTGAGAAAATCACAAATTCTAAACAATAGGTGCAAAGCATGAGGCTATTTGTTATTATTAAAATAAATCGGCAGAAAAAAATAAATTATCATAAACAGAGTGACCATGCACCCATTCTATAATCGTGAAACACAACAGACCGACCTAAAAACACAGTTGGGAATGCAAAAAAGCATTATCGGCATTTATGGGCGTGAAGGCATGGGTAAAACTGCCTTGATGGATAAATTTTTAGCCGATATTCGTCACGATACCACCATAGCGGGTGTCGTTTATCTCCATGCCGATTCCCGCCCGCTCCTCACCAGTGGCACTATATTTGAGGCGTTAGCATCTTTTTTGCCAGATAATCACCCGTTTCATGAAACATTTACCAATGCCCAAGTATCTACTCAAAATAAGACCCGTGAATTATTGCAATCGCTCCAAAGTGGGCGCTATGTTCTTTTGATTGATAATTTAGATACGATTCAAGAATCCGATTTACACTATCTGATAGATGATAGCATCCGTCACTTTTTAGAGACCCTCTTAGAAAAAGGCGATGAGCAATCGCTCACGGTGATTATCACCAGTCGCTATCCATTGCCCTTTTCCGATACACGCCCCTTATCCTTCCCACTGTCATATCAACACCACCATCACGCTATTTTGTTGACCGATGGCTTGCCCATCGAAGATGCCCTGCGTTTTATGCACGATATGGATGTCAGAAAATTTTTGCCCACCATCAAAGGTGATTTGAAGGTATGGTGGCATAAAGTACAGGGTATCCCACGCGGGTTAGAAGCCCTCATTCAATATCTATATAAACAACAATCGCATGATATTGAAGATTTGTTCAATACCCCCGATTTATTTAAGGGGCATGTGGTGATGAATCTGGTAGAAAAAGTGCATCAGTCTCTCCCCCATATCTTGGAGCAAATTTTACAAGCGGTGGCGGTGATTGGGCAACATTGCACCCAAGCCGAATTAACGCATGTGATTGCACCGTATGTTGATACTATTCATCTGCCCATGTTATTGAATGATTTGGTAGAAAGGCGCTTATTGAAATATGATGCGCCACATAAAACCTATAGCCTGCCCACACTGGATAGGATATATTTGCAAAAAAATATCGCGGTTGGGTCTGCTGATGATATTCCCAAACCAGACCCATTAATCGCATTTTATCGTAAGGTGGGCAAAACCCCACCCCCCGAAATTGCCAATAAGCGCGATATATTGCCTTTTACCCACTATGTTATCACCCATCGCATTGCCGAGTTTTATCGGCAACAGAGCAAGCCCGTCAATGAATGGCATACCATTGCCGATATTCAAGCCCAATTGCGCGAGATAGACTATCGTATGGCATTAGGGGATTATGATAGCGCCACCCATATTGTTATTGATATTGGGTTTGACTATTTGCTCAAATGGGGTTATGTCGAATTACTAATGCGTTTATATACCAATCTTGAGGGAAAAATCAAAAATCCATCTCATGCGCTCACCATCATGAATAATTTGGGCGATATTTATAAACAGATGGAGAATCATGATACCTCACGGCAAAAATATCAGACAGCATTAGAAATGGCACAAGCACAAGGTAATCGGGTGGTAGAAGCACGATTATTGGGGGCAATTGGTCTGTCATATACAGAAGTCGGTCAATATCAATCATCACAAGCCTATTATGAAAAAGGGCTTGCCATTAGCATTGAAATAGATGACAAATCGTTGCAAATGCGGATGTGTGGTAATTTGGGCAATGTTTTTACTGCGTTGGGGCAATTAGAACCCGCCATCCTTTATACAGAAGAGGCGATTCGCATTAGTCACGAAATTGGTGATGAAATGCGCGAAGGCATTTTGTTACACAATATAGCGATTATTTACGAAACACTGGGCAACCTCGAAAAAGCGGTTGATTATACTCGTCAAGCCTTAAATTTAAGCCATAAGACCAATGACAGTGAGGGCAATGGCATTAATTTAGGCAGTCTTGGCGAAAACCTCGCGCTGATGGGGCGCTATCAGGACGCGATATTCAATTTGGGTGAATCTATAAAAATCTTTAAGCAATTAAAGCTATTTGGATTAGCCCAATGGCGACTATATACATTGGCATCGGTATATTGGCGTATGGGTGATATGAGCAATGCCGTCAAAACCATTGAAGAAACCAAATTATACGATATACCCAGTGATGAAGCGCAGGGACTTCATTTAATTGAGGGGTGTATTCGATATTGTGCTGGGGATATGGTGCAGGCAAGGCAATCATTTGAAAATGAGATTGCCATTTCAACGGTGTCATTGGCAGAATCGCCCAATCGCTATCAGGTGATGTATGCCCGCGCTCATGCGTATGTGGGGCTATGGTGTATCACAGGGGAGATGCGTCATTATACAGAGGCACTCATCGGCTATAAAAATGGGTTATCCATTTTGGATAGTTCGGGTGTGCGCCACCGTGAACATCAGATTGTGCAGACACTCTTGGCTTGTGCCACCAACCGCGAAGGAAGCGAATTTCTCGATTTATTGATGCGGGGCTGATACATACCGCATAAATGAGCAATTTTATACATGCACATCACATCTCCACAATTTGTCGTTAAAATAGGGTTAATGGTGATGACATAATCGGACATGATATAGCATGTCCCTACAATATATGATGGGGACTTTGATGATGAATACTTCAACGCCAACCCGCCTTTTGGTGGTAGATGATGATAAAGAAATTGTACGGTTGCTCCGTGCCTATTTGGAGCAAGCAGGCTTTATGGTTTTTACCGCCTATGATGGCGAAACGGCATTCCACCTCATCCGCCGAGAGCGACCTAGCCTTGTTTTGCTCGACTTGATGTTGCCCGACCGTGACGGCTGGGACATCACCAAAAAAATCCGCGCCGATAGCTTACTGAGCAACACGCCTATCATCATGATTACTGCCCGCATTGAGGACAGTGATAAAATTGTCGGGTTGGAACTCGGTGCAGATGATTATGTGACCAAGCCGTTTAATCCGCGCGAAGTGGTGGCGCGGGTGCGCTCTGTGTTGCGACGCGCCTCCAACGGTGGCTCGCATGGCAAAGATAACCTGCTCACGGCGGGCGTGCTGATAATGGATTTGTATCGGCGCGAAGTGACGGTCAACGGGCATGTGATAGACCTCACCCCCACCGAATTTGAGCTGTTGCGAACATTGCTGGAAAATCCGGGGTATGCCTTCACGCGGTCAGAATTGATAGAGCGCAGTTTGGGTTATGAATACGAAAGCCTAGAGCGCAGTTTAGACAGCCATATCAAAAATTTACGCAAAAAAATTGAGCCAGACCCCAAAGACCCCATGTATGTGCAAACGGTGTATGGCGTGGGCTATCGGTTGGGGAAAGATGTGGGGTTTTAGTGGATTAAAAGCCACATATGCATGTAGACGATAGTCTGTAGATTTATTGTCTACAATTAAGCCACAATCACACATAATTTGATTAATGAGGATTGATTGTGAGCAACCTTGATAAAGCCTTTGGTTTAGCAGTTCGTCAAAAACGATTAGAGTTAAAATTTTCTCAGGAAGATTTGGCATTTGAGTCGGGGTTACATCGGACTTATATTAGCCAGATTGAGCGTGGCATTAAATCTCCGTCACTCCGTGTAATTTCTATTATTGCACGTGCATTACAGACAAAAGTCTATCTCCTCATTCAAATTGCAGAAGAGTTTTATTCAATAAATGAAACTAAAGAGGGGTTATGACAATTATTTTAACTGACGAAACTATATCAAGAATTGAATTAGCATTCAAAGTATATTGGCTTTCTCCTTTTTGTTCTGGAACAATCGAAATAGGCGAAACGCTTTTATCATGGGCATTGCAAGCTACAATGTTGTCAAGTAAAGCCTATGCTGATGCTTACCATTCAACTAACCAAATCGCTTATCAAATAAAAACAGGCTTAATTACTAGCCCTGTTACATTTGCACGTTTAACCACCCCATCACAATTTGATTTGGTAAATAGTATTAACCAAAATGATATTCAACACTTAGGAGATGAATTGTTAGAATGGGTACGTAATCGAATTGAAGAACCCAAAATATTATTGGGAGCTAAAGAAGTTCGGGTAGCACGGATTATATATACAAAACAAGGAGATTTTACTTATTATGAGCGGTTGATGGATATAAATCATTATCTTTCACAAGATTACGAATGGCATTGGAGTAGCAAAGGTAATGCGCTTGAAGGTTATCGAAACCGTGTGAAATGGTTTTCATGGTATCCACAGGGTAGGCAAGGTACAAAAAATCAAAACCAATTGCATTATCATGGCGAAAACACATTCTTACCAAGTGTAGGCTCAAAAAATCGCCATGATTTTAGATTAGGCACTCATGCACAAATTCCCTTTGATAAAATGTTTGTAGCGTTGCTCAATCTTATTGACCAACATTCAACATAATATTCTTTAGATGGTTCTGCATAATTGGTGCAAAAGCCCGCATAAATAATGGAGGAACTGAATTTCCAATTTGACTACTTGCCTGTGTAAAAGAACCCTCAAAAATAAAGTCATCAGAAAAAGATTGTAACCGTGCCGCTTCCCGAATTGTAATAGTACGAATATCAACGGGATGTCCATAGCGACCAGACCCTGGGTGAAATAGCCATCTTGTTAATGTGCGTGCAACCATATCTTTTGTTAAACGTCCATAAGCCCCACTATAATAACTTTTAGGTCTAAGCTGTTCTGGTAACATCTTCGCTCCCTCACCAGGTGCCAGACTAGAAAGCCTTTCCAACTGCTTAGGGGTAAGCGGTCGTGCAACATGATTATGCAATCTATGTATATTCTGGCGCATCTGTTTTTGATATGGTGTTACAGGCTGTTGATTATATGAATCTGTACCTTCTTTATCAGTTAAACTTGGTAAATCCCCAATCGCATCCCATACTGAAATATAATTCATAGTATTATTTACAAAGAGGGGTAGTATTTTATCGTTAGGAAAATGTGTAGGATAAGGAAATTCTACTTTCTTAGATAAACTCCCAAAGAAAAATGCACGTTTCCGATGCTGAGGTATTCCATAATCAACAGCATCTAATATTTTTACATCACAATCATAACCTAAAATTCTTAATTCACTTAAAATCTCGTTTGTAAATGCACCATCAAACGCATTTACAATTTCTGCCACATTCTCCATAAGAACCAGAGTAGGACGGATTACTTTAACAAATTCTAAAAAACGCCTAACAAGGAGATTACGGTTGTCATCTAAGAATCTTTGGCTACGAGGTACATTTTTAGAAAATCCTTGACAAGGCGGTCCACCAATGATGCAATCTATCTTATCTGGTAACAAATTCATTTTAGATAAACATGCTTCAGGACTAAGTAAAGCCAAATTATCATGTAATGCAATTGCATCTGGATGATTGCGTTTGAATGTTTTTAGGGCAATTGCATCATTATCAATACCACACAAGATAGTGAATCCTGTTTGATGAAGTCCCCACGACATTCCCCCACATCCACAAAACAAATCTAAAACATTCATAAATCACCTCTCTTTATTGAATACTATAGTATTCGACTTGTTTTGTCAATTGCTTTATATAAAAAAACATCCCCTATCTACATCGGATAGGGGATGTTTGCTTATTTATGTGTTTAGTCTTTTGGCGCAGGGTGATAGCGCAACGCCAACACATTCCCAAACGATTGCGATTCCACCAAGGTCAGGGTTGCTTGGGCATTATCCTGAAATAACCGAATCCCTTTCCCAACCACCACAGGATATACCAACAGCCGATATTCATCCACCAAATTTTCTGCTATCAGGGTTTGAACGAGCGTGGCACTACCATCAACCAAAAGATGGTTGCCATCCACCGCCTTTAATGCCTTCAGTTCTGCCACAATATCACCACTGATGATGTGCGAATTATTCCATGTGGCAGTTTTGAGGGTATTGGATACCACATATTTGCGTGCATTATTCATCCAATCTGCGCCTTCATCCTTACTATTGGGCCACGCTTGTGCGAATCCCTCGTAGGTGATGCGCCCCAATAGCAACCCATCACACGTTTCACGCTCCTCGCCTTTGAATTTGGCGATGTCATCATTCCAATAGGGCATTGACCACATAGGGTGTTCCATCACACCATCTAATGTCAAAAATGTAGTTACAACGATACGTCTCATGGCTATTTTTGCTCCTTGTGCAAATTATGATTCACTATATTTACGATACCCCAATATAAGTCGAGTGTCTTGAATAAAAACGACACTTATTTACTGGATGTTGCCACCCGTAAAATTTGGGCGGGGGTTTGACCCATAAAGCGTTTGAGCGAGCGCGTGAGATGGGGTTGGTCGGCGTATCCGAGCCGTTCTACCGTGTCGAGGATGGATGCTCCATTTTCTAAGAGCGATAAGGCTTGGTGGGCGCGTTTGATTTGATACACTGTGCCGTGAGTAATCCCTGTGGCGCGTAAAAATCGGCGTTGCACCGAGCGCAGAGAAATATCTTTTTTATGTCCATGCAATGCTGTTTGCACAATCGGCTCATACGCCAATATTCCTTCGCGCACCAGCCGATTCACAAACACATCCACATTATCATAATTAGGAAATTGCCATGCAGACCCGTTGAACCAAAATGAGTTGCTATTCGCCTCTGGCAGATTGATGCCATTATCTACCAATTGAAGCGGGGGCAGGTGGGGCATGAGTGTTCCCAGCTTAAACACGATGCCGATAAAATCGGCGTTGGGGGGAATGGGCGCAGGCGAGGCTTGTGTCTCTGCGCCACGGATGGTCATGCTAATCTTTCCCGCTTGTTTGGTGATGACCATGCCCCAATTTGTTTCGGCAATGGACATAAATTCGCCACCCGCATCACTTTGGGTTTGCCAAATCGCATCCACATAGGGAGAATCGGATGGGCGCGTATCAAACGAAAAAATAGCATTGCGATTTTCCATAATTTATCCCCAAAATTGGTTATCCCCGATTCACCATATAATGCACAGCAATCACCCCACAATCCAATGTTTTTGTTTTTAATAATGTGAGATTAACACTATCATGGATGTTCTTAAATAGCTGTAACCCGTCTCCTAAAATAACGGGATGAATAGAGAGTTGGTATTCATCAATTAAGTCAAGTTGTGCTAAGGCTACTATCAAACTTGGGCTACCCACTAAAATGTTTTTACCTGCTTGTTGCTTGAGTGCTAAAATTTCTTCTGTGATGATGTCCTTTTTCAAGTCTGTATTTTTCCAATCAACACCATTCAATGTGCGAGAAAAAACAATCTTTGAAATATTGTCCAGTACGAGCGCAAATTCATCCATTGCTTTGTTACCAGTCGGATTTTTTACAATACCTGGCCAATGGCTTTCCATCAGTTGATATGTTATCCGCCCGAATATAATCGTATCTGCATTTCGCAATAGCTCAATGTAATGGTGATGTGTTTCGTCATTTGCAATGCCCGCCGTGTGGTCGCAATATCCATCAAGTGTCATATTGATGGTTGCAATGAGTTTTCTCATGATTATTTTTCATCCTCTGATGTGCTTATAAAAAAATTAACTCAATTTTTCGATGACTTTGGCAATCCGTTTTTCGCGGGTTTCTGGGGTTTTGGCATCCCTCACTTGGCGCACAAATTCCTTTTGTACCGTATATGATGCCCGATTGAATTTGTCCACTAACCCCGCTTGTGCGGATAATGCCGCCAACAGGTCATCGGGAATCTCGACGGTGCGCGGTTCTGTGTCGAGTTCCAGCGTAATATCGAGTGTTTCATCCCCATTGAGATTTGATGCCATCCGATGGTCTTGGTTAAACGGAATCATGAAGGCATTTCCCATCACCGCCACCGTACTGCGATAGCTATAACCGTTTAGTGTGATGATGACTTTCGGTTTTTTGCCACTATTGAGGGTAGCAATGACATCTGGTGGGACAGAAATGCCCGACACATTTTTTTCTGTGCCTTTTTTGAGTGTGGTGTTAAATGTTACCTTCATACAGATTACCCTTTCGCTCGTGTCATGCTCGATTCATATCCGCCCCCGGGCCATTCCCATCCGCCCGTGTTGGTATTCCCATCATCGCTAAATTTGCCAATATACCGCGCTGGCGACCCCTTTTCCCCGCCCCAAATGGTGAGGGTATCGCCTTCAATTTCCCACACATACTTAAAAATTTCGGCAGAATTGCCATAATAGCTAGAGCGTAACAAGTTGCTTTCGGAATCATAGCCGATGATTTCGATGCCTGTGATGGGTCGTCCATCATGCACGAGATTGACATGTTGCGCCATAAAAAAACCGCCATCCATCCATTCAAAGCGGACTTGCCCGTTCATTTCGCCTTTACCTGTCGGGTCAGAGACCGTCCATGTGCCGATGAGCCGTTCTAGTGTCTTGAGGAGGGGATTGGGTGTTGGTGCGGTATCAGACATAGTGATTGCTCCTTATTATGTGTAGGTGTATTCAAAAAGTGTACCCGTGTTCTAATAAAATTGTCAAGAACGCAATTTCTATCCAAAATTTTTATATGCCTTGACAGTTATATAACTATCATGGTATATTGATAACATGATGACGACATTTGAGGTGTTGGTAGACCCAACACGGAGACGTATTTTAGACTTATTACGGATGAGACCGCACTTGGTCGGCGAATTGGTAGAACTTCTCCAAATGAGCCAGCCGGGGGTTTCGAAGCATTTGCGTGTGTTGCGCGAGGCAGGTCTGGTCACAGTCCGCCAAGAGGCACAGCGTCATTGGTATGAGATTCGCCCAGAGCCACTCATCGAAATTCATACATGGCTCGACAC
>JANRKU010000110.1:0-13597 GCA_033763335.1 bacterium
ACTAACAACCATTATGCCGTCCAAAATCGCCAATTTATTTATTTGATGAATCGTAAAAGAGCCAATAGAATAACTGCGCCAACAAATGCCACAATTAAACTACCAATGCTGAAGCTCATCGTACCACCAGCGACCGCGCCACCGATACCCAGTGTATTAAATACAAACCCGCCGATAAACGCGCCGATGATACCGACAATAATATCCGTGACAAGACCTTGTTTGCGCCGTGTTTTCATCACGATGCTGGCTAACCAACCCGCAATGCCACCAATAACAATCCATGTTATCAATCCTGTTATCGTCATTTTTGATGCTCCTTTATTCATTTTCAAACAAAATATTTAACTTAGATTTTACGAAATTCATAACTTAGCCTAGCATATCATAACCCTCATTACAAATAAGAATTAGGTAAGTAAGAAATGAACGATACATATGGAATCATTTCATTTGACCATCTGCCTCAAAATCGGTTATGATGGTGATGGTTAAATATATACACTGCATAAGAAAGTGACGACTATGACGGCGCTCACCGATAACACCGCGTTGATTATTATTGATGTGCAAGACGGTTTTCTTAACCTCGCCCATTGGGGTGGTCGGCGCAATAATCCTGATGCAGAAGCGAATATCGCCCGTTTATTGGCACATTGGCGCACAAAAAAACGCCCAATTTTTCATATCCAACACATGTCCACCACGCCAAACTCGCCCCTGCGCCCAAATCAGGCGGGGAACGCCATCCAAAAAATTGTCGCGCCAATAGGGGATGAACCTGTCATCCAAAAGACGGTCAATTCTGCCTTCATCGGCACCGATTTGGAAAAACGGTTGCGTGATAACGGGATTGAATCGGTGGTGATTGTCGGCTTAATCACCAATCATTGTGTCGAGACGACCACGCGCATGGCGGGGAATTTGGGCTTTAATACCACTGTGGTAGCCGATGCCACCGCCACATTTGACCGCGTGGGTCACGATGGTACACTATACCCCGCCGAGACAATTCATGCCGTGTCTTTGGCAAATTTACATGACGAATTTGCGACCATTGTCACGACAGACCAGCTTATAAATTAATGCCAATTTTTAGGGGTAGATTGGGATGATGGGAGTAGGGGCTTGCCATGGCAAGCCCGATTTATGCGGATAGAGGATGTTTTTGTCTTTAGGGGTTATAGCTAAAAAAGCGCCATTCGCTTGGCGGTCCTTCTACGCTGGCTTCATCAACCGCCGTCACACGCCACCGATATGTCCCAAAGCCATAGGTGGTGACATCAAAGAAATGGGCAGAAAACGACTCATAGTAGCCATAAATGAAGGTGCATACATCGGCACATTTTTCTATTTCAAGATAGTAAATGGTGATATTGGGTAGTGTTTCCCATTCAAAGCCAATCGGGATGATGCTCCCACCACTATTTAAATCATTATAGAGGAAAACTTGACCGGGATATGGGTCATAGAGGACAGGGGCATATACCTCATCTGGTGTGACGACTGGTGGCGGGGGAGGGGGGAGCGTGGTAGAGCCTGTGAACGGTTCTAGCCAGACCTGATTACCTGTGCCAGCCGCTACCCAACCTGTGATGCCACCCATGCTGATTTGCCACCATGTATAGCCTTGTGCATATTGCGGTCCGCCGATGACGCTCACGACATCACCCGGTTTTAGCTCTGCGACTTTTGCGCCACCCGTGTTGGCACTTGAGCGCACATTTAAGCCCGTTGTTTGGTTAGTCACTCGTGCCATTCCACCCACGACTATCCCGCTTGTTGGGGTTGGGCTGATGGTGTTGCCGACAGGTGTGTTAACAGGTGGTTGGGTCGGGTTCACCGCCACCACAGGTTGTTGCGGTGAATTATTTGCCACCGTAGGGTTGAGAATTGACCATGTGGTGGGGTTGGGTGGAATGCTTGGGGTCATATCTTTCACCCAGACCAAACGTGGATTTGTCCCATTGGCATCGGTATAAATCACATTCCCAAAATTATTGGTGATGCCGAAATTTTTTGTATCCACAAACACCACGGCGGTGCTATTGGCATTTTGGACGAATGGAAAATAGGTAGCGAGTTCGCTGGTGCTGATGGTGAACACAAATCCGTCACTCGTGCCAAAAATGGCATATGCCCACACGCCTTGATAGGGCAATGTGCCTTGCCATGCACCAACACGGTCTATGACGGTATATGTGCCAAAAGTAGCGCCTGTTATGTCGCTGGTGCGGAGTAAAATGCGTTCCCCATTTTGGATGAAATAGGCATAATCTATGATGTTGGTTGTATCCACATAAAACGGTGCGGCGGTATCTTGGAGGACGGGCGAATAGACCTGCACCGTGTTTTGATGCACCCCAATGCCGATAATTTCGTCTGTGCGGTCGGTGAAATTATAATCACGGAAGGCATAAATGACCTCGCCTGTGCGGGGTTCTATATCGTGTTCAATCGTGCGAAACGCATTGCTATAGGTCATGGTATTGGTCAGATAATCCCATTCATAACCGACCAATTCTAATCCGCCATCACCCGCGATGGGTGCCATCACCACATGCACGATATTAAAATCAAAAAAGACGGGTACAGGTAATTCATAAACCCCAGTTGTTACAGGCACATTGGGCGATGCGCTGGTGATACTTTGGACGAGCAGTGACCCACTGTTTTGCGTATCCAATACCATCAATGTCCAGTTTTGGTCAATATAATACGACATCGCCAAAAAGCGCCCATCGGCAGAAAAGACTTCTGGTTGGGGCGAATAATTGAGGCTTGTCCCAGCTAATGCCCCTTGTGCAGGTGTTGGCAACGGATAGGTGACTATCATCGCATTATTGATGAGGTGATATACCGCCAAAACCGATTCGCCATTCGCCCCTGTGAGGGCATAAGCCACACGGTCGCCTGTGGGGGCAACTGCCACAAAATAGGGATAGGTATAACTTTCGTAGCCAGTCGGTTTTGGCAAAATGAGGCTGGCGCGGATTGAGCCAGTCGCATCTATCTGGGTCATCTCGCCAGAGCTATCGCTATATAGCCATGCACGCCATGTTTCTGGCTGTGCATTG
This sequence comes from bacterium, assembly GCA_033763335.1. GTDB lineage: Bacteria > Chloroflexota > Anaerolineae > Aggregatilineales > Phototrophicaceae. The sequence continues at coordinate 3,078 of JANRKU010000110.1, forward strand.
CTGATGAATATCGAAGAGAGGCATAACAGGATGGTGCATAACAAAGGGTACTTAAAACGCATAAACATCCTCCAAATATAACGGATTATTACCAATAGGATAATTATAGCATAGTTATTGTTATGAGATGCTTTATAGTGGCATAGTACCATCAGGTGATAGCAGGGCTATTTACCCATCCTGTGGAAATAAATCTTTGACCAGCACAGAAAAATCGGGCAACAAATCGCCACCTGTTAATGTGCCTGTGGCGGGGATGACCTGCACAGGTTTGTTGGGGGTATACACTTCGACAGACTGTGTTTCTGGATTAATAATCCACACCACACACCCATCTGCCAAATAATTTCCCGTTTTGATGTGTAATTCGGCACGTTCTTTTGCAGATGATGGGTCAGATATGACCTCTACGGCTAAATCGGGTGGAATGGGATTATACCCTTTGGTGGATGTGGGGTCTTGGCTATAGGCGACATCCGGGATATACCGTTCTCCCGCCACTTGATAGCCACCATCTGCCCCTGTCACCTTGCCTTGTATCCCTGTTCGGCGCATATAAGCCATGAGTTCATATATCACAATCGCCGTCACTCGTGATGAATAACCATGTGCGACCACTGATTTTATCTCCCCACCGATATATTCATAATCCATACCGATATTTTCGGGCAACATGACCCATTCATCAAATTGCTCAACCGTCATGGGGGTGATATTCAATACCATGCGCGTGCTTCCTTATAAACTCTTTTTATACCCTCTATTATAGCAGTTTCCACTGCGATTCTTGAATAAAATAGCCCAATGATGATGAAATACTCGCCCCTGTCTTAAAATAATCACTGAACCACACGCGGAAGGTCATGGCAGATTCTATCATATCGGCATCGCCAACCGTTTTGTTGCCGATGCTCAATGTGAGGGAATAATCACCTTCATTGAGGGGTAAGCGGGGCAATACACACGTAATCATGCCTTCGCCCGTTAATTTTTGTGGGGCGTTGGGGTCAAATTGGCTAGAGACTGTACACAGGCGTTCCCCAAATATCGAATGGACGCTCACTTGCACGTTGTCATAGCTGGCATTACCCGCATCATAACCAATTTCGAGCATGATGGTATCGCCCGTTTTGAAATCGGTGATGGGTGTCCCTGTCTCATTCAATAGGCGAATATGACGGAAAATGGGTGTCATCGCCTTGTTTCTGCCTTTATGAGTCGTTAAATCGGCAACGCCCAAGACGGTATCTTCATCAATCATGTTGGTATAGGTCTGCACCACTTCGTCGGCACTCCCCATCGCAACAATTTGCCCATGATTGAGATAAATCCCCCGTTTGCACAAATTGAGTACGGCGTTGAGGTTGTGGCTGACGAATAACACCGTCCGCCCTTCGCCAGCAACATTTTGCATTTTACCCAAGCATTTGCGCTGAAATTCGGCATCACCCACCGCCAAAACTTCATCCACAATGAGAATTTCGGTCTCCAAATGTGCCGCCACCGCAAAGCCCAAACGGAGTGCCATGCCACTGGAATAGCGTTTGACAGGGGTGTCTATAAATTTTTCCATGCCCGAAAAATCAACCATCTCATCATATTTTCTGGCGATTTCGGCGCGGGTCATGCCCAAAATTGCCCCATTGAGAAAAATATTTTCGCGTCCTGTTAATTCGGTATGAAAGCCTGTGCCAACTTCTAATAACGCGCCCACACGCCCATATAAATCAATTGTGCCGACACTTGGCTCTGTGATACGTGACAAAATTTTGAGCAAGGTAGATTTGCCCGCGCCGTTGCGTCCGATGATACCGACAGTATCGCCTTGATGAATTTCAAAATTGACATCTTTTAATGCCCAAAAAATATTATCTTTGGGAGATGTTGGTTTGGGCAAACGGCGGACGCTCCGTATCGCGCCTTTGATGGGTGCAGATAACGCATTGGCGATACCTTCGCGGAGAGAATCTTTTCTGCGATGACTTGAACCGAGTATATACTGTTTGCTGATATTGCTTGCCTGAATCGCTAATTTTGTCATAGGACATCCGCGAAAGTACGCTCTAACCGCTTAAAATAAATTGCCCCACTACCCATCAGGATAATTGCCATAACGGTGCTAATGGCAATCGTACTGGCTGGAAATTCGGTTGTGCCAAGTAATGCCCAACGGAATCCCTCGACCACACCCGATATGGGGTTTAATCCATAAATCAAACGCAACCAGTCATTTTTTATCATGCTCGTTGGATACACCACTGGCGATATATATAGCCACAGTTGGATGACGAATGGCACTGTAAAGCGAATATCACGGTATGGCACCATCATGGCAGAAAACCAAAAACTGACACCCAAAGTTGTCATGGTGAGGATGATGGTCAAATAGGGCAACCACAACCAGTTGATGCTAATGAACGGAATTTGAATAATCGTATAGGGTGCTATCCCCAGTGGGTTGGTGAATTGGGGTAAAAATGGCGCGATTTGCCCGAATAGGATATACACCCACATCATGATAATGAGGACAGCCAACGCAATAAAAAAGTCTATAATGCCTGCAAAGACGGTGGATGTTGGGATGATGAGGCGCGGGAAATAAATTTTACTGATGAGTGGACCGCTATTGACAAGGCTATTGGCGGCGCGGGTGAATGCACCAGAAAAAAATGTCCATGGCACCATCGCGGCAAAATTGAAGATGGGATAGGGTACACCATCGGATGGGATGCCCGCCAATCCGCCAAAAACAACGCTAAAGACGACCATCGAAAGGACGGGTTGCACCAGCGCCCAGCCAGCCCCGACCACTGTTTGCTTGTAGCGGATGATAATATCACGCCACACCATAAACACGAGTAATTCACGGTAACGCCAAATTTCGCGCAATTGCAAATTTGCCCAACCCTTTGTGGGGCGAATTTGCAAATAGGGGACTTGTTGGGGAATGGTCATGCAGATAGTCCTTATCGGGTGTTGTGATGAAATTTTATTAAACTTTGATTTCTAATTGCCTCGCCAGAAGCTAAAGCATCTGGCTAATCACACCAAAGCCCCATAAATGGGGCTGATATGCCCAAATAATTCGGGAAAATAGTCTTAAAAAGCCTTATTTCTCCCTAAAAATTGGCACAACAACCTGCTTTAGCAGGTTTTAGGCAGTCTAGGCAGGTGCTTTAGCGCCTGCCGTAAGGTGATTGATGAAACTAGCAATCAAGGTTTGTTAACCAATTGGGTCTATTTTACCATGAGTTTGAGCAGATTATAACTGAACGGGGCATTAATCCTATATGCTCAATTTTCCCCAGTTATCAAATCATAGTGTGCAAAGCCAGATAGCTTGCGCTCAAATAACCTATCGGTGAGAGCGGGGTCTGGCACAATCCAGTTATCACAGATGGGTTGGCGGGTAATGGGATAACGCCGAATACATTCCCCCTCTAGCATGGCATGATTCACAGGGTTATGCCAATCGGTTTTGCCTGCCTGTGTGGAGAGTGCGATGAGGTGTATGCCACAAATAAGTATAACTATAAGGAAGGGAAACCCTGCGAGGCGTGTTTTACCCTTAGCGGTGGTCGGGGATAATCGCACCAGCCACATGGCACAAAGCGCCACCCAAAAACTGATGCTGATGCTAAAATAACGCTCCGCAAATGCCACTCCCACATCAAAATGCTGTATCCGTGTGAGCGCGATTTGCGCCCCACTCAACAGAGCATATAGCCCCACCATGCCCCATAGCCACACCCCACGCCGACTTGTGACCAGCGCATAGTAAAATAGGATAACCCCCAACAAGCCGATGAATGGGGCTATATCCGCATTTTGCGAGAGGGGTCTGCCGATAAAAATCAAGATGGTTTGTATCATTTTGGGGATGAGCGGAATTTTGATTTGCCCATAAAATTCCACATTGGCGCTATCACTCGCTCCAATACCGCTATTATACAAATAACCAGCCACTGCCAGCGCCCCGATAACCATCATCAACCCGATTTTTCGCCTGTCATAGCGCAGTATCAGCATCCCCCCGCCGATACATGCCCAAATGACCATGCCATTCCCCGCCGAAAATGTGGCAAATACCCCTAAAAATGCCACCATCAGCACGCGCCACCAACGCCTTTTTTCTCCTGTGAGGATATTGAGGCTCATCAGCAGACAAAATAAGGTGAAGTGCCATAGGCTTTGCACACCCGATACCCAATTAATCATCTGGTCAACCGAGAGGAGCAACAGGGCAATCGGAAACCATGCCAATGGCACGACAGACGGCGCAAATTTTTTGATGAGCCTCACCGATAACCACACATTGAGGCACGCCAGTAGCACATTAATAACGACCTCTAGGCGCGTATCCCATTGGGTGGTGATGGTGAGGAATGCCGTCACCAATCGGCTAAAGAGGATGCGATGCCCATTCGATATTTGCAGAAAATGGTCAATGGTGAGCGTATTATCAACCGTGGCGATGGCGGTACGGGCGCTAAAGGTATAGGTGTCGCCATAGGGATAATCGGAACTGCCATAGGCAATCAGCCACAGCACCAATAGGATGAGTGGGATGAATCCGAGTAATTGACCTGCACGGTTGAGCGTTATCGTCATGTCTAAAAATTAGCTTTTAAGATAGCGCGATGGTTTGCCCAAAAATTCGGCAATGATGGTCATTTGCCCAATATGATAGGTTTCATGGAATTGAAAATAATTAAAACTCTCAAAAAAGGTGTTTTCCTTAAATCCAGACGGGGAATTGAGCATATCATCAGTGAGGGTGGCTATGCCTGCCGTGAGCCGTTCATGGGTGAGGTCAAACAGGGTGAGCAGGGCAGGTAATTTTATAACAAGGGGTTCATCCGCACCGATGGGGGCGCTTCCGCCACGATACCGCGCCCGTTGTTCTTCTGTCCAAACAGGTTCTGCATGAACATATTTGAGGGGTAGTGTCCGCGCAGAGACCAAATGCCCCAACAGCCAATTGATGCTATGGCTATTTTTGATGGGTTGCACGAGGCTTTCTTCGTGGCTAACATCGTGCAATTGCTCGTGGACGACCTCTGCATTGTAATTGAACATCTTGATTAGGGCATGTGGGTTCATGTGGGAATCCTTATGGATGACAACCAACAAATTAGTTTCTATCTTACCCCTAAGTTGATAAAAGCCATATTCCCAGATAGACTACGCCCGATATAAAATTAATCTGATTTATTCACAAAAGGATAACCGCCATGACCAATTTTGACCAGTTTACCTGTCCCATCCCCATCAGCGAGTACCCACAAGTGCTATTGGCACACGGGGGCGGGGGAAAATTAATGAATATGCTCATTGACACGATGTTCCGCGCCAGCTTTCCTGATGTCGCCAATCATGACGGCGCGGTGGTGAATATCGGCGGAAAAATCGCCATGACCACCGATTCGTATGTGGTCAAACCGCTATTTTTTGCGGGTGGGGATATTGGCAGTTTGGCGGTACACGGCACGGTCAACGATTTGGCGATGTGCGGGGCAATCCCCAAATATTTGTCCATCGGCATGATACTCGAAGAAGGCTTGCCCATGCAAACCTTGTGGGAAATTGTGCAATCTATTGCCAAAACTGCCCAAAATTGTGGGGTGAGCATCATCACAGGTGATACCAAGGTGGTGGATAGGGGTAAGGGGGATGGCATTTTTATCAATACAACGGGCATCGGGGTAATTCAGCACGCGCTGGATATTCATCCACACAGCGTTAAAACGGGGGATGTGGTGATTCTCAGTGGCGATATTGGCAGGCATGGCATCGCAATTATGGCACAACGCGAAGGGTTGATGTTCGAGACGACCATCCTCAGTGATTCGTGCGCGTTGCATACGCCTGTTTTGGCGCTGATTGAGGCGGGTATCCGTGTTCATTGCCTGCGTGACCTCACACGGGGCGGATTGACCAGTGGCGTGTGCGAAATTGCCAAAGCTGGCGGGGTGCATATTCATCTGGACGAGACGGCGATTCCTGTGGCAGATGAGGTGCGCGGTGCGTGCGAAATTCTGGGACTTGACCCGTTATACATCGCCAATGAAGGGCGATTTGTCGCATTTATCGCGCCAGAAGATGCCGATAGGGCGCTGGATGTATTGCATAGGCATCCCCAAACAGACGGCGCGTGCCTCATTGGGCGGGTGACGGATGGCAAGCCCAACCGTGTGACGATAACCAGCCCCATCGGCGCGGAACGGATTTTAGAGATGTTTAGCGGGGAGCAATTGCCCCGAATTTGCTAAAAATGGTGTTATAATAATCATGACCTATCCACAACAATAGAGAGATTTTTACCATGACCACCCATGATGATGCACGCGCCATTATTCGCGGACTTGTAGATAAATTTCGTAATGATTCGCGGAAGGGGAAATATACCGAGCAACAAACCCGTGAATATTATGTGTTACCTTTATTCCGTGCATTGGGCTGGGATACCGAAAACCCCGCCGAAATGACCGCAGAAGAGCGAATTTCGAGTAATTTTGTAGATTTTGGTTTCTATCGGCATGGCGTTCCCGTCTTTTATTTAGAGACTAAACGGGTGTCAGAAATACTCGAAAATCCCAAATTTATTCGCCAAGCGATTAATTATGCCTATTTGCGCGGGGTGACATGGGCGGTTTTATGCGATTTTGAGCAATTATTGGTCTATAACGCGCAATGGCAAGGCACAGATTTGGATAAAGTACGCTTTTTGCGCCTGAATTATGCCGATTATGCCGAAAGAGATTTTGACGACCTTTGGCTACTATCTAAATCGGCATTTATGACCAACGAAATTGACCGCAAAGCCGAAAAATATGGCAAAAAAGCCATGCGTGAACCTGTCACACAAATTTTATTTCGTCAATTGACCGATTGGCGTAGGCAACTCTTCGCTGAATTTCGTGCTTTTGGTGGTGTATTCGCTACCGATAGTGCGCGGGTAGATAATGCCGTCCAACGACTAATAGACCGCCTTATCTTCATCCGTTCTATGGAAGATAGAGGCATTGAGGAGAATCGCCTCCTTCAGCTTATTCGTAAAACGAAAGAAAAAAAAGACCCTTATACCCGCCTACAAGCCCTATTCACCGAATTGGATGGGGTATACAACTCGAATATTTTTGCCACATCCGACCTTGACCACCTCAAATTTAGCGATGTGGTGCTACTCGAACACATCATTGAAGGCTTGTATGGTAATCAATCGAGTGTCGAATACGATTTTAACGCCATCAGCGCCGATGTGTTGGGTGCGGTATATGAGCAATATCTCAGTTTTAAGGCACAAGATCCCACCGCGCAGACCACGGCTAAAAGCCAAAAACGCAAAACACAAGGCATTTATTACACACCCCAATTTATTGTGCGCTATATCGTCCAAAACACACTTGGAGAGGCAATCAAAGCAGGTGCAGACCCGCTTACTATGCGTGTGATAGACCCCGCTTGTGGGAGTGGTTCATTTCTCATTGAAGCATTCGATTTTTTAGACCGTCAGCTTAAACCCCTCATCCCCGATGCTCAAAAACGCCGCGAACACATCCTTACACACAATTTATATGGGGTAGATTTGGATATTCAGGCGGTGGAGGTGACACAGCTCAATCTACTCCTGCGGGCGGCATATGAAAAGCGCAAACTGCCAGCCCTCACACATATTCGACATGGGGATAGTCTTATTACAGGTGACGATTCTATTACACCTAAATTTGATTATCAGTCTGCTTTTGAAGAGGTGTTTGCGGATGGTGGCTTTGATGTGGTCATTGGCAACCCGCCCTATGTTCGCCAAGAGACACTAGGGATAAAATTTAAGAATTATATGGCAGAGAATTACAAAGTATATGAAGGAAAAGCCGATTTATACGTATATTTTATTGAGCGTGGGTTGTCATTATTAAAACCAGATGGCAGATTAGGGTATATTTTACCTAATAAGTGGATATGCTCTGGTTATGGCAGAAAGTTACGTCAATTTTTAGATAACTTTACTATTAACCGACTTGTAGATTTTGGTACGTTAAAAGTCTTTGCAGAAGCGAGTGTAGATGTTGCACTTCTCTTTTTACAAAATACCCCTCCACGCGGTGAATTCTATGCTGTACAGGCAGAAGATTATGATTTACATATCGAATTAACCGATTTTGTAGCAAGCAGAGAATATCCAGTGGCAAGAATTTACTTACGACATGATGGTTGGGCATTAGTCCCCAATACAGGGCAAGCTGTGTTAGAAAGGTTGCTCAAGCGTGGTACCCCATTAGGTGAATTTGTCAAAGGTGGCATTTATTATGGGTTCAAAACAGGCTTAAATGAAGCATTTGTAATTGATGATGTAACCCGCAAGAAATTGATTGCTCAAGACCCAAATAATGAGACAATTATCAAGCCTTTTTTGCGTGGACGGGATATTAAGCGATATCATGTCCCACATGCTCCTAAATATGTGCTTTATATCCCATGGACATTTGAAATTGACAAATATCCTTCTATCTTAGCACATCTAAAACAATTTGAAACACCCTTATCAGACCGCCCAGAAGTAAAAAAGGGTGTACACCCGTGGTTTGCATTGAGTCGTTATGCGTCTGAATATATTGGCGAATTTGAGAAAACAAAGATTGTTTATCAAGATATTTCTCAATATGGCAACTTTGCTTTAGATACCAACAATCACTATACCAATAATACTAACTATACCATCACTGGTCTGACACTAAACGAGTATTACTACCTATTGGGAATTCTTAATTCCACTATTTTTAGTAAAATATTTGCCCATGTATCGTGTCGGTTGGGAATGGCGTTACGCTGGTTTTCTCAATACATGGAAAAAATGCCTATTCCCTTCGCTACCGATGACCAACGCACTAGCCTTATCACATTGGTGCAAAAACAACTCGCTTATCATGCAGAATTGGCACAATTAGAGATAACCGCCAGTAACCGCCGTTTTGAGATACAAGATGCTATTCGTAAAACAGATATGGCGATAGATGCACTAGTGGCGGGTTTATATGGAGTAGATGAACGCGATGTGGCATTATTGGGGTGATGATAATGTCTGACAATTCACCATCCGAATTTGATGACCTCATCGCAAAATTGACCGAGATTTATTTGGCGTTAGGTGAAGATGGTCTGCGCCAAATGTTGACCGAAAATAATGTCCCATCGGCACAAATTGAGGAAATTGTGGCGGTGGTCATCGCACAGGTGGCAGGGGATGGTGGAAATAATAATGATGCCACTGCCACGTTGCCATTCGAGACGATTCGGGAATGGGTCAGTAACACGTATGCCGTGAAAAAGCATGATATCGCCAATTTAGAGGCGTGGCGCGACCAACTGCAAGGGGCAAAATCGCGCATGATGGGCATGGGAGATGAGTGGGGCAATGAGGTGCAATTTGTCGAGGCGTTGCTGGCAGTTCTGCGCGATGAAACGCCGAATTTGCCGAATGAGCATCCCTATCACGAGCCGATACAAGCCTTGCTAGAGGCGTTGAAGGGGTAATTTTGCGGTATGCACGAATTATCTGTCACCCAGACCATCCTCGATATTGCCCTAGCACATGCCGATGGCGGAAAAATCACCGCGATTCACCTCGTCATCGGTGATTTGACCTCGCTGGTGGATGATTCGATTCAATTTTACTGGGATATGATTAGTGCAGGCACACATGCGGTTGGGGCAACATTGCATTTTACACGTATCCCCGCGCAAGCCCATTGTGAGGCGTGTGATGTGACGTATGTCATCAAAACAGAGGGCTTATTGTGTCCTGTGTGTGGGAGTCACCATGTTATAATTAAATCAGGAAAAGAATTTTTTGTAGATTCAATTGATATACAGGAGTCGCCATGACCACCAGACATGTCCCCATCGTCCAAAATATCCTCAACGCCAATGATATTATTGCCGAAGTAAATCGTAACGCGCTGGATAGGGCAGGCGTGTTCGGATTGAACATCATGGCATCACCAGGGGCGGGCAAAACATCGCTGATTGAGCATACGGTACGCGCCCTATCAGGGGTGCTATCGGTGGGCATCATCAACGGGGATACGGCGGGCTATGATGGTGATGCCGTCCGCGCCGAACAAGCAGGGGCGACGGCGGTGCATATCAATACGGGTGGCAATTGCCATTTGGAATCGCACATGATACAAGATGCCCTATCCCGCCTTGATTTATCCGCGTTGGATGTGGTCATCATCGAAAATGTCGGCAATTTGGTGTGTCCTGCTGGCTGGAAATTGGGGACACATCATAATGTGTTGGTGGCATCCATCCCAGAAGGCGCGGATAAGCCCTATAAATATCCAAGCATGTATATGGGCGTGGATGTGCTGATTATCAACAAGATAGATTTGCTCCCCTACATCCCCTTTGACATGGATTTCTTCAAAAAAGGGGTCATGGCGCTGAATCCGAGTGTGACCATTTTTGAGATGTCGTGCCAGACGGGGCAGGGCGTGGATGCGTGGGTGAATTGGATA
>JANRKU010000111.1:0-55125 GCA_033763335.1 bacterium
GCGGTGAGGGTGCGCCCTTCCACCGATTGCCCATAGCCGAATACATCGGGCAATTGCGATGCGATGAGATTTGGTGCAGGGGTAGGTGGGATGGGTGAAATGGGGATAGGGGTGATGGTGGCGATTTCGGTTGGGGTGACAGTATTCGTGGGGGTTTCTGTGTTCAGTGGCGTATTGGTGATGGTGGGCGATGGGGTAATGGTTGCCGTTGGCGATTTTGTGGCGGATGGTGTGGGTGTTGGTGATAGGGTTGGTATGGCAGATTCTGTCGGTAATATGACCCGTGTGGGCAAATCCCCCAAATTGCCTATAGGTTCAGGTTGGCACGCGATGAGGAATATGGGTATCATCATAGCCATGAGCAAGAAAAAATATGAACGTATGAGGTGTACTATGGCACAGTTTCGGGTCATCATCAGCCTAATAATCCTTTTATCATTGGCGGCGTGCAACGGCACAGAAGAAGTTGCAGAATTGCCCACACGGGTTATTTTACCCTCAGAAACGCCGACATTCACCCCAACAGCGACTTTTACGCCAACCGCTACCCCTACGGTTACGGCAATTCCGCCGACTAGCACCGCCACCAATACGCCGACCTTTACCCCAACACCCACCAGCACAGCGACCACTATCCCATCGGCAACCCCTGTCCCACCAACAGCGACAGCGACTATTACCCCATTACCGAGTAATACGCCGATGCCAACCGCGACTCCTACGCCCAATGCGCCACAAATTATCCGCTTTGTGACCAACCTCACCCCTGTGAACGGAACATTGACTGCCCCTGGTGGCACAGCGATTATTTTGTCATGGGAAACATCTGCCGATATTGTACAAATTGAGCAACTCAGTTCACAAGGGACGGTGGAACAAGTCTTTAGTGTGACCCCCACAGGTCAATTGCCTGTCACATTGCCTACGACAGGTGTGCAGACAATTTACAAATTGATTGCCCAACGTGGCGGTGTTTCTATCACCCAAAATTTGCCCATCACCATTCAATTAGCGTGTTCTGTGCCGTGGTTCTTTGGGACACAACTCGCGCTCAGTTCATCGGGATGTCCGACCTCTGGCTCAGTGACATTGGTGGGGAAAATCCAATTTTTTGAACGTGGGATGATGGTTAACCTCACACTCGGCGCTCAAAATTGGCTCTATGGCATCATCGGCACACCCGCCACCAGTGGCACTTATGTCGCTTATGTAAGTGCATGGGATGGTGTGAGCCAATCTACCGCGTTATGTGGCGCACCACCATCAGGATTTTTTGCGCCTCAAGATGTGTTCAATTGGGTGTTTAATAATAGTCAAACCCTCAGCGTCAATAATTATGTGTGGTGTGACCGCACCAATGCGTTGGGCTGGGGTGTTGGCAATGCAAGCATAAATGTGACCTATACGGTGCAATACGAAGCCAATAATGTCGCGTTTTATATCAATATTCCGGGCTATGGCACGGTACGGATTTCTGGCGGGGCATCTGGTACATGGCAAAAAGTAGCATAATGAGCGCCTTATAAGGGATACAAGATGGGTGAGGTGTGCCTCACCCATCTTGTATTAACCATTTTCTGCCGATTCACAAACGGTTTGGTGAGCATCTTTTTTCAGCTACACAAACCTTTTTGGTGTATAATTGCAAAATGTCGAAGAATGAAACCAAAAGCGATGTGATATGGTCAGTGATAATTCCAAAAATTCTGCCCTAGCCGAAATAACGCGCCTCAAAGGGCTTGTCCAAGAGACAGAAACTGCCCTCCGCGCCCAACGCGATGTCCTCAAGCAACGCGGATTTAGCCTGCCACCTATGGCAATTCAATCCATGTCAACCCTTGAGAGCGATTTAACCGCCCTTGAAGAGAGCATCACCTATGACCAAATAGAATTGGGACAATTGCGCTTTTTGGCAGATACATCTGCGCGTATCAATACCACTTTTGACCTCGAAGCCGTCCTCATTCAATCTATGGACATTGTGATTAACCTCACAGGGGCAGAACGCGGGTTTATCATCCTCAGAAATACCCATACGGGTGCGCTGGAATTTAAGGTAGTGCAAGAGAATAAAATCACCAAAACATTCTCCCCAGAAGAAAAACAGACCCCACAAATTAGCACAACGATTGTTCAAGATGTCTTGCAAACGGGCGAGGTCATGTTAGCCGACAACGCCTATAAAGATGACCGTTTCCAATCGGGTGTGAGCATTGCCCAAATGATATTGCGCTCGGTGTTATGTGCGCCGTTGCGCTATCGGGATAATATTGTGGGTGTGGTCTATGTGGATAATCGGCTTAAATCGGGTGTATTCACCGATAGAGAAAAAATGTTGCTGGTGGCATTTGCCAATCAGATTTCGGTGGCAATCGAGAATGCCCGCCTGTTTAATCGGATTCAGACCACCCTCACCGAAATTAATGCCATGCGTCAATTGATGGATAACGTGTTTGAATCTATTGATAGCGGGGTCATCACCACCGATTCCTCTGCCAAAATTATGATGATGAATTCTGCCTCAAGTGATATGTTGCTCACTGAACGCGAAAAAGCACTTGGTCAACCACTGAATTATGTGTTGCCTGTGGGCAATGAACTCGACACACAAATGACCAATGCGCTCAATCTGGGTACTGTACACTCGCTCGAAACGCAATTCGATATTAAATCACGCGGACAGCGTATTTTTAACATCCGCCTCAATCCGCTTAAAAGCACACGCGATAAAGCGGGTGGGGTGGCATTGGTGTTGGATGACCTCACCACTAGTCGCGCCCGTGATGAAATGATTAACCTCACCAAACGCTATTTGCCCCCAAAAATGGTGGAAAATATCAATACTATCTCCCAATTGGCATTGGGTGGAGAGCGTCGTGAGGTGACGTGCATTTATGTGGATGTGCGTGCCATCAGCAGTTTTCCAGAAGGGATGCGCCCCCAACAAGTGGTGGAGCAGGTCAACACTTATCTCACCCGCGTCACCAACGCCATTCATCAATATGAGGGCGTGATTGATAAATATATGGGGACGATTGTCATGGCGTTGTTCAATACACAATTAAACCCGATGGAACATGACCACGCGATTTTGGCGGTATCTGCCGCGCTCACGATTCGGGATGCCTTCATCACTTTTTATGAAGAATTGGGCATTAACCCCAACCCGCATTATTATCGTATTGGGATGAATACGGGTGTTGCGACGCTTGGCAATGTTGGGAGTTTTAATCGCCGTGAGTTCACCGCCATTGGCGATACCATCAACTTAGCAAAACGAGTAGAAGAAAATAGCCAATTGGGTGAAATTATCATCAGCGAATCCACCTATGACCATATCCATAAACACTCACGCTCATTTACTAGTGATATACGCTTTGTGGAGCGCGAAGCGATACAAGTGAAGGGGCGACAACAACGCACCCGCGTCTATGAGGTATTTAGAGCCTAATGTCAGAAGAAAATGTGTCACATAATAGTTCTGCACGTTTGAGTGCGATTGTTAAACGGGTGAATGACCTCACCGAATTATTACGTAGCCAACGCGAATTATTGCGCCAAAAAGGGGTGAATTTGCCCGCAGGCGCATTGGATAATTTGCGTAGCCTAAAGGCACGGCTCGATGCGTTATTGCGTCAAGTGGATAATAGCAAAGTCGAATTACAACGCCTCCGCGCCCTCGCAGAGACCACCGCCCTCATCAATTCCTCGCGGGATACCGATTCGGTACTGAATCAGGTCATGGATACCGTCATCAACCTGACAGGGGCGGAACGCGGGTATATCGTGCTAAAAAATCGTGCCACAGGTGAATTTGACCAATTCCGCGTGGCGCGTGGGATAGACAGTTCACAATTGGCGTTCAATGGGTCTGATGAAGCCAATTCTGGCGGAAAACGCAATGAACTCATTGTGAGTAAAACCATTGTGAACGAAGTCGCAGAAACAGGGCAAGCCGTCATAACCGATAATGCCAGCAACGATGAGCGTTATCGAGACCAACAGAGCATTGTCGGGTTTGCGTTGCGGTCAATTTTAGCCGTCCCGCTAAAAGTGCGTGATGAGGTCATTGGTGTGGTGTATTGCGATAACCGCATCATGGCGGGGTTATTTCAACCGGGCGATTTGGATATTATGAACGCCTTCTCCAATCAGGCGGGTGTTGCCATCGAAAATGCGCGGTTATTTGAACTCGCACGGCAACAATTAGACCAAGTAACGGCTGTACGTGATTTGATGGATAACGTATTCGATTCTATTTCGAGTGGGGTTATCACAGTTAATTCGCATATGGTTGTGACGGCGTGTAATGCCACTGCTTGCGATATTTTGAATATTGCCGATGAAAATGATGCGGTGAATGAAGCCCTAAAACGAATTTTACCCCCCATCCCCGCCGATTTTTATGATGCCATCACACAAACCCAACGTGACGGTATTGTTAAGACGCTGGAATATAAAGTGCCATTGGGTGAAACACACCGCAATTGGAGCGTGACCATTAGTCAATTGCGCGATGAGCAAAGCACAGTACAAGGGGCGGTATTGGTGGTGGATGACCTCACCGAACAACGCGAATTAGAATTGCGCCTCAAGCAATTGCGCGTGTATTTGCCCGCCCCATTGCTGGATAAAATCACCGATATGTCGCTGATTGAGACCGGGCAAGAACGCGAGATTACGTCTATTTCGATAGATGTGCGCGATTTCACCAAATTTAGTGAGCTTTTGCCACCAGAACAACTAATGGAGACCATCAATAAATACCTTAGTCTTGGTAGCGATGGGATTAATCTCTATGAAGGCATTGTGGATAAATATATGGGCGATGCCCTGACTGGGTTATATAATACGCAACTGAATCCACAAAAAGACCATGCGCTCCGTGCCTTACGCGCCGCCATGAGCATTATTTATGACCTGTATGCGTTGCACGAAGTCGTACCAGAAAATGAACGCCTCTATTATGGCATTGGGATTCATACAGGGCAGGCATTTCTGGGGAATATCGGTAGCCCAGACCGCCAAGAATTTTCGGCATTGGGCGAGGCTGTGACCATTAGCAAAATTTTGGAAAGTAACGCCAAACCCGGTGAGGTCATCATTAGTGAAACCACCTATGAATTGGTCAAGGACGATTTTGAGTGTGAGCGTGTTGTCCTCGAAAAAACCAAAGGCTACCCCAACCTTACACATGGTTATAAGGTGATAAAGCGCAAAAAAGGTAAGAATACCGGGTCGCTGTTCTTGGATGCGGAACTCGAAGAATTGCTGAAGGATATTTAATTAGGCTTTGCCTAATTTTATGGTTGATTATGACGGGCGCACCATGGTGCGCCCTTACAAAACCTGCTCATTTTATGTGTGTAGTGGCATGAACTTTCATGCCACTACGGGCGATAATGAAAAAATGGGGATGCCAAGCACCTCCGTTTTTATTTGAGTAGCTTATTGACCAATGCCCGCACGCGACTATTGGGGTCATCTTTGAGTGGGATGAGGGCAGGTTTTATGCGATTATCTTTCATCTGACTAAGGGCATTAATCGCCTCAAAGCGCACCTCCCAATAATCGTCTTGTAGGGTGCTGATGAGGGCAGGAATCGCCTCTGAATTGCCTATCATCCCCAAAATACTGACGGCTTGTTCGCGTACTTGCCATTGCTCATGGGTGGTCGCCCTTATCAGATGGGGTAGGGCATGTGCGCCAAATCCCTCTAACACATCAATGAGCAACCCTTCAATATTCACATTATCATGACCTAAAATTTCCATCAGGGCAGGAATGGCTGATGGGTCGCCAATTTGTCCCAAGACAAAAATACATTTTAGCACCACCGATGAATCGGCATCTTGTAAAACGGGGATGAGCGCCTCGACTGCCCGATTATCGCCCATTTTGCCAAGTGTATGCACCACACGCAGACGTGCAATTGGGTCGGGATGATTCAATAATGCTAACAACGGATGAATGGCTATTTCCCGATGGTGTACCAATGCCCATGTAATATCTTCCATGACAAAAATATCGTGTTCGGTGGCAAGTGCCTTGAGCAAGTGGTCTAGCCCATGGGCATCTAAGCCATCTGCCAATTCTAAAATGGCACGGCTACGAATATTGTGGTCATGATGATTCAATTGGACGGTCAGATGTTGGGTCAATTCGGTCATTATCAAAAAATCCTTTCTGTGTGATAGTATGATTATACGCCTACTTTTACGGAGATAAAAGCCCTTTAATGGTCTTTTATGGGTCATAAATAATCATAAGGGGTGTATTTGTAAATATTTGCCTTGATAGATGGGCGTGAATGGAATATGATGAATAAACACCGATTCACTATGAGGAATTATTGATGACCCAACTTGATTTAACGCCTATTATTGAGGCTGTCCGTTTATCTGCGAAACTCGCCTTTGAAGTCCAACAACGCCATATTGTCCGTAGCGAAAAAACTGGTGCAGAACCTGTCACCATTGCCGATTATGGCGCACAAGCGATTATTTGCCGTGCTATCCAAAAATATTTTCCCGATGATGGGGTGATGGCAGAAGAAAGCGGAAGCGAATTTTTGAATGTGGTCGAGGCTGACCAACGTGCCTATATTGTAAGTTTGGTGGGCGATATTTTGGGCGAAGCCATCACCGAATCGCATTTGGTGGCGTGGCTAGACCATGCCCATTTGGATAAAACGGTTGATGAACCGCATCGTGTTTGGGTGATTGACCCCATAGACGGCACAAAGGGATTTTTGGCACAGCGCCATTTTGTCAATGCGGTTGGGTTGATGGAAGGACGTAAGCCGATTGCAGGGGTATTAGCCGCCCCCGCCTATCCCAACATCGCGGGGGGTAATTTGCTCTATGCGGTGGATGGGGTGGCATATGCTGAGTCGCTCATCCCCAACAATGACAAGCGCGTGATTCGCGTCTCTGACCGTGTGGATATTGCCACCCTTCGCGCCTTAGAAAGTGTCGAAAAAGGTCATGCGGGTTTGGCGCGGTTGGCGCGTGTCCGTGAAATAATGGGGATGACTCCCACACAGGTCGAACAAGCCGACAGCATGGAAAAATATGGGCGTATTGCGGCAGGTGATGCCGATTTATATCTCCGTTTGCCTCGTTTGGGAGATGGCAGACGGCATAATATTTGGGATCATGCCCCCGGTACTGTCATTGTAGAGGCGGCAGGCGGAAAAATTACCGATGTGGATGGCTCACCAATAGATTATTCAATCGGGATGACACTCAATAATTATGGCGTGATTGCGACCAATGGCAACATTCACGATTTAGCCTTGTCTGCGGTGGCAACATTATTAGAGGAGGAAAAACAACATGGGGACGCTTGATATTCAACCTGCCACCTATGCGGATGAGACCACCTTTCGTAATTTGGGGCAGTTTTATATTTACGAATACACCGCCTTTATGGGCTGGGATGTGAATTATGCGGGGCGGTACAATGAAGATGACCTCGATGGCATTTTTTCTGAGGCAACCCGCAAACCCTTTTTGTTCCGTATAGATGGAAAATTGGCGGGGTTTGCCATTATTGACTTGCTCGATAAAAGCCATATCACGGGCGCGCCCAATATCATCGAAATGGCAGAATTTTTCATCATGTCGGCATATCAGGGAAAAGGCTATGGCGAACAAGCCGCCACACGCCTTTTTGATATGTTTAGGGGTGAATGGGAAGTATTTCAACTGGAAAAAAATGTGAAGGCACAAGCCTTTTGGCGCAAAATCATCGGGCGCTATACCAAAGGAAACTATACCGAAAAACCGACGAGTCGCGGGATTGTGCAGACCTTCACCAACAAATAACTAGGCAAGGCTAATTTCGATATAGACCCGTTCTTTGCCCCGTTGTGCCAAATCGAATAGGCGCTTAAACAAGCCATATTTACGGGTGAGGCGTTGATTGGCTTGTTGTGCTTCATCACCAGCAGGCAACAAACGGGCAACGGCGGGGATATACGCCACGTTTTCTTTGAGTCTGCCACGCACATCACATGGAGCAATTTCGACGTGGCTATTGTTGCGAATACGTTTGACTTTGCCAGCATGTGCCATTGTCAGCATATAAATTTTGCCATTTTCTTCTGCAAACCACACAGGGGTTGGCACGGCATCGCCATTTTTACGAAAGGTCTTGAGGCTCATGTATTGGGCATGAATGAATGAATCGAATGCGCTCATGATAAAAATCTCCTCTTATGAATAAATGATGTTGTTTGCCTCTATTTATTTATGATAGAGGGAATGCTATTTATTCTCCATCAGATTTTTCGATATGTTCGCCATGTTTGATGGCGCTGGGGCGTAATTTGAGTTCCCCTTGTTTTTCTGGATGTAACCCGCGCAACCCGCTTTCACGCATGGCATCCCAAATTTTTTGCACATCGGCTTCTATATCACCAGTGGGATGGATGGGAGGGACGCTAAAATTGACCTGTTTTTTGCCATAATCGAGCAAGGCAATTTTCATCGGCACTTTTGCGCCATAGGCAATCCAATAAAAACCGGTACGCCAATGACTAGTCTTTTTGCGCGTGCCTTCTGGTGGGATTGCCAACGCAAAACGGTCACGTTTTTTATATTCTTCAACTGCCCACCCAACTGTGTCATGACTGGCTTTGCGGTCAATGCCAACTGCCCCAGTAGAACGCACCAACGCGCCTAAAATGGGGAAGCGTGTCCATTCAATTTTGACTGTCCAGTCGAGGCGCACCCGCAATGCCCATGCGGTCATAATCATATTCCAGCCATCCCAATTGGATGTGTGATAAACGGCGATAACGACAATCTTTTTGTCTAATGGAATTTCACCCACAATTTGCCAGCCTGCCAGCCAAAAATAGAAACGTGCGAATAGGTGACGGATGATGCCAAATTCGGGTTCACGATTGCCTGTATAAGCTAGGACAGGACGGCGGTTAAAAAGTGCCATAATAGTGCCTCCATGCTGGGATGAATCATCACCCCGCGCCTTCAAAATTACTAAAATCTATATCTAAAATTGTTTCACACGAAATCGTGCCATTTTGTGCGCCTGTGATGAGTGGTGCAAATGTTTGTGATAGGTCACTTTGTATAATAACCCCAATGTCGGCTAACGCTTCGGCGGCTTTTTCTTGTTTGAGCCTCACTTCTGCCCGTAAAAGGTAGCCAAGCAGATAATTGGGGTAAATCTCTAATAGGCGGGTATAACTGGCTTCTGCCTGCTCATAATCTCTCAAATTGCAATGTGCCAATCCCGCCAACAAATATACATCCGCAAAGCTATCACTAAAATTGGCTTTTTCCATCACATCCAAAACACTGCTCCATTGCTCCAACACAAAATACCCAAAAACTTCGGTGGCATAGGTGAGTTCCACACCATCCATATCGAAAGTCGAGTTCATAATACGGTTGGCAATGGTGGCATTTGGGGAATTTTGGCGTACAAAGCGAACCATCTCTTGTGCTTTGACCAATTCGCCTTGTCGCATATAAATGCTGATGAGGATAACGTGGGGATAATTGGCATCTGGTGACAGGGTAATGGCATACTCAAGGGTTGTGCGTGCCTTTTCTAAATCGCCTTGTTGCCAATATACCATGCCTAACATCGTTGATGACCACCAATTATCATTTATCGCCGTGGTGATTTTTTCTAATAAGCGTTGTGTTTCTTTTAAGTCTGGGTCTTGACCAAACCAGAAATAATATTGGGCAAGGAGCATATCATCACCCAGATAGGCTTCATTGCCTAATGATTGGACTGTGCCAATATCTTGTAACATGGAATCGAATTGTCCCAAACGTATATACGTTAAGGCACGCGCAGAATAGAGGGCATCTAGCCCACTACTAAGCGAAATAGCTTCATTAATTTCTTGGAGGGCGGTTTCTTCATCGGTGTTATAGAGCATAAAATACCGATGCCACTGTGCCGCCACACTATTGCCAACCACTTGGGCAGTTTCTCCTGTATTCACCAATTCCAAAATGGCTAAATTTCGCCCAATTTCGTAGGCATTGTTGTCATAGGTCTGTAACATATTGAGAATTCCCAATACATTGGGCGCAACCGATTCGCGCCGTTCATTATTCAATTGCAATTGCACATCAGTGATACGGCGAACCTCATCTAACGATAAAATAAAATGCTTAAAGGGTGATAGCGACCCTGTTTGAATTTGGACATTGACCCCTTGTGCATCGTAATTTCCCCAAATGATGATAGGGGCATTATTGGCGAGTGCAATTTGTTGGGCTTGCTCGTTGGTGCGGATAATATCAGGATAGAGGCGCACACGAATTTGTGAGAATGGCACATCGCGCTCAAATTTGGTCTGTAAATCTTCGTAGATGAATTGCCCCACATCACGCCCATCCCCGCCGATATTATCGAATTTGCTCACAATGACCATCAACTCATTGTCTGCCACAGTTTCTAATTGCTGTGATGAGAGCGAATTGATTGATGGGGTAGAGGGTTGATTGTTGTTTGCCAATAGCACAAAAACGCCCATGATGACCAGCGCAATGATGCCGATAAGACCGATTAGCAGGCGTGAATTGCCCTTTTTTGTTGGTATGGCGACAAGGCTTGGTGGGGTGCTGGTGGATGGTGGTGGGGTGGGGGTTTTGATGGCAGAATCTGGCACAAATTCGCCGTGGTCAACACTCGGTGGGACTTTATACTCGGAAATATGGGCAGATGATGGGGTTGCCACCGAAAAATCTGCCATGTCATCTAAATTCACTTCAAAATCGGTGATAGGCATATCCCATGTGTTGCCACCGCTAATAATCGCCTCCAATTGAGCGCCGACCAAACGGGCGCTGGCGATGCGGTCATCTGGGTCTTTGGCGAGCATTTGCTGGAGCAGATAAACAAGCGATGGCGGGGTATCTGGGCGCAAGGTCATGATATCGGGTGGGTTTTTATTCAAAATGGCGGTGATGATGGCGGCGGTGTTATTTTCATCGAATGGACGGCGTAGTGTGAGTAATTCATAGAGCATGACCCCAAATGACCAAATATCGGCACGTCCATCCACAGTGTCGCCAGAACAGGCTTCTGGGCTAAGATAGGCAATTGTGCCAATGAGAGCGCCTGTTTGTGTCATTTTGGTGGAATCACTAAAGTGTGCTACGCCAAAATCGGTGAGGCGTGGTGTGCCATCCTCTGCTAAAAGCACATTGGCGGGTTTAATATCGCGGTGGATAATTTTTAGGCGATGGGCGCGGGTGAGCGCATCGGATAAATCGAGCGCGATTTCCAAAATGCGCTGAATCGGGATGGGCGTATTTTGACTGCGATGGTCATGGATGAGTCCGTTCAAATCGCCACCACTGACATATTCCATGATGACATAATGCTCATCATTTTCGGTGGCGGTAGTGAATACTTTGACGATATTGGGGTGATTCAGACGGCGTAATGCCTCGCCTTCGCGGTCAAAACGGGCGACAATATCGGGGTCTTGTAGAATAATGTCACGTTTGAGATGTTTGATAGCGATTTTTTCGTTTGTTTGGGTATCAATGCCACTATAAACAGTCGCCATTCCCCCCATGCCAATGACTTTGCCCAACTTAAATCGGTTGCCAATGAGCGTTCCGTCCTCAGACATGCTAATCCCTTTTTGTGGATACATATTTTGAGATAAATTGTAGCCTGTAGGGGCGCATCTGTCTATCTATTCGTAACGCAACACATTGAGTACCCGTTCATTGAGCGCGATACGGGCGCTGAATAAGGTGGCAAGGCAGGCAATCAACACCGCCACAACCACCAATAGCACCGCGACAGGCTGTGCTGAATCGGGGATGAGGATAAAATCCTCTAATCCGAATAGACTCATTGCCCCAACCCCCAAAACACTCAATCCAATGCCCAATACTGCCCCCATCAGGCTAATCATGCCATTTTCGAGGAGCATGACCATCAACACCTTGCGCCGTTTTAATCCAATCGCTTTGAGGATGCCAATTTGTCTGCGCCGTTCTAAGGTGGCGAGTGCAACCGTGTTCGCCATAATTACCGATGCCGCGCCCAACGATAAAATCCCGACCAAAATGGGGATGGCGCTGAATTGGTCTACCAGTCGGCTGACTACACCATCTATGAGGGTGACATCCAACGGGAAAAATCCGAACATAGCAGAAATTTCTGCCAAAACAGTTTGTAGTGCCTCTGGTTTGGTTTGAATGGCTGTGATTTGAACATCGGGACGGGCATTTGTGGGCAAAATATCGGGGGGGATTTGCACATCGCCAAAAAGCCCTGCCTGCAAATTGAGGTCATCCGCATATAAAATGCCCACCACCGTGAATGTGTAGGGGCGGTTGTTGATATACATCGAAAGGCGTGTGCCAATGGTGACATTATAATTGGCAAGGCGTGATGCCAGCCGTATTACCGCCACCGATTGCCCCCTATCCGCCTGTGTGATTTCGCGCCCAACATCCACACGCCCTGTCGTAAAATCGGGGTTGGTGCTATCGCGTACCGATACCGATACCCAAAAACGCCCTAAAAGGTCATATTCATCTTGGAGTTGCTCCACAAGGGCAAGATTGCCATCCTCACGCGCTTCTTGAATTTGCGATAACAAATTTTCGCGGATAGCATGATTGCCTTGTGTGCCGAGTAATAACGCATCAATTTGCGTGAGCAATCCGCTATAATTTTTGACATGGGTCACATATTCAATGCCCTCCAAAGTTGCCAATTTATCATTCAATTGGGTTTGGGCGGCTTCTGCCAATTGTGGCACAAATATGGCGGGGGAGAGGACGATAATATTGCCGTTAAAGGTGCTATTCAGGCTAAATTGCAACACCTCACGCACACCCGCGCCATAAAAGGTGATACTGCTGATGGCGAACATGCCTGTGCTGATGGCAAGCAGGGTGATGGCTGTCCGAAAGCGTCTGGTATGCAAATTTTTGATGGCTAACCGCATGGGCATCCACCCAAACGCGGGTGTTTTGCCAATAATCCAGACCAATATCCACAGGAGCAATATCAATATCCCCAAAATAGCAAAGGTGATAGCAACGCTCAAAATGCCGACCACATACGGATTTTCTGAGGTAAATCGTGAAATGAGGCGTATATCACTCGGTAAAGGTCCCAAAATTTGCCCTGTGATGAGTCCGAGCGATGCAATCACAAAACCCAATACGACCAGCGATTGAATCACCCCTAATGGCGGGATGATATGCTCGTTGGGGCGTAAAATGGTCGCGGGGCGTACTTTTACGGCGGTGAGGATGGGCAACACCCCAAAAATAGCTGTGACTACCACGCCGATGCCCAATCCAAATAGCAATGCTTCTGGATAAATTGCCCATGATAGGCGTTGTTGCAAAAAGGTCTCCCCATACTGATTTGCCAATTGGCTAAAAAATATGCCAATGACTAAGCCCACTGCGCTCCCTACCACACCCAATACGAGTGATTCGGTGAAAAAGAGCATGGCAATTTGACGACCTTTTAAGCCGAATGTTTTGAGGGTGGCGATTTCTTCTGTGCGCCGTCTGACCATGACCATCATGGTGTTGATGATGCCCACCCCACCGATGAGCATCGCGCCTAACCCCATAAGGACGATGAATCGGCTCATGATGTCGGCAATACGCTCATTTTGTGCCAAAACTGTCCCGACATCCAACACGCGCACAAATCCCTCACGGGTTTCGAGTTGGTCATCTAAATAATCGGCATATTCATCTAATAAAACAGGGGATATAGGCGATTGAAAGGCAATGCTCATGCGGTTGATATTGGCATTCAGCCCGCCTTCTGGTTGGTCGTTGCTGATATATCCAAAGCCAAAAAATGCCTGAAACCAATTGCGCCAGCTCGATTCTGCGCTAGACGATACCACCCCTGTAACGGTGAACGGGTCAGAATTGCCACTGAGTCGCACTTCATCACCAATGGCGAGGGAATAGGTCTGCATAATGCTCTCGCTGAGGACGATGGTATGCGGATTTTTGAGCAATTCGTGTAATGGCATCCCTGCTGGGGATATGGCGACAAAATCATTGGTTGGCGGATACGTGGCAGGGTCTACTTGGAGCAACGAGATAAAATTCAAAATGCCCAAGCGAGTGGTTTTGACAGGGGTAATTTGGGCGATATTGAGGCTATAGGCGCTCATGATGGCATTGTGGGTATTTGCCCATCGTTGGACAAACATCACCTCACTGGGGGTAAAATAAGCGCGGGTATTATCATCACCCAGATTAAACCCACCGCTTAATGTGCCACCCCGTTCTATGAGCAAATCACCGTGTAAACTGGCGCGGATATTGCCCGTGAGCGCATCGCTAATGCTGAGTCCCAAACTGCGGAGTGCGACCACTGTCGCCACGCCCATCGCCACCGAAAATACGGCAAAAATAGACCAACGGCGTTCTCGCCATAGGTTGCGGGTGGCATAGAGCAGATAAAACTGGATGCGTGCCATATAAAATATTCCTGTATTTAACCCATTGTCGCATATATGTCACGCCCCATATACCGCAACTTAAAAAACTAACCTCACCCCTAAATCCCCTCTCCAGTCTGGCGAGGGGACTTAAATGCACCTACAAAATGATTTTCTCCCCCTCTCCAATTTGGAGAGGGGGCAGGGGGGTGAGGTAAAATAGCGATTTTATCGTTAAGTTGCTACTTATGAGGCGCAATATGTTGCGTCCTTACGATTATACACGGGTATCAGTGGCACTCTGCGCCCCAATGTTTATACGGTTTCGAGTTCTTCAATCGTTTTTTCGATGAGTGCCACTGCCTTGCCTAATGTATCGGCATCAAAGGCAAATTTTACGCCTGCTGTGCCATATAATTCGGGCAAATTACGTGTGCCACCGAGTGCCAATGCCTTGCGATAATCGGCAACGGCTTTTTCTTGATTGGTGAGCGCATTCGCCCATACTTGTACCGCGCCCAATTGTGCCAGCCCATATTCTACATAATACATGGGATAATTGAAAATATGTTGCTTGCGATGCCAGCCTGTCTCACGAATATCATCTAAGCCTGCATAATCAATTTTGATGAAGCGTGACCATAATTCTGCCCATTTTGCATCACAGGCTTTGGGGTCGCGCCCTTCTGGATGGGTATATGCCCATTGTTGGAAGCCATCCACCACAGCCATATAGGGCCAAAAGAAGATGATTTTTTCCAGATGACTAATACGGTCAATGGCGGCTTCTTTGCTATTAAAATATCCGCCAAATTCTTTGGTGAGATAGGGTGAGGCGAGCAATTCCATCGCCATCGAAGCCACTTCTGCAAATTCAATCGGATACGAGCGTTGGTCATTATAGGGTAGGTTTGCCATCGTTTCAAAATTATGGAAGGCATGACCTGCTTCGTGGAGCAATGTCCGCACATCATCCCGCTTACCCACAGCATTCATAAAAATATATGGACGGCGCAAATGGGGGAAGTTGGTGCAATAAGCACCCGGTCCTTTGTTTTTGCGATTTTGCAAATCGGTGAGTTGTTCGGTGTGGAGTGTCTCATAATAGCCACCTACCACAGGGTCTACATGTTTGAAGATAGAAATGGCTTTTTCTGAAAATTCATCAATGGTTTGCCATGGGCGGAGGGGTTTTTCGCCAAATGGGTCTACATCTAAGTCCCATGGACGGAGGGTATCTAACCCTAAACGCGCCCGACGGCGTTCATTGGCACGCATGGCGGCGGGGACAACGACTTGTTCAATGGCGTTGTGGAAGGTTTCAGTATCGGCAGGGGTGTAATCGAATCGCTTAAATTCTTCCCAACGATAAGCCAGATAATTATCATAGCCCGCATTTTTTGCCATTTCTTGGCGCAAATCATAGAGTTGTGTCCATAAGCCGTTGAGGGTTTCGCGGTCTTGTAACCATCGATTCATCATCAAGCGCCATGCTTTTTCTCTGCGGTCACGATTGGGGTCTTCAAACACCAATTTGAGTTCTTCAAGGGTAATCTCTTTGCCATCCCATTGAACACTTTGCGCCCCTGTGGTCTTGCTATATTCCATGCTAAGACCTTGCTGACGGATGACGAGGGGGATATTTTCTTCACGATAGAGGGCAATTTCTGATTTTAATTTTTTGAGGGGCAGTTCAAAGTTGGTTGGGGTAAAGCCACTCTCGACCAATTTTTTATTTAACCGATTGCCCATATCGCTGACGGGTTGATACATGGTCGCCATCATATTTTTGAAATAGGCTTCTGCTTCTTCATCGCTGGTATCTTTGGTGATAGCGACCCGTGCGCGAGAAAAAACTTCGCCCAATAGGTTATCTACCGCGTTCCAATCGGTCATCCATTCATCAATGTTTTGTGCAGTGAGGGGGCGGGCTTCGAGTTCTTCGTATAAGGGTTTATAGTTATCCCATGTCCAATTTTTGGCATCTAGGGCGCTTTTGGGGAGTTCAAATGGCATCTCATCTTATCCTTTTCAGCTATTTGAAAAAAATTAAATAACTCATTTAACAGCATAACACATTTTTTAGATTTTGATACGACCAATTTTGTGCCATACCGTGATTGGTATTCGTGACGTAAAATTGAGGGGTTCTGTATAAACAGGTGTATTCATTTTGTACACACCGTTCAACGATGAAGGATATAGTTGCATGAAAGAAATTTGTGTAATTGGGACAGGCTATGTTGGCTTGGTGAACGCGATGGGCTTTTCTGAATTGGGCAATAATGTCGTTACCGTAGACATTGATGCCCAAAAAGTCGAAGCCCTCAAAAAAGGGGTTATGCCCATTTATGAACCGGGGTTAGAAGAATTGGTAGAGCGCAATGTGCAAGCAGGGCGCTTGCATTTTAGCACCTCTTATGAGGATGGCTTGCGTAATGCCGAATTTGTATTTATCTGTGTTGGCACACCAGAAGGGGTAGATGGCGAAGCCGATTTGAAATATGTTCGCGCCGCCGCCGAGACCATTGCCAAAACGATGACCCATCCATTGATTGTCATCAATAAATCCACTGTGCCTGTTGGGACTGGGGATTGGGTGGCAGATATTATCCGCAACACACAACCCAAACCGATTCAATTTGCGGTGGTGAGCTGTCCCGAATTTTTGCGTGAAGGGTCGGCTGTGAATGATTTTATGCACCCAGACCGCACTGTTTTGGGGTCACTGGATAAGTATGCTTCAGAATCGGTGGCACAACTCTATTTGCCTTTGCGTGCGCCCATTGTCATGACCGATTTGCGTACTGCCGAGATGATAAAATATGCGTCCAATGCGTTCCTTGCCACGCGCATTAGCTTCATCAATGAAATCAGTATTATCTGCGAAAAATTAGGCGCAGATGTGATAGAAGTGGCGCAAGGGATGGGGTTTGACAAGCGAATTGGGCATCATTTCCTCCAAGCAGGTGTCGGATACGGGGGGAGTTGTTTTGAGGGTGATGAGACTATTTTTGTGCTAGATGAAGATGGTCATGTGAGCGCCAAGCCACTATCACTATTTTTCGATTCCGTGACAGATTCGCATGTTGAAATAGTTCAACCAAAAGGCGTGCGGGTATTATCATTTAATTTAGAAACAGGCTGTCCAGAAGTTGCGGATGTTTTGGTGGCGACCCGCCGTTCTTATGTGGGTGATATGGTGACGATTAAGACCAGTATGGGGCGTGAAATTCGTGTGACCCATGACCATCCTGTGATTCGTGTGACTGATAACGGATTTGAGCGCGTGCTTGCCGATGAAATCCAACCAGATGATAGCATTATGATGTTGAAAATGTTGCCCGATTTGGCATCTGCTCCGACATCACTCAATCTCATCGAATTACTCCGCAATACCGATTTGGCAGAAGATGTGCATGTATCGCCGATAGATGATTCATTCACCCAAGCCTATTCTCAGTTTGCCAAACACATCCCACATGAGATGTTGCGCCACCCACACGAAATCAAACAAAATAATCGGATGCCACTACTGATTTATTGGCATTTGGTTGAAAAAGGTGTTTTGGATACACCCATTGAAAAATTACAGGTCTATACTGCAAAAGGCGCGGCTACAAAACTCAATGCTATTATCCCCATCAACAAAGATTTTATGCGTTTAATAGGCTATTATTTGGCTGAGGGGCATATTTCTATTGAGGAAGGGCGTGCAGGTGCAAAACGCCATCGTGTTCAATTCACTTTCCATCAAAATGAAGCTGAATATTTAGATGATGTTCGCACTGTCTTGAGCCAATTGGGACTGAAATTTATTGAGCGTAATAATACCAACGCCCAAACGATTATTGTATCATCACGGATTTTTGCGTGGCTCATTCGGGATTATCTCAATTGTGGTACAAATTCACTCAATAAAGCCTTACCACGATTTGCATTTAATGTGTCACAAGCCTTGCGCTATGAATTGTTACGCGGGATGTTTAGTGGTGATGGTTCAGTTACGCCTGTTAATCAGGGCAAAAATATGATGATTGAATATGCCACTATCAGTAAACACATGGCAGATGCAACTGTTTTGTTACTACAATCATTGGATGTTGTGCCATCAGTGCGTCGTCGCATGATGAATAAATCCAAACACCTTGCCTATATTATCCGTGTTAGTGGATATGAGTCAATGCGCCGTATCAGCACTATTTTTGGGGAAAAACAACGGACTCGTATTCAAACAATTCTCAATAATTATCAACGGCGCATTACCCCTCATGGCTATGAAGATGGGGATGTGTTTGCAATCACCAATGTGATGGAAATCAAACACGAAACGGTTAACCAACTGGTATATAGCCTCAAAACACCATTGGATACCGTCATCACCGCAGGCGGGACGATTATTGGGCAATGCTTCCCCAAAGACGTGAGCGCACTTTCATACATGGCACAAACACATGGGATGCACCCCCAACTCCTCAATGCGGTTATGGATATTAATGCCTTCCAACGCAAACACGTCACCCTAAAACTCCATGACCTATTGCATGATGTCGCAGGAAAAACCATCGGCTTTTGGGGATTGGCATTCAAAGAAAATACCGATGACATCCGCGAATCACCAGCATTAGCTATTATTGACGCATTATTGGGACAAGGGGCAAAAATCCGTGCCTATGACCCCGTTGCCATGCCCAATACAACAAAAGATTATCCACAAATTGTCATGTGCAAAAATCCCTATGAGGTTGCAGAAGGGGTAGATGCCATCGTCGTGGCGACCCCATGGAATGAATTTAAGCAAATTGATATGGAGCGTGTCCATAAACTCATGAAGCAACCCATTATTGTGGATGGACGCAATATGTATGAACCACAAAAAATGCGCGAGTTGGGTTTTGTCTATCGCGGGGTAGGGCGCGGTTTTAATGGGGAAGGGATTAGTTAGTATTTGTGAATTACCTGTAAGGGCGCAACATGGTGCGCCCTTACAATCAATTATGAATAGGCATACTTGCCTCGCCTATTTTTTTATGATTTATTTTTCGATGATAGTTACTTTTTCCATCTTATCGCCTTGACGGATAGCATTCACCACTTTTTGACTTTCGGCAGTGGCTTGACCGAACACGGCATGTTTGCCATTGAGCCAATCGGTGGCAACATGGGTGATGAAAAATTGTGAGCCGTTGGTGTTTTTGCCTGCATTTGCCATGCTCAAAATTCCGGGACCTGTGTGCTTGAGGGCGAGGGCACTGGCTTCATCGTTCCATTTATATCCGGGTCCGCCTGTGCCTGTGCCGAGTGGGTCGCCTGTTTGAATCATGAAATCAGAAATCACGCGATGAAACACAATGCCATCATAAAAGCCGTCTTTTGCCAAAAAGACAAAATTATTGACGGTGATAGGGGCTTTATCGGCAAATAATTCAATTTCGATTAGCCCTTTGTTGGTTTGAATTTGGGCAATATACTTCTTTTTGGGGTCAATTTGCATAGGTGGGGCGCTTGCGTAACTTTTCATTTTATACCTCATTTATGGCTAAAGCTAAATTTTGGATAATGAACAGAATAGCACACTTAGCTTACCTTTCATAGATAATCTTGGTTTGGTGTGAAGCGTGTGAGAATTGTGTGTTAGGTTGGTTGGATAGGGGCATACCACATAGCGTATTTTGTCTTTTCCTTGTATCATGAAAAAAGAGGATTTGGTAATTTGAAGAAAATTTCGTTACAATGTGGATGTAATCAAACCTGTTTTTAACCATTGAGCATACACACCATCGGGAGTAAGTTAGATGACGCGCATCTTGTATATTGAAGACGACTCCAATAACCGTATGTTGGTACGTCGGATTCTGATGGCAGAAGGTATTATGGTCGAAGAAGCGGGAAACGCCATACAAGGAATAGAGATGGCATTGAATAATCCACCAGACCTCATTTTGATGGATATGAGTATGCCCGGCATGGATGGCTTGACCGCCACAACTAAAATTCGTAACACCGCCAATATTTCCCATATTCCGATTGTGGCTCTCACAGCTAATGTTATGGAAGGCGATAGAGAACGCTCGTTAAATGCAGGCTGTGATGGCTACATCGGCAAACCGATAGATGTAGATACTTTTGTTGAGCAAGTCATACAATTTTTAAGGTAGTGGTATATGCCAACCAAGTTTCCAATAGACCCAAGTGAAGCTCATGTTTTAGTGGTGGAAGATAATGTGCCAAATTTCGTCCTCATTGCGCGTATGTTGGCGTTTATGGGGGTGCAACGCTGTGAGTGGAAAACCTCTGGCTGGCAAGTTGTCCAATTTGCAGAAACCCTCGCCAAAATAGATTTAATTTTAATGGATATTCGCTTGCCCTATGAAGATGGGTATCAGGCGTTACAAAAGGTTCGCGCTCATCCTCGTCTAAAAGAGACCTTGGTGTGTGCTGTGACCGCCGAAGCCAGTGAAGACCAGATGCGTCGCGCTCAGAAAGCAGGCTTCGATGGCTTTTTGGGTAAACCACTAGACCCAGACCGCTTTCCAGAACAAATTTCGCGGTTGCTCTCTGGGGAACAAGTGTGGGAATGGAAGTAGTTTAAGTCGTCATAACTCAATATAGGAGCGTGTATATGCCATCAGAAAAAGGCGCGATTATTTCGTTGTTTGAGCGTCTGGGTGAATGGGAGCAGGCGGGCGAAATATCCCCTTTGGCAAAACATCACGCCCAATCGTTGTTGATAGATTTTATCCGCCTCCAAACTCAGGTGAGTCAACGACTTGCCCAAAGTAAGACATTTGTCGAAATCGCAGATTCACTTGCTAATGGTGTGGTTGCATCGGGGCAATTTTTTTCTATTAATCTTTTTAGCCTCGATCCAACAGGTACTATTGAGGGGATGACTTGTGTGGCGATGGCAAATCGGCATAAGTCGTATGAAATAAATTTCTTTATGGATATCCCTGCCTCAAAGATGGGTGACTTATATCAGCCTATTTTTGAAGATGGCAAACCTGTTTATATCGCCGATACCACCAAAACCCCCTTTTTACGGGTTGAATTTAATGGCAATACCATTGAATCCTATATTCTCTTCCCCATGCGCTCACAGGGACGCACCATTGGCATTATTAACCTCAATAGCGTACAAGGTCCAATTGAACCAACCCCATTTCAGATGGAGTGGTATCAGAGCCTTATAGATATTGCTACCTCACAAGTTGAACTCCATAACCTCATCGCAGAAACCACCACCAGCCACGATTTGAGTGAGCGCCAAGCACAGGTGTTTAATCAACTCATTGCAGGTCAAGAATACGGCGATATGGCACAAGTTATTGCCCACTACTTGTTGCCCCAAAAGGGCAGGTCGTTGGCAATTATGGAATTGGTTTACAACGGCGCAAAGGTCAGCCATTGGGTAGTGAAAGCGGTAGCAAATCGCAACCAGTTATTGGAATGGGATTTTGAGCGCGAGTTACGCTGGCAAGATTTGGGTAAACGGGTTCAATCTGACATGTTAGATGGCGAAACGGTCATTATTGATGATAGCGACATCATGACTAAAGAGATGGTAGGCGAATATTTCTTTGAATGGCTCAAGCTACGCGAAGTTAATTCGTTGTTCAGTGTGACCATTTCTAATGGAAAAATGCCCACAGGTGTGATTGTGGTCATGAGTCGCACCAAACGCGCCTTTAATAAAGAAGAAATTAACGCTTTCCAAAATGTGAGTGAATTGGTGGGGGCATTGTCTGAAGTACGTATTTTGAACGAGACCACCGCCAAATCGCAACAAATTATCAATGAATTGCTTTTGGCAAATCGCCTTGTGACCACCGCACAAAGTTTTGCATATATGGCACAAGCCGTTATTTATACACTCGGCAAAAACTTTATTGCCGCTACTATCACATTATTTGATAAAGGACTTCATGTTGATGAAGTGCCTAATGCTCACTATTCAGTCGCTTTTGCCACTTCCATCACGGCAGTAGATTCTTCACCAACACCCATTCCCGTACCCAATGGTGCCTCTATCAATCGGTTGCTATCGGGATTTCCAGATATTCGAGAAGAAGAAAACACCGCAGAAATTCAACAAACATTTAATCTGCCCGCCGAGGTTTGGGTGGGTGCATTTGGATTACGTGTTGGGGATGAACTTTTTGGCACACTCTCGTTATTTTCTACCAGCGAATATGTCTTTAGTGAAGAGGAATTGAACGCCTATAGTGCTGTTGCCGACCAAATCGGTATGACGATTCGCGGGCGACAATTGCTCGAAGAAACACGTACCGCCCAACAATTTGCGACCCGACTCACACAAGCCAATCAAGCGATTGTGGTGGCAGATGATTACCCAGAAATGGCACGATTATTAATTGAATTGCTCCCGCCACAAATTAAAGTTCTTGCCCTCATCTTTTTTGATAAAGCACTTATGGCGGGTGATGTTCCCAAATTAACAACCTTGCGTGTTGCGGCAATGCGAGATACCGTCCTTACCCCAGATATTGTAGATGACATCGCTGATGTTGAACGCCCAGAACGATATAAAGACTTGGTTGACCTGTTTTTGCGCGGTGAAGGTGCTAATATTGCCGATTTACGTCCGCCATACCCCACATTGATTAAAAATATTGCCAATTTCTTTGTCGAAAAAGGGGTTTATAGCGCCTATAATATCGGCTTGCGTGTGGGGACACGGGTGTTGGGTGTATTAAGTTTGGGTAAGGAATTTGGATATGAAATCACCGAATTGCAACGCAATAACGTGGTTGCCATCGCAGACCAATTGGCGCTGACCATTGAAAATCGTCGCTTGTTAAGCGATACCAAAATCACCGCCGAATCATTAAGCACCCAAGTGCGGGCATTGCGAATCATCAATGAACTGTCTGCTACATTGGGTTCCCTTCAAGATGAAAGTGCTGTGATGGATAAAACGGTGCGGGCGTTGGTAGATGCCCTAAATGTTGACCATGCAGGCGTTACCTTGTTGACCGATGGGGGAGATAAAGCCGTGGTGGTGAGTGAATATCCTAAGTTTGGTACGCTTGGTTTAACATTTTCTGCCAAAGATGATGAATTTCAGCGCAAATTGCGTAACCAAACACAACCTATTATCGTGAATAATATTGAGACATCTGGCGAGATTAGCTCAGAAACACGCGACCTACTGCGTAAGACGAATATTAAATCTATTGCCATTTTGCCCCTCATTGATGTTAGAGCAGGTTTTATTGGGTCGGTTGGTCTCGATTTATATGATGAGAAACATATTTTTACCTCTACTATGGTAGATTTTGCCCGCACTATCACCTCGCAAATGGCTGTCACCATTCAAAATATCCGTCTATTGCAAAATACTCGCCGTCAAGCCCGTCAAATGGAAGCGATTGCAGGGTTTAGCCAGTCGCTACAAGCAGTTTTGGATATTAAAGAATTATTCTATGTAGCACTCCAAAACACCCAACAAGTCCTTTCTGCTGATAGGATGATGGTGTTGCTATTTAATGCGACCAGCAATCAATGGCATCGCATTGCCTCTGCTGATGGGGCAAGAGTGACCGTGAATATGGATGATGAAACACTCGTCCCACTCGATTACACTACAGGTGGGCAAGTTATCAAGACACAACGGATGTTTTCTGGCAATGACTTGGGCAAATCCGATTATAAATTTACATTTGACGAGACCATGAATTCTGCCATTAGCTTGCCTCTCATGGTACGTGGTGTGCATGTGGGCGTGGTTGAGATTGGTAATCATAAAAGCAATGCCTATACCAACACCGATTCTGCCATTTTTCAACAATTGGTCAGCCAAATGGGTATTGGGCTAGAAAATGCCGAAACCTATAGCCAGAGTCAACGTTTGGCAAAAAGTAAGGCGCTCGTCAATGATATTTCTAGTCAATTACAACAACAATCCGATATTGACCAAATTTTGAGTGTAACACTCAACGAATTGGGCAAAGCGATTGGCGCAAAACGCGCCCGTATTCGTCTGATGACGGGTGATGATAATTAAAAGGAATCCATACTATGTTCAATCGCCTTTTTAAGACAGACCGCTATACCGATATTTTGCAAAAACAACAAGCAGGGCTTGTCATTATGACAATCCTTGTTTTGATGGTTGGCTATGCGGTATATATGACCTTTTTGCCCTCGACCATGTATGCGCCACGCACGTTATTGCAATATTTCATCGAAACGCAGAGCGTTCTTAATTTCACTATTATCGCCGCTTTTTATGGTCTGGGATTTCTGAGCTTATACCTTGTGCGACAAGGTCAATTAGAAATAGCCTCATGGCTCGCCTTTTTGGTTTGGTGCATCCTCAGTGTGGGAAATACATTTGATTCTGGGCTTTTCAATGGATTTAACGCCATTGTTTTGTTGATAACCATCCTCATCGGCGGGCTAATTGTTGGTCGTGATGGTTTATGGGTTGGCTTAATTGTGACGCTCGTGGGGCTGGTTATTGCCATTTTATATCGGGTCAATTTGACCGATGATATGTTGCCCGATTATATTGTGAGCGCAGAAGCCCTTGCCAAAAGTAGCGTCATAGATTTTGGCGCGTTAACATTGGCGGGGGTTATCTTATGTATCATTGTTTGGTTATTTATTCGCTATGCCGATATATCGCGCTCTATTGGGGCTAATGAGGCAATCCAAACCCGCACTCGTGTGGGCGATATTGTGACCGATATTACCCAACAAGTCGCGCAACGTATTAGTGTGCAAGATTTATCTGAATATACGATTGGTCGTATTGTCACCGATTTTGCCAAAATTTATCATGCCCAAATTTTTCTGACGGATGAAACAGGTTCAGAAGCCCGTTTGAGTTCAAGTACGGGTGAGGTGGGCAAAAAATTGATTGAACGCGCACACGGCTTGAAGGTCGGTAGTGTAAGTGTTATTGGGCAAGTGACCTACTTGGGAAAATATATCATCGCCAAATCGGGGTCTAGTGATAGTGTGCATCAACGCAACGAATTGCTCCCAGAAACACAAGTCGAAGCGGCATTTCCGTTACGGATTGGGAATCGGGTGATTGGTGCGCTCGATTTGCAAAGTAAAGACCGCGAAGCCTTTGGCAGAGACGACCTCGCACAATCTTTTCAGACCCTTGCCGATAGCATCGGGTTAGCCATTGATAATATTCGCCAATTTGAACGCGCAGAACAACGGGTGAAAGAAAATGAACGCCTTGTAGAAGAAGCCCGCGAAGCCCTACGCCAAGTGGAGCGCCTCAATGAACGCCTCACCGGACGTATTTGGTCAGATTATATCAATGGGGCAGGGCGTGAGATTGGGTTGGCTGTGGACTTTGAATCGAAAGAAAGCATCACCCAAGCCGACCTCACAGCCAGCATCGCCGAAGCCATGAAATCACATCAATTGGTGCAATCTACTGTAGATGGTCAACAAGTCATCACTTTGCCCTTGCGGGTACGTGGGCGGGTTGTTGGTGCGATGGAATTTGAATTAAATGAAGATGGTGAGTTTACCCCAGAAGATTTAGACCTGCTTCAAGAAGTTGGGGAGCGTTTTGGTGTGGCAATCGAAAATGTGCGCTTGGTCAATGAAAGCCAACGGACTGCTCAACGTGAGGCATTTGTAAACCAAATCGTTGGTCGTTTGCAAACGATGAATAATGTTGAAGATATGGTGACAGAAGCCGCACGCGGGTTACGTGATGCGCTCAAGGCACAAAAAATCGCCATCAAATTGGGAACGCCTCCGCGTTAGGACTGTGAGACGATGATGAACCAAGAAAAACCAAAACGACAGATTGAAATCGTAAATTCCATCCAACGCTCACGCTTACAATTTGCGCGGGCGGTGTTGATTACCGTGTTTTTAGCCAATTTAGGCGGGATTGTCGCACAATTATTTGTTTTATCACAGGGAACACAAGTATCTCCCTATGGCACCCTTGCAACAGGTTTTTTCGTACTTGTCTGTGTCGGGTTATGGTTTTTATTGCAACGTGGCATGGTCGAATTTGTTGGCGGTACATTGGTATTTGGACTCGCCGCCTCAACCATCATTATCAGCCTACCTAGCGTGAATTTATTTATATCAATACTGGCGATTATCGCCGCTTCTACACTCATTAGCAATTTGGTATATGGCATTGCCACAGGCATCATCCTCAGCAATTATGTGTTTAGAATTTTACTCGTTGTGCAAGACTATGGTTTAGAAGTGCGCCCAGAGGGGATAACTCTGGTCTTATTTTTGGCAATACTCGCCACACTATCTATCTCCACGCGCTTTTTGATTGGTACAGCACAAAATACGGCGCAGGAAGCCCAACGGGCTTCTACACTCTTGCGTACAACCGCAGAAATCTCACAAATCACCTCTAAATTACTCGACTTAGATGAGCTTTTTGGGCGGGCAGTGGAACTCATCCGTGACCGTTTTGCCTACTACCATGTGCAAATCTTTTTGGTGGATGATAACCGCGAATATGCCAATTTGGTCGCCAGTACGGGCGAAGTTGGGCAAATGCTCTTAGAGCGCAAGCACCGTATTTTGGTTGGGTCTACCAGTGTGATTGGTCGTGTTACCCAAATTGGCGATGCGGTGATTGCCAGCGATACCGATTCGCAAAAAGCCCTTCATGCACGCAACGAATTATTGCCCAATACACGTTCTGAACTCGCTGTCGCAATTACCGATGGAGAACGCATTATTGGCGCATTGGATGTACAAAGTACGCGCCCCAATGCTTTTAGCCCGATTGATATTCAAACGTTAGAAGTCGTGGCGAATCAATTGGGGACAGCCATCCGCAATGCCCGCTTATTTGAGGCACAATCGAGTAGCTTGCAAGAAAATAAACGCCTGTTTTTTGAATCGGAATCGAACCTGCGTGAAATTCAACGGCTAAATCGGCAACTGACCCGCAAGGTATGGGGAGATTATTTGCTTGATAAAGGCGATTTGTCTGGTGTGGTTTTAGAAAAATCACAAGCCGATATTAAGACAGATGTTGAATGGACACCTCAGATGATAGAAGCCAGTCAACGGCGCAGACCGAGTATTAGTCAAAGTGAATTGGGCAAGCCCTCTCTCATCGCTGTGCCGATTGTATTACGCGGGGAGGTCATTGGGGCAATTGAGGTGCTAACTTCAGATGAAATGCGTCAAGATGACTCGGTAGAAGTGGTACAAGCGGTGGCGCAACGGTTGGCACTCAGCCTCGACAATGCCCGTCTATTTGAAGAAACACAGCTCAATGTGCAACAACAACAAGCGATTAACGACATCGTGGGGCAATTCCAATCGGCGGTGAATGTGGATGAATTGTTACAAATGACGCTCACGCAAATCGGACAGCTTGTTGGTGCAGAAGAAGGGTCAATCCGTTTGGGAAGTGCTTTGGTCAAAACAGATACCCCATCAAATCAAAATAATGGCAATGGGAAGGTGAAATAATGCAAACATCACGTCGGTTGCCCTTTGGGTTGGGCTTGCGTTATCCCTATAAAGATTATTTTTTGCGTCAGCGTGCCATCGGTGTTTTATACCTCATGTTGGTGACTGGCATTTTGATGGTTCCCTTGTTCCTCAATAATGTCCTTAATTCAATTTTGAATCGTACAAATCTTCAAATCAGAGATTTTATCCCACTGGTTGCCCTATCTCTTGCATTTTTTGTCACGTATTTGGTGCAAAATGGCAGAGTCAATTGGGCGGCGCGGATGATTGTCATAACATCATTTGTGTTGCTCCTCTTTTTGCAACAGACTTCATCTACCCTAACATGGTCAACCGTCAATGTTTTGGTGCTGATTAGTGCGGGCTTGCTCCTCAATCGCTTGTGGCTTATTGCCACCAGTGCGACCCTCATTTTTAATTTGGCGCGATTTGCCATTTCAAATAATCTCACATTTGCAGATGCCCTTAGTCAAGGATATGGAACAACCTTATTACTGACATTGCTCATCACACTCTATTTTTTCTTATTTAGCAATTTGCTAGAAGAATCTGTTCGCAGAGAGATAGATGGTGGCGAGCAAATGAGTGCAGTCGGTAATTTTTTGCGCCGTATCCCCAGAAGAGATGAAGATGAGACCTTTGTTTCGGTGATTAATTTTATCCGCAACGACCTGCGCTATAATTTTGCCCAAGTTTTTTTGGTAGATGATGATAATGGTCTCCTGACCACGCGCATTCGTACTGGGTTGGGGGTTAGTATTGAGGCATTGCGGACTCCTATCCGCGTGAGTGATACGAGCGCCCTTACACAAGCTCTTCGCACCAAAACGGCAATATTTGTCAATTCATCCGAATCAGAATTTCGCCATGAACACTTTTTGCCCTCTAGTAAATTTGGTGTGGCGGTGCCAATTATGGTGCGCGACGATGTGATTGCGATATTAGATGTGCAAGATACGACAGGGCGCTTTAGCCGTATGCGGATGCGGGCGCTTGAATTATTGGCAGAAGGCTTGAGCATCATTTTAGAAGATGTGGCGACTGTGAATGCCTTGCGCCAAGTGTTGAATGACCAAAGTTCCACCCTCGATAATTTGCGCCGACAATTGCGCGAATATAAACAATATGAAAAACAAGTCGTGGGCGGTGTTTGGGATGAGTATTTGCAAGGGCGTGGCTATGAAGCTATCGGCTTTGACCTTGATATGACCCAAGTCGGAAACCCCACCCTGACACCATCATTTGATTTGCCCGATGAACTTGCACCCACGCTCGAAACCAAAGAAGTCCATGTAGAATTGAGCGCAGATGGCAATCGGGTATTAGTGCCGATTATCCTACGTGGGGAAGTTCTAGGTGCAGTGCGCTTTATTTTGCCCACAGATAAGCCCCCATCAGAACGGCAACTGGATTTAATTCAAAATGTGGTAGACCGTTTGGCATTGGCACTCGAAAATAAACGCCTTTTTGAGCAAAGCCGTAGCCAAGCTATCCGTGAACGGAAAGCCAATGAAGTCGCCAGAGAATTGATTGGTGCTACAGAAGTCCGTGATGTGTTGAATTTAGCCGCGCAGATGTTTACCAACGCATTAGGGGCAATTCATACCCATATTCAATTGCAACCCGATGTGATGAAATTGCAACCGACCCTCACCAGCGAAGTGCCGA
Source organism: bacterium (assembly GCA_033763335.1). Taxonomy (GTDB): domain Bacteria; phylum Chloroflexota; class Anaerolineae; order Aggregatilineales; family Phototrophicaceae. The sequence continues at coordinate 29,570 of JANRKU010000111.1, forward strand.
GTATCTCGTCTGATATAAAACCTTTGGGGGAGAAACCCGATGCGTAATACGACCCAACGTCTATTTTTTCAATTGCCCATTTGGGCAAGGCTGGCAATCGCCATTTTTATCGCTATTTCCATCCCTGCACTTATCGCCTTTGTCCTCATTGAGCGCGAAATTCGCATTACCGACCTCGACAATTTGCGGGCATTTATCAGCTTTCAGGGGCTTGAACGGCGTGATGATGTCAATACATTTTTGACATCTACCACCACTGTCATGACCGAATTTACCGAAAATGAAGCGAATCGTAACCTCCTTATTCGCTTGATGGGGTTTAATAGCCAAGTTGACCGTGTATTAGATGACCTCACCGTTGCCATCGAAACACGCCTCACAGAAACAGGACTATTCACGCAAGTGGAATTATTAAACATGGAGGGGATTGTCCTATTAAGTAATACCAATTTTGTGCGTGGGCAACGTATCCCTGTTGTGCCGATTGGCACGAATAAGGCAGGGGATGAAGCCTATCAGACAGCGCAAAATGCCCAATTCACCAACCGTTCATCGGCACTTATCGCCACCGGAACGGCTGATGACCCACAAATTCAGGTGGTTTATGTGGTGAGCAATGTGGAAGGGGCAGTTGGGTATGTGGTGGGGACGGTTAACCTGCAAACAGGGTTATTGCCACGCCTGTATAAATCATCGGGTTTCGTAGAAGCCTTTAGTTACCTCGCTACCAGTGATGGGTTGGTGATTACTCAAGATGAATATCGTGAACGGGCATTAATTTCTATTCAAGCCAGCCCCGTATTGGATGCGTTGGTGCAAGATTCTGGTACACAAGTGTATTCAGTAGGGGAAGAGTGGTATGTGGGGCATTATACCCCCCTCGAAAATACGCCCTTTGCCTTTATCACAGAAACCCCCTTACAGGTATCATTTGCCCAAAACTTGGTCGCCTTTACCCAACAATTCCCGCTTTTTATTTTTGTGTTGGGCATTTTATGGGTATTCCTAACAACAATCACCAATTGGTCGCTGGTGCGCCCCATTCAAGAAATTACAGGTGCGATACAAGCCATTGCCGAAGGCAATTATGAAATTCCTATTTCTGCCATTCAACGGGTAGATGATATTGGGATTTTGGCACGCACCGTTGTGAATACCCGTGAGCAAATTCAAGTTCTATTGAACGATTTACAAGAACGGATTGTCGCCCGTGTGCGTGATTTGCAAGCCACCCAAGAGGTGAGTCGTTTTGCCGCTATCCAACGAGAGCCACAGGCATTGATGGATAAGGTGGTGGAACTCATTATTCAGGTATTCCCAAATATTTATCATGCACAAATCTTTTTGCTAGATGCCGATGAGCAATTTGCTATTTTACGCGCCAGCACGGGGGAAGCAGGGCGCAATTTATTGGCGCGTGGGCATCGGCTACAAGTCGGTAGCCAAAGCGTGATTGGTCGTGCTACAGATGAATCACGGGTGGTTATCGCCAGAGATACCCTCGAAAGCGAAGTTCACCGTAAAAATGAATTTTTGCTCGAAACCCGCGCAGAACTCGCCATCCCACTCAAAATTGGCGACAAAATTATTGGCGCATTGGATGTGCAAAGCAAATTCCGTGATAGCTTCAATGAAGAACAAGTGAATATTTTGCAAACTATGTCAGACCAAATCGCTATCGCCATCGAAAACACGCGCCTCTACCAAGAATCATTACGGCGCTTAGAAGAACTGACCATCAGCAACCGTGTGGCAACACGCGGGACATGGGTCGAATATATGAATTACCGCCGCGAAGCCACACTCTCTAGCCAATTTAGCATGGGGTCTAGCACACCAGAGGATGTTCATTTGCGCGAATCTGTGTTGCAACAAGGTGTTGCTATTATTGGGCAAGTCACGGCACATAATACTGTGCCATTTGCCGTACCCATCCAATTACGTGGGCAAACATTGGGTGCAGTTGAGTGGGAATTTCCTGTGAGCGATTTTAGCCAAGAGAAGGTACAATTAGCTATGGAGCTGGTGGGACGTTTGGCGTTGAGCCTTGATAACGCCCGCCTGTTTGAAGAAAGTCAGCGAGCTATTGAACGGGAGCGATTGGTGAACGATATTGCCTCTAAATTAACAAGCCAAACCGAAATTGATGCCATTTTGCAAACGGCTGTGCGCGAAGTGGGGCAGGCGTTGCGCGTGCCACAAGTGAGTATCAATTTGGCATTAGCCAAAGCAGTGAGTGGTGAAACCATCGAAATCGCCCCCATCCGCCGTACTGTCACCAGCAAATTACCCAACCTTGATGATGATTCGTCTGATAATGGACACGCGGAATAGGCAGGATATTTTATGACACAACCCATTTCTCCTAACCGACTCACCACCGCCATTCCGCGTTTTTCACGCAGAGGAAATATATCTCCTCTACAAACACGGACGCTATGGCGTATACGCTTGATAATCATTATATTTTTATCGCTTGCGGCACTTTCTATTTTTATCACCAGACAAAACTCAGGGATAGACTTCTTTAGGCGCTATACCAACGGGTCTTTATCTGCCACAGAAATTAAAGTGCTTGGGCATTTATCTGACCCTATCAATAACATCACACGCCTCGCCAATAGCTCGACCAATCGGCTTTATGCACAAGGGCTAATTCGGCTCACCACATCGGCGCAATTTAATGAGACCATGAACGAATTGCAAACCGATATGTTGCGCTCGTTTGATGATATTGTGGGGCTACGCCGTAATTTTTATAACGGCGCACGTTATATCATGCGTGATGGGCGGGTATGGGGTGAGATCATTAATTTGCCCAACGAAACCCGTATCTCTGCAGAAGTCTCACGTACTTTGCCACCAGATGACCCACTTTTAATAAGTGTTTTACAACGAGGGCAGGCAGGTGTGCCATTTTTGAGCCTAGAACGGGTTCAAAATGAAACAGATGTAACGAATATCCTGAGGATTAATGTCCCTGTGACCACAGTAGGCAATGTTGCCAATGTGCTAGGATTTACACAACTCGAAATTCGTCTTGATATATTAAATAGCGCCCTCAACGACATGATGAGTGACCCACTTGCCTCACAAGACGGCAGACAAATTGTGTTGGTAGATTCACAAAATCAGATTATTGCCACAACCGAAAATTTTACGCTCAACCCCGATGCCCTGAATGCCTTTTTAGACCGTAATAACGGTGAATTTTTATTGCAAAGTTTTAGCGATACGGGTTATGTGATTTCAACCGCTATCATGGATGATTATGCGGGTCTCAATTCAGAATGGCGCGTCATCATTTTGGATAATTGGTCATTGGTCATGGCACCGATTACGGCGGGTATTGTTGCCAATTTGATAATCGTGGTTATCATCCTGTTTTTATTCGTTATCACCATTCGCTATTTGCTAAACCCCATTTTAGAACCGATTCAAACCATCAATGGGTCGTTGCAACGGCTGGTGCGTGATAATCAGAGTTTGAACACCGATACACGCTTCACGATGGAAATCAACACACAACCCGATGAAATTGCCCAGATTTATGGGTCTATCGATTATATAGGGCGCTCGCTTAAGGTGATGAATGCGGCTGTGGATTCGCAATTCAAACGGCGCAACCGTGAACTTGAAGTAGCGACACGCATTGGGCGAGAAGTCGCCAATTTGTATGATATTGATGTGTTGCTCAATCGTGCCATTAACCTGATTTGCTCGGAATTTAATTTTTATCATGCCCAAGTATTCTTGGTGGATGAAGCCCGCATGAATGCCGTTTTGCGTTATAGTCATGGCAAAGCGGGCGAAAAATTACTCGCCCAAAATTTCAAAATCCCCATTGGGTCAGAATCGGTCATTGGCACTGTCACCGATAAAGGGCAGGCAGTCATCATCAATGATACGCAGTGGACAGATAAATCTACCCCTTATGCCCAAAATCCGCTTCTGCCAGAAACACGGGCAGAATTGGGCTTGCCCCTGCGGAGTGGTGGTAATGTCATTGGGGTTTTGGATATTCAAAGCCGAATTTCTCATGCCTTCAAAGAAGAAGATTTGCCCGTTTATAACCTATTGGCAGACCAATTGGCAGTGGCTATCACCAATGCCCGTTTGTTGAATCAGACCGAAAAACGGATTCAGCAAATTGATAGCCTAAACAAACAACTCACCCGTATTGCATGGGAATCGGCGGAGCAACGCATCAATTTGGAAAGCAGTTATGTCTATAATTTGCTTGATGTAGAGGCAAAAAGCCCCATTGTCCCACATGATGACACCATTCAAACCCCTATCATCATTCGGGGTGAAAATATTGGTGAATTGGTAGCGTTGCCCAATATTGGGCAAGATTTTAGCGATGGCGACCGCGTTATCTTGCAAGCCGTTGCGAGTCGTGTCGCGCTGGCAATTGAAAACGCTCGTTTATTCCAAGAAACCCAAAACAGCCTCACCGAGACATCTACACTCTATCAATTGAGCCAATATCTAAATGAAGCCGACTCATTAGACGAAATTTTGCAATCTATCATCGTCTCAATGACCACCGATGCTTCTGGTGGTCAAATTTGGATGTTTAACGAGTTGGAAATAGAAGAAAATGGTGTGCCTATTTGGGGCGAATTAACAGCCGATTATTCCATCCGTCCGCGTGCAGAAGGGGATGAAAATTTGGTGGGGTTGCGCTTACGAATGAGCGACCATCCCTTTTTACGTGATTTGAAAGCAGACCGAATCGCGCTTATCAACAATGCCATGCAAGATGCCCGTATAGACCGTTTGTTGATTACGGTGTTGGAACGCCTTAATGCGGTGGCATTGGTACTCATCCCGTTGGGTGTGCGCGGTGTGTGGCGCGGATTTATCACCATCACATTTAGTCAGGCACGCCAATTTAGTGAGCGGGAAGGGCGTATTTTTAGCGCCCTAAGCGACCAAGCAGGCGTTGCGATTGATAATCGTTTGCTTTTGCGCCAAACGGAATTAGAAGTGGCGCGGAATGAAAATCTATATGCCGCCAGTCGTATCATCAATACATCACAAAATACCAAAGATTTGGTCTATGCGGCTGTAGCGACCAATACCGACCCCAATCTGAATTTTGCCCTCAGTCTTTTAGAAGGTGAATTAGATGCGACTGGGTGGCCCACCCAAGCGCGGATGGTGGCACAATCTGACCATGGGGGGGTGAAAGAATTGGATACCGTTTATCCCATTTTTATCACACCAGATTCGCCCATGCGTTTACGCAATCCAGAAATTATTGTGGATGAAATGCCAAGTGACCGAAATGCCGCTACCCCTGTCAAATGGATACGCGCACAAGGTTATCGCTTTATGGCGATTTTTCCACTATTTAGCGCCAATCAACCGATTGCTTTATTTCATATCACCTCAAAGCTGTTATATGACCTCAAAGCAACCGATTATGAAGTGTATCGGGCGCTCACAGGGCAAATGAGTAGCCAAATTCAGATTCGGCGCTTGCTCCAAACCGCACAATCGGCGTTGGATGAAACCAGTCGCCTTTATGTTGCCAGTCGTGCGATTACCACCACCCAAGATTTTGAGGGGTTGTATGAGGCGGCGATTGAGCATTTGGCGCGACCATTCTTGATAAACGAAGCCGATGTTGTCAATAATGCGATGGGTATCACCCTATTTCTGGCGTGGCCCTATCCAACCGCCAACGCGCCCTATTTGGAAGTGGCGTATGAATGGCATAACAACAAAACGACCACTCATTTCTTCGTAAAAGGGGAACGTATTGCCGCAGAGGACTTGCCTTATGGTCGGCTGACCGAAGGGCGCGATACCGCATTGGTATTTGACAATGTGATTCAAGCCGATGACCCCATCCTCAAAGAAGAACCTGCTCTACGTGGACGGTTATTAGAAAACGGTGCATGGAGTTTGGCACTTGCGCCCATTCGCTCTCGCGTGAAGTGGTTTGGTGTGGTGGCATGTCAACATGAACGTCCACGCGCATTTAATGAACAATATACCCGCTTTATGATGGCACTGGCAGACCAAATTGCCATCGCACTCGATAACCTGCGTTTGGTGGAAGAAGCACGCTTTGAGGCGGCACGCGCTCAACTCGAAGCCCAACGCGCTCTCGCATTGGCAGAAGCGGCACAATTGGCAAATCGGGTCGCAGGTGAAGACCTCACACAAGGGCTAGATGAAATTTTTGCCCGTGTCGCAGAAGAAACCAACTTTGACCGTTGGTTGCTGATGCGTATTAGCGAGGCAGACCCCAACCTGCTCGAAACATTGGTGGGCAAAATTCCCGGTTATACTGACACCATGAATTTGCAGTATAGCTTCGATTTTGAATTGCCCCTCATAGATAGTATTCGGCGCGGTAGCACCTTATTGGTCAATGACCCTAATAACTACCCCAGTGTGACAGTGATGGATGATGTTATCAAAGACGGGGTGGTGCAATTTTATGGAAAGCATATTGCTACCCCTGTCATCCTCGCAGACCAACGCTATGGCGTGATTATGATGGGGCGCGATATTAACGCAGAAGATTTGGACATCCGCGACCAACAATTGGTCGAAACACTCGCCACACAAGTCTCTATCGCGCTAGAAAATCGTCGTCTGTTCCGCCAAACCCAATTGGAACAAGAAAACCTAAAATCGGTGCTAGAGACATTGCCTGCTGGTGTGTTGGTGTTAGACCCCATCACCTTGCGCCCCATTCAATTTAATCAACAAGCAGAATTGTATTTGGGACGTGAAATAGACCCCGAAGTACCATTTAGTATTGAGCTATATAACCTGTATCGGACAGGGACACAATTGCCCTATCCACAAGATGAAATGCCCATCTTTTTGGCATTAAATACGGGCGAAGAAGCCGCAACCGATGATGTGGCTGTCATCGTGAATGACATGCAGATAGACCTTTTGGTTAATGCCGCCCCCATTCGTGACGAACATGGCATGATTAAACAGATTGTGGTGGCGTTGCAAGACATCACCAGCCTGCGGACACTAGAAAATACCCTACAAGAAAATCTGCGCGAAACCGTGTCGTTATACGAAGCGCAACGGCAATTGGCAGAGGCGATTCGCCTAGAGGATGTGTTAGATGTCATCATCACACACCTTGTTTTGCAACAACCGGTAGATGCCTATATCATCACACGCGATATTCATCAAAGACCGACCATCGCTCGGAGCTACACACAATTGATAGACTCTGCCGATGCGTTTATCCCCCTGTTGCGCCATGATGAGGCGGTGGTGATTGAGAACATCAATGACGAATCCATACTCACAGACCAAATGAAAAAAGCCCTGACGGATTCGGGTATTTTGTCGCTCATCACCATGCCTATTCGTGTTTCGACTAGCGATAAGCCATTTGGTTGGATAGTCGTGGTCAGTGATGAAGTACATGGCATTACGTTGGATGAAGGGCGTATTTTTACCCAATTGCGTGATGTATCTGCAACCGCCATTGATAACCGCCTCTTGTTAGAATCGCAAGCCAATACCGTGCGTGAAGTGCGTCAATTGTATAATGCCACCAACAATATCTCTCGCGCACGCGATGTTGACCAATTGATTGCTGTTTTAGAAGAAGCCATGCTTGCTTTTGATGCCGATTATGCCTTTGGGTATCTTGCACCAGAAGCAGGGCTACAATTGGGGGATATGCCTCTCTTTAATATGCCAAAACCCAATATGCCACCAATTGACTTTATAAGTATCTTTAAGGAGTATGATATTCCCCCTGGTGGTGTGTATATCAACGATTTAGAAGAAATTATTGAGCGACTCCCTGTCGAACAAGCCTTGCTAGATGCGGGAATCCTCTCATTTGCCGCCATTCACCTGCGCCCTAAAGATATTAATTCGGGTTTCTTTGTGATTGCCTATCAGGATGCCCATCTTTTTGTCGAAAGTGAAGACCGCTACCTGAATACACTTGCAGACGGCGCATCGGTGGTGTTGAATACATTTATCCTGTTCGACCAAATTCAAAATTCGCTAGAAGAGACCAGCACCCTCTATCAAGCCAGTCGTAACCTCGCCAATGCCTCTGGTGTAGACGAAATTTTGGATGTGTTGGTGAATTACCTCATCGCCCCACATATCAATCAGGTATTTATTGCTTTGCTCGACACATCAGGTGGGTGGAATGGTGTTGCCGCATCGGTTCGTGTTGTTGCCAGTTGGAGCGAGGGTAATACCATAGATTTATCTGGTATGAGCCTCACTCGTGACCAATTCCCTGCATGGGATTTGTTGGCGAGTTCCACAGTGGTGGCAATAGATGATATAGAGAACACTAGCAACATGAATGATCTTGTACAAGCAGGTGTTCAGGCGATGGGCGCACAATCGGTCATTGTTGTGCCGTTGCGCGTGCCAAAACGTGCGATTGGGGCGGTATGGCTCGGTTCAAATGAGCCACATCAACATAATGACCGCGAAATCCGCACGTATCAAGCCTTTGCGGAACAAGCCTCACTCTCAATGGAAGCCTCTTACTTGCTCACCCAAACAGAACGGCGTGCGCGTCAGCTCGAAACATCGGCGCAGGTTAGCCAAAGTGCCGCCCAAATTCTTGACCTAGATGAACTATTGCCAAAAGTGGTAAATCTTATCAAGGAATCGTTTGGGTATGACCATGTGCAAGTGTTCTTGATGGATGACCAAGACCGTTATGCAGAATTGGTCGCTAGTACCGGTGATGCAGGGGAAAAATTATTGGCAATCAAGCACAAACTCCAAAAAGGCTCGATGAGCGTGATTGGACAAGTGACATTGCTCGGTGAAGCCCAAATCGCATTCGATACGGCAGATGCCACCGTTGTGCATCGCCCCAACCCCTATTTGCCCCTGACGCGCTCAGAAATGGCGTTGCCACTGGTGATTAAGGGCAGGGTCGTGGGTGCATTGGATGTGCAATCGAATTTGCCCAATGCCTTCAATGAAGAAGATGTAAAGGCGTTGACCACCTTAGCGGCACAAATTTCTGTCGCCATTGATAACGCCAGTCTCTATAAAACCGCGCAATCACAAGCAGAAAACATGGGTTTCTTGTTCAATGTGACCGCTTCTGCTGTTTCTGCTGATAGTCTTGAACAATCGTTGGTGAACGTGGCAGAACAATTATATACCTCGCTCGATTCTCATGCTGTTGTGGTCTATATGCCTGTGGTCTATGAAGACACCTTCAATGCCCGCAATTCGTTTACGACCCTCAAGGCAGTAGCGTTATCGGGGTCAGAATCGCCACTCGCAGAATTGGAAGAAGTGCGCTTAGATAACCCAGACCGCCTCATTAGCCTTGTTGCCAGCAATAAACAACCCTTTTTGCTCAATACAGTCGAAGAGGAAAAGCGATATATCCCCATTCATTCCAACACACAATCGGTAGCATTTGTGCCATTGGTCTTTAGTAACGATATTATTGGGATGATTATCTTAGAAGATGAGCGTCACAATGCCTATGGCTACGAAACACTGCAATTACTCCTCACGATGGCGGGGTCGTTGGCGGCGGTGGTGTCATCGGCACAATTGCGCGAAGCTCTACAAACATCCAACCAACAATTGATGGAACTAGACCGCCTCAAGAGCGATTTCTTGGCAAATATGAGCCATGAGTTGCGGACACCGTTAAATTCTATCATCGGCTTTAGTCGCGTGATGCTCAAGGGCATTGATGGTCCATTGACTGAGATGCAAGAGCAAGACCTTTCGACCATTTATAACAGTGGTCAGCATTTGCTCTATCTCATCAACGAAATTCTTGACCAAGCGAAAATTGCCGCAGAAAAACTCGACCTCAAATTCACTTATTTTGAAGTAAAACCTGTGATTGAAGGGGTAAAATCCATCGGTATTGGGTTGGTCAAAGACAAAAATCTTGATTTGTCGGTGGAAGTGGCGAATAACTTGCCCAAAGCGTATGGGGATGAATTCCGCACACGCCAAATTTTGCTCAACCTCATCTCGAATGCGGCAAAATTCACCAATACGGGCGGGATTATTTTGCGGGTATATCCTGTTGCCAATCAACAGGGCAAGATTATGATTAAAATTGATGTGGTAGATTCGGGCATTGGTATTTCTGAAAAAGATTTGCCCCTCATCTTCCAGCCATTCCGTCAAGTAGATTCTTCGCTCACCCGCACACAAGGCGGTACGGGGTTGGGGTTGCCCATCGCCAAGTCGCTCACTGAGCTACAAGGTGGGGAAATGACTGCCGAATCGGTGGAACATCGTGGGTCTACCTTCTCTATCACCGTTCCCACTGAACCAACGATGGATGTTGTCAAAGAAGAAGATAAATCACTCCCACAATTGCCCAAGACGGGTCCACTATCTAACGATGAGCCATCAACCAAGACAATGATGGCGGCAAAAGTAGAGAAAACTGATACCAAGCCCAATCGCGCTACGACCACCAATGAGGTGACGAGCCTAAAATCATCGAGTGCGCCTTCTCCTAAAGTGATGCAGGCAAAACGTCAAATTTTGCTCATCGAAGATAACAAAGATATGGTAGACCAATTCCGCCGAGCCTTGCAACGAGAAGGATTTGAACTGGTGACGGCAGACCATCCATCATACGCCGAAGCGATGGCGAGTAATATGCGCCCCACGCTCATCCTGATGGATGTCAATTTTGCCAATGGTGAAGGGTGGAATGTGTTGACCCGCCTCAAAGACCGTGATGACACCTTCGATATTCCTGTCATTGTGGTAACACTCAACAGCGATTCGCAACGGGCTTATCAATTGGGAGCGCATAGCTTTATCCAACGTCCCTATATGCCCGATGACCTCATCAAAGCCGTTCTGAAGGCAGAGATTGAGAGCAACACCGAGCGTATTTTGATTATTGATGATGACCCTGCTTCTATCCGTTTATTGACCCAATTGCTCAATCAAAATGGGTCGTATCGGGTATTTTATGCCGAAAATGGGACAGAAGGTATTTCGATGGTGGCGCGTCGTCGCCCAGACCTCATCATCCTCGATTTGCGGATGCCCGGTAAAGATGGATTTGCAGTTTTAGAAGAACTGCGGTCTAATCCAGAGACGGTCAATATCCCTGTGATTGTTGTTACAGGGGAGTTGAGCCTTAATTCAGATGAACAGACATTGCTCACCAACATCCATATCCTCTATAAATCGGATATTAGTCAAGAGGACTATGACCGCTTTATTCAAGATGTTCGTCGGCACTTAGACACAGGCGGAAATAATTAGCGATGATACGCACAAAGACCATCACCCTAGAATGTAGCTATTGCCACACCATGACCGCGCTCCATGATTTTAAGGGGGCGTGTCCTAATTGTGGTGAGACCATTGTCGAAGCAAGGTACGCGATGGATGAAATAGATTTTAAGGTGTGGGCGGGCGATTTACGCAACCGCGCCGCCGATTTATGGCGCTATCACGAAATTTTGCCCGTTTATAACACCGAGAATATCATCAGTTTGGGGGAGGGGGGAACCCCTCTCATCAAATCTCGCGCATTGGCGGCGAGTTTGGGATTAAAGAATTTGTATCTCAAAGATGAGCGACAAGGACCCACAGGCAGTTTCAAAGACCGTCAAGCGGCGGTGGCGATTTCTGCATTGGTGGAGATGGGCATAGATGAGGTGGTGGTCGCCAGCACAGGCAATGTCGCTATCGCGTATGCCGCCTATGGCGCACGCGCAGGCATTAAGGTATGGGCATTTTTCCCACGTCTGACCCCCAATGATAAAATGCGCGAAGCCGCGTTATATGGTGCTGAGGTTATCAAGACCACAGGCAATTATGACCAGACCAAAATATTGGCGGCGCAATTTGCCCGTTCCAAAGGGGTATTTTTGGATAAAGGGATTAAAAGTGTCGCCGCTATCGAAGCCATGAAAACCATGTCCTATGAAATTGCAGAGCAATTGGGGCGCTATTTGGAAGGTAGCAAGCGGTGGCGCGTGCCAGATTGGTTTTTGCAAGGTGTGAGTGGGGGTATGGGTCCCATTGGGGTGGGAAAGGGCTTCCGCGAGATGTATGATGCGGGTCTGACCGATAAAATGCCCGCCTTTGGTGTGATTCAATCCACTGGATGCGCCCCGATGGTCGAAGCCTTTGACCGTGGACAGCGTGTGGCAACCCCCATTGAAAAATCCAAAACTATCATCGCCACACTCGCCACAGGCGACCCCGGACGTGCCTATGAATTGCTCTATGATTATGTCCATGATTATGGCGGACATTTTATCTCTGCCACCGATGAAGAAGCCTTCCAAGCCATCCGCCTTTTGGCGCGTACCGATGGCATATCGGTAGAACCTGCTACAGGGGTGACTTTTGCTGGATTGTTCAAATTGGTGCAACAGGGCATCATTAAACCGGATGATGTGGTGGTGGTGAATGTCTCTGGGCATACACTCCCCGTAGAAAAGACCATTTTGGGTGAGCAATGGCAAAAATTGGTAGATTTATCGGATACCCAAGAGGCAATCGCCCTGCCGCCAGAGAAAAGCCTTGTGGATGCCATTGATACGGTAGATGGTCAGAATAAGCAAATTGTGGTAATTGAAGATAACGAAGCCGCCGCCCGTTTGATGAGCCGTATTTTAGAAAGTCGGGATGATTGCGAAGTGCATTTGGCACATAATGGCAAGGCGGGCATGGATTTAATCCGCCAGATTTCGCCAGATATGGTCATCACCGATTTGATGATGCCCGACGTAGATGGCTTTCAGGTGATTGAACAGATGAAAGCCGACCCGTTATTGGTACATATCCCCATCATTGTCGTCACTGCCAAAGAATTGACAGTGAAAGAACATGCACAAATTGATGGTAAAATAGATATGTTGCTTCAAAAAGGCTCATTTTTAGATGATTCATTCGTGCAAAATTTGATAGAGAAATTGCGCTGAGGATTTTATTGTATGACCCACCCCCCAAAGATTTTGTATATAGAGGACGACCCCGCCAGTGGCAAACTGGTAGAGCGAATGTTGAACCATGCAGGCTATCAGGTATTGCTCGCAGAACGTGGCTTGTTGGGCATTGATATTGCCAGAAGCGAATTTCCAGACCTCATCCTCACTGACATCAACTTGCCCGATATGAGCGGGTACGAAGTGGCAACCGCGCTACGGGCAGATGAACGTTTTGCAGAAGTGCCGATTGTCGCGCTGACCGCATTAGGTCCTAGCGCCCAAGATATGGCGATTGCGGCGGGTATCACAGGCTTTTTATCGAAACCGGTGGATATTGAACAACTCATCACGCAATTGCAGTATTATCTGCAAGGTGGGCAAGATAAAATAGATTCTGAACGCCTTTTTTCTGCCCAAGTGAAATATACCCGTGAGGTTGTCTCTCGGCTTGAGGGCAGAATCCGCGCATTAGAAGAAGCCAACGATTCGCTCAAAAAATTGGATGGCATGAAAGAGACCTTCATCCAAGTGACGGCGCATGAACTCCGCACACCGCTCACACTCATTTATGGCTATAGTCGCTTGCTAGAAGACCATCCTACTGTCAATAAAATGTCGGAATATGACCAGAGCGTGAAATTGCTCATCGAGAGCCTCACCGAATCTATCACACGGATGCAACGGGTCATCGAAGAAATCCTGATTATTAGTCGTATTATGACCAAACAAATTGACCTTGCGCTATCGCCAACCAATATGAGCCAACTCATGACGCGCATTTTAGATGCCTATAGCGCCCCATTGGAACAACGCAAACTCACTGTTCATTTTGACCCTGCCCAGTGGCCCCGTCAAACCCAATTGGATACAGAACTCATCCGTATTGCCGTGAGCAATCTGATTAGCAATGCCATCAAATATACGCCAGATGGCGGGCATATTCATCTTCGCGCCCAAACCACGCCCGAACAAGTGATGTTCTCGGTGCGTGATACAGGCATTGGCATTGATGTGGCAGACCAAAAACGGATTTTTGAGCAATTTGGGTCATTAGGGGATGTCAAATTGCATAGCACCAGCAAAACGGCTTTTGGTGGCGGTGGCTTGGGGCTTGGATTGCCTGTGTGTAAGGGCATTATAGAGGCACATGGGGGCAAAATTTGGGTCGAAAGTCAGGGACGTGACCCAGAAACATGCCCGGGAAGTCAATTTATGGTGACATTGCCATTGGTCGTTCAACGTCCGCGCCCTGTGTTGAGTCGGATAACGAAATAAATGGCATCTGGTAAAAATATCACCGCGCAGGATGTCGTGGCGGTATTTGCCGCGCCTGTGTTTTTGGGATTTGCGCCATTGTTTGGCAAACTTGCCATCCGTACAGGCATAGACCCATTCACCGTTGCCGCCATTCGTACCGCCATCGCTGTCATCATCCTGTGGTCGCTCTATTTTCTTTTTTTTAAGAAATACATCTATATTTACCCCGCAGGCTTATTGGGGTGTGTGGTGATTGGGGCAATCAATGGTATTGGCTCGCTTTTTTATTATGGTGGGTTGAGCTTGCTCGATGCGTCATTGGCACAATTGCTCAATGGCATGTATTTGGCATTTGCCGTCCTTATCTCCCGTTTGGGTGGGGAAAAAATAGACAGGCGCACCGCGATTCGGGTGGGGTTGGCATTATTCGGCATTTTGCTCATCACGGGATTTGGGTCTAAGCCCATTAGCTGGTTGGGAGTGGGATTTATGCTCGCCAATGCACTGATGTTCGCGGGGACGGTGGTATTAAGTCAATATGTGCTATATGAAATGCCTGCCCCCACGGTGACGCTATATATCCTCACGACGATGGGGTTGGTGGTGATGATGGTGTGGCTGGCAATTGGCGACCCCATCCCTATGCCCATTTTACAAAATGCGCTCCCGCCGATTATCGCGTTGGGTATAACAACGGCGACTGCGAGGCTATTTTTATTCGCAGGGGTCAAAATATTGGGTGGGATGCAAACCGCCGTCCTTGCCATCACCGAAATTGCGGTGGCGATTGTGTTGGCGGTGATATTTTTGGGCGATAGATTCACCAGTATCCAAACACTTGGGGTAATCATCCTCTTTTCTGGCATATTGCTCATCCGCGCCAAAGATTTGCGCTCACATGGGTTTAATCCCAATGCGTTGGTGGTGGCAAATATGGCGAGTGTGCAATTTCAGCGTATCGCCTTTCATCGCGCCTTCGGCACAAAAGACACCGATAACGAAGCGGGCATTATGGCACAAATCACCACGCAGGAATTGGTCGCCATCCAACGCATGATGGGCGCGGAAAGTGGGGGTATAGACCCGTTCCCTATCCGCAAAGGCAACCAACTCAATGCCAGTATTTTGCCACCAGAAGCAACCATTGAGACGGCATTTAACGAGGTGTTGAATACCCAAGAAATTGTTATTCCGCCCGAATTGCGCTGGAATGATGAACTCGGTGAAAAACCTGCCGATGAGGACGATTAATCGCCAATTCCCCATAGGCGAATTGTGCCATCGCTCCCCGTTGTAACAATCTGCGTGCCTGCATGGTTAAAACGGGCATATGTTACCGCGCCAACATGTCCTTCTATCACAAAAAGACGCTCTTCGGTTTGGGCATCCATCACACAATAGCGCATGACCGCATCTACCTCGCAATTGGTCAATGCCAACCGACCATCGGTGTTAGAACCGAGATAATTGCCTGTGCGGATAAATTCGCCTGTTGTCACATCCCAAATTTTGGATAACTCACCATCTGCGCCTGAATATAATTCTTGCCCATTGGGGCTAAATGCCAAATAGGTGATACGTCCGCGATAGGTATCGCTAAATAGCCGATTTTCGCCTGTTTGCGTATCGAACAACCAAATTTCATTCTCTACCCCATACGCCACATACTCCCCATCTGGACTGATAACTGTCAAGCGGTGAGGCACGGGATTAAAATAATCCATCACCCATGTGTTGATATTCCACCATTCCATCATGCCCGCTTGTGTAATGACGGTGATATGTGTGCCAGTGGGGTTAAATCGTGCTTGATACGCAATATCATAATATTCAGAGATTCTTTGCGCGTGGATGAGGTCGCCTGTTAGTGTATCACGCAAATAAAGCGTATCCCAAAGGGTAGTAATATAGGTTGTCCCATCGGGGCTAAAACTCGGATTTTGATGAGAGACCATAGCATCATGAGATGGGTCGGCTGTATCCATGTCGTGTAGGGTTGTCGTATAATCCCCTTCGCCCCGATAATTAATTTTTGTATGGAGCAATTGCCCTGTGGCAGTTTCCCAGACATTGATGTCCCCTCCATAGGTCACATTCATGAGATAGGTTGCATTGGGACTAAATCGAAAATCTATATTACTGCCTTCGCCCGATAACTCCTGTAATAACGTACCTGTTTGCGTATCCCATAGGTGAATTTGGTCATCAGCGATGAGCAAAAGTGAATCATCTGGACTAAATAAGATGTAGCTATCTGAAAACGCACCGCCATAATGCTCCGTAATCGCATCTAAAAATGTCCCTGTTGATAGCTCATAACGGCTTAATGTGGCATTTTTAATGAGCATGTCTTGACCATTTGGATTGAAAATAACATCGTGTTTTACCCCATCTATCTGACTAACCATTTCCCATGTGTCGGTACGGGTAATATGGAAATAATTATCAAGCTGATATTCAGTATAGTAAAACCCCCTATAATTCTCTGTAACGAGGTATTTACCATCTGGACTAAAGATTAAATCACCACTCGTCCTCGTGGCGACTCCTTGTACAAAATCCCCTGTTACTGCATCGTATAGGCGCACACTGGAATCACCAAAATAGGCTTGATAATGCCCAGCAGTGAGGGCATAACGCGAATCTGGGGGGTAAAAAGGCTAACAGCATCTATTGGGTTGGGATAATCTTCGTATGGTGCAAGCCGTTTCATCATTGTCTCAGTGATGGTATCCCACAAATATGCCCAACGGTCATCATGGGTGATAAATCGTGTTCCATCAGGGCTAAATATTGCCCCACCCATAAAAAATTGTTCATCCCCTGTAAATGACGGGGAGAGGGTATGATTTTCTCTATCCCAAACCCAATACACGCCATCTTCATAAGGCAATTCAACGACAATACGGGTATTTTCTGGGGTTAGGAGTGTTTCGGAAAAACTTTGATAGTTGAGTGTCGCAATTTTCCCCCTGTGGCGATTTCCCATATATCATAATAATTGATATCGGATTGCCTATAAACGGTGATAATATGCTCACCATCGGCACTAAATCCATAAAATCCGCTAGAGCCTTCAAATATGCGAGATTCTGTTTGTTGGCTATCTATAACATAAAATTGAGTTGTATTTGGGTCTGGGTAAAAAACCATATAGCGACCATCAAGGTAATATCCTAAAAATCTGCCTGTATTGGGGCGTAATTCTGGCTCTATGGATAGGTCTTGGGCATCATAGCGCCATAATCCCAATGGGGTAGCTACCAGTAAATATTCCCCATCAGGGGTATAGGTGATATTTGATATGCTTCCGCGCCCGAATACATGCTGTTCTTCTAATTGGGTGATATTGTCGGGCGTAATAGGCGGAGTGGTGGATTGGGCAGTGGATGGTGCGATGACCAAGCTGACAAAAACAATCATGATTAACAGACGGAACATAGATACACCCCTTATATAGGTGATGGATGGGTTATATCATGATTATAGATGAGGGGATGGCGTGGGGCGACAGACTATCGCCCCACGATATACCTACTGAATTTTTGGATAATGTACCACGACCAATTATGCTGGTGCGACTTGCCCTTCAATCGTGATGTTGGGGAGGGGGTTTTCATCCACCACAACCGAATCTGTGGCGGGTTTTTCTTGTGCCACATAATCGGGTAAGAGTGCTTCCATATTGCGGATTTGTGGAATTGACCATGCGATGAGTGTAATCACTGTGCCAATAATTCCCACAGAAACTGCCATTAACCCATAGCCACTGCCTGCATCCGTTCCGACAAACGGTGCAAAGGTCGCCCATCCTTCTGTGCCGACTGCTGGCGAAAATACATTATCTGCCAACGGTCCTATCAGCAAAAATGACAATGGCATCAGAAGCATGGAGAATTGCCCCACCACTGCAAACACACGCCCTTGCATATCTGGGGCGACTTTTGTTTGCATCACCGACATAAATAAGCCGTTCACAATGGGCAATGGGAACATGAATAGGAACATCATCAGACCCATTAAAATAGCGTGTTGTGACATGCCAAGCCCGATGATGAATATCCCCGCAAGCAAAATTCCCCCTAATATGGTCGTCATGCGTTTGCGTGTGCCACCCCATACGCCAAGTGTGAGTGCGCCAGCGATTGCACCAATATTTTGCACACTTTGTAATGCCCCCAGTGTGACTTCGCTCCCCGTGCGTCCCAAAATGTAGGGGGTCATCAGAACACCCATGCCCGCAAAGAAGAAATTAATCAGCGAGACGTATAGCACATTATAGAGTAATGGGCGATTTTGGCGTAAATAAGCGAGTCCAGACCAGATTTCTTTCCAGAATGTGCCACTAAATTTTTTGCCGACTTCGGTTTGGGTGGGGCGGGGGATATGGATGCTAAAAATGACACCCATTGCCACCACAAAGGTGAGCATATCTACTAAAATAGAGAGTGATACCCCACCAAGCGCATAGACCACACCTGCCAGAGCAGGGGCAATAATACCCGCACTTGGACCTGTTAATTGTTGGATAGCATTGGCGCGGTCACGTTGGTCGTCGGGGATGAGCATGGTCACAGAGGCTTGGAAGGCAGGACCTTGAAATACCCCAAATACCGATTGAATGACCACAATCACATATAAGTGCCATAATTCAAAACTGCCAGAAGCAAAGCTGATAAATAGCAACAGGGTGCAGAAGGCTTGTCCAGTATCGGATAGCACCATAACGATGCGCCTATCCCAACGGTCTGCCAGTACACCAGATATGCTTGATGCGAGTACCATGGGTACGGTGCTAAAAAAGGCGACCATCGCCAATGGGGTGGCATTGCCTGTTTGTTGGAATAAATAAATGCCGATGGCAATACTACTAATGCGACTGCCAATCATCGAAAAGACTTGGGTAAAAATAAGGATATAAAATGTGCGAATGTGTCTTTTTTGTTCAGTAGACATAACGTTGTAATTCCCCTCGCTAGATGGTGATGTGTGGTCTGTATTTATAAAACCAATTTCATAGAGCGCCTAGCAGGAGAGCGCCAAAACGCTCTATGAAAATCCTGTGTGTGATGAAGTTTGTTGTTGTTATTTTGCTATACGTAAAATAGGTGAAAAAGGTTCAAACCTATTTAACTTTATTAAAATACAACATTTGAATTTTGTCAAATGGTTGGTATTTTTTGTTTTATTGAATTATGATGCACCAATAGGTGTTCATTCAAAGTTGATATATAATTTTTAAGATATGAACAGCATATTCACCCTGAAAGGTGGTCGTTATGCTCACCCTTGTAGAAGCGGTGTCACTCATTCAATATGCACAACAAAACCCCTTACGCGGGTTATGGGGAGGCTATGATATTAGCCAAATCCCATTTGCGATTTATGATGATGTGGATGTGGTCTATCTTAACCACCCCAACCCACCCAAAGACCGCCCGCAACATTTGGTTGCCGCCACCAGCACAGAAATCAATGGCATATACACCGCCACCATCCCTATAAAAATTGTTGGCAATGACGAACAAACCCTCATCCCGATTGCCTATCACGAAGGGTTTCATGTGTATCAACAGCATCATTTTGTGCCAATCGTAGCCGATTTTTTTACGGCGATGAGTCGCTATCCAGAATTGGATGCGACCTATCGGACATTATGTCAATTAGAGGCGAATGTCTTGTTGGCAGAATGGTCAACCGCTAAAAAAATAACCTTTATGGCACATTTGGGGCGGATGAGGCGGGAGCGCCTTGCTCATCATGATAGCTTGCTCAACTATGAGCGATTTTTGGAGCGTAACGAAGGCACTGCTCATTATATCGAACAACAAGCCCGTCAAATTTTATATGGGGTTGCACCACAATTGGGCGATATTGGACACGGCTTAACACGGTTTTATCAGGTGGGGGCGGGGCTATGTTGGCTCATCAGCGAAGTGGATACTGAATGGGTGAGGCGGGTAGAAGCAGGGGAGTCTTTGGGCGATATTTTATTCACCCTAAGTCATGTCGTCCCCGATTTATCCGAGCTAGATTATGCACAGGTTGAGCAAGCACAAACAGAGCTTTGTGCCGTAGCAAAACAAGCTGTTGAATCCCGATTAGAAGCGTTAAATGTCAAAGGTACCCTGATTATCAAATATAGGGGTGTTAAGCCACTGTATCGGGCATTTAACCCATCCACACTGACCTCTATGGGCGATGGGCGGGTGGTGCATCGGTCAATGTTCCAACTCATCATGCCCAAATATGGCAAATTGGTTTCTGATGAGACCACCGTTGTGGATGTGATGGATACGGGCGAATTGGTCATCGAAGCGGTGCCATATACTTATACTGACAGGGTATTGCACATAGATACACCGCATATTCAAGCGATCCTATCACATATTGACAAGCGCGGAGACAGTTTTTTCTGTATGTATGAAGATGCGTAGAAAATAAACCGTAATGCTATTATAATGATGAAATAATCCACTGATAAAATCAGAGAAAAATCTTATGTCTAAGAAAAAAGCAAGCGAGATTCCAGCAGAAGCACAACTCACGCCAGAGAATTATATCAACCGCGAGATTAGCACCATCCAATTTAATCAACGGGTATTGGCACTCGCACAAGATAATAGTGTTCCCCTTTTGGAACGGGTCAAATTTTTGGCAATTGTTGCCAATAACATAGACGAATTTTATATGGTGCGGGTGGCATCTTATTTAGAAAAATTGCAGGTGGGTGTCACTACCGTCCGCCCCGATGGACTCACCCCTGTGCAGGTGATGAGCGCCATCCGTGAGCATATCACTGTTTTAATGAACGATATGCAAGAGACACGTCGTAATTTATTGCGGGAACTCAAAAAAGAAGGTATCGTCTTTTTGCCGATGGCAGAGATGGGCGAGCGCGAACAACACGCCCTGCGCGATTATTTTTATGAGCAGGTTTACCCTGTCCTCACGCCACTTGCCGCCGACCATGCCCGTCCATTCCCATTCATCTCCAATTTGAGCATGAATTTGGGGGTATATGTGCGCCGTGAAT
The DNA here is from genome assembly GCA_033763335.1 of bacterium. Classification (GTDB taxonomy): domain Bacteria; phylum Chloroflexota; class Anaerolineae; order Aggregatilineales; family Phototrophicaceae. Next base: position 50,792 of record JANRKU010000111.1, read on the forward strand.
ATAGCGAGGATGAACTCGAATTTGTCCGCATCAAAATTCCCGAAGTGTTGCCTCGTCTGGTCAATATGGGCAAGGTGATGGCGCAATATGGCGGTTCACATAATGGCAATTATCAAGACCACTTCGTATTCATTGAAGATTTAACCGCCTATAACCTCGATTTGCTTTTTTCTGGGATGGAAGTGGTCGAGTGTCATCCATTCCGTGTTATTCGCAATGCCGATATAGATTATGAGAATGAGCGTGATTCGCTCGATATTAGCACGCTCATTGAAGATAGCCTCAAAGAGCGTAAATTTGGCTCTGTGGTGCGTCTGACTGTGAATCGGAGCATCAGCGAGGGCATGTTGGCTCGGCTGATTCAAGAATTGAGTGTGGAACGCAATCGGGATGTGTATTTGATGGATGGCATGTTGGGCATTGCGAATCTATTTGAATTGATGGGGGTGAATCGTCCCGACCTCAAATACCCGCCATACGTGCCAAAAATGCCAGAAGCATTGACGATGGGCATGAATATTTTTGATGTGATTCGCCAACAAGATATTTTGTTGCATCAGCCCTACGAGTCATTTATGGCAGTGGAAGAATTTTTTCGCACTGCCGCCCTTGACCCTGCGGTGATTGCCATCAAAGCCACATTGTATCGGGTGGGGAAAAATTCGCCTATTGTGCAGGCATTGATGGAAGCCCGCGAAAATGATAAGCAAGTCGCCGTATTGGTGGAACTCAAAGCGCGGTTTGATGAAGAAAATAATCTGGAATGGGCGCGTGCGATGGAGCATCAGGGCGTGCATGTGACCTATGGGGTCGAAAAATTGCAGGTTAAAACACATGCCAAAATTGCCCTTGTCGTCCGTAAAGAGGGCGATGAATTGCGCCGATATGTGCATTTGGGCAGTGGTAATTATAATTCATCTACAGCACGGATGTACTCTGATGTGGCGCTATTGACGGCGAATCGGGAATTGGGCGAGGATGCCACGCGCCTGTTTAATCGGCTCACAGGATATGCCCCAGATACCGAATATAAGCAATTGTTGGTCGCGCCCGAATATTTGCATCCGGGCTTGACCGATTTGATTGATAACGAGATTCAAGCGGCGAAAGAAGGCAAGCCTGCCCGCCTGATTTTTAAGATGAATCAGCTTGAAGAAGATGTCATGATTATGAAGCTCTACGAAGCCTCACAAGCGGGGGTGAAAATCAATATTATCGCACGCGGATTATGTTGCCTACGACCGGGTGTGATGGGATTGAGCGAAAATATCAAAGTACGGAGCATTTTGGGGCGCTATTTAGAGCATACCCGCATTTATTATTTCCACAATGCCCCACAAGACCAGCGCATTTATGCGGGTAGTGCCGATATGATGCGCCGTAACCTCTATAACCGCGTAGAGACGGTGTTCCCCATCATTGAACCACGCTGGCAACGGAAAGCGATGCGAATTTTAGCCACCGACCTCCGCGCCAATGTCCTCACATGGGAATTACACGAAGATAGGCAATATTATCATATCAACCCTAAAAAGGATGATTTGATTATTGAGAGCCAATTGATATTTATGCAGGAACCTGCTGGGTTGGATGTGGATATTCCCGCGTGGGAAGATTGTTAGCCGATGAAAAGACGAAATTTGCTCATCAATTTTGGATTGATGTTTGGCGGGACGGCTATCGGGTTGATAGCCGTTTTGCTCATCCTCAGCGCCACAGACATCGAATTGGGCGGGACACGCTTTATCTTCACCGATTATAGTGGGGATAATTTTGTGCATCAGCAAGGGTTGGTGCGTCCCCCTGCCACCAATCGGATTTTAGAGGATGTGACCATTTTTCGAGATGCCGATGGATTTCGCCGTCCTGCCATCACCGCCGAAAATTATCCCATTATTGCCATTGGCGATTCATTCACCGATGGTGGACAAGTTCCTTGGGTGGATTATTTGGCAAAATCGCTTAATGTCCCTGTTCGTAATTTGGGCTGGCGCGGATTTGGTCCGTTGGAATATGTCCAGATTATGCGTGAACATGGGGCAGGGGAGCATGAGTGGGTACTGATTGCATTTTTTGAGGGGAATGATTTGGGCAATATCGCCACCTCGCAAGAGGCACTCAAAACCCGCGACATGTTGACCAGTAGCGCCACCGCCATCCCACCCGATGCCCCCGCAGAAGCCTATGGTATCCCCACACGGGATTGGTATTTATATCCCCTCACACATCCCAACGGGGGCAATCCGTATGAATTGTCATATTTGAGCAGTTATATCTGGTGGCTGAATGGGGAACGTGAGCTATATGAGCAATCGCGGAATATCCAAATTTTGCGCGACTCGTTATTAGAGATTCAATCGCTGGCGGGGGATGCGTGCTTGGGGCTGGTGTATATTCCCAGCAAGGAGCATGTGTATTTTCCGTATGCCGACCCACAAGGCAATCGCCAATATGTGCTAGAAAATGGCGGACGGTTGGCTATCAATGAGGCTGGCTGGCTAGATATTATCAATGAACCGGTGGAATATGCCACATGGGATGCGAATAAAGATAATTTGCATAGTGTGGTCGTGGATATGATAGCCGATATGGACGGCTGGACATTCATTGATTTGCTCCCCGCCTTTGAAGAGGTGGCAGGGCAGGGCATACAGACCTATTACCCCTACGATAGCCACTGGAGCGACGCAGGGCATAAACTCGCAGGCGAGACGGTAGCGGGTATGGTGCAGGGTGGGTGTGGGAGATGAAAACATACAGGTTAGAGCGTTATAATATTAAACAAATGCCAAATGGTTATGTAGGCATTTCTTGGTTTGGCGAGGAATTGTATGCTGATGTTATTCGAGATGCGTTTCCACAGCATCAGTTTTCTGATATTGTAGAAATGAATAGAGAATATGACTATGCTTTTGCAATTATAAGTCCTTTATCTGATGACGAGTATAACCAAATCTGTATCTTTATAGAATTTTTAAGCCGAATGGTTTATCTGGATATAGGACTTAAACAAGCCTTTGCTATTGGGTATCACTATCAAGATGGAAAACCAACCAACATGCAGGACTTGGTTTATTACACAAAATATTATCCTCGTCAAGAGAAGGCTCAGATGCTAATGGAATATTATTATAAATTTTTTTATCGGCATCCATCTTATCAAAAATCAGATTTTATTATTCCTATGCCAAGCTCACGACCAGATAGTAATAATACACCCCGAGATGTAGTTAGGTATATTCACAAATATATGGGTATACCTGATGGTACGCACCTTGTAAGAAAGACTCGATTAACCCCGCCGATGAAGAATATTCATACGTATGAAGATAAGAAAAATACAATTTATGGTGCTTTTGAGGTGACAGTTGATTCTTTGGTTGGAAAGCATGTTACAATTATTGATGATATATGTCAATCAGGGACAACATTGATTGAACTAGCACGGGTTCTAAAAGATAAAGGTGCGATTGTTCAAGCACTTGTTGCTACCAAAACCCAGAGTGATGTTTAAGGATGTAATATGAATAGCATTTTCACCAAATTAGAGTTGGAATCAGCGAGATATCCGTCTCGTCTAGTAGAATTATTAGGTACAAAAGCGCCGCAATCATTAGATGTTTGGGGAAACTTAGAATTACTCACATATCCAAGTATCGGGTTTTCTGGCTCACGCAATGTGAGCGAGCATGGGTTAAAAGTTGTGTCCCATGTTGCCAAGCAGTGTGTTGATGTAGGCTGGGTTGTGGTTAGTGGACATGCTAAAGGGGTGGATACTACTGCTCATTTAACCGCACTTGAAAATGGCGGAAGTACAATTATTGTGATTGCTGAAGGAATTGAAACCTTCAAATTGCGTCAAGAACTAAAACAAGTTGCTACTCCCAATAATATTTTAATTGTTTCTGAGTTTCCTTGTCGTGCAAAATGGAATGTTGGGTATGCTATGCAACGTAACAAGACTATCCTAGCACTATCTGATGCTCTATTAATTGTTGAGCCAAGAATAGAAGGTGGGACATTTGATGCAGGGCAACAAGCTCTTAGATATAAAGTGCCACTTTTTCTTTCAGAATATGAAACTATTGTGGCATCAAATGATTCTGGTAGTTCATATTTTTTAGCAAATGGTGCAAAAGTTTTGCATAATCATTCAGAAACCCAATTACCTAGTATCTCACAGTTAAAACGTATCCTAGATGCTGATGATAGTGAAGAAATCTTACAGAAACAATTATCTTTGTTTGATATCTAGGTTAGTTTATGTTATTGCTAAATCTATATTACATCGCTACAGCCACCGCAGAGGCTAAATCTTTGGTGTGGGTGAGGCT
>JANRKU010000112.1:0-30399 GCA_033763335.1 bacterium
AGCCAGTATCCCCTCAATCGTGCCATTTTGCATCGCTTTTAGCACATTTTTGAATGTTAGCGATATGATGAGCTTATGCAGTTCCAAATAACGCAGACTTTTGAACTTAAAGCGTTGCCCATCGGCAAATTCGACCACATAGCCTTCGGTCGTTATATCCAGCATCGTGGCGTTTTTTATCAACGACTCTATATCAGAGAAGGTATAGACATTGGGCAACGAAAACCCATATTGCTCCCCAATGTGGCGCACTTGCTCCAATGGCAGATAATCCCCCGTATGCCGATTACGCACCGCCAACAACACAAGGTCTTGTCTTTGACCATAATTGACCACAATGCGGTTATCTGGATAGATAATTTCAAATAACAAAGTGAGTTCATCGGGTAAGGTGTATAAATCATAATGCGCCCGTAAAAATGTCGTTGCCCATATCGCTTGGTCACTATCAAAATTACCGCGTGTGGCGATATAATATGCGCCTTGCCAACGATAGAGAATGCCAAGACTCCCATCCATTTTTTCTGTGATGGTCACAATTGGCGCATGGGATACCCGATTAGCTTCGCCCCAATTGTAAAATTTATCGAAGGCACGCGCGACAATTTCACCCGTCTCATAGTTAATAATGAGACCACGACTGATACGCTCAAAAAAATTCCACCGACCTTCGTATTGCGCCATTGTGTTGTAATTAAAGATGAGCAAAGCATCTTTTTTGCGAACAGTGACAGAGCCATATTGTCCCCAATCAGTGAAGCCTGCTTGCACCAGCCTAACAATATCGTCTATGGATTTGATGTCGTCGTTGATGTTACGCCTCCAATTACCACTTGCTTAGAGGATTATTATAGTCCATAATGGGTCAAAAATCTAGGAAAACCCAAATTATGACCTAATTATGCCATCAATGATTTACTTGGCATCAGAGAATAATTCACCCCGCGTAGGCGATAATCATCAATATTTTCGCCATCTCATGTGATGGGTTATAGTAGTGATGGGGATGCCCAGCATCAAAGCGTAAAATTTCATTGGTCATCACAGCTGTCGTCTCCCCATGAACACGAATTTCTATCATGCTGTGAATGAGCATGACGATTTCTTCTGCATTGCCCGTGTGAGCATCGGCATCCATCGAAATACCGGGATCCATCTCTACATAATAAACCTCAAAACTACGAGTGGTCTCAAATGCGATAAGTGGATATAAGCGAAACCCTTCTGTCTTGCCGTGTAAGGGTATTGCATCCTTAAATCCTTGTTTGGATAGATTGGGGGTGGGCGGATTGATGAGCATTGAGAAGGGAATTTCTAGCCCATTAGCAACTTTCCATAGGGTGTTAATTGTCGGACTCGATTCGCCAATTTCAATTTGACGTAACATGCTTTTACTCACCCCTGTGAGGTCGGCAAGTTCGGTATAACTCAGGTTTCTTTCTTCACGAATCCGCTTGATATTTTGGCTGATGATAATATCAGGTTGTTCCATATAACGCCCCTATTGACGCTAAAGCGTCCAAAGTGTACAATCTAGCAATCAAATGATTGTTATATTGTACGGATTTTATCGCTTTTTCACAGGGAGACCCAGATGGAAACTGTTAATTTTGGCGCATTTATCATTTTTGTGATTGTCACCACATTCACCCCCGGTCCAAATAATATCACTAGTTCCTCTATGGGTATCTTATATGGCTACCGCAAAACGGTGAATTACATGCTTGGCATCGCGGCAGGATTCTTTTTCACTATGGTTGCCACAGGGTTCATCTCTCATACCCTATATACCATTTTGCCAACTATCGAAGGGGTTATGCGTGTTGTTGGTGCAGTATATATCCTATGGTTGGCATATAAAACCCTGCAATTGACTTATGAGATTGAATCTGAAGATTCACAGGTATTGGGATTTGGCAGTGGCTTATTATTGCAACTGTTCAATATCAAAGTGTGGCTATATGGATTAACCCTTTATAGCACCTTCCTAGCGAGTATCACAGGCAATGTATTTTTATTGCTCATCTCGGCGGTGCTTTTGGCGAGTGTAGCATTCACCTCGACATCCTCTTGGGCATTATTTGGGTCTGCGACCAAACAATTTTTGCGCGATATACGCTATCAACGGGCGCTCAATATTGGGTTGGCATTGCTCCTTGTTTATAATGCCATTGAATTACTCGGCATCTTGCATTAGTCCCATCAGGGCAGTTTTGGCAAGCGCACATTCAATTCTGGAATATTCACCCGCGCATCCAACATCCGTTGGTCATAGATAAAATCGTCTGTGGCAGTGATATTCCATTTATTCCCATGCTTCTCATTGAGTGCCATGGCAATTTCATAAAATGTCCAACGGGTATTGGAATTGACCAAATAAATCGTCGGTGATTTGTCTACAAGGCTCACTAAGGTGCTGGCTGTATCGGGGATGAATGAGCAAGCTGGATACCAACGCCGACTCGCTTTCACTTCACCCGTCTGTAACATCTGTTTGTGGAAAAAATCAATCATATTATTCGAGCCTGCGCTCTCGCCAATTTGCCAGCCCAACCGCGCCACAATCGCATCAGGATTTTGTGAGAAGGTGCGCTCTTCAGATTGCAATTTATCGTAGCCATAGCCCGTTTTGGCATCTGGGGTAGATTCTGGGGTAAATGGACCTATGGCATCATTGGTATAGACCAGCACGGTACTGGTATACACAAACCGTATTTTGAGTTGACGACATAACCATGCCAATTCACTCGTCCAATGATAATTCACCAGCCAATTTTCGTTATCTTTACCTGTGGATTGTGATGGGATGGCAAGATGAAAAATGACATCTGGCGACGTTTGGCGGATAAAATCTTCCATTTGGGCATAATCATCAATCGGGACTCGTGACCTATCCCACGGAATCACCACATCATCCCGTGATTCTAAATAGTGGCGTAAGCCCTTGCCGAGTGTGCCATTTGCACCTGTGATAATCGCTTTCATAGACTATTTTTCCCTCTGTATCTATATGGTACGTTGTGCTTTTACTCAATCACTGATAATTTTAGCTTGTGAGACACACAATTACTATGCAAATCACTTGGAGGGGATTTGATGTATATACCCGCAATGAATCGAATGGAAAACCAAGAAGAAATTTTGGCATTTATGCGCGGCAATAATTTTGCCACAGTGGTATCGGTACAAGGTGGCATCCCTGTCGCCACCCATATCCCCATTACCATCACCACCCAAGACGATATAATGACCTTACGCGCCCATTTCGCCAAAGCCAATCCACAATGGAAAGCCTTATCTGAAGGCGAAACACTCATCATTTTTACTGGAGCGCACGCTTATATCTCCCCCACCCATTATGATAAAGTAGAAAGCGTCCCCACATGGAATTATATGGCGGTTCATGCCTATGGCAACGCCAAATTGGTGCAGTATGGTGATAATCCACAGGCGATGAATACCCTATTGGAGGAATTAATCAGCACCCACGAAGCCAGTTATATGGCACAGTGGGAGAGCCTCTCAGATAAATATAAAGACGGCATGATGAACGGTGTGGTCGGATTTGAGATGGTGGTCACACGGTTAGATGCCAAAGCCAAACTGAGCCAAAATAAAAATGCCCATGAGCAAGAGCGGATTATTCATACCATGCTAGGGCATTCCGATAGTGACGCGGTTGCCATTGGCGAAGCCATGCAAAAGCGCCTACCTTAATTGCTATTTGTCTCGCCAGAAGCTAAAGCATCTGGCTAATTAAACCAAAGCCCCATAAATGGGGCTGATATATCCAAATAATTTGGGGAAAATGGTCTTAAAAACCTCGATTGTCTCTAAAGATTGGCATCACAACCTGCTTTAGCAGGTTTTAGACAGTCTAGGCAGGTGCTTTAGCGCCTGCCGTAAAGCGATTGGATGAAAATCAAAAGCGTCTATCCCAGATAGAATAGGCGCTAAACCTTATTTACCCATCGCCTACCTTTGATAGTGCATCGGTGCGGAAAGACTCAAATGTATCTGGAAATTCGCCTGTCGCATTTTCATAAAATGACCAATCGGCGAGCGCCGCTTCATAATCGGCATTGATATAATGGGTCAATCCGCGTCCCAAATAGCCATTATCATTCCCTAGCGCGATAATTTGGTCAAAATCGGCGAGGGCAAGCCGAATTTGGTCACTCAAAGCATAGGCAAGTCCGCGATTATAATACACATCCGTATCTTGCGGGTTGATGGCTAAGGCGCTGGTGTAATCTACAATGGCACGGGCATAATCACGCAAATTGTAATAGGTATAGCCACGATTGACATAGGCATCGCTGTTTTGTGGGTCAAGTTGAATGGCGCGGTTATAATCGGCAATGGATTGTTGAGTATTACCCAATTGCCGATATGCCAACCCACGATTGGTATAGGCGGCGGCATATTGGGGGTCTAATTGAATGGCACGGTCATAATCGGCACGCGCTTTATCATATTCGCCAAAATCATAATAGGTGTTGCCCCGATTATAATAAGCGATGGTGAGTTGTGGGTCATATTGAATCGCATTGTTAAAATCGGATAGGGCAAGGTCTAATTCACCGATTGCACGATAAAAATTGCCCCGATTGCTATAGGCAAGGGCATACATAGGGTCTAATTCGATAGCACGGTTATAATCGGCAAGGGCATTATCCCGCTCATCCAACAAAACATAAGCATTGCCACGATTGTTATAGGCAAGGGCATCCATCGGACTCAATGCAATAGCTTGGGTATAATTATCTAACGCTTTGGCATAATCGCCCAATGTAAAATACACATTACCCCTGTTGCTAAACACATCATTCAAGGTTGCATCCAGCTCTACAGCGCGATCATAATTGATGAGGGCTTGGTCATAATCATTAATTTGATAATATGCCAACCCACGCACATGATATGCCATAGCTTCATTAGGATATTGCTCAATGAGTGCCGAAAGTTGGGCAATCATGCCTTGTGGATTATCCTGACTCCGTAAAATCGCATTGGCAAAGGTACTCAGAATTTGCCCCCGTGTGCGGGCTTCGTCACGCTCTGCCTGTGCCAAATTTTGTACCGCCACCGATGTGGCAATGACCGCAGTCGCAGTAGCGACCTGATTATTGGCTTCTTGTGCGTCTCGTTGGGCTTGATTGGCGATACCTTGTGCCTGATTCGCAATGATAATCCCCACAGCACCGATAAACATGGCTACCACGGCAATCATACTCGCTATCACACTGGCGCGGCGGATATTCTGTAGTCGTCGGTTACGCATATCCTCTGCGGTACGGCTCATGCGGATATATTCGATATGAAGGGGTGTCGGGGTGGGTTCTTTTTTACGTGAATTTGACTCGGATAACCATTTTTCAGCGAGAATCAGCTCATCCCCCATGAGCAAAAAGTCATCATCACGCGCATTCGTCTCCCATTCACGCGCCAAAATCAAAAACCGTGCATGACGGCGATTATGCTCTAGGTCGGTTTTGATGGTCGTGAGCAATTCGAGCAGGGATTGCTCAAATGTCAATTCATCCCCTTGCGGATTTTTACCAAAAAATATCCAATTGATATGCCCTATCACCCCATGATTATGACGCGATAATTGTGATATATCGCGCCCAGCAATGATAGTAGTGAGGACATCATCGGGTTGAAGTGCGCCTAATTTTTCGAGTGCCATATCAAAATTGGGTGGCTCTAAAATCACAGGCAAAATACGCTTGCCATTTTCGATAGCATGTGCCAATTCCAACGTACACACAGGAGAACTCACAGAGGCATTGCTCATGAGAAATAAAAAGGTAGAGGCGTTATCTATGCCCCGCTTAATTTCATCCCACCAGCCCGCAGAACGGGGAATATCTTGCCAATCTACCCACGCGCTGATATTGCGCTCTTTGAGGGCATTAAATAATTTTTCGGCAAATTGGATATTATGGCGCGAATAGGAGATGAATACATCGCTCATCGAAACAAACCACCTTCAAATGAAAACCACACCTCTTCATTATATCTCATGCACATCATAATGTGCCAAAAAATTGTGTGATTGCGCCCAGATAAGCGGTTGGTTTTTCATACATCGGGAAATGCCCACAGTCATCTATCCACACAATCTGATTATTGGGAATATGTTGATGTGCCAGTTCACCATCGCTAATCGGGACAGTGCCATCGTATTTTCCAAAAATAATGAGTGTTTCGGTGCTGATTTTGGGCAATGAGGTGGTTAGGTCACACGATTTGATTGCTATCCCCGCCCAATAGACACTATGAGCGCCTGCCTGTTGGCGTGCCATTTTGCGGTCTGTTTCCCAACTCGCAAATGGGACGCTATTCATTTTATAAAACCAAGAACCATGTAAATATCGCGCATATAATTTGTTGTTGAGTAGCAAATTGGGGATGATATATGCACTAGGGAGGAGATGACCCAATTTTACTGTTGGAAAAACGACATGACGTGCATAACCCGATAACCGCCCTGTCACGACACCGCCCACATTCACCAAGCGGGTAATCCGTTCTGGCGCGAGTTCAGATGCCATAAGCATCCCAATTTGCGCCCCCATTGAATGCCCCATCACACTAAATGGCGAGAATCGTAATTCATCCATCACCTTTAAGGCACGTCCCGCTTGGGCGCGGATACTATAATCGGCTTTATCGGGTTTATCGCTATGCCCAAATCCCAAATGGTCTATGGCAACGCAATAATGCGTATTTTGGAGCGCCTCCATGCTATTTTTCCATACGCCATGATACGACCCCCATCCATGTAACATCAATATGGCTGGGTTTTGTGGGTTGCCTGCGGTGATATAGTGCAATTGATGGTTTTCAACCGTGATGGTGGGCATGAAGTCTCCTGTTATCTGGGGATGATGATAAAATCGGCGCAATAACGCAAAAGGTCTTGTGATATATCGGTTGTTTGGGCGCAAATATCGCCGTTGCGCGGTTGTTTTAGACGGGCATTCTTCGCATTGACATTATCAATAAATAAAATGGTGATAAATATCAATAATCCAATCATCAACCCGCCAACCCCTGCGGTAAGCGCACCTGCGATTTGCTCACGGCGTAATTTTTGTGCCTTAAATTCCAATTCTGCCAACCGTTTGGAACGATGATTTTCACTATCTCGGCTCGCTTGGATATAAATCGCATGTAATTCGGTAGGTGGCGGAGTTTTATTCCCTGCGCTATTGAGCCATGCTTCGGCATCTTCTAATTCTTTTTCGATGAGCAAAAAACCTGTATCCCGATTGCGTTTATCCCATTCCAACGCCCGCAAGTGCAAGGTGGTATGGCGTTCTTTATGGGCATAATCACTGTGAATAATATCCAATAAGGCAGAAAATCGCATGTCGAAATCATCATCGAGGGTGAATGAAAAATAATTGATGTGTTTGAGGTCAGAGTCGTTATCATCTACGACCTCATGTGGTTGCCGATTGCCCCAAATCTCGCGGGTAGACGATTGGTCGTTTTGGGCAAGGCGTTTGGCAATGGCGATAATGGCATCATCACGGTTATAGGGCAGATATAAGACGGGGATAATCCGTTTTTTGAGCTGACGGGCATATTCTAATTCCAGATGGCAAATGGGCGACCCCATCGCATTGGGCGAGAGGACAATCACAAAATTATTGGCTTTGGCAATGCCTTTTTGAATTTCTGCCCACCATGCTTGTGAGGGGGGAATGGCTTCCCAATCTATCCATACCTCTTGATTTTGTGCAATCAGTGATTCGCGCAAATGCCCCACAAAATCGGCATCTAACCGTGAATAAGAGATGAATACATCACTCATTGGATAACCCTCAACTATCATCTGATAGGGTGATTATAGCCGATTGCATCATTCTATCAAAAATCAGCGCAAATACCCTGTTTTTAGGGGGAAGGCATAACGCAAAATCGGTATATGATTATGCTTATCACATTACGAAAGGGGAATAAATATGACGAAATTGATTGCAAAATACGATGGTTATTATTCACTCGCCAATCTCAGTGCAGATAGCAAACGCGGGGTGGCGCTCACCAAAAAGAAATATCGGGAGCATGTGGTCGTATTTGACACGGCTAAGGGGAGTATTGTTGCGGAACAGCCCCTCACACATTCCCCAAACATTGTATCCATCAGCCCAGATGGTAAAACGGTTGTCTTTAATGATAAACAGGCGGTGGGCGGTATTCCACAAGACCCCGAATTTGCCTTTTTCCTTATCATTTGGAATATCGAAAAAAACACAACTCAAAAATTCCCGATTGAGGACATCCAGAATACTTATGACGATATTGCATGGATAACAGACACCCAATTCGTCATATTATCGTTCCAATATGGTAGTTATTGGGATGTGTATATGGGCGAAACAAGCGTTTTTAGGGTAGCGTCACGATTTGGTGGTGGTCACTATTTATACTACCATCAACACCTGATGATTTTTGAGCATGATTTAGATAAGACCACAATCTTTTATGCAGATGGATTTACACCCCCTATCGAGATTCCCCATCGAATGTGTTTGATGGAAAAGCCGTCTTCTAGGGTTTATTTACCCACACGCGGTATTGCCATCGCGCCAAATAATACATTAAGTGCCATGGTGTTGGATGAGCGAAAAAGTTTAGGTGATGATGCGAATCTGTTCAAAAAGAAAATTGTGATATGGGATATTGCTCATAATCAACACATTCACACATTGGTTGGTGAACGAGAACTAACTGCATTAAGTTGGTCGCCAGATAGCACTCGCCTGCTGGTGAGCGAATTGAACATGGGTAAAAAGACTTCGCATGTTATCCTCTGGAATACGGTAACGGGGCAAAAAGAAGCCGATTTTGCCAAAATTGATGGTTATGTAGATAACATCATCTGGTCTGGGGGACGGGTTTATATCAGCACGCAAAAGGTATATGTTGACCCTGTGTTAACCGTTTGGGAAGGTAAATAATGCCAAAACAAATTGCAAAATATGATTATCATTCGCTCGCCAATTTGAGTGCAGATGGGAAGCGTGCGCTGGCAATTGGCAAAGGGAAATTTAAGCCTAATCCCACTATATTGGTGGATTATGCTACCATATTCGATACCGAAACAGGCGCGATACTCGCTCAATATACCGATTATCAAAACCCAAAAGCCATGTCACTGAGTCCAGACGGGGCAAGAGCGATATTGTTCTATCAAGTGAATGCTGGTGGCGCACCACAAGACCCCATTTTTGAATATCCGCTCCTCATCTGGAACATGCAAAATAACACCGTGCTAGAGTGTGGTCGTCAGCTACAACCTTCAGATATGACATGGTTGGATAATGACCGTTTTGTGGTTATGCGCTTAAATGGATATTCATCGGTAGAATTGACTGTTTATGATGCGAGTGGGACACAACTATCCCAATTTGAGTATAAATGGGTTGGATATTGGCATTATCTGGCAGTAAATGACGATATTGTTGCGATGGGTATCCAAGTAGACCTGCAAAATCTGATTAGTCTCATCAATCCTACCACAGGCGCGGAGCTAAAACGATTTTCATTGGGTGTCCGTGACCGCATTGCACAAACACACCGCAGTTTATTTTATGCACCCAACGGGAATTTTATCGCCACCTTGCAACAAACGAATAACAAAGCGATTTTGGTGTGGGATGTCCACACAGATGCCCCGCCCATTGAACTCAAAGCCAATAACTATATCACTGCCCTCGCATGGTCTCCCGATTCGACCCAGCTTTTATCCGCAGAAAAAGAAAGTGATGTGTTGTCCAATATTTATATATGGGATATTGCTACCGGTGAGAAAAAATTATTCACCGAAATAAACTATGAGCCTACTACCTATGCGCCTCGTAGTTTCATAAAAAGCCTGCATTGGCATGGGAATAAAATTTACATCACGCCTCTTTATCATTCAATAATGGTCTGGCAAGTCTAAAAAGGAGCAAATAGGGTTATGGCAAAGCAATTGGCACGTTACGACAATTACCATTCGTTGGCAAACCTCAGTGCGGGTGGCACAGAGGCATTGGTGTTATTCAAAGATGGCACGAAACATTACCCCACCGTGATAGATATTGCGACAGGCAAAGAAATCGCCCGTTTTGGAGATTATTTCATCCCAGATGCGATGGCGCTCAGTCCAGATGGGATGACTGCCGTATTGGGGCGTTCAAAGTTGATGGGCGACCCGCGTGAGATGGGATATGAATATGATTTTGTCATTTGGGATGTGCTAGGTAAGCAATCCACAACAATCAAAGTTGATTTTGATATTAACGGGTTGCTTTGGCTGGATAATTCACAATTTGCGGTATTAACCCGCGCCGACATCACCATCTACAACACCAAAGGCGCGGTCATTAAGGTACATGAGGTGACAAAACGTGGGTCTCATCATAGTATCACACGCCACGCCGATTTTATCGCTGTTTATGGGGATAAAGAAATTCACCTGCTGGATTCACAGTGGGAACTCCAAAAAAAATTGCCCATTGGCGACATTCTCAAAGTCCGCCCCACAGGGACTTTTGTTTCACCGTTTGCATTGGCTCATGATGATATGAATGTGGCACTCATTACTCACAAACAGCGTGATGCCATCTGGTTATGGGATGTCCCAAGCAATAAACTGATTACAAAAGCATTGGGCGATGCCGACATCACCGCCATCGAATGGTTATCTGATGGATACAACGAAGAAAGAGCAAAGCAATATTACATGGCATTATTGCTGTATGCCGAATTTATAAAATCCGAAGGCAAGTCGCGCATCATGCTTTGGGATATTAGCGGGGGCGATAGCACCGAATTTGTCCGCGTGCAAGGTGAGGTGAATCGGATGATTGCCACAAACGATAAAATCATCGTCAGCACCAATGGCGTGCATAAAGATGATGCTAGTATCACCGTTTGGGATATAAAAAGCATCCCGCTTGGGGGGATGCCCCGCTAACAAAAACGGGTGGTGTGGATGAGTGTTTATTGCACCCATAACATGAGTTGTTCAATACGCTCCGATGCACCACTCAGTTGAACTTTATTCGCATTGAGAAGTGCCGATAAGGTGATTTGTCCGCTACTCAGGTGCAATAAATCTTCTAATCCAATTTGCACATGCACCTGTGATGGGCGACTGAGTTGCTCCGAAATCATGATGCCCCCAGACGATAAATGCACCAAAAATGTCTGTGAAAATAAGTCGTCACGGATATTCACATAACATATCAGGTCAATATCCAAAAAAATATCGCGCCCAAAAACCCCATATAGCATAAAAATGACGCTTTCTGGTGGAATAGCCTGCCCTGTTTGTGGCTTTCCGATAGAGTGTGCGCCCCAACGTGCAATCGCACCGAGCATATCTGCTAAGCCAAATCCAGCAGGCGTGAGTTCATAAACTGTGGATGCGGCGGGCGGGGCAAGGTAGCGCGTGGTGATAAGCCCGTTCTCTTCTAGGGATTTTAGACGGTCTGTGAGGATATTGGTGCTGATACCGGGCAAGCCTTTCATCAGGTCACTAAAGCGTTTTTGACCCGCCAGCAAATTACGCACGATGAGCAATGTCCACCGTTCACCGACAATATCTAATGTATAGGCAATAGCACAATATTGGTTATATGTTTTGTTTGTCATGTGCCAATTATATAGCGACTTTTTTATTTTGTCTATTTACTTTTTATTTGATTTTTGTAACTTGCAAAAAACAAGTAAATGCAATACAGTGTGTATATCAATCGTGAAACCCATTATGAGGAGAAATACCATGAAAGCAGTACAATTGCACCGCTATGGAACACCCGATGTCCTGACTTACGAAACTGTCGCAGACCTTACCCCAAAAGCAGGCGAAATTCTGATTAAAGTGGAATCGGCATCGGTCAATTATTCCGATGTGGCACGCCGTAGCAATGCCATTTACCCATTTCCGACCATGCTTCCATTCATCCCAGGCAGTGAAGTGGCTGGCGTTGTGGAAGCATTGGGCGAAGGGGTCACATTTCCGCCAATCGGCACACCTGTTTTTGCATTAGCAGGAACAGGGTCAAATGGCTATGCCGAATATGTGGTCACAAGCGCCCAGCAAGTCATCCCCATTCCACAAGGGGTCAGTTTTGACCAAGCGGCGACATTGCCTGTGGCGGGGACAACGGCAATGATGATTATCCGTGAGGTCGGTCAGCTAAAACACGGCGAAAGTATCCTCATACAAGGTGCAAGTGGCGGTGTGGGCAGTTATGCCATACAAATTGCCAAGTTATTGGGCGCTGGGACAATTATTGGCGCGACCAGTTCATCAGAAAAAATGGATAACGCCCTCAAAATTGGCGCAGATTACGCCATAGATTATACACAGCCCAATTGGGCAGACCGTGTTCGTGAAATAACCAATGGGCGTGGTGTAGATGTGATTTTGGAGATGAATGGTGGCAATACATTTTCACAAGCCTTAGCTTGCCTCGCGCCATTTGGTCGCATCGTGGTATATGGCATTTCTGGCGGTGAACCACTCGTTTTTGATAATGCCTCTATTCTGCATTTTTTCTATAATCCATCACTCAATCAATCCATCCATGTCTTTAATTTGGGTATCTGGTTTGGAATGCGCCCAGAAATTGCCGCTAAAGCGATGGGAGATTTAATCGGTTATGTCGCTTCGGGTCAAATTCAAGTTCATGTCAACCATGTCTTACCCCTCGCACAAGCCAGCGAAGCGCATCGTATGTTAGAAGAACGGCGCACGACGGGCAAAATCGTCCTCAAACCGTGGATAACGGTATAGGCAACTTCCCAAATATCGCTTCATTTTATATAAGAGGCGATATTTTTTATTTTATTCGGGCTATCATGACATTTTCGCCTAAATGAGATGAGTCTCATCACTAGGCGATTATCAGAACACGGTATATGCTAAAATGGTGATAAAGTTTTGAATATTGCTTTTTTAAGGACAAAATCTCATGGCATATACCAAACAAGAAGCTCTGGATTATCACCGTAAAGGTCGTCCGGGCAAAATTGAAGTCACCCCCACCAAACCCCTCACAACACAACATCATCTCACACTCGCTTATTCCCCAGGGGTTGCAGAAGCCTGCTGGGAAATTGACCGCAATCCCCTATCTGTTTATGAACTCACTGCCAAAGGCAATTTGGTTGCGGTGGTATCAAATGGAACTGCTATTTTGGGCATTGGTGATTTGGGACCAGAGGCATCAAAACCTGTGATGGAAGGCAAGGGTGTTTTATTCAAAAGATTTGCCGATGTAGATGTGTTCGACATCGAAATTAAAGCCAAAACAGCAGAAGAAATTATCGCCTTTTGTAAAGCACTTGAACCCACTGTCGGCGGGATTAATTTGGAAGATATTGCCGCCCCAATTTGCTTTGAAGTAGAAGAACGCCTCAAGGCAGAGATGGACATCCCCGTTTTTCATGATGACCAACATGGCACCGCTATTATTTCTGGTGCGGCGCTCATCAACGCTTGTGAAGTGACGGGCAAAAACATTGCCGACCTCAAAGTCGTCGTCACGGGTGCTGGCGCAAGTGCTATCGCCTGCGCGAAATTTTATGTGACATTGGGTGTCAAACGCGAAAATATCGTCATGTTCGATTCCAAAGGCATCATTTGGCAAGGACGCGATGGTGTGAATAAATATAAAGCCGAATTCGCCACCACACGCGATATTCGCACGATGGAAGCGGCGCTTGTGGGTGCAGATGTGGTGCTTGGATTGTCGGTAGCAGGTGCTGTTCATCCTGAATGGATAAAAGGCATGGCAAAAAATCCCCTCATTTTTGCGATGGCAAATCCAGACCCAGAAATTAAACCAGAAGATGCCCTCGCCGTCCGTCCAGATGCCATCGTCGGCACAGGGCGCAGTGATTATCCCAACCAAATCAATAACGTACTCGGCTTCCCATTCATCTTTAGAGGCGCGTTGGATGTATATGCTCGCCAAATTAATGAAGAAATGAAGATGGCGGCGGCAAAAGCACTGGCGGCATTGGCACATGAACCTGTTCCAGAGAGTGTTTTACGTGCTTATGGTACAGAAACCATCGAATTTGGGCGTGAATACCTCATCCCCAAGCCATTAGACCCCCGCGTGTTGTTGTGGGTTGCCCCTGCCATTGCCGAAGCCGCCATGAAGAGTGGCATGGCACGCCGACAAATTGACCTCAACCAATACCGCGAAATGCTGATTGCACGGCAAGGATATGGGCGCACCGTCCGTAATACCATCATCAATCATGCCAAGATGGGGCGCAAAATCCGTGTGGTCTATCCAGAAGGGCAAAATATCAAAGTTATCAGCGCCGCCTATCAAGTCCAACAAGAAGGCATCGCAGAACCCATTTTGCTGGGTTTCCCCGATGTGGTGAACAAAATCATTGCCGATTTGGGCTTAGATTTTCATCCAAAAGTAATAACCCCATTGCTTGATGATGTGCATCACGAATCATTTAGCCAAGCCTATTATGAAATGCGGAAGCGTAAGGGTGTGAGCCTGAATTTGGCGCGGAATTTGCTCCGTAGCCGTACCCAATTTGGGATGATGATGGTCAACATGGGTGAAGCAGATGCGCTCGTGGAAGGTGTTGAACACAGCTACCAAGAAATTATTCGCCCTGCATTGCAAATTTTCCATACAGCCTCGCATGTGAAGCATGTGTGTGGCGTGTATTTGATGATTATCAAAGACCGCGTATATGTATTCTCTGATACAACCGTCAATATTGAGCCAGATTCCGAAACATTAGCAGAAATCGCCATTTTATCGGCGGATTTTGCCAAATCATTGGAAATTGACCCGCGTGTCGCCATGCTCTCATTCTCAAATTTTGGCGATACCCGTCATCCATCTTCGGACAAAGTGGCGCGTGCAGTGGATATTATCCGCAAAGCCCGCCCCGATATTGCCGTAGATGGCGAAATGCAAGCCGATACCGCCGTTGTTGCCGATATTATCGAACAACGCTATCCATTTAGCGCGATAAAAGATGCCAATGTGCTGGTATTCCCAGATTTGAACTCTGCCAATATTTCCTATAAATTGCTCACACGGCTCACCAATGCCGAAGCAATTGGACCCGTATTGCTTGGCTTGGGCGCACCTGTCCATGTATTGCAAATGGGTGCAGAAGTAGATGATATTGTGGCAATGACGGCGGTTGCGGTCATGGATGCCCAACGACGGGGATAAGATTCATTCTATCGGTTGAATCACAAGATTCGCTGGTAGGATTTTGAGCATGTCTTTAACATTGTGGGTGTAGAGAGGAATTTGCATTCGAGCGCATACCGATGCAATCAGGCAATCATTCATCTCTATCCCACGACTTAAGCGATATGTCTGCATCTGTTCCATTGCCCATATCTGGTCACTGATAGTTAAATAAACCATATCAAACGATGATAATAAGGATAGGCTTGTCTCTTGAGCGCGTTTGCTATGAGCGCCTCGTATGATTTCTAACCACGTAATAGGTGTTACCCCAATATCCCCTTTTTGTGATTGTAGCCATTTTTGCACAATCTCATCTTTGCGAAATAATCGAACAATGATAGTGCTATCTACAACACCTATCATGTTTCATCATCCAAATTAAATTGTTTTTGGCTTTGGTGGCGTTGTTCCTTTAGCCATGCCACAGGGTCATCTATATTATCCCAATCGCTCGTATCGAGTTGTTCCAAAATTGCCCATACTTTTTTACCCCAATGGCTATCTTCATGAGGGTTATCAGCTTTTTGTAACACCTGATTGGCTAAATGTGAGGCAACACGCTCTAATAATTGCGCTTGTTCGTGCGGAGATAATTCTAAGGCAAGGGCTACGGCTTGCTCCAATGGGGCATTCATAATCATGACTCCATCTTCATCATTTTGAAGATTATATCACGATTTGCTTGTAGTGGTTATAACATCAGAGGCATATACAAATATGCCTCTGGTATATTCTCTAAAGGGTGTGCAATTTGAGTTTTATCCCCACCCACACGCCCACGAAGGTCGCTAGGGCAAACACCCATCCCGACACGGCAAATCCAGAAATGCCCGATAGCAACGTCCCTACCGTACATCCCAGCGCCAACATTGACCCCCATCCCATCAAAATCCCACCCAGTAAGGCGGTGATGCTATTACGGACGGTGAGGGATGATAATTTGAATTTATTACCCAACAATGCCATCGCAAACGAGCCAAATACCAACCCAATGACCAACCAGCCATTTTCGGTGACGGCATTAACAACAGCCGTCGCACAGCCAGAAAATCCGTCTAATCCGTTTAATCTATCGGCTAAAAATCCGCCACTATCCAACACGGTGCGGGCGATACTGCCCAATTGTGATGTAACACCCAATGGCTCTACACGCAAATAAGCAATTGTGCCAATAGCACCCACTAATGCCCCACTCACTAACGGATTCCAGCGCCCAACAAATAATGTGTTATAGAAGGTGGCGAGGGTGATTTTACGGTCTGGTTGCGCGGTTAATGTGGGTAAAAATCGGAATAAGGCAAAGCCGATAATCGCCAATACAGTCAGATGAAGCGCCAGCGCCCCCCCATAGCCTAATGTGGCGGGTAGCCATCCGACAGGGGCATAAAAAATCGTCCCCAAATACACACTTTGCCATGTGAAAAATCCCAGCCCAAACCCAATCAATGAGCCAAAAAGTGCAATGGGCGCACGCGCATAACCTTCTCCAAGCCGATAGAGATGCCCACTGATACACGCACCCGATAGCGACATACCGACCCCAAACGCGATACCCGCCACACCCAATACCCAACTCACGGGTCCAATATGAGCATACGAGGGGAGCGTCCCACGGGATGGATTTGGCAAAATTTGACCAAATACCACCGCATAGCCAATACCGCCTACTGCCAACGCGATGAGGACAGAAAATAATCCGCTACTATTGCGATATTCGACAAAATCACGGGTGATACAAAAAAAGCAAAAACGCCCACGTTGAAATGTGATGCCGAGCGCGATACCTATCATCAACGAAAAGGAGTCGCGCATCCCCTGACGCGGGGTATCGGGGTTATAGAGCAAATGCGCGGTGATAAACAGCCCTATGAGAACCAAAAAGGCAATCCCAATTCGGATTGCCCCGCCACGAGTAATAGTGAATGGCAAGGGGGTATGCCCGCCAAGCGAGCCACCCCCAACGGTTGTTTCCGTCATAAATTAACGTCCGCCCCAGATAGTGCCTGCTGGATTTTCGATGGGAACACCAACAGCATTGCCATATTCTGTCCAAGAACCATCATAGAGGGCAACTTCGTAACCCAACAATTGATTCAATACAAACCAAGTGAGGGCGGCGCGTTCACCAATGCGGCAATAGGTAATAATGGGTTGGCTACCATCAATGCCCAAGCCTGCATACAATTCGCGCAATTCTTCTACCGATTTGAATGTGCCATCTTCACGCACATTTTGACCCCATGGGACATTGATGGCACCAGGGATATGACCTGCACGCACAGCCAATTCTTGCACACCTTCTGGGGCAAAGATTTCGCCGTTATATTCCGCGGCAGAGCGAATATCAATGAGGGTGGCGGCGGTTTCGCCTTCAACAATGCTCAACACATCCCACAAACGGGCGCGGAGGGCGAGGTTGGGTTCTGCGACCACAAAATTACCGGGGTCAACCACAGAGGCATCAGTCGCTAATGCGCGTCCATCGGCTTCCCATTTCACACGACCACCATCGAGCAAGCGCACATCTTCTGCACCATAAATATTGAAAATCCATGCGCCCCATGCGGCAAACCAGTTATTGAAATCACCATAGAGGACGATGGTGGTATCTTGATTAATGCCTGCGGCTTGTACCAATTCTTGGAAGCGTTCCGCAGAGACAATATCGCGGTTCACGGTATCTACAAAATCGGTGTGCCACACAAAATTGACGGCACCGGGGATATGACCACGTTCATATACACCAGAATCTACGCTCACTTCGATGATGCGGACATTGGGGTTGGTGAGGTTTTCTTCGACCCAATCGGCGGTCACAAGCACTTCTGGGAGTGTTTCTTCTTGGGCGCTCACACTAACCAGTGAGACCAACGCCAATAACCCGATAATGAGTGTTGCCAAGAAAAATTTACGACTGTTCATGTTTTTCTCCTCCAAGAGAATGGTTAAATAACAAAAATGTGGTGCTATTTGCAAAAATCGCTGTTTATTGCTGTTATGCGTGTCTGAGAATCAACATCGCTTCATGCACATCTCCATAAAAAACTGCCACTCTAAAGAAAGAACAAAAACGCCTCATCATCGTGAGGCATTTGAGTGGTCATGCAAAAACGCCTCAGCGTGTGCTGAGGCGTGTGTTCTACAGGATTTTAGCGGTTAGCATTTCGCCAACCAACACCTAGCCTCAGCGTTATGGGGTCTCCATACACATACACATGCAACACATGGGGCAAAAACAGGCTAGATGGTTCATAGTGGTGATTTTCCTATCAGAATTTATCCGATTAAGTAAGTCATGATTGAATATTAATTTAGTCCATCAGATTTGTCAAGTATTTTTATGGACAATTTTGCATATTGATAAAAATTGGGTGATATAGTCATTCAACAATATGCAAACGTTGCTTGTTGAGGGGTGATGATTGGTAGTCAATAAAGACAATGTAAAATATTTTTTAATTGGTAGCTGACATACGGACTTGCGTGCTAGTCAACCTATTTTGAAGGTGTAGATACCGTCTTGAAAATCAAGATGGTATCGCCAAATTGTCTAAATAATGAGGGTCAAAAGGTCGCCCAGATTTCAGAATCCCATAAACAAGATGCAATAATTTTCGCATAATAGCTACAATAACCGCTTTTTTGCACTTACCTGCCTCACTCAACCGTTGTGCAAAGCAGGCTAAAATCGGATTATGTTTTTTTGCAACCATCGCTGGGAAAAAGAGTGCTGTGCGTAAATGTGGACTTCCACGCTTTGAAATACGCGGTTTGGTTTTGACTGATGTGCCACTGATGCGCTGAGTCGGGTTTAAGCCAGCAAAAGCCACCAATTGAGGGGCATTCTCAAATGCCTGAATATCCCGAATCTCAGCTAATAACTTACAAGCGGTTAAATCCCCAATGCCAGGGATAGATGTCAAGAGGTCGCGTTGTTCTCTCAAATGCGGATGACGATTAATGTGGTCTCGAATTTGTTGGTCTAAGTCATCAATCTGCTTGTCAAGAAACACAATATGCTCCTCTACTGTTTGTAACACCGTTTGCGATGGAATACCCGCTTGACGGCGATTGATTTCTTGTTGGCGCATGGTTTTGAGGCTGTCTAAATGACGAGCT
The DNA here is from genome assembly GCA_033763335.1 of bacterium. Lineage (GTDB taxonomy): Bacteria > Chloroflexota > Anaerolineae > Aggregatilineales > Phototrophicaceae. The sequence goes on from JANRKU010000112.1 coordinate 19,380, forward strand.
AATGCCTGTAATTCCACAATTTCAGGTGCAGGCGGTGTCCATGCCTCTGGCTGTTGGGTACGACAAAAGTCAGCACTCAAAAGGGCATCACTGGCATCGGTTTTCTGGTGACGGAGGCGACTATCGGCATAACTCTTGATGCGGGCAGGATTCACAACACTGACCGTAAAACCGAGTTCATGCAAAAACAGTGCAATATCGTCGCTATAATGCCCTGTGGCTTCTAAACAAGCCTGTAATGCTGTGATTTTACGCTTGGATAAGAAATTCTTGAGGCTATGAAACCCTTTACGAGTATTGTCAAATAGAGCATAAACGGGTGCTTGTTGGTCTTGAAGAATGGCGACATCCAATTTATCTTTACTTACATCAATACCCATATAGATTGTCATAGCTATAGTCCTTATATCTATTAGATGATTAGCGGTGTGTCTTGATAACAGGTGGTCAAACTTGTGTATACAAGCTCGTAGCTTCAGATACCGTCCGACCTAATGCGTTATCACAAGCGGTGGGTCTTATCTACAACACAGACTCATAGTGGTCTTACTGGCTGAACAGACACACATCGCTTGGACACACAGGGTTGTTACTTTTACTTTTCAAGTATACCCTATCTTTACTATACAAATGGCTGACTAGAGGATTTATACCTGTATGTCAGCCACAAAAGACACGCCATATTAAAAAATAAACCTGCATTACCGCCTGCCATAACCCCCAGAGTTCAGTGATTCAGAGGACAGAGACGATAGGGAGCAAAAATAATCGACAACCATTATCGCTGTTAACGAGATCAGGATCAAAACTAAAGCGATACATGGCGCGTGCAATCTCCTGACCGTCATAGAAAGACCCGCCCCGCAACACTTTTGGCTCACCATTAGAATATGCATTCAAAGTCTGTACTACTTTATAATCATTCAAACACCATTCCCATAAATTGCCCGCCACATCCAATGCCCCACAACCCGTAACACCCTGTGGATACATACCAACGGCGGTGCTTTGATTATTCAAACCAGCCTCATTCGTGTTGGCACGCGGTGTATTATCCCATTTTCCCCACGGATATTCTCGATTTTCTGTCCCATTTTGTGCCATCCATTTCCAGTACCATTCGGGTGGAAGTGTGATACGCCATTGTGAGGATGGCAATTTGAGTATGCTCTCAAATAAGCCATTTTCCCGATATTTGGCATCCATCCATTGGGCAAATGCCATACTGTGATACCACGATAGGCTATCACGCGGGGCGTTGGGGGATTGATTGGTTGAGGCATTTAATGTTTGTGGCTGATATTCGCTGGGAAAGTGCTTCCACCATGCCTTATTTTTATAGCCATCTTCCAAATCTACAAATGCTTGATATTGGGCATTGGTGGTCAGATATTTTGCCACATAAAATGGCTTGATGGCGAAAGTATGCGATTTTTTATCGGCATCTTGCAGGGTGATATTGCCCCCTGTTGCCACATGACACCATGCGATATCGGGTATCCCATTGGGTAATAGCCCAACCCCTTGTCGCGGGTCGCCAATTTCTGCCAAGCGCCGTCCAACCTGCAAGCGACCCGTATGAGGAAAGTTTGGGTCGTCTAATTCTGCCAATAAAATTTGTGCTTCTGTGTTTTGTAGAGGTGATTTTGGTAGGCGACTACGCAAGTTATCGGTATCGAGTTTTTCTACCAAATGCGGATGACGGTCTGCCCATGCCTCAAATTCTTCTAATGCGATTGCCTCTGTACGCTTAAATTTTGCCGCCATACGAATTTCGTCATATTCTTCACGGGCGGTACCTTCTGATTTGAGGGTGTCGCGGTGTTTTTGTGCCTCTGCCAAAATTTTATCCACCATGCGCGATTTATAGCCCGTCTTGAGCAATTCCTCTAAGATGAAAATGCCTTTTTCCATTTTGTCCAGTTCATCCGATTCAATGAGGGGCAAGGCTTCATCCACAAATGCCATTTTTTGTTCTTCAAATGGATTGGTTTCATCTTGTGCGGATAGCGCATCTGCAATCGCCTGCTTGCTTTTGGGGGTGGCAACGCCCATTTTCATCAAAAATTCCACAAGGCGCTCAACTGCAGGTATGAAAAACTCAGGATAAAAGTTAATTCCTTGTTTTCCACTTATCATTTTAATATCGTCTGGTAAATCGTAAGGTGGCAACAAGCCATTTTCGCAAATGAGGACAATCGGAATATCGTTGGTGAGCGCCTCACGAATTTCTTTGCGTACCCAATCTTTATCGTTGTGGATGCGGTCAGCAAAGGTGAATTCTGTGACCAAAAGCAGAATAACATCACTTTGGTGGAGATGTCCTAAGATAGATTTTTCAAAATCATCATCATCCACACTATCTAAATCTATAAAAATCTCGTCTTGGATATATAAACGCAATTTTTCGACTAAACGTTGAGCAAAATGCACCGTTTTACGCCGATAACTGATGAATAATTTCATAAATGGTATCCTATAATGGTTTGAAAATTGTTTATAGAATAAATTATGCCCTATTCATCAGATTATCGCAATTTATTGGTGGATAAAATCTTGCCAGCGCGTTTTTGCCTCTGCTAATCGTTCTGGGATGTATGTCGTCCCCTTTTTCATTCACGATAAAAACTCAACCCCTAGCCGTTCCAGCAATTTGCGACTATCTCCAGCCGTGTATTTGATAGGTGGCTTATCGGGCGTGTGCGAATCTGACCCCGCGCTGGTGAATAAATCATATTTTTCTGCATACGCCTTGTACATCGCAATTTGTTCAGGTGAATGGGCTGGATAATACACCTCAAAGCCATCTATAGGCACTTCTGCACGCAATTGGTCGAGCAATGCCTCATCAAAGTTGACATAACCATCCCCGCGTCCGGGATGTGCAATCAGGCACACCCCACCGCATTGATGCACGGCATTCACAACGCTCTCTATTCCAACGGTGACAACTTGTAGCCCCGCATTGACCAATAATCTGCCCGCCGATTGAGTCGGCGTTTCATATCCATATTGTTTGACCAATTTCACCAAGAGATGCGGTTGCTGAACAGAGGGTTGTTCCAGTATTTTCTGCACATCATCATTTTGGAATGAATACCCTTGTTGGGTTATCGCTTGCACCGTCTCTTTGATATTGGTTTGTTGCAGATGGAGCAACTGGGCGGCGACTACGCCTAACGCATTGTTTTGCAAGTCGAGACCATAACATAGCACATCCACCAATTCATCTGGATTATGCCAATGGGTACTCATTTCTACGGCAGGTAATAACGGAAATCCTTTATCATGCGCCACTTGTTGAAACAACGGGGTGATATCCACGCGGTCATGGTCGGTGATGGCGGCAGTTCCAAATCCTTCTGTGATGAGATGGTCTATTAGCTGTTCTGGTGTCCATACCCCATCGCTATAGAGTGTATGCAGTTGTAAATCAATTGGCGCATCTGCTGATAATTTCATCTATATCCCCTATTATCGCAATTCATTTTGACTAAACTCACGCCAGCGCGTTTTTGCCTCTGCTAACCGTTCTGGGATGACCTCCACGCCGATACCATAGCCTGTTGGCACAGCTAAAGTGCTATTTTCGGCGTTGAGGATGAAGGGGGGTTCGGCAATATCGGGGTTGAAATAACGATTGGTGGCAGAAATATCACAAGGCAATGTCACGGCAGGCAATGATGCCAGCGCCACATTTTGCGCCCGACCAATCCCCGTCTCCAACATGCCACCAATCCATAGGGGTAGATTATTTTCAGCACAAATCTGATACATCATCAGGCTTTGGGTGAATCCGCCCACACGGGCAGGCTTGAGATTGAGAATATCAATCGCGCCCAATTTGAGTGCCACGCGCAAATCATGTGCCGATTTCATGCTCTCATCCAAGCAAATCGGTGTTTTAACATATGCTTGGAGTTGGCTATGCTCAAAAATATCATCATCAGCGAGGGGTTGCTCAATCATCAACAGATTAAACGCATCCAATTGCGCCAAATGGTCGGCATCGGCGAGGGTATAATCACTATTGGCATCGAGCATCAGGGTGATATGGGGCATGGCTTCGCGCACACCACGCGCCAATTCAATATCCCATCCACGCTTGATTTTGAGCTTAATGCGCCGATACCCCTCATCATAGCGTTTTTGGATGATAGCGAGGGTGTCCTTGATAGTGGGTTGAATACCGATACTCACCCCCACCACCGCCACCCCACGCGATTTGTGACCATCTGGCAGGCTGGCGCTGAATAAATCTGCTAGTGACACTTGATTGGATTTGGCAAACGCATCCCAGACGGCGGCTTCTATCCCTGCTTTGGTGTGTTGATGACCACGCACAGGCTTCAATAAACCCAATACATCCGATGGGTGATTAATCGTCTGATTCATCAACACAGGCAATAAAAATTCGCTTGCGATATGTTCGGCGGTGGTCATGGTCTCTGAGCCATACCCCGGACGCACATCGGCGACAATTTCGCCCCATCCAATTTGACCATCGGTGGTGTGTAATTCTACGATAATGGCAGATTTGAACTCTTCTACGCCAAAACTGGTGCGTAACACCTCCACAAATGGCAAGGCGATGGGGTGTAAAACAATATTTTTGATGGTGATAGGGTGCATAACGGTATCCTTTATGAGATTAGGCGCTCATCACACCGCAAATGGGGGCATCCCACGCCAACGCGCCGTGTTCTTTTACAAATGCCTGAATCGTCTGATAAATATCCTCTGGAAATGGCGCGGTTTTGCGCTGTTTGAGGTCTGCGAATGAATTCACACATTCAAAGGTCGCCGCCAATTTTCCGCTTGTTTCGTTGACCATGAACATCACATAATGGGTGCGTTTGGGAGAGCATCCCACAAAGCGCAAATAAACACTCACGGTATCCCCAATGAGTACCTCATTGAGATAATGCAGGTGATGTTCTAAATCGAATCCGCCTGTGCCATGTTCTTGATGATATTCCATCGTTAAGCCGATAATTTTGATATAGGTATATCCCGCATCATCGAAAACACTCATATAATGGCGCACATTCATGTGACCATTTTCATCCTCATAGGCTTTAGGGATGACTTGGGTGTGCATAATCGGCAAGGCACGAATGGCTTCTATCGGAATTACTGGAAAACGCATAATACTATCCTCATCAGGTTAAAATGGGGTCTCATTTGAACGACGTTCTAATTCTAGCACGACATCATGCCGTTGCTGATATTCTTTTTGGCTTGCCAATAATTCTGTGATGATGGGGTTTTCACCTGTATACAAAATTTTGAGATATTCACGGGCGCGGGTCATGGCGACATACATCAGTTTGCGGTTATCCACATCATCCGACCCGTGATAAAACGATTCTGCGCTCAACACAATCACCACAGGCGCATCAAGTCCTTTGGCAGAATGAACGGTGCTAATTTTGACACTTTCGCGTGTCCAATCAAATGTAGATTTGGACTGTGCATCTTCAGATATCCAATCCACATCGGTAATACCCGCCGTTTTTAGTTGGCTGATAAGTTTGGCGATGAGTGGATATTTGCCCACCGTCTTACTATGATAAAGTACCAACACATTGCTGAGGGAATGTCCTTGTTTTTTGAGGTCGGTGATGGTCTTGACCGTCTCTTTGATTTGTGCGCCCAAAGATTCGCACGCCATTAATTCTGGGTCTATGCCCTTTTTGGGCGCAAACCAAATATCGGGCGTGGTTTTATCATCATCCACATAATATTGTTCAATATCGCCCAAAAAGAAGCCCGCAAATAACCATACACGCACCGAATTGCGATACACCCGCCGAAATACCTTCGAGCGCCCCTGCATGGGAATCCCCAAATTTGCCCATGAAAATTCGGCATGACCTTGATGCTTATAAATCCGTTGGGCATCATCCGCCGAGATGATAAAATTTTTCTCTTGGGGCTTATTGCCTTTTAGCGCCTTTTCAAATAAAAATTTGAGCCATTCTGGGCGGAAATCTTGCCCTTCATCCACATAAATCGCATCATACAGGGCTTCTGGCGGGATGACCAAATCTTTCATCAATTCTGTGACTTTAATCAAAAAATCTGGCTCGGTAGATTTTGGCAGGCGTTTTTTACTATAGGTCTGAAAGAGCGTGCGTAACCATAAAATAAACGACAAAATTTCGACACTGGTCGTTTCGGATGGGCGGGGTTTATCTAAAATCAGTCCCTCATAGGGGATGTTGATATTGGTGAAGGCTTGGCGCATATAATTGGCGAGGCTGATATTCCAGCACAGCACCAAAATGCGTTGGGGCTTGTTTTGGACTTCCGCATTGGCGGCGACCAATTTGGCACGTAGGAGCAAAATCAGCGTCTTACCCGACCCCGCCATCCCACGCAACAAGCGCGGACCTTCGCCCAAACTTTTTGCGACTTGTTCTTGATTCATATCCACTGCAAAAGCGGTTTTGATGTCCTCACTACTGACAATGCGCTTCTGCACCGTCATATTTTGGGCATTTTGGGGTTGTGCCTGTATCGTGATTTCATCACGCAAGGCGAGACGAATTTCTGCTACCTGCGCGGGGGTGAGGTTTGAGCGTTGCAACCCGCTCAATTTTTTCGTCAACACATGATGATGCTTAAAATTATCAGAAAATAGCACCTTATCGGTATTAATAATCTGCCCCAACTCTATTTCTTCAAAATCTTTTTTAGATAAATTGGGAAATACCAATAAATAGTCGGTAGAGACGATGGTTCTGCCATAATCATCGGTGAGAGGGGGGCGCAATTCCAATTTTTCACGCGCATAACGAAGATATTGCCGACATTTCAAATCGGGATTTTTGCGCTCTTGCGCTGTGCCACCTTGCCGTTGAATGGTGAAGGCGCTCTGGGTAGCGCGTTTGATGCTATTTTTATCCCAATCTTTGACCTCAATGATGAGCAATCCGTATATGGGGTCTAATACCATAAAATCGGGGCGGTGATTGCGCTCGTGCATGACCACTTCATACCACACAATGCAGGTGTCGGGTAATTTTTTGAGCATATCGAAGGTCTTACGCTCCCCTGCCGTTTCAAACTCAGGGGATTGGGGAATACAAATTGCCATAGATTATCCTTTTTACAATCAGTTTAGCACACTCTGTAATGGGATGGTAATGATAAGGCTATTTAGGGGATATGATGGATATAACCATCTGATATGAATGGCATTATCTGGCATTAGAACCCGCATTGGCTTTGCCCTATCATGAGGCTATTGCATCATTCAATGTCACTTAGAGGGGACACTACAACATGTCAGAAATTACGATTCGTCGTGCTACGCTTGAAGATACCAATGCCATTATTCATCACCGCCATGAGATGTTTGCCGATATGGGCAATGGCACACCCGAAAGCCTCACCCAAATGGATGTCCATTTTGAGCAGTGGTTACGTCCACGCCTCGTCACAGAGGAATATATTGCGTGGGTCGCTTGTGATGGGGATGTGGTCGTTGCAGGGCTTGGCTTGTGGATTATGGACTGGCTTCCCGCGTATGATGGGGTGACATTCGTGCGCCCGTATGTGTGTAATGTGTATACCGAGCCGAGTCATCGCAAGCAAGGCATTGCCCGTCAATTGGTCGAAGTGATGTTGGACTATTGCAAAGAGTGTAAATATCCGCGTGTGCGCCTTCATGCCAGCATTTATGGCAAGCCGATTTATGAAAAACTCGGTTTTATCCCAACCAATGAGATGGAATTTGTGTATTAGTCGAAAATGTAGCGCACAGGCAATTCAAAATTGGGTAATAATGGCGATGTGATAGTATCTTCTTCATTCAAAATTGTTTCTTCTTGTGCGCTATAAACGATGACCAGTCGTTTTTCTGGGTGAATAATCCAAACCACTTGCGACCCATTTTCCAAATAATAATCAGCTTTTAGGCGCATGAGGCGCAAATTATCATCAGGTGATTTGATTTCCACCACCACATCGGGCATATAGGGGGTTGCACCACGTTCAACAACGGGTGATTCTGCATTGCGATAATAAGCCACATCGGGTTGCAAGGCATTATGAACATCATCAGGCATTTTATGGCGGATTTCTGTCCCAACCCGCCCGCCATGTGCTTCGGCGTATGCCAATAAGCGCGAGGCAATTTTAACGGCTATCATGCCATGACGTTGCGTGGGCATTTTTTCGATAACCTCTCCATGAAATAATTCCAATAAGCGGTCACGATTGGCAGGCATGGTTGCATACCTGTCAAAATCGGGATAGGTCATGAGGATGGTTTGTGGATTTGCAGACATATCAATCTGTCCTTGCTGGTATTAAGTTGGGTGGGTGTAGGGGCGCAACATGTTGCGCCCTTACGAAACCTGCCTATTTTAGGTGTGTAGGGGCTTGATATATCAAGCCCCTACCTAGTATAGCATCAGACTTACGACAGGCGCTCGATAATCGTGCCTGTACCCATGCCACCGCCACAGCACATGGTTTGTAACCCATATTTTTTGTCGTGTGTTTCAAGGGCATGAAGCAAGGTGGTCATCAGGCGTGCGCCAGACCCACCCAATGGATGCCCAATGGCAATCGCGCCACCATGCACATTCACTTTGTCCATATTGGCATTAAATTCGTTGCGCCACATGGCAACCACCGCCGCAAATGCCTCATTCACCTCAAATAAATCAATTTGGTCAAAGGTCATGCCTGCGCGTTGCAAGGCTTTTTGGGTCGCGCCCAAGGGACCCGTCAACATCAAATGCGGGTCACTGCCCACTGTCACCATCGAGACGATGCGAGCGCGGGGTTTTAACCCTAAAGATTCGGCTTTGGCGCGGGTCATCAGCAATACAGCCGCCGCTCCATCGCTAATTTGACTGCTATTCCCCGCCGTGGTCACACCAGTGGGGGTAAAAGCAGGTTGGAGTGTCGCCATTTTTTCTACATTGGCAGATGGTCTAAAGCCTTGGTCTTGTGTGACCAATACCTCATTCCCTGTCTCATCCACACCCGCCATCGGGGTAATTTCTGTGGTCAACCAGCCTTTTTGTGTGGCATTAGTGGCACGCATGTGGCTTTCATAGCCAATTTGGTCAACATCAGCACGACTAATACCCCATTTTTGGGCGATTTCATCCGATGACATGCCTTGTGGGATGATGTTGTGTTGTTCCATAATGCGGTCTGTAAAGGGTTGTGCGCCATCCACACCCAAGCTACTGCCCATCGGCACACGGCTCATATTTTCCACACCACCCGCCACCGCGATTTCGACCTGCCCTGTGGCAATCATCCCCGCCGCCAAATGGATGGCTTGTTGGCTACTACCACATTGAAAATCTATGCTGGTAGCAGGTGTTTCGATGGGCAATCCCGCATCCAAAACGACATTACGGGCAATGTTGAAGGTCTGTTCGCCTACTTGTGAGACACATCCCCAAATAACATGCTCAACCAAAGCGGGGTCAACATTGGCGCGTGCCAATAATTCACATAACACGGTTGACCCCAAACGGACGGGGTGTGTTTCTCTGAACCAACCGTTACGCTTGCCCAAACCAGTGCGGGTTGCCGATACAATCACGATATCATTGTTGCTCATAAGTCTATATCCCTCATAAAAATTTATTCTGTGAACGATGGTTAATCAAATATCCATTTGATTGATATTGATGCAATCATAACGCAAAAAGGGCGCATGTGGCAAGAAAATCACATCACCTTATTATTTACAGGGCGAAAAATTTGGGCTACGCTATTTGTGGACACGATATATTGTGTCCCTACAATCAATCGGGATGTGTGTAGGGACGGCATATATGCCGTCCGCACCAATATAAGGGATGGTATATGACAAAATCGCAGTCATTTGCGTTGATTATGCGTTGGATTCTCATGGTAGCTGGGTCGCTCATTTCTGCGATTGGGGTCATCGTATTTATGACCCCGTTTGATATTGCTCCATCAGGCATCACAGGGGTAGCTGTCATATTAAATATCATGTTTGGATTGCCGATTGGGGTGATGAACTTTGCCCTCAATATCCCCATCATGTATTGGGCGGCAAAAATGTTGGGTGGCTGGCGAGTTGTGGCGTGGACGTTGGTCTTTATTGTCATTTTCTCCATATCACTCGATAGCCTCTCGCAATTTTTCCCAGAAAAAGGGGTGAGTGATGAGGTATTGCTCAATGCCATTTTTGCGGGCATCCTCGGCGGGGTTGGCGGGGCAATGGTCATCCGCGCAGGTGGCACAACAGGCGGTGTATCCACACTAGGGCGGGTATTGCAAGAAAAATATGGATTTCCGCTTAGTAGCACCTATCTCTATTCCAATGTCATCGTCATTTTGATGATTGGCGCGGTGTTGGGCTGGGAAGGGGCGCTGTTTGCGATGGTCGCCATCGGTGTTGAAGGCGCTGTCACCGATTATGTCCTAGAAGGACCCAGTGTGATTCGGGTGGCGATGGTCATCACCGATTATCCCAAAGAAGTATCGCAAGTCATTTTACATCAGCTACGACGCGGCGTGACATCATGGTCAGCAACGGGGATGTATACCGGTCGGCAACGGCATATTTTATATGTAACAGTCTCGCGCTTTCAGATAGATGCGCTCCGCACATTGGTACATTCCGTAGACCCAGAAGCCTTTTTGGTGATTGCACAAGGGCATGTGGCATATGGGCAGGGCTTCAAAAAGACAATTCCACCCGTAGATGCCAATACAACCGCCGAATTACGCCGTATCAATAGCGGGGATGTAGGCGCATCGGGATTATAGGGTGAGGTGAGATGAAAATGGGCATCAAGTTAAGCGATGTATCTGGAAATAATATGCCAATTTTCAGGGTAGAATGGCATGATGTAGGGGCTTGCCATGGCAAGCCCTGAACTTTGGCTTTTCTTGTCAAAAAAGGATGTTTCTGGTATGAATTATTTATCAGAAAAAAACAGACCGGAGACATCCTTATGAACCCAATTATCGCACAAAATCACGATTTACTCACAGCCCTTTTTTCATTACT
>JANRKU010000113.1:0-61560 GCA_033763335.1 bacterium
GACCGCGATGTGTTGACAATTTTTCTCATTGAAGCGGGGTTAGTCGGATTTGTCGGCGGACTCACAGGGGTGGGGACAGCGTTATTTTTGCAACAGGTGATTAACCAATCGGTGGCGGCGGCGACTGCGGCTAGTGATGGCTCGCAGGGTGGGGGAGCGATGTTTTTGCCGTTGGATATATCGCAAATTGGCGGGAATTTGATGGTCATCCCCACAGAACTAATTGTCTTTGCGATGGTTTTAGCGACAATGGTCGGGATTGTGGCAGGGCTGTATCCTGCGTTGCGTGCGTCACGAATGCCCCCTGTGCTGGCGCTTAAATCGGAATAAAAGTTTTTGCATGAGGTTGTCACAAAAGTTGCCCCTTGTTCGTCAAGATTATCACATATCGAAACTGAACAAGGAGAGACCATTATGCAACATACAGACACCCTCATCATCGGCGCTGGATTTGCGGGATTAGCCGCCCTTAACCTGTTGGTAGATGCTGGTCATCATGCCGTATTGCTCGAAAAATCGGTGCATATCGGTGGACGCGCACAAGGACATACGGTAGGCGATTTTTATGCCAATATTGGACCGCGTGCCATTTATCGGGGCGGGGTTGCTATGCGCTTATTGAACGAATTTGGCATCAACCCCACTGGCGGAATCCCCCCCAACGCTTCTTATGGCATGTTGAACGGGGCAGTTCATCCATTGCCCGCAGATATGGCACGACTTTTCAAAACAGGGCTGTTGGATGTGGGGGATAAGGTTGAATTGGCGCGGAAAATTAGCATTGTCCGCACCATAGCCCCAGAATCGGTCATGGATGTGCCTTTGGGAGAATGGATTGATAGCACGTTTCATCGCCCCAATTTACGCCTATTTTGGCGGATGTTGGCACGCCTGAATACCTATTCTGGGCATCCAGATAATAGTGCAGGGGCATTTTTGCGCCAATTTCAAATTGGGTCTAAACGGGGTGTGTTGTATGCCGATGGCGGATGGGAAGCACTCGCAGGAAAATTGGCATCCCGCGCCCGTACCAAAGGGGCAACCATCCAGACAGGGGTGCATGTGACGCGGGTTTATCGGGATGGAAATGAGTTTGTGGTTGATAGTGATGAGGGTATCTGGCACGCCAAACACGTTATTTTGGCGACACCGCCAAATGTGGCGTATGCGTTGACCGAAGATGAAACCCTCTATCGCTGGTCACAATCGGTTGAGCCTGTTGAATTGGCGTGCTTGGATATTGCCCTCACCCAATTGCCATATCCCAACCGCTTGTTAGTATTCGGACTCGACCAACCCGTCTATTTTTCTACCCATTCGCATTTTGCTAATTTTGGCACAAAACAAGGTGTTTTGGTGCATGTGGCACATTATCTGCCCACCGATGCCCATAAGGACCGAGCGATATTAGAGGCATTTTTAGATAAAGCACAACCCAATTGGCGGAAATATCTCATTACGAGTAAATTTATGCCTAAAATGCGTGTATCACAAGCGCGACCCTATCCCACCGAACATATCACAGCACACATTCCCACGATGGACGGGGTGTATGTGGTGGGGGATTGGGTTGGACGTGATACGATGTTATTGGATGCGTGTTTTTCCAGCGCGGAATCTGCTGTGACCGATATTCTACAAAAAGTGCCGATGGGTGAAACAATATGACCGATGACAATGAGCGCACAGCGCAATTTATGACAGAACGGGGACGGCTATTTGGGATTGCCTATCGCATGACGGGGAGTGCGATGGATGCAGAAGATATTCTGCAAGATATTTTTCTCAAATGGCAAGCGGTGGGCGAGGGCGTAGATACGCCCCCTGCCTATCTCACCACCATGACCACCCGTGCTTGTATAGATTATTTGCGGTCTGCGCGGGTGCAACGTGAACAATATGTGGGGGAATGGTTGCCAGAACCCATCCCCACGCCCATTGTTGATACGGCACAATTGGCAGAATCGCTGTCATTGGCATTTTTGGTGATATTAGAACGGCTTTCACCCATCGAAAGAGCCGTTTTTTTGCTCCGTGAGGTATTCGATTATGATTATGCCGAAATTGCGACTATGCTCCAAAAGAGCGAGGCGAATTGTCGGCAAATTTTTGCCCGCGCCCGTAAGCATGTGAATGAGCATCGTCCCCGTTTTACGCCTTCTGACCAAACACATGAGGTTTTATTGGGTCAATTTATGCAAGCCTGTGCAGAAGGTAATTTGAGTAGTCTCATGTCGCTCCTCAGCCAAGAGGCGGTATTGGTTTCGGATGGTGGTGGGGTGGTGAAGGCGGCATTATTGCCTATTATCGGTGCAGACCGCATCGCTCGCTTCTTTTTGGGGCTGGTCAAGCGTGCAGAGGGCGATATTTATCCGCGTTTTGTCTCGGTGAATGGGCAAACAGGCATTGCGATTTATTATGAGGGGCGCTTGCGTTATTTGATGCTATTTTATGCCGATATGGGCAAAATTCAGCGTGTGTATGTGGTGGCGAATCCACATAAATTACGGCGAGTGAATGATACGCTAGATTGACGGTATTGAGGGGTTTGCCATATAATCAGAAAAATCTTGTATGACTCATCATCAGATGTTAGGCAAAAATGAATGGTAAACCCCCTTAGCATTTCAGTTGTTGTGCCTGTCTATAATAGTGAACAATCGCTCCCGCTTTTGGTAGAACGCTTATATCCCATCCTCACCGCCATCACTCCACAATTTGAACTCATCCTCGTCAATGACGGCAGTCGTGATAATAGCTGGGGCGTGGTTGAATCACTCATTGCCCAACATCACTGGATAATGGGAATCAATCTCATGCGGAATTTTGGGCAACATAACGCCTTGTTGTGTGGGATTCGGGCGGCGACCAAAGAATTGGTCGTCACCATAGATGATGACCTGCAAAATCCACCAGAAGAAATCCCCCGTTTGCTCGAAGAATTGAATAAAGGCTTTGATGTCGTCTATGGCACGCCTCAAAAAATGCAACATGGGCTATTTCGCAATATGGCATCCAGAATCACCAAAATTGCCCTACAAGGGTCTATGGGGGTGAGTATTGCCACCAAAGTGAGCGCGTATCGGGTGTTCCGCACCCAATTGCGTGAAGCCTTTGATGATTATAAAGGGGTGTATGTCTCGATTGATGTGTTGCTCACATGGGCGACCACCAAATTTTCTGCGATAGATGTGCGCTTTGATGTGCGCCAATTTGGGGTATCCAATTACACCCTGATGAAGCTCATCCGCCATGCGATGAATATGATTACGGGGTTTAGTGTTGTGCCATTGCAATTAGCCAGCATACTCGGATTTGTTTTTACGGCATTTGGTATCCTTGTTTTTATCTATGTGGTTATTCGCTTTATCCTTGAAGGCGGGAGCATCCCCGGATTTCCATTTTTGGCATCTATTATCGCTATCTTTTCTGGCGTACAATTATTCGCATTGGGCATTATTGGCGAATATTTGGCGCGGATGCACGTCCGTTTGATGGATAAACCGACTTATGTGGTGCGTAAAATGATTTATCCCGACCAAGACCACAATAAGGGGTCATAAAAACATGATTGCGCCGTGTGAATTTTTGGAATGGGACACTAATTTTTTTCAGCGTCGCATTGGCAGGGTAACAGTTCATGAATTAGACAATACCCTCATGCAAGCCATTTTGACTTGGTGTGATGACAATAAAATAGAGTGCCTCTATTTTTTGAGCCATCCCGAACATGCGGTTACAGCGCAATTGCTCACGGCGCATCAATTTGATTTTGTAGATATTCGGTTGACGCTGGAAAAAACCAATATCCAAGACCAAAAACCCTTTACGCCAGATGTCAAAATCCGCCCTCATCAAGAATCGGATATTCCCCGCCTCAAACAAATTGCCAGCCAAAGTTATCGGGCATCGCGTTTTTATTTTGATACGCATTTCCCCAATGCCTTGTGTGACCAATTTTATGAGGTATGGATAGAAAAAAGTTGCAATGGCTATGCGGATATGGTGCTGGTCTGTGATGTGAATAACCAACCTGCGGGTTTTGTGACCTGTTCTATCAAAGATGGGCAGGGACAAATTGGGCTGGTTGGCGTGGATGCCACCACCAGAGGAAAAGGGGTGGGGTATCAGACCCTCATGGCATCGTTAAACTGGTTTCATGACCATAACTGTCAGATCATCGAAGTTGTCACACAAGGGCGTAATGTCACTGCCCAACGGTTGTATCAACGGTGTGGTTTTGTGACCAAATCGGTGGAACTTTGGTATCATTTTTGGACAAAAAATGGCAAATAGATAACGGATTGCTTCATGCTAAAAAAGATTTTACATCGTATTGTGGCTATTCCCTTTGTATATGACCTATTGCAAACGGCGGTTGGGGCGCGGGTGATTCGCAAGCGCCTGCAAAAACGGCTGGCAAATGTGCATAAAGGGGCGTTGGTTGTGGATATTGGCGGTGGAACAGGACTGAATCGGGTTTTGTTTGATGACCATATTCGTTATGTGTGTTTGGATAACGACCCTGTCAAACTCAATGGGTTTTTACAAAAAACGGTTGCTGGAAGCCCAATATTGGGCGATGCGGGCAAAATGCCGTTCCCGACTGGTGGGGTGGATGTGGTCATTTGTACGGCAGTCATTCATCACCTGCCTGATGAGGTGCTATCAGCATTTGTTCAAGAAGCCTTTCGGATTCTTAATCCCAATGGTCAATTCGTGGTCTTTGACCCCGTTTGGGCGCCAAAACGCATGGCAGGGCGGTTGCTCTGGAAATATGATAGAGGCTCTTTTCCGCGCACACCAGAAACGCTTCGTACCGCGTTATCCCAAAATGGGCAAGTCGTTCATTGGGAAAATTTCGCCATTTTTCATCGGTATATTATTGGCATTATGTCAAAGAATGAGGCGGCATGACTTATACAATCCCTTTTAATCGCCCAACGCTGGTTGGGTCTGAATTTGATTATATCCAACAAGCTATTGCCGATGGCAAGATTTCTGGGGATGGTATTTTCACCAAAAAATGCCATAAATTCTTAGAAGAAGCACTCGGTGTCCCCAAAGTGTTATTGACCACCTCCTGCACCCATGCGCTAGAAATGAGCGCCATCTTGCTCAATCTTCAGGCAGGGGATGAATTTATCGTGCCATCATTCACGTTTGTAACCAGCGCCAATGCCTTTGTATTGCGCGGTGCAAAACCTGTTTTTGTGGATGTTCGGGCAGATACGCTCAATATTGATGAGACAAAACTCGAAGCCGCCATCACCCCCAACACAAAAGCTATTGTGGTGGTGCATTATGCGGGTGTCGCCTGTGAGATGGATGTCATCATGGAGATTGCCAATCGCCATCATATCCCTGTGGTCGAGGATAATGCACATGGGCTATTTGGCAAGTATAAAGGGAAAAATTTGGGGACATTTGGCGCACTCGCTACCCAAAGTTTTCATGAGACCAAAAATTTTCAATGTGGTGAGGGCGGGGCATTGCTCATTAATGACCCTAAATATATTGAACGGGCAGAAATTATCCGCGAAAAAGGCACAAATCGCAGTCGTTTCTTTCGCGGTCAGGTAGATAAATACACATGGGTGGATATTGGTTCTAGCTACTTGCCATCCGATATGTTGGCGGCGTTTTTATATGCCCAACTAGAAGCGCGTGAGCAAATCCAGAAAAAACGCCAACACATTTGGGAACGGTATGATGCCGAAATACGCACATGGGCAACCCAAAATGATGTTCGCTTGCCAATTGTCCCCGATGGCTGTGAACAGACCTATCATATGTATTATATCCTCATGCCATCATTAGAAGACCGCCAAGCCCTGATTGAACATCTCAAAGCCAATGGCATTATGTCAGTCTTTCATTATCTTCCCTTACATCTGAGCGATGTGGGGCGTACATTTGGCGGGAAAGAGGATGATTGCCCTGTCACAGAAGATTTGAGCGACCGTTTATTACGCCTGCCATTTTATAACAGCCTGACAGATGATGACCAAAGCCGTGTGGTTGAGTGTTTAACACAATTCTCGGTTTAAGTTTTTGCGGGTGAGATGACAACGGTGTTATAATGTCTTTATTAACGATGAATATGGGGATATGATGCCATGTCGTATATCGAAAAAGAGATAGAAGAACAACCCTTTGTCATCCACAGCCTGTTAGAACGCGAATTTGACCATATTCGCCAAATTGCACGCGCAATCCGCGACTTTAATCCCACCTTAGTTTTGGTGGCGGGGCGTGGCACATCTGATAACGCCGCCCGTTATGCTCAATATGTATTCGGCATACATGCCGAATTGCCTGTGGCGCTATCAACCCCGTCTGTTCATACGATTTATGGTGCAAGACCAAATTTATCTCGCGCATTGGTCATCGCCCTATCACAATCTGGGCAATCGGATGATGTGCGCCAAGTGGTGCAAGATGCCCGCGCACAAGGGGCATTCACCCTTTCGATTACCAACAATCTCCAATCTCCAATCGCACAAGTCGCAGAGTATCATATCTTTTTGGGCTCTGGCGAAGAAAAAAGTATCGCTGTTACCAAAAGTTATACCGCTCAATTGACGGCGCTCGCCATGCTCACCGCTTCTATTATGGATAATGCCGAAGCACAAGCGCAATTGCTCCAATTGCCCGATTTGATGGGGCGCACCCTCGCTAGTTCAGAATCTATTTTGGGATGGGTGCAACGCTATCGCTATGTAGACCAGATGGCGGTGGTGGGGCGGGGTTATAATTACCCCACAGCATTTGAAATTAGCCATAAAATTAAAGATTTGTGCCAAATTATCGCAGAGGAATATAGCGAGGCAGATTTTCGGCAAAGTTCGGTTTCGATTATCAAACAGGGTTTCCCTGTGATTGTCTTAGCTCCCACAGGCAAACCGATGCCCCTATTGGTTGAATTGCTCCAAAAATTGAATCAGCGCCACGCCGAATGTATCGTCATCACGGATGATTTGAATATTAGCCATTATGCCCAGAGCATTATCCCACTCCCGCCAAATATCCCCGAATGGCTAAGTCCGATATGCACCGTCATCCCCGGACAATTTTTTGCCATGCAATTGGCTTTGGCAATGGGGCATACCATAGATAAACCACAGCCGTAAAATTGCTGATACATGCGCTATTTTGAATTGGTTTTAATGCGGATTTTGTGGAAAAAGATGGGGTTATGGTAGGGGCATGACATGTCATGCCCGATTTTTATTTATGCTATGGCGGGCGCAACATGTTGCGCCCTTACACCATATTGATAGGTGCTTTCTTTACACCAATGCGCCCTCATGGGCGAAAAAACCGTGCCGAATCATGAAGCGTTCAATCCGTTCTAGCGCACGGCGGATATTATCCTCGCTGGATGTATAACTGGCGCGGATAAACCCATCACCACTTTCACCAAATGCGCTACCGGGGACGACTGCGACCCGTTCTTCTAAGAGTAGGGTCTCACAAAATTCCTCATCGGTCATGCCTGTGCTGGTGATGTTAGGGAAGCAATAAAACGCGCCACGCGGTTCAAATGTGGGCAATCCCAACCGATTAAATCCATCCACAATCATACGACGACGCGCATCATACGCTTGGCGCATGTGTTCAACATCATCTTCGCCACTGGTCAAGGCTTCAATGGCGGCGGCTTGGCTCATGGTGGGGGCGGACATAATGAGGTATTGGTGCAATTTTCTCATTGCTTGCATCAATTCGGCGGGGGCGGTGGCATAACCAATACGCCAACCCGTCATGGCAAATGATTTGCTCACACCACTGAGTAAAATGGTGCGCTCATACATATTGGGCAGAGATGCAAAGCAGGTATGCTCTACACCATATACAAGGCGTTCATAAATTTCATCGGAAATGACGATAAGGTCATATTTTTCTGCGACTTCTGCGACTTCGAGCAATTGCTTTTTGGTGAGAATTGCCCCTGTGGGGTTGTTGGGATAGCTCATCAAAATGGCTTTGGTCTTTTTGGTGATGTGTGCCTCTAATTCTGCACCAGTCACCTGAAAATCATTTTCAACCGATGTCTTGACCATCACAGGCACACCACCGACCATTTCTACGGCGGCGGCATTGGCGACAAAACAGGGTTCTACGACCAATATTTCATCACCTGGGTCGGTAATGGCTTTTAGCGCTAACCATAAGGCTTCACTCACGCCGATTGTGACCAATACTTGGTCTTCTGGTTCATAATACACCCCATATAGACGGGTGATATAATCGCTGATGGCTTGGCGTAATTGTATATCGCCAGAATTATTGGTATAGCCTGTGCGACCAGCTCGTAACGAGGCGATTCCAGCCTCGATAATGTGTTCGGGGGTGACAAAATCGGGTTCGCCAATGCCCAACGTCACGACATCTTCCATCGTGGCGGCAATATCAAAATAACGACGAATCCCAGATGGACGCAATTTTTCGACACTCTTAGAGATGAATTTACGCATGTGACACCGTTTATCCTACGGTAGGGGCGGGGGATTTGTGTATTCTATCCACAATCTCTCGTCAAATCGAATAAAGACTCCTCTATTTTTAACCGATTTGCGCCAATTTTCCATAGCACAACCTTACGCAAAAAATTGAGGATTTATCCGACACAGTGTATGAAGCGATTTGTGGTAGAATAGGTCACATTAAACACAACTGGAGTTGATGTATGCTAGATATATTCAATACAATCATAAGTGTGTGTGGGGTGACTGTTATTTGTTGTTGCACCCTATTCATTGGACTAGTTTTTGTGTTGGTTTCCAGAGGGCGCATTATGGTCTTGCCCGTCATTTTATCCTTCTTTGGGTCATCTATTGCCAATGGTATTGGCGGGATATTTGGCATGTTTAGAGGGCGTGGAAAAATTCAAGACGATGATGATTATGAGACTGCAAAAACTGATTTACGCTTGCGGGCGCAGTCTCTCAAACAGAAATATGACCCACTAGGGGATGACCCAGAGGCAGGGTTTAGCTCACAATCGGCAAAACCGCGTGTGTCGCCCGATAGATTCACATCACAATCGGCAAACCGCGCTCCACGTCCCCCATCTACATCTAGTGGAAGTGGCGGGACATCATCCACCTTGCCACCACCGCGTGCCAATTTGACACGCAGACCAAGCACCGATATTGCCCGTAAACGCCCATCGGTAGATGATGATTTCGATTCTTTACAAACACCAAGCCTGCGCGACCGTAGAGGGACGAGACGCAGACAAAACAGCAATGATTATGACGATGAAGTAATGGGTGGGGTATTTGATGAAGATGATGATGATGGCTTAATTTAACGAGGCAAGAATGAGCGATACGATTTTGATTGTAGATGATGAACAACGCATCATAGATTTGGCACAGATGTATCTGGAGCAAGAAGGCTATCATGTAGATAGTGCGACCGATGGCGCAGAAGCCTATAATCGTATTTTAGCCGATATACCGAGCCTCATCGTCCTCGATTTGATGTTGCCCAATATGGACGGACTCGAAATTTGTCGGCGGGTGCGGGCGCAATCGGATGTCCCGATTATTATGCTCACTGCCCGTAGTGATGATATTGATAAAATTGTTGGGTTAGAACTGGGTGCTGATGATTACCTCACCAAGCCCTTTAATCCGCGCGAATTGGTGGCGCGTGTCAAAGCTATCCTTAGACGCAATAATATGTCGTCTGAACGCCGTGCAGAGCCTGTAAATAGCCTCATGGTGGGCAATATCATTATCGAGCCAGAACGCCGTATGGTACGGGTGGGCGGAAAGCCCGTAGATTTGCGGATGAAAGAATTTGACCTGCTCTGGACATTGGCACGCGATAAGGGCATGGTCTTTAGCCGAGAAAAATTACTCGAAATTGTCTGGGGATATGATTTTGCTGGTGAAACGCGCACAGTAGATGTGCATATTGCCCATTTGCGTCATAAACTGAGTGGCATGAACGCAGTCATAGAGACAGTATGGGGTGTTGGCTACAAATTGGACTTGCCATAAGCTATAATGTAGGAAAATCCTTAAAAATTTTGGAGTATTTATGCTTCCCCTAAGCCAGATAAAAGAAATTGCCCGCATGGTGATGTACGCCGCCGAAGCAGAAGATTTGGTTACGATGCTGAAGCGGATAGCCAATGTCACACGAGAATTGGTGGGCGCAAAATATGCGGCGTTGGGTGTGCCAGATGGACATGGTGGATTAAGACATTTTCAGGTTTCTGGGATATCTACAGACCAAATTGCGATGATGGATCACCCCCCTGTGGGGCATGGACTCATTGGCGCAATTATGCACGAGCGTGAAGTCGTGATGTTGGAAGATATGCGCCAAGACCCGCGTAGTGTGGGGTTTCCGAGTGGACATCCCGATATGACACGTATGTTGGGTGTTCCTGTTCAAGTGGGTGAACAATTATTTGGGATGTTATATCTCACCGACAAAGAAAATGGTGAACCATTTGATATGAATGACCGTTGGATAGTCGAAACATTGGCTGGATATGCCGCCCTCGCCATTGCCGATACACAATTGCGTGAAAATCAGCATCGGCTCACACTGTTGGAAGAACGCCAACGGATTGGGATGGAATTGCACGATGGCATTATCCAATCGCTATATGCACTCGGAATGCACCTCGATTTAATCCGTTTTGCCCCAGAACATACCCCACAAAAATATCAACCTGTGATAGATGGTCTAAATACAGTGATAGAAGATATTCGTGGGTATATCATGAACCTCAGAGTAAATCATAGTAAGCAAAGAACGTGTTATGAATTGGTCGAGGATGTGATTGCGCGGTTGTATATGCCACCGCACTTGAATATCGCAATCGAAGTGCCAGATATTTTGCCCCCATTTCATCAAGAAGAAATAGATTCACTGTGTATGGTATTGTTAGAGGCATTAAGTAATGCCATACGCCATGCCCAAGCCAAGACGATTGGGGTGCGGGTACAACAAAACGAATTTTTCTTCTATATGACTATTTATGATGATGGTCGCGGGTTTAATCCAGAAACCCATGTGCAAACTGATGCTCCACATGGGCTTGGATTAAGAAATATGCGTGAACGTATTACTCAACATGGTGGTGTGCTTGAAATTCGTAGCAATCCCAATATGGGTACGTCTGTCATCATCAAATTGCCCATCACCAAAAAATCTTAATGGTGGGGAGGGACGACTTTGGTGATATTATGTTTGACGGCATAAATTGCCGCTTCTGCCCGATTTGAAACGTTGATTTTTGAGAGGACACTGCTCACATAATTGCGGACGGTGCCTTCTCCTAAAAATAATTTCACCGCAATTTGCCGATTGGTCAAACCTTCTGCGACCAATGCCAAAACTGCTAATTCTTGTTGGGTTAAATCAGAAAAGGCGCTGGCATCTTCGGCTTTATTAGCCTCACGCACACGCTCAAACACCGTAGCCGTCATGCTGGGGTCTAACATACCTTCCCCCATACTCACCCGTTCCACTGCATGAAGCAATTCCTCACTGCCAATGCGCTTTAAGACATATCCAGATGCACCTGCATCAATGGCGGCGAGAAGCAATTCGTCTTCTGCATAAGAGGTGAGCATAACCACGCGACACCCCTGCACAGAATCTACAATCCGCCGACAGGCTTCTATGCCAGAGAGACCGGGCATCCGAATGTCTAATACTGCGACATCTGGGCGATATTCTTGTGCGCGGATAACAGCTTCTTCTCCAGTAGAGGCTTCTGCTACCACACGAAAATTGTCACGTTGTTCCAAAAGAGCGCGTAAACCCGCTCGTACTACTGAATGATCATCTGCAATTAAAATCCGCACCATATCCCAAAAATCCTCCCAATTCAATTCTTTATTTTATTCTACAGAAAGAAACTTTTGCAAGGATGTGATGAATATCATATAAACACCATGACCTTCTTTCTCATAAAACCCGTTATGCTAGGCACATGACGGATGAGAAAGGACAATTCATGAATGTCATTGATATTATGACACCTAAACCTGTGACCATTTTGCATACAGCAAATTTGGGCAAGGCGTTACAATTGATGGAAGAAACGGGATGTCGGCATTTGCCCGTGATTAGCCTTGAAGGGCATTTGGTCGGGATAGTCAGTGACCGTGATTGTCGCTTGGCGCTCAATTCGCCTCATACCCTTCGGGAACGGTGGCAAGACGAAGTGGTGTTAAATGAGACCCGTGTTGTCCATATTATGTCACCTGCGCCCATTATCGCAGAAGAATTTATGCCCGCATCAGAAGCGGCTCGATTGATGTTAACCAACCGCATTAGTGCTTTACCCGTCATGCGTGGTGAAACGCTCACAGGAATTGTCACTGTGACCGATATTTTGCGTGCATTTATGATGTTAGAGAAACGAAATGCCACATTCCCCGTAGAATAAAAAGGACGGCTCATTACCGTCCTTTTTGGTTTTCAATATCCCACTTAAAACGGAATATCACTCATATTGTTCGGTGGTGCAAAATCGTCATAATTGGTATTTCCATGGTCATCACCACCGCCACTGCCACCACCTTCTTCTCGTCCACCCAAAAATTGAAAGTTACTGGCAGTGAGTTCTAAGGTCGCGGCAGGTTCGCCCGCACTATTTTTATAAGCACGGACTTCCACAGTCCCAACGACCATTATCGGCATCCCTTTTTTGACATAACGATTAGCCGTTTCTGCCAATTTACGCCAGCATGTGACGCGATACCAGGTGGTTTTTTCTTTTTTCTCGTTATTTTGGCTGTCGTTCCAGCGTTCTGTGACTGCTACAGAAAAGCTACAGACGGGAATATTAGTGGGTGTATACCGCATATCTGGTTCTCTGCCCACATTGCCAATGATGATTGTTTGATGCCAGCCTGCCATGATTTTTTCTCCTAAAGGGTTAAAGGCGTTTAGCTTATGCAAAAGGTTTGGTTATGCTTTAGGCATAATTATATTATATCACAACTTTTTTCCAAAGAACAACCATTCTAAGTCATTTTGGGATAGTTTTATACCACTCAGGGGTGAATAATATGGGTAAAATTTTAGCTTTTTTATCAAATAGATGCCAACTGATATGGTAATTTGAGGGACGATATGACATCAATAAAAGCAATCATTATTGGGGGTGGTATTGGCGGATTGAGCGCCGCCTTCGCATTAGTGCAAGCAGGGATACAAGTGGCACTCTATGAACGCGCCACAGAACTCAAACCTGTTGGGGCGGGGATTTCATTATGGGCGAATGCCATCAAAGCCTTAGACCAATTGGGTGTTGGGGAACGGCTTCGGGAATTGGGGATGATGGAAGGCAGTGGCGGGTTTCATATCCCAAGTGGGAAAACGTTACTGGCGACTGATATACAAGCCATGCAGAAGCGGTTTGGTGCGCCGACTATCGTCATTCATCGCGCCGATTTAATCACTATTCTCCAAGAGCAGGTGAAGGGGCAAATTTTTCTCAATAAGACCTTTAGTGGGTATCAAGAACATGAAAAAGGCATTACCGCCCAATTTGCCGATGGCACAACTGCCGATGCGGATATGCTAATTTGTGCCGATGGTATCCATTCGGTTTTGCGGAAAAGCTGGTTTCCGCAAAGTTTACCCGTTTATTCTGGCTACACAGCATGGCGTGGGGTAGCACCATTTGACCATGCGCGTGTAGGTGGGCATTGGGGCGAGACACTTGGGCGTGGTATCCGTTTTGGCATTGCACCCCTTCCCAATGGGCAAATTTATTGGTTTGCGACCCAAAATGCCCCTGCTAATGCCCTTAAAAATGAGAAAAATCATCAAGCCTATTTGCTAAATTTATTTGGTGGGTGGTATGACCCTATTCCGAGCCTCATTCAAGCCACACCGAATGATGCCATTTTGAACAACGATATTTATGATATAAATCCTATCACCGAGTGGGTGCGCGGCAATATGGCGCTTTTAGGCGATTCTGCCCATGCCATGACCCCGAATATGGGGCAAGGTGGCTGTATGGCGATTGAAGATGCGGTGGTGTTGGGAAAATGTTTGGGGGCTGATAAAAATATTGGACAGGCATTGCTGGAATATCAAAAATTGCGTGTCCCGCGTGCTAATAAGGTGCAAGGCATGTCGCGGTTGTTGGGGAAGGTTCTATCGAATCCGAATCGAGTGGTGTATCGAGCGCGGAATTTAGCTTTTGGTCTCATGCCAGCATCCGTACAAATGCGAAATTTGGGGAGTATTGTGGGGTTTGAGGTGTAATGATTTAGCGGGGATGGATGAGAAAAATCATCCATCCCAGAAGTTTTTAACGCATTTTCTCCAACTTATCCTTCAAGATTTGGGTCACGATTTGTGCGTTGCCTTGACCCTTTAATTCTGCCATGCACTTACCCATCAACGAGCCAAAGAGTTTATCTTTGCCACCCAAATATTCTTGGACGATGGCACTATTGGCGCTCAATACAGTGTCAACGGCTTTTTCGAGCAACCCAGTATCGCTCACTTGTGCCAAGCCTTCACGGGCAACAATGGCTTTCGGTGATTCACCCGTCTCCCAAACTGTCCCTAACACCTTTTCGGCAGTGCCTTTGTTGATTGTCCCACTTGTGACCAGTGTGACCAATTCGCCCAAATAGGTGGGTGTGACTTTGCTCTCACCCAATGCCTCGCGGTCTAATCCTGCCTTATTCAAAATGCTGAATAGGCTGGTCAAAATCCAATTTGCAGTCGCTTTGGGGTCTGCACCAGTGGCGAGGACGGCTTCATAATAATCAGAGATAGATTTTTCGGCGGTCAATACACGCGCATCATATTCGCTCAAGCCCAATGCAGTCATAAAACGGTCTTTTTTGGCATCGGGTAATTCGGGCAATGTGGCGCGGATTTCTGCGACCCATTCCCGACTGACCATCACAATGGGTAAATCGGGTTCTGGGAAATAGCGATATTCATCGGCGCGTTCTTTATAGCGTTGAATGATGATTTTACCCTTATGCTCATCCCAACCGAGTGTGGCTTGTTTGACCGTATCGCCTTTTTCGTATAATTCGATTTGGCGTGCCACTTCGTAATCAATCGCTCGCATCATGCTACGAATGCTGTTCAGATTTTTGATTTCGGTGCGTGTGCGAAATTCGGTATCGTCTTTGTGCATGACGCTGACATTGGCTTCAAAGCGCAAAATGCCTTTGGACATATCGCCATGATTCACACCCAAATACCGCAATAGTGTGCGGAGTTTACGCGCATAGGCTTCTGCTTCTTCTGCGCTAAAAATATCGGGTTCAGACACAATTTCCAGCAAGGGGACACCCGCACGATTAAAATCTACCAAGCTACTGCCATCACCCATGTGGGTGAGTTTGCCTGTATCTTCTTCCATGTGAGCGCGACGCACACGAATACGTTTGCTAGTGCCATTTTCCAGCGTAATTTCAATATAGCCATTCACCGCAAGCGGATATTCATATTGGCTGATTTGATACCCTTTGGGCAAATCGGGATAAAAATAGCTCTTGCGGGAAAATTGATTGAAGGGGGGAATTTCGCAATTGAGCGCCAAGCCCACCATCATGGCATAATCCATCGCTTTTTTGTTGATGACGGGCAATGTACCGGGCATCCCCAACGATAGCGGGTCTACGGCGGTATTGGGCGATGCTTCTACACTATCCACCACAGGACAGGCAGTGAACATTTTGCTCTCTGTCAACATTTCGGCATGAACTTCTAAGCCGATTATCGTTTTCCAATCACTCATTGGGTTACTCTCGTTCTATTGAAAAGAGGTTATATGGTGAAAATTTTACCACACTATGGGCTTATGATTGCAACAAAAATACGGGGGAATCAGTGATTTCTGTGGCTTTTTCGGTGGGTAAGACGACAATTGGCGATTCATCCCGATAATCGAGTGCCAGTGTTGTGAAATGATAGGGGACTGGGCGATTCTGTAATGAACGGGGCATGTTGAGCATCAATTGGAACATCAACGCTTCCACCACACGCCACAACATTAACCCCTTATATGGATAACTCATGATGAGGGGTTGATTGCGATTTGGGAAGCGATTATACACACGGTTATGCAAAATATTGGCGGCATTTTGAATATTGAGGTCATAGGTTGCCAATCGCGCACGAAAATAGGCATTGATGGCGATAGGACGAAAGGTCTCTATCACTGCCCGCCGAATCCCACGCCTGCCTGTTTCATCGGCTAAATCGGTTACAGTCGTTTCTGAGATGGCAATCCGATTATCGGGCAATGGAAAGCATTTTATCGCCCGTGAGCCGATAAACGCATCTGAACCCCATCCCTGACCGCGTGGCATGGCGTGTTTCCAGATGGTTTTAATAGTGGCATCATCATAAGCGTGGGTGGGGGTGGTGAAATTATACCCACGCTTATGCCCCTCAAAGACATATTCAATGACGAGATGATTCAACAGCGACACGGCTCAATCCACATGTTTAATATCGCGCGGTTTTGGGCGTAGGGTGTTGAAAAATGATTTCATCATGGCTTTTACGCCCTTGCCCGTATATAAACTGCCATAGGTGATGGCATATTGATAACCGAGTCGTTCTGCTTGGGCGCGGAGGCGTTTCTGCTCATTTTTATAATGCCCCAAAATTTCATCCAGTTGCATATATTCGCCCCAAATATCTTGTTTATTGACCAAGACATAAATGGCACGCAAGCCTTTGGCGATATTCGGTTCATCTTCAATCATCTGCATGACAAAATTGAGCGCATCTTTTTGCAAATGTACATCGGTATGGTCGAGCATGAAGATGATACCACGCGGTTTTGCCTCGCGGAATAATTCTACCCAATCCGTCTCCCACATGGCATATTCGCCACCAACATCACGGGTGGCTTTGAGCTTAAAGTGTGTTTCGCCCACTTTGGCGGTGAATTCTGGGACAGAATCGCCACCTGCACCGGTTGGGTTGGTCTTATACCCCTCAATATCATCCATATTGCGTTTGAGCCATTCGATGAGGGTGGTTTTGCCGACTTGTCGTGCGCCAAGTACAATGAAGGGCATCCCAGAAAAGCGCACATAGATAAAATCTTCGACACTGGCGACGCCATCGCGTACTGTGCCTGTGACTCCGTTAATCGTGCCGACCACGACGGTGATAATCGTTTCGAGTATTCCAGCCATAACAATAAATCCTATTGGGGTTCATCCAGTCTTATATTGTACTATACGCGATATTGCGCCAAAAGTTGCTGAGGGATGGATGAAGGGCTTGCACGAAAATCTGTTTTTTCTTATAATTAAAACAGATGTTCGCAAACTAAGAGAGGGAATAATATGCCGATGAATCAAGATGTGACCGACTATATCAACAAATTGAATGACAAAGCCAAGCAAGAATGGCAAGTTGACGTATGTAATCAGCTACGCCAGATGACGCACAATGCCATTCCTACCGTTGAAGAACGGATACAATATGGCAAACCGCATTTTATGAAAAATGGCAAATATGCGGCAGTTTTGGGGACTGCAAAGGGATGGGTGACATTCACCATTTTTAATGCCGAATCGCTCCAAGCGCCTGATGGTTTGTTTGAAGAAGGCGACCCCAATCGCAAAAATATTAAAATAATGAGTGGTCAAACGGTTGATTATGCCCTTTTAGAGGCACTCTTAAAACAAGCATCCGATACCATCTAATTTGGCAGATAGAGACTAAAAAACGGGGAGTCTGAACATCCCCGTTTTGATTTATTTTAGCTCTTTCACCAATACAAAATGCCCTGCTGATGCCACATACCCTAGCTTTTGGTTGATTTTGAGCATGGGGGCGTTGCGGGCATCGTTATCGGTGGAAATGGTTTTTGCACCATGCTCACGGGCATAGCGAATAGTCAATAATTTGAGCGACAGCGCAATTTTGCGCCCACGATAGCGACTATCTACCCCTGTATAGCCATTGAACATCTCTTGTGGGTTATCTGGTTCATTATAGACACCCGCCAAACCAATATACTGGTCGCCATCCACCGCAATAAATTGGCTTTCTGGACGATACCACGAGGAATCTAGCACAATTCTGCGCCAATTTTCGTAGGTGGGAAATGTCCCTGTAGACCCCGGTTCTTCTAAGACAGCATTCCGATTTAGCGTATATAGGGCTTGTACCGATGCCTCATTCATGCCTGTTTCCGCGAGGGTAATAAATGAGATACCTTGTGCTTGGAGTGATTCAATCACGCCCATAAATGGGGTTTCATCAAAATTTACTACATCGAGTGTGGAATCGAACACATGATGGCTCACATCAAATCCGCGATTTTTGCCGAATGTGAGTGATGGCACATCGTCATCTTTGACGGTGGTCATCAACCGCCCACAGCCATGCTCACGGGCAAAGGTGAGTGCCTCTGTATATAATGTCCTGCCAATGCCTTGCCGATGAAAATTTGGCATAACGACGATTTCTGTATGAAATAAGTCTATCGGTTCTGATGGATATTTGATAACCAGCGCATAGCCGTTGATAGCACCCGTTTGGTCATCACTGCTCACCCAACGGCGACGGATTTTACCGTGCATCATGCGCTTTTCGTCATCCCACAATTCAGCCACTGTCACGGCTTCGGTGGAATAACGAGTCAATATTTGGGCAATTTGGGGGAAATCGGTCTCTGGATTGGCGATTCTAATCGTCATAAGTAAAAATTTTCTCCCTCAATAAAAATTTGTCTGATAGTGTTTATTTTATCAATAAAAAAGGGCAGGTGAGCCATAATGCCCACCTGCCCTTACTTAACACCGTGCTAGATGTAAGCACGGACGCAATATATTGCGTCCCTACTTGACTTCGACAACAGCCGATTCTGCTTCGAGTTTGGCTTTGATGTCGGCGGCTTCTTCTTTGGTAACGCCTTCTTTGACGGTTTGTGGTGCGCCTTCGACCAAATCTTTGGCTTCTTTCAAGCCCAAGTTGGTGATGGCACGAACAACCTTGATGACGTTGATTTTCTTGGGACCACCATCCTTGAGGATGACGGTGAATTCGGTTTGTTCTTCAACGGGTTCTGCGGCAACAGGTGCGGCAGCCATCATCATCATTCCGCCACCACCAGATGAGGCTTTCACGCCCCATTTGTCTTCCAAGAGGGTCTTGAGTTCAGAGGCTTCCAACACGCTCAATGCGCTTAATTCTTCTACGAGCTTGGCTAAATCTGCCATGAGATTAGTATCCTTTCAAGATAAATGATATACGAAATGCTTTTTGGGTGATACAAAAAATTTGGTCATGCTTGGTAGAATTTTCTACCATTATGCGGCACCATTGCGGTCTTCCACATAGGCATGTAACACATTGACGACAGCACCTGTGGCGGCGTAAATCACGTTTACGATGCCTTCTGCTGGGGCAACGATGAGACCAATGAGTTGTGAGCGAATTTCGTCCAAGGTTGGTAGTTTGGAGACAGCATCAACGCGAGCCGCGTTCAGGATGTCTTTGCCCATGATACCGCCAGTGACAGAGAGTTTATCGCCCGCTTCTTTTTGGAATTCCAACACTGCTTTGGCGACTTCTGGCAAATTTGACATGCCAAATGCCACAGAGACGGGTCCTTCCAACAATTTTGTTGGGACAGGGAAGCCTTTCATCTCTAATGCTTTGGTAAAAAGGGTGTTTTTGACAACGGCATATTGCCCTTGTGCATCACGCACTTTTTTCCGTAGGTTGTTCACTTGGGCGACAGACAACCCCTGTGATTGAATGATGATGAAACCATTTGAATCACTCAGAATATCTAAATACCCAGCGACAATTTCGTTTTTACGTTCCTTTGAAAGTGGCAAAACTTTTTTCCTCCTTTCCGACAAAGATTTTTTGGCGTTTATGCCAAAAATTGAAAAAAGCAGTCCACAATACAAAGTGAAGACTGCCATTAATGTGTCTAATGGTCATGTACCTCACCTCGGTGGGGAATTAAGGCGATATTGCCACCCACTGTCTATGGTAAAGAAAACGTGCTTTATTCAGACGGGTATTATAGAATTAGGGGATGTGTCCCGTCAAGGGCTTGGATAGATTCTATTGAGAGGTGGTCAATATGAGCGAATATCAATATTATGAATTTCAAGCAATAGATAAGCGCCTTACTGATAAAGAGAAGCAAGAGATTAAAAAACTGTCCTCACGAGTACAACCAACCGATACAACAGCTACTTTTGAATATAACTATGGTGATTTTCGGCATGACCCTTATCAGGTGTTGCTTAATTATTTTGATGCAATGTTGTATATCACCAATTGGGGAACACATCAATTGATGTTTCGGTTTCCAAAAGGTGTAATTCCAGCACAAGTGATGAAACAATATCAATTTCCAGAGACGATGGTTTGGACACAAGAAAAAGAATTTTGTGTGCTGAATATTTCATTTGATGAAATCAATAATGAGGATATGTGGATAGAAGGGGATGGCATTTTATCTGAAATTATTCCTGTGCGGGATGAAATTTTATATGGCGATTATCGCGCCCTCTATTTGGCATGGCTTATTAGTGCCGATTATGAGGCAAGTAGGTTTGATATTGATGATGACGAGGTTGACCTAGAAGATGATGAACTTGCTCAAATCATAGAACCACCCGTTCCCAATGGGTTAAAAAGTCTTTCATCTGCATTAAAAAGTTTCATCGGATTTTTTGGAATCAGTGAAGATTTAGTATCTGCATCAGCAGAAAAAAGCGATTCACTAGAAAAATTATCCAAAAATTTGGAGCAACACCTCTATCAACTGTCAGACGATGAAAAACTGTCGTTTCTAAAACGTATTTTAGCGCGTGAGACACGGCTCGATATAGCCCTATCTAATCGGCTTAAAGAATTAGCTGGCGAAGATAAATCGGTTATGTCGCCCGCAGGTAGTCGCACGATATTGGATTTAATGAAACAAGCTGAAGAAATCAAGAAACAGCGATTAGCAGAAAAGAAGCGCAAAGATGCCCAAGCACATCAAAAGAAAATGGAACAATTAGCCCCGCAAAAGGATATATTGTGGGCGCAGGCAGAAGCACTCATCGCACAACGCAAAGTGAGTGGGTATGACGAAGCTATCCCCATCTTAAAAGACTTACAGGCATTAGCCCAATATCAAAATGAAATGCCACAGTTTAAGGAAAAAATAGCCACAATAAGACAAACTTATCGAACCTTAAAAAGCCTCTTAGAACGTCTAAATCGAGAAAAGCTATAAAAATCAAAACAGGCGATAATTTATCGCCTGTTTTTGCTTGTGGGTCCAATAGGATTCGAACCTATAACCAACCCGTTATGAGCGGGCGGCTCTGCCGTTGAGCTATAGACCCGTTTGCTGTTTGTGTATATGGTGGGGTTAGTTAGCGGGTAACGAGATTCGAACTCGTACTGAGACCTTGGAAGGGTCGCGTGCTACCATTACACCATACCCGCAAGTTGTTAAAGCAGTCGGGGTACCCAGACTCGAACTGGGGACCTCTGCGTCCCAAACACAGCGCGCTGCCAACTGCGCTATACCCCGATCTAAGTTCATTCTATCATAGGTGGATATGGCTTGTCTATGTGGTTTTTTGGAGTGATATAAGTTTCATATAAATAAAAAGTCGGTGTATAATTTTAGAGTGCCTATTTTAATGAGGATTTCTTTATGAATGCTATCAATACTTATCTTAAAAAACTAGATGATAAATATCGTACAGGTGATTCTACAGAACATACTCATCGAGGCGCACTAGAAACATATCTCGAATCGCTAGATAAAGAGCTAGTTGTTATTAATGAGCCATCTCGAATTGAAATTGGCGCTCCCGATTTAGAAATTCGTATTGATGAAGGTGCAACATCACTTTCGATCGGTATTATCGAATGTAAAAATATTGGTGTGAATCTTGATAAAGAAGAAAAATCAGACCAATTAAAGCGATATTACGCGCTGGAGAATGTTATATTAACGGATTATTTAGAATTTCGTTGGTATTTGAATGGTGAATGCCAAACGATAATTAGGATTGGCGAAATTAAACACGGACGAATAGTTCCCATTGAAGCTAATTTTAGCCAATTTGAAATGATGTTAGGAAATTATCGTCAATATCGGATACCTCTCATCTCTACCTCACTAGAATTTGCTCGACGACTTGCTGGGATTGCCCAACTGATTAGAAAACTTATTGAAACAGATATAAGAAACTCGGTCCCATCACCTCAATTAATAGACCAATGGGATGGTTTTAAGCAGACACTTTTGCCAGATATGAGTATTGAAGATTTTGCCGATATGTATGCTCAAACACTCACCTATGGCTTATTTATTGCTCGTATCAACTATGAGAAACCACCAAAAACATTTGATGCGGATGTTGCCGATAAATATATCCCCAATACCAATCCTTTTTTACGTGAATTATTTCATAATATGAGTTTTGCTAATCTGGGAGAACGTTTGAATTGGATTGTTACACGGTTGGCAGAGGTTCTTGCACTCACTGATACTGAATCGTTACTAGAAGATTTTGGTAAAGACACCGAGCAAACTGATGCTGTTGTGCATTTTTATGAAACCTTTTTGAGTCAATATGACCCTAAAATTAGAAAAACACGCGGAGTTTATTACACACCAGAACCCGTTGTGAATTATATTGTGCGTAGTGTAGATTATTTACTGCGTGAAAAATTTCATATTGATGGATTAGCCGATGAGCGGGCAATTATTTTAGACCCTGCAACTGGAACTGGAACCTTCCTATATTCGGTTATTCAGTATATCTATGAACATTTTTCATCGAAGGGGGCATGGAAAAGTTATGTGACAAGTAACTTGCTAAAACGCCTTTTTGCTTTTGAGTTATTAATTGCTCCATACACAATCGCTCATCTCAAATTAGGGTTGCAGTTACGTGATACAGGATATGATTTTCCGCAAGGGCAACGCTTGGGTATTTACCTGACGAATGCACTTGATGAGGGTATCAAACATAAACAGCAAATGTTCGCACAATTTATCATCAATGAAGCCAATCGTGCCACAGAAATCAAGCAACAGAAACCGATTATGGTTATACTTGGTAATCCACCATATAGTGGACATAGTGCGAACGAAAATGAATGGATTAGCTCACTACTGCAAGCATATTATTCGGTAGATGGGCAACGTATCAAAGAACGTAATTCCAAATGGTTACGAGACGATTATGTTAAATTTATCCGTATGGCACAAGACCGTATAGAAAAAACAGGTCATGGTATTTTGGCATTTGTAACTAATCATAGCTATCTCGATAATCCTACTTTTAGGGCTATGAGAAAGGTTTTACTTCAAACATTTACTGATATTTACATCATTGATTTGCATGGCAATAGCAAGAAAAAAGAAATTACTCCCGATGGAGACACAGATAAAAATGTCTTTGATATTCAACAGGGGGTATGTATTGGCATTTTTGTTAGAAACCCCAATAAAGAGATAGGAACACTCGCTAAAGTGCATCATCGAGATTTATGGGGCGCAAAACGGAATTCTAAATTTACATGGCTCAATACACATGATATTCATAATACCGATTGGGTAACCTTTGAACCCCATCCCCCATTTTATCTTTTTACATCCGCCTCTAATGGTGTTAAAAATGGGTATGCCGATTATCTGACAATTACAGATATCTTCCCTCAGAATGTGATGGGAACACAGACCCATAGAGATTCAATAGCCGTAGGTTTTACGAAAGCACAAGTCGAAGCTAAAATAAGCCAATATCTTAAACATGCCACCATTACACCAGAGTTGCAAGCCAGTATTCATCAGTCCTTATATCGCCCTTATGATATGCGATATATCACGTTTTCTAAGCAAGTTAATGACAGACCTCGTAGCTTATTGCTTAAACATGTGCTTGGGCGGGATAATTTGTGCTTAGGAGTAGGACGACAGGGGACAGTTGTTTCGGATAAAATATGGTCTTTGGTTATGGTTTCGCAATTTCCAATTGATGCTAATCTATTTAGGCGAGGTGGGGTACAAGTTTGTCCATTATATTTATATCGGCAAGGCAATGAACTTAGTTTGCCAGGTGATGATGATTTTCCTTATGACGAGTATGGGCGTAAACCGAATTTGAATATGGCATTTGTTCGTCAACTGGAGGCGACTTTTGAAAAAAAGTTTATGGTAGATTTTACTCCAGAGGATGTTTTTTATTATACTTATGCCATTTTACATAGCCTTACTTATCGTACAAGATATACCGATTTCTTAAAAATTGATTATCCTAGGTTACCAATTGTTGATAAGTTTGCCTTTTTTAAGTCACTTTCACAAAAAGGTGAAATTTTAGCACAATGGCATATAATCACTCATCCAGATATAAACCCACCTACCAATATTGCAATTTATCCAATTTCACGAGATGATGCTGTTGATGGTCTTGTAGAAGAAGAACACATTCGTTACGACGATAAAAATCAGAGAATTTATATCAATAAAGACCAATATTTTGAAAACATCTCGCCAGATGTTTGGGGCTTTTATGTAGGTGGCTATCAGGTATTAGATACTTGGCTCAAAGAACGATTAGGGCAAAAATTGACTTATAAAGACATTGCGGACTATCAAAAAATAGTTTGGATAGCCATCAATACATTTCAGTTGATGAATGAAATTGATGCAATTCTTGAAGAATCGTTATTATTTCAACAATTAGCTCACTAAAAATGTAAGAGAGACACCACACAGGTGTCTCTCTTGTACCTAAATTATTTATGCGCCCCAGTACCACCAGAACGGTCTTGCCCTTGCCATGTATAGCTATCGCCACGGATGAATGCTTCGAGCATTTGATGTGCGACATCATCCGGGGGTTGGATGGGGGGGGATTTGAAGAAATATGAGCTAGGTCCTTCGATTGACCCCTTCAATCCTCTATCCAGCGCCAATTTTGCACAGCGCACAGCATCAATAATCACGCCTGCGCTATTGGGGCTGTCTACCACTTCTAATTTCAATTCGATATTGAGGGGGACATCGCCAAAGGTGCGCCCTTCCATGCGGATGTATGCCCATTTGCGGTCTTCTAGCCACGGAATATAGTCGCTAGGTCCGATATGCACATTGTCTGCGCCAATTTCAAAATTCATCTGGCTGGTGACAGCATTGGTCTTGCTGATTTTTTTGCTTTCTAGGCGTTGACGGTCGAGCATGTTATAAAAATCCATGTTCCCGCCCACATTCAATTGGCTGGTGCGTTCTAATCTGACACCACGGTCTTTGAACAGGTTAGTCAATACGCGGTGAACGATGGTCGCACCGACTTGGCTCTTGATGTCATCGCCCAACACGGGTAATCCGCGTTCTGCGAAGCGTGCTTGCCAATAGGGTTCACGGGAGATAAACACAGGAATCGCATTCACAAATGCACATCCCGCATTGAGGATTTGCTCCACATACCATTTTGTGGCTTGTTCGCTCCCCACGGGCAAATAGCTCACCACGACATCGGTTTTGGTGTCTTTGAGCAATTGGGTGATGTTGGCGGTGCTACCCGGTGCTTTGGTGATTTTTTGTGCCAGATATGTCCCCAATCCGTCATGGGTCATCCCACGTTCAACAGTGACACCTGTTGTAACAGGCACTTCTGCAAATTTGACGGTGTTATTTTGACCTGCCCAGATGGCAACGCCCAAATCTTTGCCGACTTTTTCGACATCAATATCAATAGCGGCAGAAAATTCAATATCGCGGATGCGGTATCCGCCTAAATTGTTGTGCATGATACCGGGGATAAATTCATCATCGGCGGCATCTTTATAATAATGAACACCTTGCACCAGCGATGAGGCACAATTGCCTACGCCGATGATGGCGACACGGACTTTTTTATCACTCACAGTTATTTGCTCCTATGTGACTTGTCCACATTCCGAATGGGTCTAATGATAAAAAATGCGGACGTTATTTAGAAGGTGTAATTACCCATTTTCTTACATAAGCGCCTAAATACGGACATTCATCTCTAAAATGAGGCTTTGCCCGTTATAAAAGCCATCGGCATCGCAATGGAGCATCCCTGCATATTGTGTATCCAGCCAATCCCACAAGGGGTCGAGGTGGTCATGCACAAAATCGGCATCATCAGCATTTCCATTTTCCCATACGGCAGAAACAGCGACCATATACCCTGTGGATTGGATGGTTTGGATGACACCTTCTTTTTTGGCATCAGTGTGATAATTCAATAATTCCAGAAAATCTTCAATTTCTTCGTCAAAGATTTCATCATCCTTGTGATTAATTTCGATTTCCCCTAAATTCCGTTCTCCAAAAAAAAGTTCCCCAAAACTAGGGTCTGTGGAATCAATTTGGATGGCATAGAGGGGGTCTATTGTTTTTAATGCCGCATGAATTGCTGTGAGCGTGGTCGGTTGTGCTGTTTGTGGGATGAAATAGCGCATGTAGTAGCCCATAGAGAATCCTTTTTTACATCGTTTGATAACATCCCATCAGTTTACCAGCATCAGCGTAAATTTCCTGCAAGATTTGTAAGGTAAATCTCCGTTTGGAAACTTTATTCTACATAGCATATAATAGGCGTATCAACATCAGAGGAAAAGATGCCGATGAATAATAAAAAACAAGATTTAACCGAATGGTTTCCCATTAGTGCAGGAAAACAATCTGCCAAAGCGCCCCTAACTGTTCCACAACCCACTGGTATCACCCGATTAGGCGTGGTGGTGGGCGGGTCATTGAGTAAGGGCTTGGTGGTCAAACTCGAAAGCGCCCAATCTGTCGAAAATTTGGCGGTAG
Source organism: bacterium (assembly GCA_033763335.1). GTDB lineage: Bacteria > Chloroflexota > Anaerolineae > Aggregatilineales > Phototrophicaceae. The sequence continues at coordinate 26,822 of JANRKU010000113.1, forward strand.
GGCGGTATGTGGTGGTACATGGCGCAGAAAAACGATTTTTCTGTATGCTCACCGACATTGAACTGAATACCACCAATCCCAATGTCCAAAATGACCCGCCAAATATGCAGGATGCTTTTTTGCGGGCGGTATATAGTGGCACAATTGCCTATGGCACATTGTATGTTGCGCCCATGTTGAGCATTGATGTGGATGGCGCACCAAAACCTGTGAAAACCATCCCCAATCACTTCACCGAAGTGTATAACGCCACCGAACAAGATGTGAACGATGTGTTTGGGCAAGAAGATGAGCGCCATTTCAATATCGGTGCGCCGTTGGAACTGGAACAGACCCAAATCAACCTCGACCTCAAGCGACTGGTAGAACGGTCTGTAGGGGTATTTGGAAAATCGGGTACGGGGAAAAGTTTTCTCACACGGATTTTGCTCTCTGGCGTGATTTCACGCAGGGCGGCGGTCAATCTCATTTTTGATATGCACAATGATTATGGTTGGCAAGTCACTAGCGAAAATGGCTATAGTGTGAAGGGGCTACGTCAATTATTCCCCGATAGAGTCACCATCATCACATTGGATGAAGAATCATCGCAACGGCGCGATGCCCCATACGATTTTAGTGTGAAAATTGCTTATAGCGACATCACCCCAGAGGACATCGCCATGCTCAAAGGTACGATGAACCTCACCGATGCCATGATTGACGCAGGCTATACCTTGCATAAACGCTGGGGCGATGGTTGGATTGCGCGGTTGCTCGATGGGCGTGTGGATGATATAGAAGAAATCACAGAACACACCAACGTCATGGCAGGCACGCTCGCAGGGTTGCAACGCCGTCTGGAACGGTTTGAACGGTGGGGATTTTTGAGCCGTGAACCTGTCACCGATAGCGTGGAAAAAATTATTCACTTTTTGACCCAACAAGAACGCAGTGTGGTGCTGGAATTTGGGCGTTATGGCAATGCGTTGGATGCCTATATGCTGGTGGCAAATTATTTGTCTCGGCGGATTCATGCCGAATATGTGCAACGGGTAGAAAAATCACTGGGCGACCCATCGCTAGAACCGCCCCAATTGATGATAGTCATCGAAGAGGCGCATAAATTCTTAGACCCAATGGTGGCGAGTCAGACCATTTTTGGGATTATCGCCCGTGAATTGCGAAAATACAAAGTGACGCTATTGGTGGTTGACCAACGCCCAAGCGGGATTGATGAAGAGGTCATGAGCCAAATCGGGACGCGGGTCACGGCACTACTCGATAATGAGCGCGATATTTCGGCGGTATTGAACGGGATTAGCGGGGCAAATAGCTTGCGTGAAGTGTTGGCGCGACTAGATACTAAACAACAAGCCATCATCATGGGTCATGCTGTCCCGATGCCTGTGGTCATCAAAAATCGGGCGTATGATGAGGTATTTTATGCCGATATTGAAGCCGAGAGAAAACGCCATTTACGCGATGATGGCAAAGATATGCGGAATACATTGGGCAGTGGTGGCAAAAAGCGGGTATAACACCCTATTTATAGATTATTTATTCATCACAAAAAGGACAACATGCTATGAACATAGATTATGCTGAACGGCAAGCCAAACTCATCGGCATCACAGGGGTGGACGCGGTGGCACTCGTCCCCGGTGCTAATTTTACCTATTTTACTGGACTCGATTTTGAACTCTCCAAACGCCCCACTGTTGCCTTATTCAGCGATGAAGGATTAACATTTATCGTCCCAGAACTAGAAGTGCCACGTATTGCCCAAGCGACTTACTTAAGCCCACGCCTCATCGTCTGGAATGATAAAGATGGGTTTGCGGGTGCTTTTGAAGAAGCTGTGAAAAAGCTCAAATTGACTTCATCGCCATTAGGGGTGGATGGACTCACCATGCGCGTATTTGAGCGCGATGCGTTTGAAGCCGCTGGTGCAACCATGATTAAAAATGTGGGGAAAAATTTGCTCGGCATCCGCGCCATCAAAACGCCTGATGAAGTCGAATTGATGCGCCAAGCGTGTCGGATGAGCGAAACAGCCTTGCATCGGCTGATGACAGTGGTCAAGGCAGGTATGACAGAACGCGAAATTGCCGATATGCTCACCCGTTATCTATTTGAAGTCGGATGCGAAACCCTCGCTTTTGATGTTCATGTCCAAACAGGTGAAAATAGTGCCTTGCCACATGGGACAGTGACGAATCGCGTATTGGGTGAAAATGAATATCTGCTCATTGATTATGGTGGGCGCTATAACGGCTATCCTGCCGATATTACCCGTACTTTTTGCTTGGGGACAGCATCTGAAAAAATGCAAGAAATTTATAATGTCGTCCTAGAAGCCAATCGTGCGGCGATTGCTGTAGCAAAAGCAGGCGTGACCTGTGGCGAAGTGGATAATGCCGCCCGTGAGGTCATTGTCAAAGCAGGCTATGGCGAATATTTTACCCACCGTACAGGACATGGACTCGGACTCGAAATTCATGAATTGCCACAAATTGCCAGTGGCGTAGATGATGTGTTAGAAGTGGGCATGGTGTTCACGGTGGAACCCGGTATTTATATTTCTGGGTTGGGTGGCGTGCGGATTGAGGACAATATTTATATCACCGAAAACGGGGCGGAGGTATTGACCCATTTCCCGCGTCGGTTGAGCTATGAGGATTGACCTCATGCCAATTCATGTATTGAATATCATGCACCAACCACGTAAGGGCGCAATATATTGCGCCCTTACATACATCCCCTCACAGAGGGATGAAACCCCAAAACGTCTATTTCGGGTCTTATATGCACTCTTATTGGGTGTGATATGGTTATCTTTTGCCATAACGATTCATGCCCAAACCGATGAGGCTATTTTATCCCCAGAAAATATTGACGATGTGGTACAAATTGGGACATTAACAGGTTTTGCAGATGGTGTGAGCAATCTTGTTTTCACTGCCAATGGGCAATTTATCATTGCTGGTGGTGAAGATACCAGTTTGCGCGTGTGGGATGTGACCACACAGACCCAAACACAAGAATTATTCCCTCACAACACGTATATCAAAGATGTAGCACTTAGTCCCGATGGCACACTGCTTGCGACTGCTTCATGGGATAGGCAAGTGCTGTTATATACCGTTGCCGAAGATGGCTTTCTCATCCAAACCGATTCGCGTACAGGCTATATGTCGGTGATTGACCAAATCGCATTTTTGGCAGATGGCGAATCGGTGATATTTGGGGTAGGGGATGCCTCGCTGGTGGTGGCAAATGTATCAAATCCATCTGAACAGGTGAATTTGCCCATCAACAGCTTGCGTATCACGGCATTGGATAGTTTGGCATCGGCAACCATTAACCTTGTGGCGGTGGGGACAGGTTTTCCTGATGAATCGCTGATGGTGTTTTTAGCAGATAATTTTGCTTCAGCGCAGACTGTTATAAAACCTCATGCTGGAGGCATAACCGCAATCGCATTTTCGCCTATTATTGGGGATGATGTTGCTCAATTAGTGACGGTTGGTGATGATGCCACGATTCGCCTATGGCAAGTGACCCTTGCCGATGAGGTGAATTTATCGCAAACACCATTTGCGGTGATAGAGTCGCCAGAAGCCGTTTGGTATACCGCAATCGCTTATTCACCAGATGGCAATTTGTTATTTGCGACCACGATTGAAGGGCAAATTATTGTATGGGATATGACCACGCCCACAACCCCTGTGCAAGTGCGCCTATTCGAGACCGATTCTGCGATTCGCTCCATTGCGATTAGCCGTGACGGACACCGATTTGCGACTGGTCATGACGATGGGGTTATTATGATTTGGGGAATAGACTGATTATGTAGCTAAACGGGCGACAAAATTCTTGTCGCCCATTCGTATATTTATTCGCTCGTGGTTGTTGTTTTGGTCGTAGCAGTTGATTTTTCTGTAGCGGTGGTGTTACTACTGCCATTGCTCTCAGATTTTGGCGCATCAGATGACGATGAAGCCGATTTATCGGCAGATTTTTCGCCATTAGAACTGTTGCCGTTGGAGGTATTGGTCAATGTGCTTTTGGATGAGCCTTTGCTATCATTCACATAAAAGCCAGAGCCTTTGAAGATAACCCCCGCGTTTTGGATAACCCGCCACACCTTTTGCCCAGTGTTTGGGTCAGTGGTTAATGCAGAGTCGGTAAATTTTTGTCTGATGGTGAAGGTTGTTCCATCTTCTCTACGATAGGTATATTCTGGCATAATGCGTTCCTCAATAACAATCTATGAATTTCATACACTCTATCATAACGCACAAGACCATTAAATTTCCATATACGGCATAAAATCTGATATATTTTTTATGTTCGCTATCGGTTGTTCGGTGATAATACTATAATGGACGAAAAACGACTCTTTTTAAGAAAAAGGTTACTTTAACGATGAATATCTTGATTATTGGTGGTACACGCAATCTTGGACATTTTTTGGCGGAGCGTATTTTGGCAGATGGGCATAAATTGACCATCCTCAATCGGGGGGTCACTCGTGATGATTTGCCAGATGGCATTGCACGGTTGCGCTGTGACCGCACCAATTCGCAACAACTCCGCAGGGCGCTTGGTGGACGCACATTTGATGTGGTGATTGATAATGTGGTCTATAAAGAGGCAGAAGCCGAATCTATTGTTGATATTTTGCAAGGCAAGGTGGGTCATTATATTTTTATGAGTACGGGGCAAGTGTATTTGGTACGCGATAATTTGCCACGCCCCTTCAAAGAGAGTGATTATGAGGGTGAATTGATGCCACCACCCACCGAAAACACCTATGATTATGAAGAATGGCTTTATGGCATAGATAAGCGCAAAGCAGAGAATGTCTTTGCGAGTGCCTTTGCACAACATAACTTCCCCTATACCGCGTTGCGGATGCCAATGGTCAATAGCGAGCGCGACAATTTTAACCGTTTGTATAATTATATGCTTCGCATCAAAGACGGCGGACCCATCCTCGTACCCGATAAGCCAAATCATGCCCTACGCCATGTCTATACATCAGATGTGGTGAATGTGGTGGCGCATCTCATCAATACGGGGGCAGGCAAGGGCAAAGCCTATAATATTTCTCAAGACGAAACGGTCACATTAGATGAATTTTTGGGCATATTGGGTAAACTGATGGGGCTAGAACCCAATATCCGCCGTGTGGAACGGTCTTTGCTCGAAGCCAATGGCTTTTTGCCAGAATGCTCGCCCTTTAGCGAGATGTGGATGTCTGAACTCGATAACACCCTGAGCAAGACCGAATTGGGGGCGACATATACCCCATTGCGCGAATATATGGCGAAGATTGTCACCTATTATACCGAAAATCCACCCAAACAACCCGCAGGCTATAAACGCAGAAAAGCAGAAAAACGCCTCAACATTTTGCCAACCACCGAATAAGAAAGGATTTGTCTGCTCCCATGTCACTTAACGACTTTTTAGCACAACTCCCAGATGGGATTAATGAGATTATCGCCCGCGTGGCGCTGGTCATCGTCGCTCTGTTGATTATTATTTTTATGCGCCGTTTGTTGACATGGCTCATTTTGCGCCCCTTACGCCGATTGGTCAAACGGGGTGGGTATGATGATGATAAAAATGTAGTGGATGTTATTGCATCGCCCATGCGCTTTTTTATCATTGCCATTGGGTTGGCGGTGAGTGTGCAGGTGATTCCGACTAATCCAGAAATTGTGCGAATTGTTTATGGCATCTCGCGCTCATTTATCCTTATATCCGTTTTGTTTTTTATCTATAACCTTGTGGATTTGCTCGCACCATCCAGCCTACGCATTGCCAACCTCACTGGACTTGCTATTCAAGACAGGCTGTTGCCGTTTATGCGTGTAGCAATCAAGACTTTCATCTTGGCGGTGAGTGTGGTGATTTTATTGCAAGAATGGGGCTATGATGTGAGTGGGTTGATTGCAGGGATTGGTATTGGCGGGTTGGCACTATCACTCGCCGCACAAGATACCCTCGCCAATTTATTTGGATTTGTGGCAATCGTCAGTGACCGCCCATTTGATGTTGGCGAAACTATCAGAACCAGCGATATTGAAGGGGTTGTGGAGCATGTTGGCTTGCGCTCCACGCGCATACGCCAGCTAAATCAGGCGGTGGTGTATATGCCCAATAATTTGGTCGCCAATAGTGCCATTTTGAATTGGTCACGGCTCAAAAAACGGCAACTAGATTTACGCATTAAAGTGTCTTATTCCACCACCAATGACCAATTGCGGATGATGATGCAACGCACCCGCGCCATGTTGACAGGGCAAAATACAGTCGAAGGTGCTTCTGTGGTGGTCAATGTTTTGGATTTTAACACCCAAACGGTCGAAATTTTGGTGCGGGCATATATCTTTTTGGCAGATTGGAAATTATTCACCGCCGAAAAAGAACGCCTCACGCTTGAACTGATTACCATCATGAAATCGCTGGATATTGAGATGGCAGGGGCAATCACCGATGTTCGTGTCGCACAAGCACCTTCTGAGGAAATAACCAATGGCTAGTTCTGCCCCTGCTTCATTGAACCACGTATTGCTCTTTTCTGAGGGTGATTTGGTGGCAAACCGTCAAGGGATATTGAGCGACGCGCAATATACCACCCTGCAAACCCGCAAAACACGCCTCATGTGGATTGGGGTTGGCGTTTTTATCGGATTGGCATTTGTGGCAACCTTGTTCCTCTTTTTTGGGAGCAAACCCGATAATTCTGGCATTTTGACCATCATCGGCATTGGACTCACCATCTGCAATGCGTTGGTGGTGGGCATATTATTTCGGCAATGGCTCAAACTCAATGCCGATACATCCACCAAAAAGGTGGTCATCATCGCAGGGCAATTGGAGCGCGTGATTAAGCCTATTAATCGGCGCGTGATACATTATTTGATACGGGTGAATGGCATCGAGACTGTCACCCCAAAAGAGGTGTTTATCGCCTTTACGCATGATGAACCCTATACCCTTTATCGTACTCCCTATACGGGCATTTTACTCTCAGCAGAACGAGGTGTTGCATGATTCCATTCAAAGCGATGACATTTAACTTGCGTGGCAGTTATTTTGAAATTGATGGGGAAAATTTTTGGCAATATCGGGCAGGGTTGACTGTTCGCACCATCCAAAAATATATGCCCGACATCATCAGTTTTCAGGAATTTCAGCAAGGGAATCACGAGACCTTTCATTATCATTTTGAAGATTATGATTATGAACTCGGTTTGGTCACGGTGGATGATAGCGAATTTGGCATGTATAACGCTATTTATTGGCGTAGAGAACGGTTTATCCCCCTACGTGCTGGCGGATTTTACCTGAGTCCTACACCTGATGTGTTTTCTAATGGGTGGGATAGCGCCCTCATCCGCGCTTGTAATTGGATACATTTTCGGGATGCGTGGAGCAATACCGAATTTATTTATGTGAATACCCATCTTGACCATCTGGGCGAAACAGCGCGAGTGGAGGGGAGCAAGGTGGTGGTGAGCAAAATTGCCGACATTCGCGGTGATTTGCCTGTTATCATCACAGGGGATTTTAATTCGCGGGTGTGGTCGCCTCCTAACGAAGATTTGACTAATTTGCCAGAAGGGGTTCTGCTAGAAGATGTTGCCCCACCAAATACGGCGCATAAGGTATATACTGATGCGGGATATGCCGACACATTCACTTTAGCAGGGCATGAAGAGACCATCCATACCAATACATTTCACAATTTTTTAGGTGAAGCCTATCCCCCAATGGCGGTGCGGATTGATTGGATTTTAGTCGGTGGTGGCACAAAACAATTCACAACCCATTCTTGTGACATCATTCGTGATGCCGAGCCACCCATCTTCCCCAGTGACCATTACCCCATTTTGGCAGAACTGAGTTTGAAATAAGGAGATTTTTGAGATGAAGTCACGTACCCCATTCATCGTTATCAGCTTGTTTGCGATGATGCTGATTGCATTATTGAGCGCATTCACCCATGCACCGAGCATTGCCCAAAATCCAACACCAACTATTGACCCGCTCAACCTGCGTGCTACCGAAATTATTGCAGGGGCGACCCTCACCGCACAGGTGGGAGGGGATTTTACATCCATCGGCACAAGTACCCCGTTGGCGGGGTTATGTAATTCGATGAGCTATCGCAATTTGAGTGATGTGGAAGCACAAATAAAGAGTTTTCTGCTTACTTTATCTCCAGATGTGACGGTAGATGTGTTGTTGCTAGAAGAAACAACAGATTGTGTCACTTTTCAACAAAAAATGACCTCTGTCACCATTCTTTTCCCCATAGATTCTATTGAGACCATTTATGATGAGCAAATATTGGGCAATGTGTTGGGGACAATTTTGACAGGACTTACGACACAATCATCATTAGATGTTTTGCCAGATATGACCCTCACGGTATCGTTCCATTATGGCAACCAAACCCGTCAATTTTTGATGCCATGGGTAAATGGACGGGTTTGGGGTGCGGCTGGACTGCGCGGGATAGAGTTGCTCACCCAAGTGACCGTATTAGGACTGGATACACCATGATGCGGGCGATTATTGCCCAAGACCAAAAACCGACATTTGTCGAATTGCCAGACCCCCTACCATCGGCGGATGAGGTGCTTATTGCGGTACGAGCCACCGCGCTAAATCGCGCCGATTTGTTACAGGTGAAGGGGTTATATCCCCCACCACAAGGCTCACCCGATACACTCGGATTAGAATTGGCGGGTGATATTATTGCCATAGGCGAAAATGTGACCCGTTGGCATGTTGGCGATAGGGTGATGGCGTTGGTGGGTGGCGGTGGATATGCCCAAAAAGCCGTTGTCCATGCTGACCACTGCCTCATGATTCCCCAAAATATTGGCTATGAAGAAGCATCTGCCATCCCAGAAGCCTTTTTGACTGCCTATACCAATATGATATGGATGGCAGGGCTAAAAGATAATGAACGGGTACTCATCCATGCAGGGGCGAGTGGGGTGGGGCTGGCGGCGATTCAATTGGCAAAATTGATTGGTGGGACAATTATTGTCACTGCCAGCGCCGAAAAGCACGCGATTTGTTATGCCAATGGCGCACATCTCGCTATAGACTATAAAACCCAAAATTTTGCACAAGTGTTACTCAGCGAATTTAGCGGGGTCAATGTGATTGTGGATATGGTGGGTGCGCCCTATTGGGACGATAATTTTAAGGTTATCGAAAAATGGGGCAGGTGGGTCTTTATTGGCACACAAGGCGGTGGCAAGGTAGAACTCACCATTGGGCAATTGATGAATAAGCGCCTACGCATTATGGGGTCTACCTTGCGCGACCGCACCATAGACGAAAAATCGCGCCTCATTGCCGATTTTGATGGATGGGCGATGTCGCATTTTGTGGCAGGGGCGCTAAAAGCCAATATTCACACCGTTTTGGATTGGGATGAGGTACAAAGCGCCCATGAGATGATGCGGATGAATCGCAATGCAGGCAAAATTGTCTTGCGGGTGCGCTAACACTAGACGAAACGGTAACTTTTGGGCATAATAGCCCTTCACATGAATTTTTCTTAAAAAGAGGTTATGGTCATGCCAGGTAGACGTAACATTACCCAAAAGAAACCCCAATTTGGGAATAATCGTAGTCACTCGCTCAAGGCGACACGGCGTAAATTCAAATTGAATATGCAAAACAAGCGTATTTATGTGGTCAGCATGAAACAATTTGTTCGTGTTCAAGCGACTGCACAAGAATTTAAGACAATTGACAAGATTGGTTTAGAAGCCTTCTTGAAACGTCAAGGACGCACCATTAAGAGCTTGTTGCCAAAGGAATTACAAGGGGCATAGTAGCCCCTTGTTTTTTTACTTGGCAATCACTTCAAAACTGAAGCGAATCCGCCCAAATATCTGATTGGGCATGGCAACATCTTCCAAATAAGTTAATTCTGGAATCGTCATCACGAGGCGCATAGATGCGCTTTCTGTGATGTATTGTTTTTGATACTCCGCTACGACAATTTTCATATCTTCATCTGGATGTTGTTGTTGTTGCAATCGTGCTTCAGCATACCCCGCAGGCGAGACGACCAACATTTGATATGACATGCCATCGGCATAATCAAATAAGGTGACAGATATTCCCCACACCCCATAATCATTGCGTTTTGCTACTTTTGTTTCGAGTGTGCCATTGGCATTGGCGACAGCACAATAAAATGTATCTGCAAAAAGTGTATTTCCGTGTTCATAAAAAGATGTCTGGGTTGTTGAATTACTCTGCATATCTATGTCCTCTCGTGTTACCATAACGTTACCATCTAAATTGTAACGTGTTTTTACCTAATCAGATAGGCATTCACATGAATTCACTACTCGCAAAATCGCCCAAACTTCATGCGTGGTATAAAGCCAGCCGTCCGCGTGTTTTTACCGCCACTTATGTCCCCATCGCCTTAGCGGGGGCAGTTGCTTTGCAAAATGGCGCATTTCGGATTATCCCGTTTCTGTTGGCGCTCATCGGCACAGTGTTGCTCCAAACAGGGGCAAATTTGGTCAATGAATATTTCGATTATGTGCGCGGGGCAGATGAACTCAAGCAAGCAGGGCAAGGCATGACGATTAAGCAGAATATTTTATCCCCGCGTGAGGTGCTATTAGGCGCAATTGTCACCATTATTGCTGGTTCGCTCATCGGCATTTATTTGGTGTCGCAGAGTGGCTCTTTGTTGTGGATTATCGGCATTGTGGGCGTGTTCGCCGCCATCACCTATACGGCGGGTCCTTTTCCACTCGCCTATAATGGCTTGGGGGAACTGACCGCAGGCATCGTGTTTGGTCCGTTGGTGATGATGGGGGCATATTATGTGATGGATGTGAACTTGCCCCTCAATTTGTTGTGGATTTCGCTCCCTATTGCCTTTATGGTGGCGGCAATTTTACACGCCAATAATATCCGCGATTATGAAGCCGATAAAGCCGTCAATAAACGCACCACCACCGTGATATTTGGTATCCCATTCGCCAAAAAAGAATATGCCTTTTTAGTCTTTGGGGCATATGCGGGTGTGGCAATATTGGTGCTGGTGGGGATTGCCCCGCCATTGACGCTCATCGCATTGCTCACGCTCCCACAAGCCTATCCGTTGGTGGTGATGATTTATACAGAAACAGACCCGCAACGCTTACATATCGCACAAGGACGCACCGCCCAATTACACGGGCGTTTTGGCTATGCGTTGGCGCTCGGATGGGTGTTATCGGTGGTATTTATGGCGGTTGGGGCATGAATAAGATTTTTTCGTTAGGGGCGATTACCGCCATTTTGCTATTAGGGGCGTTTGCGCGTCTGGTGGCATTTGGAGATGCCCCCGCAGGGCTACAACACGATGAATTATACGATGCGCTCGATGGAGTCGGTATTGTGGAGCGTGGCGATTTTGCCCTGTATTACCCCGATAATCAGGGGCGGGAAGGGGGCTATATGTGGATTAATGCCCTGTCTGCGCTGATATTAGGGCGCAATACACTGATGGTACGCTATGCCTCATTTGCGTTAGATATGCTCATGCTCGCCTTGCTCTATCGCGTTGGGGTGGCGATGTTCAATAAGCGCGTGGCGCTGATAGCGGTGGGGTTTGCGAGTGTGTCCTTTTGGACAATTTCCATCGCCAGAATCGGCTTGCGCCCTGTGTTATTGCCTCCTGTCGCGTTAGGGATATGGTTAGGGTTATATGCCCTGTTTTTTCATACGGGACAATCAGAAAAAATGCGCTGGCGAGTCGCTATCATCACAGGTGGGTTGCTCGGATTTGCTATTTATACCTATACCTCATCCTTTGCGCTTTATCCCGCCGTAGCGGTGTTTTTTGGCGCGATGCTGATATGGCAACGCAAAATTTTTATCCGCCGTTGGCGCGAAATTGCCGTGATAGCGGTGTTGGCAGTTATCATTGTTTTGCCGATGGTTGCCATTCGCTTATCACCAGAAGGTGGCACGCGCTTGGGATTGGTGACGCGCCCATTGGATGATTTCCGCAAAGGATTGCCCGATGAACTCATCACCAACGGCATACGACTGATTGGGATGCCCGCGTTTTTTGGCGACCCCGAATGGCGTTATAACATCGCAGAACGCCCCTTATTTTTAGCCCCTATCGGCATTTTGGTCTATGTGGGGATGCTAGGCATACTATTTGCCATCCGCAAAAAACCACTGAATGTCTTGTTATTGGCATTATTGCTATTCGGACTCACGCCGAGCCTCGTGACAGTCTCTGCGCCATCATGGTTACGGGTCATTCTCGCCATGCCGAGCGTGATGTTATGCCTCGCTGTAGGCATAGAGACCCTCAGCAAAATGTTTGTGGGGAAATATCAAACGGCTATCGCGTGGGGGATTGGGGTGGGGTGTGTGTTTATCACCACCGTAGCCGATTGGCGTGCCTATTTTGTTGACTGGGCAAATCATCCAGAGGTCATGAGCATTTATCGGGATGATTTAGAGCAATTAGGGCATTTTCTGGCAGATAATGAGGCAGATTTGGCGTTGGTTGCTGTCCCGAATCCCGATTTAGACGCGCTGACGTATTATATGGGGCGCACCCCGCCACAGAATCAGAATCAACAATTTGTATTTTTTCAGAGTGAATCGGCGTTGGTCATGAGCCAAAATCCGAATTTGCTGTTTATATCACCATTGGCACGCCTATCCCCTGCCTTTCAGGGATGGCTAGACGGTGGAGAGGCGCTATCTCCCATTTTTGACCAAGCGGGACGGATTGCCTTTAACTCTTATCGGCTGAATGGGGATGATTTATCGCAAAAATTGACAGGATTGCAATCCGCTACGCCATTTTTGGCAGATGGGTATGTGGGTGAGTGGTCAGCCATCACCTATCCCGTAAAATTTGCTGATTTGATAGAACTCGTCGGGGTAGAATTTCCGCGTTTGCCTGTAAAATCGGTGGATGATGGGTTGGAATTATGGCTCTATTTGCGCCCATTGACCAGTTATAGTGATAGACGTGCCAATTTATTTGTGCATGTGGTGGATGAGGCAGGGAATGTGGTGCGCCAACGCGATATGTTGGGTGTGCCACCATCACAATGGAATAGCGACACCATTATCATGCAAGACCATTTCATCTGGTTTGATGATTTGCCCGCAGGGGAGTATAAGGTCATGCTGGGATTATACGATTGGCAGACGCTTATGCGCTATCCGTTGGCAGATTATCCCACGCATGATTTTGTCGTGCTGGGGGAAATTGTGGTGGCGGATTAAATCTACATCACACGCAACATGGGCAAATTTGCCATGAGATAATCACGTAATGCACGCGGTTGGATGGTTTTTTGCTTGATGACGGCTTCTTCGAGTTTCAATTCATCCACTTTATATAACCCCTTTTTATGCTCGGCTATGGCTTGTGCGGAGCGCCGATTGGGGTTTACCGATACCACCTTGCACAAATAAAAATTCCAGCGTGTCATGAATAGTTGCAACGCCAAATTCAAAATTTTGACCTCCACGCCCAATTCTGCCATGAGTGCCTCGCGCAAAATGGGCTTGTCGTCTGCACCATCTGGCACGATGGCATCACCCGGGGCAATCCACATGGGGGTTTGTCTGGGACGTTGGGGTAGGCGCTTAAGCAAAATGAGCGTGTGTTGGTCAGTGAGTAAAATGGCACGCACACGGCGTTTATCTGAAAAATATAACTCCGACATGCGGAAATCACTCCTTTTGAATGGCAAGCAAAATCTATTAAGACATGGTTGGTTCTGGTTCTGGAATGGGCATTCCTAATTCAATCGCCGCCATCAGCCAAGCCCGTTTAGCATCTTGTATCATATCGAGCGCATCTTGCCAATTTTCGCCATTGGTCATGCACCCTTCTAACATAGGAATTTCTGCAAACCAAAATCCATCAATATCAGGCGTAAATTCGATGGTATAGGGCAAGGACATATAATAATCGAGTGTTTTATCATTGTTCATCAAAAATAATGCCTTTGGGCGCAATATATTGCGCCCTTACAGTCAAATTTGCTTGATTATATTACAAATTACCACGCATAGGCTTCTGGTGCTTTGCCGACTGCTGGGAAGATTTCATCCAGACGTTTCATGTGGTCTTCATTCAATTGAATATCGAGGGTGTGAATTGCCCCTGTGAGTTGTTCCATTGTGCGCGGTCCGATGATGGGTGCGGTCACAACGGGGTTGTGCATTTGCCATGCCAATGCGACATCGGCGGGTTTTTCGCCGATTCCGTCACAGAAGGTCTCGAATTTTTCCAGTTGGGGCAAATATTTGGCGCGGACTTCGGCGGAACGCCCCCCTTGACGGCGCTTGCCCGCATCTTTCAATCCGCCCAAAATTCCACCTGCCAATGGCGACCATGGGATGAGTCCGAGTCCGTAGTGTTCACAGGCGGGGATGACTTCCATCTCAATACGGCGTTCCACGAGGTTATATAGGCTTTGTTCGCTGACCAATCCCATAAAATGGCGATTTTTGGCGGCTTCGTTGGCTTGTGCAATATGCCAGCCTGCAAAATTGCTACTGCCGACATACAACACCTTGCCCTCGCGCACGAGTTGTTCCATTGCTTGCCAAATTTCTTCCCATGGGGTCTCGCGGTCAATATGGTGCATTTGATACAAGTCAATATAATCGGTTTGCAGGCGCTTTAGGCTGGCTTCGCAAGCGCGTTTGATATGCAATGCCGATAAGCGTGACTCGTTTTGCCATTCGCCCATTTTGCCATAAACTTTGGTGGCGATAACCACTTTTTCGCGTCGTCCACCACCTTGCGCCCACCAGCGCCCAACGATTTGTTCGGTGATACCTTCGCCAATTTTCCAGCCATAGACATTGGCGGTGTCAAAAAAATTGATACCGAGTTCCAATGCCTTGTCCATGATGGCATAACTATCTTCTTCGGTGGTCTCTGGTCCAAAATTCATCGTACCCAAACATAAACGGCTCACCTTTAAGCCTGTGCGCCCAAGATTTTTATATTGCATATTCAAAAACTCCTTTTGATGATTGTGATTATTTATTCGCAGTAATTCATTTATTGTAATATTGTAAAACCATCATCCAATATTGTAAGGGCGCAACATGTTGCGCCCTTACACCGACCCAATAAACACATCGGGCAAGGCACGAATTCATCCATTAATAAGCGTATAGTACCTCTAATTCCTCGCGTAATTTGAGAAAACTTTTATATCGTGCGAGGCTCAGTAGGTTCTTTTTAAGCGCATTTCGTACCCCACAACCCGGTTCATGCTCATGGGTGCAATTGCTAAACCGACAATTGCCAATATGAGGGGCAATATCGCGGAAATAGCCATCTAGCTCGGTTGGTTCAATATCCCACACATTCAAAGAACGCATACCGGGGGTATCTGCTAAATAGGTTTTATCGCCATAAACAGTTGCATCGAGTTTGATGAGGGCGCTATCACGAGTGGTATGCACCCCTTCTTGATGATAGCCACTGACATTTTTGACGGCTCTACCCAAATCGGGTTGTAGGCAATTGAGTAGGCTGGTTTTGCCCACACCAGAAGGTCCCGTGAATGCCGATATTTTGCCACGCAATAAGTCGCGCACTGCATCTATACCACGCCCATCTTTGGCACTGGTTTGCAATACAGTGTATCCCATTCGGGAATAGGGGGCAAATCTTTTGGTGATGGCAGATGAGTCTTCGAGGTCTATTTTATTGAAGATAATCACGAGGTCGTCAATTTCGGCTTTTTCGCCTGCGACTAACAGACGGTCTAACATGGGAAAATTGGGGGTGGGTTGTGCGGCGGCTAATACGATGAAAATTGCATCGGCATTGGCAATAATGACATGCTCGCGTTCTGCTTCACCTGCACCACGATTGCCTTGTGTGCGTGCCGAGCGCGATAACACATTATGCCGTTCTGCTACTTCTTCTATGAGTCCAAGCACACCCGATTCATCTTGTAGGATGGGCGATATTTTTACTTTGTCGCCAATAGCGGCAATATCGGATGATTGGGCTTCTTCTTTCAAATGTCCGCGCAACTGACACCGATATACCGTGCCATCCGCCACTTCTACCCAAAAAAATCCACTCTGTTCCTTGACGACTAACCCGTCTAAATGCAAAGGCAATCCTTTCTATTTTTTGTGAGGAAAGGGAAATCCTTCCCCCAGTTTAAGTGATTATTAACTATTGTAGCCCATAGTTGGTCTTTGCGGATAATGAGATTTTATCCCCACCAACTGTTGCTGACGATGCTGATGATGATGCCGACGATAAAAACCGCCGTGACAATGAATCCCAAAAATGTGAGGAGCGTCTTGATTTGTTGACGTTCTTCTTTGCTTAATGGATTGAGTATGGGGTTGCGTGATGGTTCACTCATAAGACTAACATCCTTTCCTATTCTTTGTTTTATTATATCAAATTTGTTCCCAACCGCTTAGAGTTTGCTAAGGGATATGACAAAAATCATGTGGTTCTTATATCAAAACAATGCAAAACCCGTTATGATAGAGGAAACAGGACTTCATATGAGGCGGATTTTTACCAATGTCGAAGAAAAATATATTTCTCAGTTCTCCAAATCCTCAAAGTGATGCGCTGGCAGATTTTCGTGCCGCGCTCATGAAACATGGATTGAAAGTATTTAACAACGATGGTATTTCGCCAGATTCTAATTTGGCACGTAGTGAAATTGCCATGGCTGATTGTGTGGTGGTGGGTCTTGTGAATGCAGATGAGCAATCTGACCGTTTTCATAAAGAAATCAACACTGCCCTAGAAGAAAAAAAACAAATAATTGTGGTGCAACTCGAAGGAAATGATATTCCGCAACGACTCAGTGAGTATGCGGTGATTGACCTTCGCAATCATTTTGATGCGGGTGTGCAATTGGTCATTATTGCCATTGCTGGTAAGGCAAGTGCTATGCCAGTATCATCCTCTGTGTCATCTGCGCCCCTTTCATCGCCAGCACAACCCAAAACAACCCCAACCGTCCCGAACATGACTCCCAGACGGATTGATACCCCACTAACAACTTCAAAACCGTTAACGGCATCATCTAGTAACCCTATTTCACAAGAAGCCGCCAATCCTGCCACCGTCATTGCTGTGATGTTTGCGATTGTCCTCATTGGATTTGTGGTACTCACGAATTTGCCTACTGGTAACACAAGTCGGGGTGTATCGAATGTGACAGAACGGGCTGTTTCTAGCTCTTTGGTAGAATTTTCTACGCCCAATATACGGATTACACTGCCCAATACATGGCAAGATAATACGTCATCTGCGACCAGTAGCCCAGAATTGCAACAGGCTTTGGGCATTGCTGGTATGGGGCGTACTGCTGTGCAGATGGGGTTGAGTGACAGAGAGACGAATAACGCCTTTTTGGTGTTGATGTTGCCAATCAATAATCAACCCGTCACATTAAGAGAATTGAAAGCGGCAATTGATGATGCTCCCACACAAACGGGCGCTGTGGTGAATGAATCTCTGTTGCGGTCTTATGGGTTTGGGGATGCCTTGTATTTAGAGGTTAATTTGGAAGGGACGAATGCTTATAACTATATGGTGATGACATTCAGAGGCAATTACCTCTATATGATTTTGATGGTGAGCGAAACTGAAAGCGCATCCCTTTTTGAAGATTTATTGCGACGCTTTGAGATTGTGAGCGATGCAACCCCAGTATGATGAATGAGGACGGCAACACTGCCGTCCTTTTTTTCACTTGTTATATGTTGAAGCGAATATGCACAATATCGCCATCACGGATGACATAATCTTTGCCCTGCAAGCTAAATTTGCCCGCTTGTTTAACAGCCGCTTCACTACCCGCATCCAATAAATCTTGGAAATACATCACTTCTGCGCGGATAAAGCCTTTTTGCAAATCGGTATGAATTGCGCCTGCCGCTTCTGGTGCGGTTGAACCAATCGCCACGCTCCACGCCCGACATTCATCATGCCCAACCGTGAAAAATGATTGAATTGCCATCAGTTCATATGCCAAGCGAATCACCTTTGAGGCGCTCAATTCGGTGATGCCATATTCTTCCATGAACATCGCTTTGTCGTCTGCGCTCTCAAATTGCGATAGTTCGGCTTCGAGCTTGCCTTGCAATCCGACCAGCTTCACATGCTTATGGGGATAATGAATCAATTTTTCGGGGTCTTGGGCTTCATCTCCCAAATTGACCACAATCAACACAGGTTTGAGTGTGAGAAAACCATAGCCACGCAATGATTTTTCTTGTTCGAGCGTCATCTCAAAATCACGCAACGGCTTTTCGGCATCTAAATGCTCTTTCATCGCCTCAAACAAGACTTGTTCTTCGCCATATTGGGCTTCTAATTTTTTGCCCTTGATGCGGATTTCATCATTAATTTTTTGCAGACGTTTTTCCACTGTGACCATATCATTGAGCAAAAATTCTTGCTCAATCATTTCGAGGTCACGTTGGGGGTCAATGCTCACATAGGGGTGGGGGATGGTTTCGTCTTTGAAGGCACGTATCACATGCACAAAGCCATCCACTTGAGATAATTCGTTGCGGACTTGCCCCTTCAACCCGCCCTCACTCATGCCTTTATCTAACCCTGCAATATCGGCGAAGGTGATGGTGGCATAGGCAAATTTTTTGGGATTAAATAATTTGATGAGGGCATCAAGACGGGCATCTGGCACATTGACCACAGCCGTATGCACTTCAAATTGACCGCTACTCACGGCGGCGGTCTCTAAATTTTGCCCGGTGAGCGCGTTAAAAATGGTGGTCTTTCCACTATTGGGAAGCCCAATTACGCCTAATCGCATGTTTTTTATCCTCTAGCTATATTTTTTGATAATAACTCTATCATAATGGATTGAGAGGGGTGTATTCAAGACGGGATGAATGATGCGATATGGCGGGGGTGTGGGCGCAACGACCTGCGCCCATAATGCCTATTTTATAATTCGATATAAACCTTGCCATCTTCTTCGATGATGGTATAGGTGGTGAGAGGTTGCGGTTGCTTGCCAAAACTGATGAGTGAGCCTGCCCAATCGGGCATTTTTACCCCCATAAATCCTTTTACCCAGTCTTTATTTTCGCCACTGCACATCTCATAGACCGAGTTATGCCATGGGCAGACAATATTATCACCCTCTAATTTTCCGCCAGAGAGGGGCAAGGGCAGATGGGCGCACCGATTTTTGACCGCACATACACCACTACTCACCCGCGCCACCACGATAGATTCTCTTTCGACTTTAATAGCTTTTAATTCCCCAGCAGGAAATTCTTCTGATGTGCCAATTAATACGCGATTCGCCATACTTTACATCCTCAATATGCTTTCCAATACGATAAGCCATATTGTAACGGATATTCTTACTGGATGACGGATTTTCCGCCTGTTTCTAATTGACTCTTCAGCGTATTGAGTGCCTTTTGGGTGCGATTCGTCATCACACGGCGCATAAAGGGGGCATATAACCCTGTGATAAAGGGCATTTTGATATTCAGCGTTTCGACAACCAGTGTTGACCCGCCTTGTGAGGTGAATTCCAATTGCCCCAACACAGGAAACCGCCCTAATACCCCTTTGTATTCGAGTAATTTGTTGGGCTTATAATCGGTAATATCGGCATTGAGGTCTAAACGCCAACTCATCATAAAGGTGCTACGGCGTTGGGTGATGCTAATCCCCTGACGAACACGGTCATCGGTCATATCCATCGCTTCGATATCGGGTTGCCATGCTTTCATATCGCCGATGGCATAGCGGAATACATCCCCCACAGAGGCATTAATGGTCACTTGTGCGCTAACTTTTGGCATTTGGGTGGTTCTCCTTATTAAATTGTTGATATGTATTATATTCTAACGAATTTGTGGTCATAAGCGAATACACATGCTAAAATATGTTACGATTTAATCCAAATAATGTCTAATTACTATAACAAACTAGGCGGGGATAATGTCAGAAGCAGAATCACAAAAATTGTCTGTTCGATTGAATAATGTGCTTGATACTTTCAAGACACATGATAGTCATGCTATAACCAAGAAAGAAGAATTTCGTAAAAGCCGAAAGATTGCAATTCAATATATTGGGATTACATCTGTCATTTTATTTTTTGCGAGCATTATCACGTTGCTTTTTATACCCAACGGGTCTAATAACATCGTGAGCGTAATTATCAACATGGGTGTAACCATATTGGGTATTGGCTTGCTTATTGTCAACTTTTTATTGACTGGAAATAGTCCTCTCCCTTTTCTGAATGAATCTCAAAAAACAACAGACTCGACAACCAAATGGGTTGAGCATCGCTATATAACCGAAAAAATACGGTCTCAATTGTATTTGTATTTTATGCGCGTGGGTGATTATGCGAATGTGGCTAACCCAGATAAGGTTTTATCTGATAACGTGGCAAAAATAGAAGAAGCCATTCCAGATTATGTAGCGGAGATTCCCAAAATAGATAAACCTATTGACCGCTCTAAATTCCCAAACACCTTTGATGGATACATCGAAATGCGACTTGAACATCAAATTAAATGGTATTCAAAAGCAACACAAGAGGATTTAGATGCTTTTCAGCTTTATAAACGGCGGGTAATTATTATCTCCGTTGCAACAATTGCTTGGGGAGCATTAGTAGGTGGTTTTTTCTCTTGGTTATATGGTATGGGTGGCGCGGCATTGATGGCTTCAATTGGTTTATCTTTTCAATCATGGTCAAAAGTGGATATGATAGGTAAAACCTATACCATTTATAGCAAGACCTTGAGAGCCTTAAATAAGCACAAAGAAAATTTGGATGATAATCCCGATAAAAATCAATTTGTGGTCGAGACAGAAACTATTTTTCAGCAAGAGCTAGATGCTTGGTATGCAACAGCTATTGAGGCACAATCGCAAGTAGATAATAGCATCTTACAAAGTATGCAAAAGTATGCCAACGAAGCACCTTCGACTAATTCATAATATTGTGGACCGATATTGAAAAGAGACCATTTTCATACCCTCTGATTCATGAGGGTATGTGATATACTTTTGCCTGTATCGCATGACATCAGATTAGGATTATTTTCACATGACCGATTTAACCCACCTGACCATCACAGAAGCCCTTGCACAATTGGATGCAGGGACAATCACCTCTGTGCAACTCACGCAAGCCTATCTGAATAAAATTAATCAACTCGATCCACAAATTAAAGCCTACCTCACCGTCTCATCCGATATTGCGCTTGACCAAGCCCAAAATGCCGATGATTTACGCGCACAAGGGGTCAAAAAGCCTTTGTTGGGGATTCCGATGGGTATAAAAGATGTTTTGTCTACCAAAGGCATACAGACTACGGCTGGCTCAAAAATTCTCAGTGGATATATCCCTGTATTTGATGCAACTTGCGTGGCGCGGTTATATGATGCGGGTATGGTCATTTTGGGAAAATTGAATATGGACGAATTTGCGATGGGGTCATCCACCGAAAATTCAGGTTATTTTATCACCCGCAATCCCTGGGATTTGGAACGTGTCCCCGGTGGGAGCAGTGGAGGAAGTGGCGCGGCGGTTTCTGCAATGATGTGCGCGGGTGCATTGGGGACAGATACAGGTGGCAGTATTCGCCTACCGGGTGCTTTTTGTGGGATTGCCGCCCTAAAACCCAGTTATGGGCGTGTGAGCCGATATGGACTCATCGCTTATGGGTCATCACTCGATTCTGCGGGACCTTTTGCGCGGTCTGTGGAAGATACAGCGCGGATTTTGGGTGTGATGGCGGGGCATGACCCACTCGATTCGACCAGTATGCCCATCCCTGTGCCAAATTATTTAGACCACCTCACAGGTGATATAAAGGGCTTGCGCGTGGGGATTCCCAAAGAATATTTTGTAGAGGGGATGCAACCCGAAGTTGAGGCGGCTGTTCGGACTGCCATCGCCAAATTAGAAGAATTGGGCGCGACCATTGTCGAAATTAGCCTGCCTCACAGCGAATATAGCTTGCCTGTCTATTATCTGATTGCCACATCAGAAGCCTCTGCCAATCTTGCCCGTTTTGACGGTATCCGTTATGGGGCGCGGGTGGAAGGTCAAGATATGTGGGACACCTATAAAAAGACACGCGGACAAGGATTTGGCGCAGAAGTCAAACGTCGTATCATGCTCGGCACGTATGCCCTTTCCGCAGGCTATTATGATGCCTTTTATGGCAAAGCCACACTGGTGCGCGGACTTATCAGACAAGATTTTGACCGCGCATTTGAACAAGTGGATGTGATTGCCTCTGCGACATCACCATCAGTAGCGTTCAAAATTGGTCAAAAGACTGATAACCCACTAGAGATGTATTTGGCTGATGTGATGACCATCTCCGCAAATTTGGCGGGGATTTGTGGCATCAATGTCCCGTGTGGATTTGGCGAAGGTGGGATGCCTGTGGGCTTGCAATTGATGGGCAAGCCATTCAACGAACAAACCATTTTGCGTGTCGCACATGCCTATGAGCAATCTACCACATGGCACTTGCAACATCCATCAATGGCTACCGCCTAATTCAGGGTACTATAAGTAGTGGCATGATATATCATGCCACTACACATCTAGCATAGGCGATTTCGTAAGGGAGCAACATATTGCTCCCTTACACACATATCCCTTTAATCAATGCCTTGCATCATCATGTTCTATGGATAATTATTATGGAACTTGTCATCAATCATCAACGCCATACCCTCATCCCCATTCGTCAATTTCGGATAGACTATCAGCTACCCGACATATTCAGTGTGACCCACTTTGAACCCAAAGATATGACAGGGCTTGCCCATATTGATGGTGCAGGGGAGGCATTAGATTCACTACGGGATTCTATCATCGCATCTATTCCACCCCATTTAACAACCCTACCGAGTTTCGATTTTTTAGACCATTTTGTGCAATTATTTGGGAAAACCCTCCATCATGTGAATCATCTCATCGGCTTAAAAGAGGTCGAAATTGGGTATGCAGTCAGTGGCTTTGGCGATATGCTCAATATCTGGTTTTATGACCAAGCACGGGCGATAAAAACCAAAACACCCGCCACACCATTTGATACCCTTTATATGGATTGGGTTGCGAATAGTGGTCGGCGCTCAGAAAAAATTCATCGCTACCAACATGGACGGGATGAGTGGGGAATTCGCTTGTTGAATAATGCCTATGGGCGCACAGGGTTGCAGGTGGATATGCCGACTCATACCGCCTATGTACATGATACGGCGTATTTATGCCCTGCGGAGCGATTTATGCGTGGGTTATTGCGTGATGTATCAGAAAAATTAGCGGTTTGACCACGCATCTAGCGATGGGTTATCCATTTCATGAAATATTTTGTGTAAAAAATCGGGATTTGCGATACTGAGTTGGTCAATGGTGTTTTCCATGAGATGGTCAAGTAATGCTTCTGATAAATCGTAGTTCCCTGCACGAATTCCATCTGCAAGAGAACCGTTTTTTGCCTCTAATGCTTTGATGAAATCATGGCGACGCTCTGGAATTGGCGCATCATCGCCTAAAAGAGTGTTTAATCGTTCCCATTCTGATTTGAGAGTGGGACTGATTAAGCCAAATTCGCGCTCCACAATCTTTAACACATTAACTGCAACCAGCGTTTGAAAATATAATTTTCGGTTTTGTTTGATGACAGGGATAATGTGTGTTTGGAGGTGCATCTGAACGGCTTCTAACAATTCTTCAGCAGTCGGGCGGTCAATCATCACAGAATCCTTATAATAAAATTTCGAGTTCAATTTCATCGCGTAGGGGGATGTCATCTTTGCCCATGATGGGGAGTTGGGGTTTGAGTTTGCGCGTTTCTGCGAGTGCATTGGGGTAAACGGCTACAAGGTGAAAGCCACGTTTCTGATAAAATCTTAACGCTTCTAGGTTATCATTGGTGGTAATGAGCCACATCCGCTTGCATCCCGATTCAATCACAACTTGCTTGGCGGCTTCTAGGAGTTTTGTCCCGACACCGATACCTTGTTGTAGGCTGTTAATGGTGATGATTTGGCAATTACGTCCTTCGATATGATACGTGATGAGTCCCGCAGGAGGCGCATCATCTGGGGCGTTATTCATCTCTGCCACAAATCCGGGGAGCAGATGGGCATAGTAGGCAATCCCGCGTGAGACAATTTTGGTAGAGCGCCAATATTCATCCAAAAAGTGGGCAACCCAATTTCTATCACTAGACAAAAGTGGACGGATGGTAAAAATTGGCTCATTAACGCTCATAAATGGTATCTCTATGGTGATTTTATCAATTAAACGATATATCTCTATTATAGAGTGTTCTTCTCATCTACGCCACAAATTCATTTTTGTCTCGTTATTTGGCGAAATATGGTGGGTGTGTTACCATCATGAAAATGACACATAAAAATAAATTTTCATTTGGCTGATAGAAAATACCTTACCCGTTTAAGAAACAATAGAATGAGAGATTCCCATGCAAAATACGCCTCCCAACAATTCTAATAACCCAAATAACCCCAACCAACGCCAAATTCGGATTGAATTTCCCCCCAATCTCAACGCCAGTTATGCCAATGCCGTTATTATTGGGCAAACCGCCAGCGAGATTATTTTTGATTTTGTCCAAGTCATTCCTACCGATATGCGGGCGCGGGTACAACAACGGGTCATCATGACACCTGCCAGCGCAAAATCATTTTTGCAAGCCCTCCAACAAAATTTGGAGATGTACGAGACCAAACACGGCGAAATTAAATTGCCACCCAAGCCACAAACACTCGCAGACCAACTCTTTAATTTTACCCAACGCAGTGATGATGATGGTGGAAAAACTGATGAATAACCTTTCTGCTGTGGCAGAAGCGATTCGTGCCGAATTGACAGAACAAGATTCTGCCCGCGATAAAGCTGTTGTGCAATCGCGTGAACTCATTCGGCTGTGTGCGGAAGCCATTCGTGCGATTCATCGGCGGGAATGGGATGATGCCGATGCTCGCCTACAAAATATCCGCACAACTGCACAACTCATTGTTGAGGGGGTGATGCAGTATCCAGAGCTATACCATAGTGGCTATTTGCAAGATGCGCTCAAAGAGGTGGTAGAAGCCTTTGCCACCTATGCCATCATCCGCAATCAACCCCTACCGACACCCGACTGGTTGGGCGTAAAGAGTTCTACTTATTTGTTGGGATTAGCAGAAGCCGCCACCGAGCTACGCCGTTTTATCCTCGATATTATGCGATTGGATGAACGCCATAGCCAAGAAGCCGAGCGCCTGTTGGATTGTATGGATACGATTTATGACCAATTGGTCACATTCGATTTTCCCGATGCGCTCACACATGGGCTACGCCGACAAACGGATGTTGTGCGTGGTGTGTTGGAACGGACACGGGGCGATTTGACCACCAGCTTGCGTCAACAATTGCTCCAAGATGCCCTAGAACGCCTCGAAAAGCGCATGGTCTCCACTGAATAAAGGAAAATATAAACTATCTATGCCTCCATTAACTGTTGCCACCATTCAAATGAATGCCACACCGACCCCGTTGGATGACCGACTTGCCCGCGCCGAAAAATTGGTTACAGAGGCAGTGAGGGGTGGGGCAAAATTGGTTTTGTTGCCCGAATTATTCAATGTCGGCTATAGCTATACCGATGCCAATTATGATGCGATTGAACTCCCAAAGGGCAAGACCTTTTTGTGGATGAAAACCCAAGCCAGCCAACACAACATTTATTTGGCAGGGGCAATTATGGTGCGAGAGGGGGATGAGGCATATAACCGCGCTTACCTCATCTCTCCGCAGGGGCAGGTATGGCAATATGACAAAACCTATCCGTTTGGGTGGGAACGGGCATTTTTTAGGGGTAATAAAGACCACTCTATTACCGTTGCCGATACTGAATTTGGCAAAATTGGGATGCTGATTTGTTGGGATAGCGCCCATGCCGATTTATGGGCGAAATATGCGGGTAAGGTGAACCTCATGCTCATCCCCAGTTGCCCTCCGCGCATGGAACAACCCACCCTCACCTTTCCAGATGGCGATGTGGTGCAGTTACATGCCGATGATAATCATTTTGCCGATACCGATATTCAAGACCAAACAGCATGGCTAGGCGTGCCGATGCTCCATTCGGCGGGTACAGGGCATTTTGAATCTAGTATGCCCAGAGCGACGCTATCTGTTATGGGTTTGCTGGCGCGTTTACCCCGCTTACTGATAAAGCATATCCGCCATGCGAATAAAGCTGTTATAGGCGCAGATTTTGGCGACCATAGCAAAATTGTGGATGCACAAGGCAATAAGGTCATTTCGGTTGGAAAAGCAGGTGAAGATGGCTATGCTATCGCCACTATCGAGATTCCCTCAATTTTGCCCATACCCACCACCACACAACCGAAGATGAAAACATCCCCCGCTACCTTTTTTATTGTGGATAAAGTCAATGCTCCCATAATGCGGGGCAAATATCGGCGGGCAATGAATAAGCACAAATGAAGGATGGGGCTGTGCTTATAAACCCTAATTTGCATTAATTCCTGTTCAGGGCGCATAGTTGCACCCTGAATACTCCTTATTTTTCATTTTCTGCCAGCTCTTTGATACGTTTTAGTACATTTGGCAATGCCTTTTCATAACCCCGCCCTAAAATTCGCCCAAACACCCCGCCAAGTAACCCCGTGAAAGTCACTTCATGCACAAATGTGGTTGGCTTATCTGATGTGAAATAATGTGCCACATGCAGTTTTGCCATTGGCATGGGTACTGTAAACGTAAAACTCTTTCCTTCGGTATATTCAGTAATTACAAATGGGCTTTTGGGGCTGTTTTTTGGTTTGAGTGTGCCCTTGGCATGTGCGCCAAAACTCCCCGTTAATGATGCCGATTCCAACTCGGTATCCCATTGATGCCAATTGGTCACATCTGACCATACACGCCAAATGGCACTTTTGGGGGCGGTGGTTGTTTGTTGGTGAATAAAATGCTTCATCGTCTTTTTCCTCACATTTTTATGCTATAATTTGAGTAATTGCTCAATTTCTATAATATGAGCAAATGCTCAAATTTTACAAGGATTACTCACGGATTTCTTATATGGATGACCAGTCGTATTTACGCAATATCCCCAAACAATCCAGAAGCCTCAAGCGATTTCACGATATTTTAGATGTGGCAGATGCTCTTTTTGCCCAACATGGTTATGATGTGGTGAGTACCAATCATATTGCCGATGGTGCAGGAATACCCATTGGCTCGGTGTATCATTTTTTCCCCGATAAAGAGACGATTCTTCATGCACTCTTAGACCGCTATCGGGAACGATTGCATGAGGTATTCCCCAAACAGATTTCACCCCCGCGTACAATCGCCGATATTTTGGATGAGATGATGACTAATCTGTTGGCGTTTGGTGGGCAATACCCCAATTTTGACCAGTTGTTGCTTAATGGTGATATTGAAAAAGAATATGCGTTGCATCGGCAAATTACGAAATGGGTGGGGGAGATGTTGGGGGTTCAATTCCCAGAATTATCGTCTCATGCACGCGATAAATGTGCCAAAACAGGGGTGGCTATGATGGTGGGAATATTCACATTAATGAACCCACCATTTCATCTATCGGCAGATGAATTAAATCTCCAAGCACGATTGGCGCTCACAGGCTATCTAAAGGCATTTTTGCATCGAGAGAAGATAAATGAAATGGGGCGTATTGGCACAATTTTTTAGATGTGTGACAGGTTTTTGACAATGCTTAATAAATTCTTAACATCTCTGCGGTATTCTCTAGTCGCCTTGTCATGTCACATGGCAATCTACTAAAGTCCTATTCAAAGGAGTTTCCATGCGCGTTAAATTTACAATTGCATTACTGCTCGTTGTGTTGGTTTCTAGCTTCATCATCCCCGCCACCATCGCCCAAGAAAGTGATCTTGGCACAGAAGAAAACCCCATTCAAGTATTTTTTGTCCCATCTGTCGAAGCCCAAGTCATTGTTACCGGTGGCGAAGTGATGGCAGCCGCCCTCGAAGCCGCTACTGGTTTGAATTTTGAAGTCTTTGTTCCTACCTCTTATGCTTCTACCGTTGAAGCCATGTGCGCCGCCCCAGACCGTTCAATTGGGTTTATCCCCGCCGCAGGGTATGTCATCGCCAGCAATCGTTGTGGTGTGACCGTGGAAGCCGCCGCAGTTCGCCGTGGTTGGAATGTCTATTGGGCTGCATACATTGTCCGCCGTGATAGCGACATCTATACCTTCGGTGATTTGGAAGGACGCACATGGGCATATCCTGATGCTGGTTCTACCTCTGGGTTCATCGTCCCATCGGTTGAATTGCAAGCGGCAGGCATTACCCCTGGCGAAGGTGTCGAAGCTGGTGGTCACAACCAAGTTGTGCAAGCCGTGTATAGTGGTGAAGTTGATTTTGGTACAACCTTCTTTAGCCCACCCCTTGTCCCTGGTGCCGCATGGGCAATTGGCGACAATGCAGAACCATATGATTTGACTGTTGATGAATCTCGTTTGGATGAAGAAGGCAATTTGTATGTTGGTGATGTGCGTATTCTCGATGCTCGCGCCAATATCCGTGAAACTGCCCCCGATGTGGTAGACCAAGTGCGTATTTTGCGCCTCAGCAACCCCATCCCCAACGATACCCTCAGCTTTGGTCCAGAATTCCCAGAAGAATTAAAAGCCCAAATCATGGAAGCCATTTATGCCTTCGCCCAAACCGAAGAATGGGCATTGTCCATCGGTAGCGAAGATTTCTATGGTTGGAGTGGTGTCGCCCCCATCGAAGATTCTGTCTATGATGTGGTGCGTTTGCAATTTGAAATTTTGGGATTGACCGAAGAAGACATTTTCGGTGGTTGATTCTAACCGTTATATCGGTTGATAAACGGGTGGGGGCTAAAATTTCTGCCCCCACCCGTTTTTTATAAATTCATGTATTAGATCTAAGGGCGCAACATGTTGCGCCCTTACCTTACACCTAACTAACCATAGTGGGAACAAATTTATGCTCATTATTGAAAATTTGACCAAAGTTTATGATAACGGCTTTATGGCGCTCGATAACTTGAGCCTCGAAATTCCCGATGGGCAATTTGTCTCCATTATCGGGTTGAGCGGGTCTGGTAAATCAACATTATTGCGCTGTATCAACCGCCTCATAGACCCCACCAAAGGGCGGATTATCTGGAATGGTTTGGATGTTACCGCCGCCACCGATGACGAATTGCGCCAAATTCGCAGACGCATCGGCATGATTTTTCAGCAATTTAACCTCGTCAAACGCTCTAGTGTCTTGACCAATGTCATGTCTGGGCGGTTGGGGTATATTAACCCCATCTTCAGTTTATTCAATTATTTTCCACCACAAGAAAGAACCCGCGCATTGGCGGCGCTCAAACGGGTGGGAATCTCAGAAAAAGCCAATAATCGCGCCAGCGCCCTCAGTGGGGGGCAACAACAGCGCGTGGGCATTGCCCGTACCCTCATGCAAGAACCAGAAATGATGTTGGCAGATGAACCTGTTGCCAGCCTTGACCCTGCCACCTCTCATTCGGTGATGAAATATCTGGAATTGCTCAATAAAGAAGATAATATGACCATTTTATGTAGTTTACACTTCCTCAGTTTGGCACGCGCCTATTCGCATCGGGTGATTGCCCTCAAGGACGGTAAAATTGAATATGATGGCACGCCACAAAATATTGATAATGACCGTTTTAAGATGATTTATGGCGAAGATGCCGTAGAAGTCGAAATCCACTAGGAGCGATAATGTTATGATGAATACCCCCATGCGCTCCACACAAATTCTCAAGCGTCTGATTATTTTGGCGATCATTACGGTTGTTGTCGTCATTTTTGCCTATGGTTGGACAGTCACAGATATTGATTTGGCTGTTCCACAAGAACCACAACGTCAACAAAATGTGGGAAAAGCCTTGCGTGAGTTGTTTGCGCCCAATGTTTTTACACAAGATTATATTGTCTCTGCTTATACCGCTAATTTTCGGATTACTTGCTCGGATGCAGAAATTATTCCCCCCAATCCCCCGTCCAATGAACCTTACATTGTGGTAGAACCCACTTGTGCAGATGGAGACGACACCGTTACGGTGCATGGCTACAATTTCCCTGCCAATGGCTTGGCGCGGATGAATTGGATTGCGGCAGATGGTGAACGGCGTATCCGCCAAGTAGATGGCACAGATGAAGATAATTTTAGCGCCGATGACGATGGCACTTTTAGCATCCAAATCCAAGTACCCCGTATTCGTGGTTCATCGGGCGAAATTCATCAGATTGAGGCACAAGGACGCTTCCCTGTGGGGTTGCCACGATTTAGTGATACGACCAATTTGGTGATGGAAAAAATGATAGAAACCATCTTTTTGGCGCTGATTGCCACTGCGGTTTCGATTTTACCATCTGCTGTCCTCAGTTTTATGGCGGCTCACAACCTCATGCGCCCCATCCGCGCCCAATTTGGTAGTCTAATGGTCAGCTTTACCCTATTGCCTGTTGGGTGGGTATTAGGGGTGTTATTGCTCAAACCCATTGGCGAATTTGCTTTTTATGCGGGTAGCGAAAATGGGACTACGGCACTCATTGGTGTCATTATCGTGGTTGTCGAAGCGATTGTGCTGTGGCAGGGATTGGGGTACTTAAAATCACTCCTCCCATTCATGGTTTTGCGTCGCTTACTCAATACCTCTGTGATTGTGATTGGCATCATCAGTGTATTGGGGTTAATGGGTGGGCTGGGGGTTTTATTTCAGCGCACCTTCACAGAAGGGATTTTTATCCATCTGGGGGCGCTCATTGGCTCTTTGGGACAAATTATCGAATTTTCGCTAGAAATTTTGGCGGGACTCATCGGTGCATTTGCCTTCTCATCACTTGGGGCAAGCCTCACGAAAGAGTTGCTCAAAAATACTGATACGACCTTTAACCATCTATTAGGTGGATTGTTAGGCGCGTTGGGCGGGGCGATATTACTCGGTATGACCTCCACCATCGGCTTATCTGCCTCATGGGTAGGGTTGCTCACACCGATTATCGCAGGGGTATTGGCAACCACCATTCTCCCACAAGCCTATCGCTGGTTTGTCCCCAAGCCAGAAGTTCCTAATCCGTCTGATAGAAATATTTTGCGGATATTGGCATGGGTGAGTGGCATTATGGGGTTTGTTTTCACTTTTTGGATATTGAATGTGGGGCAATCGCTGGTAGAAGGATTATTGCCCGCACAAGTGACTGTCCTGACCATTGGCGGTACAACACTCTATCGGTATGTCGCTGTTTCGATGGTGATTGGGGCGGTATTTGGTGGTATCGCTGGGGCGCTTGGTGGTGTTAGAGGGGCGTTCCCATTAGGGTCTGTGATTTATAACACCACGCGCACGATTTTGAATGGGCTACGCTCTATTGAACCCCTCATTATGGGGTTGGTGTTCGTGATTTGGGTGGGGATTGGACCTTTTGCGGGTGTACTCGCTTTGGCGCTCCATTCGATTGCGTCATTGGGCAAACTCTACTCCGAACAGATTGAAAGTATTGATGCAGGTCCCATAGAGGCATTGCAAAGCACGGGCGCAAACCGCTTGCAGACGATTATGTATGCGGTTGTGCCACAAATTATTCCCCCTTATATCGCCTTTACGATGTATCGGTGGGATATTAATGTGCGGATGTCTACCATCATCGGGTTTGTGGGTGGTGGTGGTGTGGGCTTCTTGTTGCAACAACAAATTAACCTGTTGCAATATCGCAACGCAGGTGTGGCGGTTTTGGCAATTGCCATCGTGGTATCCATTTTGGATTATGCCAGCGCCGCCATCCGTGAACGCTACACGTAAAATTTAGGCATAGGGCTTGATGACCATTATTAAGCCCTATTTGAATTATTCTTTCCAATAAGCAAGTAGCTGTTCTAAAATCTTGCGCCATTGGCTATAAATGAGCAATGCTCCTTCTTCTGGGATAATTGTTGTCTCGTTATTGGGGATGTGTTTCGCCATATAACGCGACATTGATGCTGGTATCATTGGGTCAGATTCGCCATGCCAAATAAATATTTTGCTCTGAATATCTTCTAATTTGAAACCCCAATCACCAATTACTATACAAAAATCGTGTGTAATACTCTTTCCACCTTGCCGTAATCCTTCACGCATACTCTGAAACATGACATCATGACTGCCAGCGATATTGAATGTGGTTTTGTCACGTTCTGGTAATGAGCGCATATTATTGAGTAATATTTTTTCGCCACGTTTGCCTTTCAGACTTAGGCGCAACACATTCCATTGTAAAGTCATTAACCACGGGGCATGACGACCCATGAATAACTGCACACGAAAATAACGACTCATGTTTGCTTTGATTTCTTCATCATCTAAGCCCGTAATATTTGTGATTGCCGTCACACTGCTTACCAATTCAGGGAATACATAAGCACATGCAAGACAATGAATAGCACCTTGTGAATGACCTATCATAGCAAATCGGGTGATATTTTTTTGAGATACAAATTCACGGATGTCTTTTGCCCAATCTAGTAAGCCACTATTTTTGTGCGGTGTACTTAAACCTTTACCCGGTCGGTCAAATGTATAAAGATGTACACCAAGCGAGGTCAAAATTGTCTCATCAGGATGTCGAGAATAGCGGGATGCTTCTGCGCTGGTAAAATAGAAAACAGGTTTGCCATTCATATCGCCCCATTCAGCAAAACTGAGTATACGCCCATCGCTTAATGTTATGGTTTGTGATGTAGGGTCCATCAGATTAAACCTTTGCTAGAGATGGGTAGTTAGTCCATCTCTTCACTATTTTGACGATTAATAGAATGCCCATCTAACTTGTTAATTCTCAAGATGAATGAATCATCCCAACACGCGATATAACCAGCGTAACATCAATTCATGTTGTTCGATATTTTGCTCCATCGCCCGTGAGCCATGTCCCGCATTAAACCAATGCACATGAATATCTTTGCCCGCTTCTTTGAGTTTTTGCTCATAGACCTTCATTTGACGGGCAGGGCAACGGGTATCATTTTCGCCTTGAATGACCAAAATTGGCGCACGAATGTCATTCACATAGCTGATGGGAGAGCTTTTTTTATGTTGGTCGGGCAATTCATCAGGTGTGCCACCAAATAAGGATTTTTGATAGCCCCGCAAGGTCTCTGCTTGGTCTTCATACATCAACACCCAATCGGCAATAGCGACCAATGCCATGCCACCCGCCCATAATTCTGGACGCTTGCCCAATCCCTGTAGGGTGAGGTATCCGCCATAGCTCCCGCCATTGAGGATAATTGAATCGGCTTGCGAAATGCCATTTTCGATGAGCCATTCGGTGACTGCCGCCATATCATCTATTTCGCGGTGTCCCAACATGCCCAAAATGCTCCGTTCAAATTCGCGTCCAAAGGTGATAGACCCGCGATAATTGACCGATACCCATGCAAAGCCATGGTCGAGAAATGTTTGTGCCGATGCGCTGAATGTCTCGGTTTGGACGGCTGTTGGTCCGCCGTGTGTGTTGAGGATGGTGGGGAAGGGACCTTCACCCTCTGGTGTGGCGACCCATGCTTGGATGGTTGCCCCGCCTGTGGATTGCACATGGATAGACCGCCATGGGCGACTCGCTGGCACATCCCCCGCCGCCAATACGGTGCGGAGTGACCCATCTGCCACAGAAATGGCGACAACCCGCGCGGGATGGGTGGCATCGCTTGAAATAGCGAAAATTTCTGTGCCATCATCAGATAGTGTTCCAAAGAAATATGACCCTGTGGGGTGGTTGATTTTTGTCAGCAGGCTTTTATCCAAATCATAGATATAAATTTGATATTCTGCCTGAAAAAGACGCGCCAAGAGCAATTTTTTGCCGTCTTTTGACCAGCCCCATGTGTTAATATCCCCCTCTAAATCATCGAGTGGAATATCTATCCTATCGCCTGTTTTGACATCCCAAATCAGGGGGCGATTGTAGCCAGAGACATCCGTAGTCGCCAAAAGACGTGTATCCCCTGCGAGTGGTGCAAATCCGACAGGCTCGATACTACCTTCTGCTTCTTCTAGGATGAGGACAGTTTGTTGGGCAGAAGCATCTGCCAAATTGAACGCCATCAGGCACATATCGGTAGATTTACTACGCTCTGTGGTGGCGATGACGGCATAATCGGCATTATAAGATAGGGAAGGACCAACACTCAAAGCACGACTGGTATAGAGCAAACTGGGCTTGCTGAGTTCCCCTTTTTCCCCCACTTGGGTGGTATAAAATTGGAATCCCTCTTTGCCCGCCGCCAAAAATCCGAATAGCCGATTATTCAGGCTTTGGCTCATGCTAAAGGAGTCATAGAGAGGTAAATCTGGACTCATATCTTCAGGCTTACCGCCCCCAAACGGAACGCGGACATAATGCCCGTGTTCGTTCCCTTGCTCATCATCGTGATAATAGATGTATTCCCCGTCAGGGCTAATGCCACCAAAAACCACGCCTGCGGGTTTATTGGTGATTTGGCGCAAATTGCCTGTGGCGGTTTCCCACGCATATAGCTGTGTGATGCCAGAGCGATTGGTGGCAACCATGCCCCGTTCTGGGTTGTTGCCTGCGATTTGCATATTGGCAAT
>JANRKU010000114.1:0-2620 GCA_033763335.1 bacterium
ACCAAAGCCTGTGGAAAGACGGCGTACCCCTCTTCTATGGCGATAAATATGCCAATTTGAGCGAGATGGCACTCTATTATATCGGTGGTATCCTCAAACACGCCCATGCGTTGATGGCATTCACCAACCCAACCACCAACAGCTATCGCCGTTTGGTACCCGGTTACGAAGCACCCGTCAATTTGGTGTATTCTAACCGCAACCGTTCTGCCGCTATCCGTATTCCGATGTATCACAATAGTCCAAAATCAAAACGTGTGGAAGTCCGCTTCCCAGACCCCGCCGCCAATCCCTATTATGCCTTCCCCGCCATGTTATTGGCTGGTTTAGACGGTATTCGCAACAAGATTGACCCAGGCGAAGCGATGGACATGAACCTGTACGAAGCAGGTATCAAAACCAAGACAGTGCCAGAAGGTGGTTTACACGACATTTTGACTGAATTGGAAAAAGACCATGAATTCTTGCTCGAAGGTGGTGTCTTTACCCAAGACATCATTGACAGCTACATTGATTACAAACGCAACGAAGAAGCAGACCCCGTTGCCATGCGTCCACACCCATATGAATTCCAACTGTACCTCGACATTTAATTTAGCAGGTATTCTTGTAGGGGCGCAACATGTTGCGCCCTTACAAAACCCGCCTATTTTAGGGGTGTAGTGGCTAATAACCATTGTTGCGCCCCTACAACACCAGATATATATCAAAAAAACGAGAGGCATCCCCTCTCGTTTTTGATTTCCCCCATTTCAACAATTGCCCAACACCAATTTGTCACTTTTGCCAATTGCGGTACAATCATTTTATCAAAAAACGCTGTAAAATACTTAGCTTTAGCTATGGGGATATAAGGCACTCGTGTATTGTAACTCAAAATATGCTATCATAAAAATGATAGTAAAAACATGGAATAGCTTAATGCAAAACGTGGTCGAAGTGCGGAAAACCTATAAATACCGAGCGGGTATGTGGCATATCAACCGCCTTCATATTCGTATCGCAGACAAACGCTTAGATTATCATTTTCAACTCGCTCATGATTTGTGCGACGAATATGATGTAATGGTGTTTGAGGATTTAAACCTCGATGCCATGAAGCGTCTTTGGGGACGTAAGATAAGCGATTTAGGGTTTGCCCAGTTTGTGAAAGTGCTGGATTGGGTTGCCTTCAAACGTGGCAAACGAATAATCAAGATAAGCCGTTGGGAGCGTACAACGGGCAAATGTAGTCGTTGCGGTCATACGCAAAAATTAGAACTCACTGACCGCGTTTTTGAGTGTGAAGGTTGTGGAAGCACATTAGGACGTGACCACAATGCGGCAATGAATATTTTAGAGGCGGGTCATCGCCTCATGCTGTCTCAGTCAACAGAAGTCCTTGCGAGTCGTGAGGCTGTTGGTGTTAACGGCAGAAGCCCCTGCCGTTAGGCATGGGGAGTATGTCATGGCAATATAACCCCATCGGGTGCGATAATGCCCGTCAAAAAAATACCCCAAAAGGAGCAACCAATGGCAGATTCAGCCGAAATCAGAGACTTTCTTAAGCTCAACCGTAATAGTCGCAATTTGGTGGAAGGCAATGACCGCGCCGCCGCCCGTGCCATGCTTAAAGGCATTGGATTGACCGATGAAGACCTCGCCAAGCCCCTCATTGCTGTCGCTAATACATGGACAGAAGTGGGACCTTGCAATTTTCATCTGCAACGATTGGCGCGGAAGGTCAAAGAAGGCATTAAACGCGCAGGTGGCACCCCCCTCGAATTTAATACCATCAGCATTAGCGATGGTATCACCATGGGGACAGAAGGCATGAAAGCCTCGCTCATGAGCCGTGAAATGATTGCCGATAGCATTGAATTGGTGGTGCGTGCCAATTATTTTGATGGTGTGATTGCCCTCTCGTCGTGCGATAAGACCATTCCGGGTACGATTATGGCACTCCAACGGCTGGATTTGCCCTCGCTGATGCTCTATGGTGGGACAATTTTACCGGGCAAATTTGAAGGCGAATATCCACTTAAAAATAAATTGGGCGAAAGTGAATTTGACAAAGAAATTAATATTGTGCATGTATTTGAAGCCATCGGCGCACGCGCCGCAGGCAAAATAGATGATGCGGCACTAAAAGCGATTGAAGATGTGGCTTGTCCCGGACCGGGTGCTTGTGCAGGGCAATTTACCGCCAATACCATGTCCACCATCGCCGCTTTGTTGGGCATTTCCCCAATGTGCATGAATGATGTGCCTGCGGTGTATCCAGAAAAAGAAGATATCGCCATGCAAGCGGGCGAAATGCTCATACGCCTCATTGAACAAGACATCCGCCCCAGCAAAATTATCACGCGCAAATCGCTAGAAAATGCCATTGCAAGCGCGGCGGCATCTGGCGGTAGCACCAATGCGGTGTTACATACACTGGCATTTGCACGCGAAGCGGGGATTCCCTTTACCATTGAACATCGAAGCGATTAGCAACAAAACCCCTATCCTTGTGGATATGACCCCCACAGGCACATATAATGCGCTGGATATGTATCAGGCAGGCGGGATACGCCTTTTGGGGCAACGCATGATTGAGGGTGGTTATTTGGATGGGTCAACATTGACCGTCACAGGC
>JANRKU010000115.1:0-5487 GCA_033763335.1 bacterium
AATAATTTTGTGTTTTGGACGGCAAAAATGCCGTCCCTACGAACAAATATAGGGTGTAGGGGCATGATATATCATACCCCTGTGTAGCAACTTAACGATAAAATCTCTTTTTTTACCTCACCCCCCTGCCCCCTCTCCAAATTGGAGAGGGGGAGACAATCATTTTGTGGGTGGGTTTAAGTCCCCTCTCCAGACTGGAGAGGGGATTTAGGGGTGAGGTTGATTTCTTAAGTTGCAGTATATGGGGCTTGCCATGGCAAGCCCTTACGATAATGCCCTCTTTTTACTTAAAAATTGGCACGAAATCGCATCCTAATAGAGACTATCTCATTTTTTCGTGACAGTTATACATTGTCTATTCCCCATGTTATAATGTCCTTCATATTCGTCATTAGAAGGAGAAAACATGAAAATTTATACCAAAACAGGCGATAAGGGCGAGACCAGTTTATTCGCGGGGGGGCGTGTGATGAAAGACGACCCGCGTGTAGAGGCGTATGGCACAGTGGATGAACTCAACTCCACATTGGGGCTAATCCGCACCTACGAATTGCCCGCAGAAATGCAAGTTTGGCTGGTAGATGTGCAAAATACACTATTCGTCATCGGCGCAGACCTCGCCACACCATTGGATAGCACCCCAGAGTGGCTTGTGCGTCTTGATGAAAAACCTGCCCAAAATCTGGAAGTGGCAATAGATACGATGGACGAGATATTGCCAAAATTGACGGCATTTATCCTCCCCGGTGGGCATCCAGCAGGGGCGCATACGCATATCGCCCGCACGATTGCGCGTCGCGCAGAACGTCTGTGTGTATCGGCACATCAAACCACCCCTATCAACACCGAGGTTATCGTCTATCTGAATCGGCTATCCGACTTTTTATTCACCCTCGCACGGCGCATCAATCAGCATTTTGGGGTGAATGATAGTGAGTGGCGTGTGCGCTAATTCGCTTGGCTCAAGCGCATTTTCAGGGCAATTTCTCGATTATTCTTAGCCGTCTCAAAGGTGGGGTCGAGCTTTAGGGCAATATCAAAATCGGCAATGGCACGGTCAAAATCACCGATATGGATATAATATTCGCCACGACTATCAAAAAAATTCGGTTCATTGGGGTTGATGGCGATGGCTTTATTAATATCGGCAAATGCCCTGTCGTATTCGCCATTTTTGAGCAAACAGAAGCCCCGATTGTTATACGCAAAGGCATGTTGCGGGTCTTGTTGGATGACAAAATCAAAATCGGCGATGGCACGGGCGCTATCATTGAGCATTAAATAGGCAAAACCACGATTCACATAAGATTGTAAATCATGTGGATTGAGGCGGATGGCGTTGTCATAATCGCTGATGGCGCGGGGGTAATCTTCCAAAGTGAGATAAACTGTCCCTCGATTAAAATAGATTTCACCATTAGATGGGTTTAGCATCAGGGCTTGTTGATAATCGGCTAGTGCTTTATCAAATTGCTCCAAAAAGCTATAGAGCAATCCCCGATTATTATACGCCTCACCATGTTGGGGATTATGCTGAATACAGGCATTCAAATCGGCTAGGGCGCGGTCTATATCCCCGACACGGAGAAAAAATAAGCCCCGTTGATGGTAGCCATCGGCATACGATGGATTAATGCGGATGGCTTCGTTGAAATCTGCCATTGAGCGATTAAAATCGCCTTTTTGCACATATAACACGCCCCGATTGGTATAGGCTTCATAATAAAGGGGTTCTAGCCGAATGGCTTCGGTGTAAGCGGCAATGGCGCTATCGGTATCGCCATCGCTTTGATGTTGCAATGCACGGTTAAAAAGGTCTATCGCGGTTTGTGATGGTTGTGACATAAAAATTCCCTCACTTGATATATACCTAAGTGTAACTGTGATAATCACTAGCCGTCAAATTTTTTATAGAAATGCTCCATTTGTGATACTTGCACAAATGTTAACTTTTCCCAGATTTTGTATATATAATACGAAAAAAATCGCAAAATGATGCTTGCATGACCTACGGAATAGGATATATTCTAATTGCAAGTGACGGCACAATCACAAGAGGATATATAACACCATGAAATATACTCGTTTATTTGGCATTTTATGTCTGGTTTTTGGCGTATGGTTATCGCTATCGGCACAAGAAGGCGATAGCGACACGACCACCTTACTCCCCATCGGCGGATTTTATGGCGATACCTTCCCCGGATTCGTGGAAGCAGTATTGCCCCATGCAGGCGAAGACCGTGTTTACATTTTGGTCGTCCCCGCCTCTTTTTCGTATGATGCAACCGTATTGACGGCAGAAGATTTGCTCGTCAACACGGGTGATGCAGAAAATCGGCGCAGACAGCTTGAAGAATTATGTAATGAGATGGCAGAATTGCCCTGTGAGGTGATTGTCGTCCCTGTATATACCAATGAACTTGCCAACACCGAAGCCGTTCTGGATTATGTCCCAGAAGACCTCGCAGGGGTGTACTTTTTGGGTGGCGACCAAGTGATTGCCATGCAAATTTTGGCGGGGAGCGTGCTTGAAGGCGCGTTATCTGATGCGTTTGCGCGGGGCGTACCAATGGGTGGCAATAGCGCAGGGTTGGCGGTCTTATCCACTGCTATGATTGCGGGTTATGCTGGCGATGAATTTGGTCCAGAAAATGGGTTAAGTGAAGGCGCTGTCGAAATTTGGAATGGCGAATTGGAACGCGGGTTATCGTTTGGGAGCAAAAATGTGGTCTTGGAACAACATTTTTGGGAACGCGCTCGCATTTCGCGCACCCTCAACGCACTCGTCAGCCCCGATGCGCCCAATATCGCTATCGGTGTAGATAGCTTCACGGGTGGGCATTTGGTAGATGACACCAAATTCGGCGATATTTTTGGTCTGTATACGGCGTTGGTGTTGGATGGCGAGACATTCGGCTCTGCGGATAGCGCCACATTCGGAGAAATTTCTGGCACGCTGTCTATCCGCAATGTTGTCTTTCATCTATTGGCAGAGGGTGATTTTAGCTATGACATCCCTAGCCGTAGCATGAATATTGCGCCCGTATTGACAGAAGGTGGCGTGGATTATTCGGGGTTGAATGTGGGTAGCGAACAAGCCAAAGTTATCATTGGTGGCAATTTATTTGGTGTGTTCGATGGTGAAGAAGCCGAAATTTTTGGGCGATTCATCGCGGCATCGGGTGGGGATTCATCCACCATCCAAATTATCGCCACAGGCTATGCCGATGCGGAATCTGCCCAAGCGGGCATTGACCAATACCGTGAGGCGTTGCTGGCTATTGCCCCCAATTTGGAAATTATCGAAACGATTGCCATTGATAGCGCGGTAGTCGCGGAATCTGCACCTAATGGCGCGTTGATTATCGGCGCTGACCAATCTCTGCTCAATGCGGACTATGTGCGCGTGGTTCTGGATTGGTATCTTAGTGGCACAACCCTGTTTTTTGATGGCGCGGCAAGTGGGTTGGCGGGTGCATTTTATTCTGCCCATCCCCCTACCCCGTATGATAGCGATGATGACCTGCTGATTGAAGAAGCGACACAAGGTCCATTCTTGGAGGGCGCGACCACCATCCGCAACGGGCTAGGATTGCTCAATGCCAATGTTGAGCCACGCATTATGGATGATAATCGCTTTGGGCGTTGGGTCGCGCTGGCATATCACATGCAACAAATCACCACTTTTGGCATCGCAGATGATACTGCGTTGTATCTGAGTGGTGATGAGAGCGTGGTGCTAGGATTGAACGGCGTGTTTGCACTCGATTTGCGCGATGCGACATTGGCAGAAGGCACAAACGGCGGGATGGTTATCGCCAATGGCTTGCTAGATGTCTTGACGGCGGGTGATAGCTTAGACTAAGCATAAATCACTCTTTTACCTCACCCCCTGCCCCCTCTCCAAATTGGAGAGGGGGAGAAAACCATTTTGTAGGTTGGTTGTAGGGATATGATAATGCAAGTTAGTTTTTAAATACGGATTATCTTTTGTGGCTGACATACGAGGCTGAAGCCTCTAGTACAGCCATTACACCACCTAAATAGGCGGGATTGTAATGGCTGACTAGCACGCAAGTGCGTATGTCAGCCACAGAATAAGAAAATATTTTACACCGTCTTTATTTACTAACAACCATTATCGTGTCCGCAGGGGGATATTCATTATCCCCCGTGACGAGATGGGTTTGGAGAGCCGTTTGGCGTTATCTGAACCCATCTTTTCATATCGGATATCGTAGCTGTTTCTTCTGATGGTTTTGGCGGGGCTTGGGTATCGGCTTTTTTCAATTGATGCGTGCCATCTGATGCTGTTTTTGGTTTAAACAGGATAGGGCTTGGTGTATTCAAAAAATCGTTTTGAATTTTGAGCAATTGCTCTTTTTGGTCTATGCCCTGTTTATAGGCATGGGTGGCAGATATTTTTTTGGGCGCGGTTGTCGTCATGATGTGAGACCCTTTATGCTAATTTTGTTCGATATACCCAGTATACCACCCAATTATTAAATCCCCGCAGAACCGCGCCAACGACATGATTAGGTAACTGGGCGGACATACGCGCCTAACGGCGCTAGTACCGCCCCTACACATCTCCAAATAGGTGGGTTTGGTAGGGGACGACTAGCATCGCGTATGTCGTCCCACCAGCTAATTCACCCCTCGCTTACGACTCCTATTCGCATTGGCGTAACGATATGTTATCATCATGCCGTACCCGTTTTTGCAGATGAGGAGACATCCCATGACCGCCTATCAGACCTATAAAACGGCTTTCGCAGGGCGAAAAATGCCCTTTGCCTATGTGGATATGGATTTATTCGACCAAAATATCACCCGCATCATGGCGCGGTCTGGGGATAAGCGCGTGCGGATTGCGTCCAAGTCGGTGCGCTCGGTGGCATTATTGCGCTATCTGCTCAAGGCGGATAGTCGGATTCAGGGCGTGATGTGTTATACCGCCCAAGAAGCGGGGTATTTATCGTCACAGGGGTTTGATGACCTACTGGTGGCGTATCCGTGTTTTCATCCAGAGGATATTCAGGCGATTTTTTCGCATTTGCGCGGTGGCAAGACCATCACCCTCATGGTAGATTGCGCGGAACATGTGGCACATATTCAACAATTGGCAAGTGAGGCGGGGGTGATTGTCCCCGTATGCTTGGATATTGACCTATCGGTAGATTTTGGGCGCTTGCACTTTGGTGTGTGGCGCTCTGGTGTGATGGATGTGGATGATGCCTTGCGCGTGTTCGCCATCATCCAAAAATCCCCCAATGTCCGTTTGGATGGGGTGATGGGGTATGAGGCACAAATCGCGGGGGTCGGTGATGTAGGTGGCGGGGTAAAATCGGCGTTGATTCGCTGGATGAAACGGCGCTCCATCCCCAAAATTGCCAAACGGCGGGCGGATATTGTGCTGGCATTGGTGGGGCGCGGGGCGGTATTGCGGTTTGTGAATGGTGGCGGGACGGGTAGCTTGGAATC
>JANRKU010000116.1:0-8291 GCA_033763335.1 bacterium
TGATAATCAGGTCGCAGGAGTCATTTATGCCACAGGCGGGTTAATCACCGCGCTAGGGTTTAATTTGTTATGGCGGTATGCCAGCCATAAATGTCGGCTCATTAGCAAAACAGCATCTGAAGCCGATATTCAAAAAATTACACGCAACTACAATATTGGTTTTGCCCTCTATTTTGCCGCCTTTGTGGTGTCATTTCTTAGCGCCCCCTTAACACTCCTCATCAATTTTTTCTTGGCACTCTTTTTTGCCATCCCCTCCCGTGAAAATTCTATTGCAAGGATTGAAACCTCATGACAGAAAAAATATTTAATTATAAAAACCCATCAGAAATTATTACCCCGCGAGAATTTAGTTTTACCAGCGCCAATAATCTCACGCTCCATGCCGTCAAATGGATACCCACCACCGACCCCACCGCCGTTATTGTGTTGGTACATGGCATTGCAGAGCATAGTGGGCGCTATGAACATGTCGCACAAGTGCTTGTGGATGCGGGATTTGCTGTTTATGCCTATGACCATAGCGCACATGGCAAAAGTGCGGGCGAACCACGCACCTATTTCACCAGTTTCGATTTGCCAGTAGCAGATTTGACCACATTTGTGGATATGGTCATCAAAGAAAATCCCGCCAAAAAGATTTTTGTCTATGGGCATAGCATGGGGTCGCTCATCAGCAATTTATATGTCCTCAAAAATCAAACTAAGGTAGCAGGTTGGATTTCGAGCGGGTCGCCATTGGCAGTCGAGACAGCACTACCCAAGCCTGCTGTCGCTATTTTATTAGCCATAGCCAGCCTTCTCCCAACCGCACGCCTCATCAAAATTGACGCAAAAACACTCACCCATGATGAGAACATCGTTCAAGCCTATCTCACTGACCCGTTGGTAGATTCAAAGCCAGCCCGCTTGGGCATGGTCGCGCATATCGTCCGCAATAGCCGTGTGGTGAAGGGGCAACTCAACAATTTGCGCCTGCCTATTTTGCTCCTACACGGGGGTGCAGATACCGTCTGCCCACCTGCCGCCAGCCCATTAATATACGAAAAAGCAGGCGCAACCGATAAAACACTCAAGGTTTATGAGGGGTTGTTTCATGAAATTCACAATGAAACCCTCTTTGGACGTATTATGACCGATATAATCGAGTGGGTTTTAGGACGGTGTTAGGCAAGTGTCACATGTAGGGATGGATGCGCTCATTTGTGGGATATGATTTGCATTAAAATCAATCTTCAAGCATACTAACTATATGTTTGATTACGAATAAAATAACCTAAGAACGGGTTCAGATATGGTGACATCAAAGACGACTAACACAGCCATCCGCTCTTTACCCAAATCAATTTGGCGTATGGGCATTGCATGTATGGGCATAACCCTGATGACCTATATCCTTGCCTTTCCTGTGCGCTATGACCAATTACTCACCAACCCTACCCTTACCCCACTTGTTGCGACCATTCAAATTGGAATAGATTATTTATTGATTGCATCGCTAACAGTGATTAGCTTTGTTTTGGCATTTCGCCGTCAAAACGACTTCATCACCTTATTGATGGCGCTCACCTTAATAACAGCCCCACCCAATATCACAGGCATGTCCTATTTATCCGTGACACTGCATCCATTGTTAAATTTCCCTGTCGGAATTATCACAATGGCAATCACACCCATCACATTTGTGTTGTTGATAAGCCTACCAGATGGACATCT
This sequence comes from bacterium, assembly GCA_033763335.1. GTDB lineage: Bacteria > Chloroflexota > Anaerolineae > Aggregatilineales > Phototrophicaceae. The sequence goes on from JANRKU010000116.1 coordinate 1,717, forward strand.
TTATTCACGCAAATTGTTATGGGTTATCCCTATATTGTTCTTTTATGATTTTTGGCGTTACCTGCTCCTGATGGCATTTCCGCCTCCCAATTCCCTCACCCTGCGCCCGATTGCGACTATCCCCAATTTTATCATCATTGGGTTTGGCGTTCTTGTGATGATTCATCGTTATCGCACCCATGCCACACCCCTCCAACGGCAACAATTCAAATGGTTATTCTTGGGGTTAACCATCGAAATCAGCCTGCTCGCTTTTAACCAGCTTGTCCGTGTTGGCATCCTCTTGATGGGTGTTGATACCGCTATCATGTACTTAATTACGAGTTTTACAGGCACAATTGGGGGAATTTTATTATGTGTCTCATTGGTCTTAGCCATTTCACGCTATGGCTTATGGGATATTGACCTCACCATCAATCGGTCGGTGGTGGCGGGGTTTGTCACCATCAGCCTAATTTTGCTGTTTGGGGTAATATTTTGGCTCACACAAACGCTTTTACGGAGTATTCTGGGGTCACAGCAAAGCGAAATTTCGGTGGCAATTTCGGCATTGGTGGTCGGCGGGGCGTTTAACCCCGTGCGCCAACGCACACGGACATTTGTTGACCGCCGTTTATATGGTTTCCGCTTCGACCTCAATCAATTGGCGCAACATAAAGCCAAAGCCGATGTCCTCATCTCTGGGGCGCTAACAGGAAAAACGCTCGGCGGATACGAATTGATGGAGGTGGTTGGGCGTGGCAATATGGGCGAGGTCTATAAAGGCATTGCCAATAATAAGTTAGTCGCCGTAAAAATTATGCAAAGCTATTCATCGCAAGACGATAATACCCTGCGCCAACGCTTTGAGCGCGAGGGAAAAATTGTGTTAGCACACCCCAATATTGTCCAAACATTGAAGGCTGGCGAAGAAAACGGCGTGTTTTATATCGTCATGGAATATGTCGAGGGGGTGACGCTCAAAGAATTATTGATTGAGCGCGAACACCTCCCCCTGCGTGATATTCAGGGCTACTTGCGCGATTTGGCAGGCGCAATAGATTATGCCCACGCACAGGGGTATGTGCATCGGGATATTAAACCATCCAATATTATGCTCCGTAGAAGTGGGACAAACCACCCACGTCAAATTATGCTGATGGATTTTGGGATTGCCAAATTTTTAGGTGATAGCACCTCGCTGACAGGGAGTGCCGCCGTTGGCACCATAGATTATATGGCACCCGAACAAATTAAAGATTCCACCACAGTAGATTATCGCGCCGATATTTATGCGCTTGGGGTGGTGCTATACGAAACATTAACGGGTGTTTTGCCATTCAAAGGCAATCTGGCACAAGTGCTATTCGCCCATGTCAACCAGCCTGCACCCGATATTCGCCAAATCCGCCCCGATATGTCGTTAGAGGTCTCAATTGCCCTGCAACGCGCCCTCCAAAAAGACCCTGCTGACCGTTTTCAGAGTGCCACCGATTTTGTTGAGGCGCTTACTTCTGGATAATGATTTGCAATAAAATATCTTTTGTAAGATAGTATCAAATTTTATGTACAGTTATGTACACGCCACTTGTTTGACGGCGTGACATGGTTTCTTCTTTTGTTGAAACGGTGTCACCCGAACAGGCATCACTACAAATGCCTCTATCCCGTTTGCTGTCACATTCGGGATTACTTTTCTCATGATGTTCAATGCCCCATTTACATCGGCATTGATGAGTCGCCCGTCACTCGCTTGGAATAATCCTTTGTGGATGCGTTTACCTTTGTATTCCTTGTGTTTCTTGATAGGTTCATCATCCAGAAAACTACATTTTGAGGTGTAGCTTTCTTCGGTGAGAACGACCTTTATCCCCATCAATTGCGCTTTGTAAGTCAACGTAGCGATGAACTGGGCATGTGGAATTTGTACAAAATTCTGATTATTCCGCTTCCCCAAGTCAATTTCTTGTTTCCAACCATCATTTTTGCCGATTATGAGCGTACCAATTTTATGTTGCTCTAAAAATTGGATAATGTCTCGGCTCGTTTGGTGCAGATAGTCTTTGACCCGATTATTGCGTTTATCCGTGAGTTTTCCCATTTGTTCAGAGTAATATTGTCCTTTGGGGAGTCTGCTTCTAAGGTCTGCCATGCGCTTATTGTAGAATTGGTTGATACTTTTGAGCGGTCTGCCGTTAACCAGAAGCGGATTCACATCCGGTTGGTTTGTAGTTACAGTCGCAAGGTTGTTCAAGCCAATATCTATTGAGGCAATACGATTTTCATCGGGGGATGCGATGTGCATCTCAACTGTGTAGACGATTTCGACCACATAATGGGTCTTTTTTGGGGTAATGCGAACTTGGTCAATAGCGGTTTTATCCGTTTTGACCTGAATACCGAGTTTTGAAGGTTGAATCAGTCCTTTCTTTTTGAGGATACGATTACTAATAGCTTGGTCGGTATACACCAAACGATTGCGTCCATCCGTTTTATGCTTATAGTGGGGTAATTGGGGTTTGCCTGTGTATTTATGGGGATTCTTTTGCCACTCGCGCAAACTTGCCCAGAAATTACTCCAATCCCCACAGACTTGCATCACGACTTGTTGTGAGACTTTGCGAGGCAAGGCACAATAATCAGGATTAGATTTCATCATATTAGCAAGTGTTTCATACGAAAGACTTTTTTGCGTGGCAAAGAAATGTTGGCGGAGTTCATAGAGGGTGGCGTTATACAGATTTTTTGACAGGAAACAGGCATTATCCAAGACAGAAAAACGGGGGTCATCTTTGGTGATGATATGTTGTTCTGTCAATTGCATTAAATTACCCTAAAAATATATTTATTTTGTGTATAATTGTACATAAAAATACAGAGTTGTCAATAAAATGAGTTGACATTGATGATACTAAATAGCGTCTTGTAATTTCCAGAATGGGTTTAATGATGGTCACAACCAAAACCACCAGCACAGCCATCCATTTTTTACCAAAATGGGTTTGGCGCATGGGCATTGCCTATATGCTGACAGCTCTTATCACCTATATTTTTGCATTCCCAATTCGCTATATGCAATTACTCAATAATCCCGCGCTCACACCCCTGATGGCAACGATTCAATTGGGCATTGATTATCTGCTCATCATTGCATTAACCATCATTGGATTTATAGTGGTATTTCGCCGTAAAGATGAGTGGATTACCTTGTTGATGGCATGTGCATTAATAGCCGTACCACCTAATATCGGCAATGGCTCACATTTAGCAGGTCAATTACACCCTATTCTTCATATCCCTGCGGGCATTGTCACTATCACAACGGCATCATTAGCCTTTTTGTTATTAATCAGTTTGCCAGATGGTATCGCAAAACCACGCAAATTATTGTGGTTCATCCCCGTCTTAATGATTTATGATTTTTCACGGTATCTCCTACTCATTGTATTTCCACCCACCAATGCACTAACACTCAGACCACTTGCAATTATTCCCAATTTTATTATCGTCGGTATCGCGCTCATTGCCATGATTTATCGGTATCGTAACGTCACCAGCACCACCCAACGACAACAATTCAAATGGCTATTTTGGGGTCTGACAATCGAGATTAGCATTGTTTTTATCAACCAAATTTTTCGGGTGATTAGCATTTTGATGGGCGGTAATATCGCCATTACACAGCTTATCATCAGTTTTAGCAATACCATTGGTGGCATCCTTTTATGCACATCATTGGTCTTTGCCATCTCACGCTATGGCTTGTGGGATATTGACCTCACCATTAATCGGTCTGTGGTGACCGGATTCGTCACGATTAGCCTACTGATGCTATTCGGCGTGGTATTTTGGCTTGTCCAAAGTATGTTACGCGGTGTGTTAGGCTCGGAGCAAAGTGAAATTTCGGTGGCAATTTCGGCATTGGTGGTCGGTGGGGCATTTAACCCTGTGCGTCAGCGCATCCGCACATTCGTAGACCGCCGTTTATACGGCTTCCGCTTTGACCTCAATCAACTCCAGCGCCATCAGGCAAAGCTCAATGCGGGCAATATCGGCTCATTCACAGGACAAACAATGGGCGGTTATCAGCTCCTTGATGTTATCGGACGTGGCAATATGGGCGAGGTTTATAAAGGGATTGGCAACAATAATAAAATAGTTGCCATCAAAATTATGCAAAACCATTCATCACAAGATGAGCGTACCCTTCACCAACGTTTTGAGCGCGAAGGAAAAATCGTGTTAGCACACGCCAATATCGTACAGACATTGAACGCTGGTGAAGAAAATGGGGTGTTTTATATCGTCATGGAATATATCCATGGGGTCACACTCAAAGAATTGCTGATGGAGCGTGAACACCTGCCCTTGCGGGATATTTTGGGCTATTTGCGCGATTTAGCGGGAGCAATAGATTATGCCCATGCACAGGGGTATGTGCATCGGGATATAAAACCCTCTAATATCATGCTCCGCAGAGATGGCACAAATCAGCCACGTCAAATTATGTTGATGGATTTTGGTATTGCCAAGTTTTTAGGCGATACAGGCACACTGACAGGCAGTGATGCCGTTGGCACAATAGATTATATGGCACCCGAACAAATTATGAATTCCACCACCGTAGATTACCGCGCCGATATTTATGCGCTGGGTGTGGTGTTATATCATGTTTTGGCGGGTGTTTTGCCATTTAAGGGGACATTGGCGCAGGTGCTATTTGCCCATATCAATCAACCCGCCCCCGATATTCGCCAAATTCGCCCCGATATCCCCTTAGAGGTCTCCATTGCCATTCAACGCGCCCTCCAAAAAGACCCTAATGACCGTTTTCAGAGTGCAACCGAATTTGTGCAGGCACTCACTTCTGGGTTATGATTTGCCATAATAACAAATTGATATAGGATTAAATCTGTATCTGATTCATCATACAGGCTTAACCTATGCCTACTACATCATCAAAAACAACCACCTCTATTCGCTTTTTGCCCAAATGGGCGTGGTGGATGGGTATTGCCTATATAGCGATAACAATTATCACCTATATCGGCGCATTACCCATTCGGTATAATCAATTACTCGACATTCACACCCAAACATTAGCAATTATCCAATTAGCTATCGAATACTTGCTGGTAGTAGTGGTCAGTCTTATTGGGTTGTTATTGGTGTTGCGTCGCCCAAATGAACGCATTGCAGTGCTAAGTGGGGTCACATTGGTAGCAGGATCGCCAAATTTTACAGGGCTATCTCATCTATCAACGCAACTGCACCCTCTTTTTTATATCCTTAGTGGCATTGTTTTAATTTTTATTGTCTCACTTATATTTTTATTCATTGTTTGCGCGCCCGATGGCATCCCTCAACCCCGTTGGATAATATGGCTTATCCCGCCATTTTTACTATTTGATACATTTCGCTATTTGGTCTTCTTTATATTTGGTTCACCCGAAATACAAGCCCTGCGTCCCGCCGTCTTTGTCATCAATATGGTTTTTTTATTTATAGGGCTACTTGTTATGGTGCGTCGGTATCAGCGTCATGCTACAGCCATCCAACGTCAACAATTCAAATGGTTGTTCTTGGGTGTAACCACATGTCTATGTCTTTTGGGAATCTTACAAACATTCCGCATCGTTGCCATTCGATTTGGAGACCCTAGCCCGTTAAATTCCCTATTTGGGAGCATCATTCTCACGACATCAGGCATTACTATATGTATTACCTTAGTGTTGTCTATCACCCGTTATGGCTTGTGGGATGTAGACCTCACCCTCAATCGGTCTGCGGTTGCTACCATTGTAACTATTAGTTTGATAATCGTATTTGGGGGCATCTTTTTCCTCACACAGACCTTACTACGAGGTATATTAGGCGCAGAGCAGAGCGAAATCGCGGTAACAATATCGGCAGTAGTGGCAGGTGTAGCATTTAACCCTGTGCGATCACGTGCGCGGACATTCGTAGACCGCCGTTTATACGGTTTCCGCTTTGACCTCAATCAACTCCAACGCCATAAAGAAAAAGCCGATGTTATCACCCCTGGCGCACTCACAGGGCAGGTATTGGGCGGGTACGAATTGTTAGATGTCATTGGGCGTGGGGGCATGGGTGAGGTATATAAAGGCTATGCGGATGGACAATATGTTGCTATCAAGATTTTACAGACCATGCACACCAATGATGATATTATGCGTCAACGCTTTATGCGCGAAGGAAAAATTGCCCTATCGCACAAAAATATTGTACAAACACTTGGCGCGGGTGAGGAAAATGGTGTGTTTTTTATCCTCATCGAATATGTAGATGGGCAAACACTCAAAGAATTGCTTGCAGAGCAACTCAAATTAGCATTGGATGACATAAAAACATATCTCCATGATTTGGCAGGAGCGATAGATTATGCCCATGCACAAGGCTATGTGCATCGGGATATAAAACCATCAAATATCATGCTCCGTTTGCGCGATGATAACGAGACTTACGACGTAATATTGATGGATTTTGGCATCGCTAAATTTTTGGATGATACAGGCTCACTCACAGGGAGCGCCGCCGTTGGTACAATAGATTATATGGCACCCGAACAAATTATG
>JANRKU010000117.1:0-19803 GCA_033763335.1 bacterium
CGTTGTGTGTCGTCCCTATTAATGTATTATGAACTCTGACCTCTGAAAGGGCGCATAAGCGCCCGTAGCTCTGAACTCTGAGGGCGCGTCAGCGCCCCGATTTTTGGTTTTTCCAAAAATCCGCGCAAAGCGCGGAAAAAAATTTTTGAAATCGGACATTCTCACATATAGGGCAGAGTGGCTTGAGCAATAGGCAAATGGCAGGGCAGAGGGACGATATACGCACTGCGTGCTAATCGTCCCGTACAGTTATAAGAATTTTGGAGATGTACGGGCGGATTAGAGGCGTTAGCCTTGTATATCCGCCCTATAGTGATGCAAAAATGCCCCAAGAATTGGCAAAACAACCACAGATAACCCTTTCTGCGCGTCTAAGTCGTTGGCAAACCTCTATCTATTGTGTCTATAGTGTGCTATCATCGTCCTACCCGATGAATAATCGGGTCAGGTGGTTTGGGAAATCATGCGCGGTGGCTCTTGGAACAATAACACGGACAACGCTCGCGCGTCTTATCGCAACAACAACAATCCGAATAACAGGAACAACAATATCGGGTTTTTCGTTGTGTGTCGTCCCTATTTCTCAACCTCTTTTGATGCAGATTATCCAATTTGCATGGTGGTGATATGGGCAGGTGATGCCTTCATACATATCATTATTCCAAAAGGGTCATTGATTACGGTTGGTGACATGCGGTGACGGAAGAGGAATAGCGCCAAGTCGTCTGGTCTCCATTTAAGAGCGCATCACAGAGGCAATGCGTGGATGAGGCATATATACAAACCTAGTGGGTCGTCTGGAAAAGTCATTTTCCCACGACTCGCGCCTCTACACATCAACCTGTTTGTTTAATCCACCCACCCAATAATTTGCCAATTTCTGCCACCATGTTGCTCACATGCTCATATTGCCCCACCGATAACCACTGGAATTGGTGCGCCATTCGCAAATACAAACGCACCTTGTTCAAATGGGCATCGGCACGCGCTAGGGCAGATGAGCGCGGTTTGCCTGCCTGTGCATTGGCATCATACACCGTCTCCATAAAATCTAATAGGGCATCTTGTAGCCGTTGGGTGATACCATGCCGATGCGCTTTGGGGAAATTGTCGCAGTGGGGGATAATCCACAGCAACAAATCATAGGTACGCGAAAAAATGACCATTTCCGATGACATATTTGCCTCTATTGTGCAATTCGATAATTTACTGATTGCGTTTCGCAAAGCCTCACGCGGAAAACGTGGATTAGCGCCTGCATCGGCATTTGAGCATCAAGTCGCCGATAAATTGATAGCCCTACAAACCGCCCTACATGATAAAACCTACTCACCAAGCGGATACCGTCATTTTATCATCTATGAACCCAAGCGCCGACGGGTGAGCGCCGCGCCATTCCGTGACCGGGTGGTGCATCATGCCCTGTGCCATATCACAGAACCGCTTTTTGAGGCGCAATTCATCCCAAACAGTTATGCCAATCGAATCGGCAAAGGCACACACCGCGCCATAGACCAATTACAAGCCTATTCACGCGCATATCGTTATTGCTTGCGGGCAGATATTATCCAGCACTTTCCATCTATTGACCACGCACTCCTCAAAGAGACCCTCTTTCGGGTGATAAAAAATGCCGATGTGCGCTGGCTCATCAGCACCATCATAGACGGTGGGGCAGGTATCCTCAAAGCCGAATACGACATGGTGTATTGTCGTGGTGATGACCTGTTTGCGGTTAATCGTCCGCGTGGATTGCCCATCGGCAACCTAACCAGTCAATTTTGGAGCAATTGTTATATGAACCCGTTTGATTGGTTCATTGTACGCCAACTCGGATGCCCTGCCTACCTGCGTTATGTGGATGATTTTGCCCTGTTCAGCGATAGCAAACGCCAACTTTACCAATGGAAAGAGGCGATTATCCGCCGTCTGGGGGATATGCGCCTGACCATCCATGAGGCAGAAGCGCAAGTCGTCCCATGCGAACACGGCATCCCGTGGTTGGGGTTTGTGGTGTATCCGACACACCGCCTGATAAAGAAGCGTAATGCGGTTAAATTCACCCAGAAATTTGACCATCTGCTGGATTTGTACGAAATGGGCGATATTTCGTTTGCAGAGATGACATCCAGCGTGGGCGGGTGGGTGAATCATGTGCGCTATGCCGATACATGGGGGTTGCGGAGGCACATTTTTAACACCCATCGCATCCGCCCGCCGAAATCGTAGGGACACGAACCATCCCCGTATGCCACAGGGGGCTTGCCATGGCAAGCCCGTACACGCTTCTCCGTGTATGAGGGGTTTTCTCATCGTTTCTCCACGCAGTGGGGTGTAGGGACACGATATATCGTGTCCGCAGGGGGGATAGGGGCTATATTGCCCTAATTTCAAAATTTTTTTCCGCTACGCGGAAGGTCAAAAGCAAAAAACAAGAACAAGGTCAAAAGCGTGCGCTGACGCGCACACAGAGTTCAGAGCTACGGGCGCTTACGCGCCCTTTCAGAGGACAGAGTTCATAATACATTAATAGGGACGACACACAACGAAAAACCCGATATTGTCGTTCCTGCTATTCGGATCGCTGAAGTAGCGATACGACGCGCGAGCGTTGACCGAGCTATCGTCCCAAGAGCCACCGCGCAAAGAACGGGCGTTCTCGCCATTCTCTACTTCATCCTCTCTGCCATCATTGCTATTATATTTATAGTTTTTGAAGATAGAGCGCGTCCATGTCCACACATTGCCACTCGCATCCAACACCCTGTATGGGGATTCGCCATCTGGGAATAATCCCACTGCGCTGGTCATGCCAATACCCGTATCGTCTGTATTCCCTTTATTGGGGTCATAGTCATTTCCATACGGATAGATGAGACCCTTTTCCCCCCGCGCCATTTTTTCATATTCCGCTTCACTGGGCAGGGTAATTTTCATGGTGGGGTAGGGCATTTCGATATATTTTTTCGCTTTCATATCCCATACAGTCATTGGTACTCCTGCTTCATTGATGTGGTGGGTGAGCCAGCGACAAAATGCCATCGCCCCATACCACGATACCCGCTCTTGTGGGTGGTTGGCAAATGGGAAGGCTTGATTGGTGGACATGCCTTTGTATTCATCTGGAAAGCCCTTCCACCATGTCTCATTGCCAAAATCGGGGGCATTCTCAAAGGCTTGATATTGGGCGTATGTGACCAAGTATCGGCTCATGTAAAAATCATCTAAATGTAGGGTGTGGGCAGGTTTTTCATCATCATAAGGTGCGTTATCATCCCCCATTATAAAATCACCCGCAGGCACAAGACACCACACCACATCGGGTAAGGTTAACCCATTGATAGTGATTGTATTTACCCCTCTGCGCGGGTCTCCGAGTTGGCTCAACACTTGCCCCGCCTTCGCCCGTTCCACTGGTGGTAGGTGTGCGCCTTCAATGAGTTGGACAAGCAAATCTTTGGTCTGTTGGATGACCTGTTTGCCGACATTCACTGTGTTGGGGGCTAGGGCATTATCCACGCCTATTTTTGCGAGCATTTCACCTGCCAACCAAACGGCACGCCAATCGGAATCCGATTCGAATGAGAGGCTTTCTAATATTGAGCGTACCGCACGCAAGGCATCACGGGTGCTATTTTTGACGAATACCAAATAACCAGTCGCCAACAACAACACCTCACGCCAACCTGCACCGCGTTTTGCCAAATCGGGGGCGAGTTCTTCCATATTGGCGACATTCGCCAGATAACACGCCGCCAAAAATTCTTGGAAGGTGCGATGCGGAAAGGTGAAAATGCGACTTGCCCCTCTATTGCCACGCCCGATGAGTAAACCTGCGCGACTTTCGACATACTCACAAAATTCTCTCGCCAAATTCCAATCATCTTTGACATATTTTTCAACGATGCCAATGATTTCTGTTTGGGTAATATCGGCAACACCATCACGCTCAGCATGTTCGTTATGGGCAGTGAAGGCAATCTGCCAAATCATCTCATAGAGTAAGCCATCATTATTGAATTTCATCTTCTCGCGCAGGGTCACAAAATCGCGTGGTCGCCATTTTTCCATCAGCAACTCAACACATTCATGATAGAGTCGTGCGCTTTCTCTAGGCAGTGTGCCTGTATGGTTATGGACAATCGCCATCACGGTGAGGAGCATGGGATTGCCCGCAATATCACGCAAGGCGGGGGTATTGAGTCCACCTATGAGGTCATTAATGCGGGCTTGGGCGGTGAGGGTATCAATATCACGCATGGCGATGAGGGCGGTATACCATGCGTTGACGAAATGGGTGATTTGCTCTTCATTGAATGGCGCAAAGGTCTCTATGGCATCCATATTGCGGAGTTGCCATTCGGGTTGGGTATAGCTCAAGATGCGACAGGTGATGAGATAACGGTTTTTGGGATGATACCGTTCAATGATATTGTGGATGGCATCACGCACCAATTCGCGTTTATCGGGTGGGACTTCATCCAGCCCATCGAACATGATGAGTGCTTGTCCTTTTTCGATATAATGCAAAATGCCTTTGATAATCGTCTCATTCATACCCCATGCCGATAATTCGTGGGTGATATGTTTGATGAAACTATCAACGGTGCTATCATTGGCGAAGGTGGCAAAGTCGCGTAAGATAATCCGTATGGGCAAATATGCACCATGCTCCCACCCATCGGCATGGAGACGGTCTAACCATCCTGCATCAGGCGATAAAAAGTGACCTGTTAGGCAGAGTGCCAAAAAATTGACAAACGTGGATTTACCACAACCCGGATCGCCTAACATCACAAGGCGCGGGTAGGCATTGGTCGCTTCTAATGCGCTGAGAGGAAACAAATCGCGTTCTTTTCGGTCAATTTCTCCAAGCGGACGGTCTGGCAAGATGGGTGAACCGTCGTCGTGCCGTTCTACCTGATGATGCAAAAATAACGGGGTATACACACTTTCAATATCAACACTTTTGACATCGCTATTGCTGGCATCTCTGGCTTGCAATACCCCTAATAACCCACTTTTGTGGCTTTGGGTATGTAGCCAATTGTGATACGGTGTGAGGTTGGGCTTGACCTGTACAACCCCTGCTAACGCCACCGCAATTTGTTTGGCAAGGTCATCTGGCGTAGTAAAAAATCCAACTTCATCCGCTTTGACCCGCGCTTTGAAGGCATCTAGTTCTTTCTGTTTATCATTTTCACGGCGTTCATCTGGCCATGGGTGCTTGGGCGACATGATGAAACACAGGCGCGGGATGCCTTTTTCGCCTGCCCATTCATATTCTAATTCGGTGATGCTTTTACCCGCATAACCATCCGGTTGCCACCCATAGCGATAGGCATAAATGCCGATGTAAATCTCGGATTCATCTACCATTCGTTTACACTTATCTACCGGATTTTCACCCGTCTTGGGCCATGTCTCCATGCCTATCGGGAATAATCCGAGTCCGAGAAGGGTTTTCATCACGGCTTCTCGATATTCTGGCAGGTCAATGCTGGTACTACTCATGAACACATCGGTACGAATTTTACTATCTAGCATGGTGGCTATCCCCTAAACGGTGATTGAGTATTAATTCATTACCAGATAATACCCGATAGCCTGTAAATCGGCAAGCAAGTGAAGGGTGAATGGTGGTTATGTCCAAGATGCTTGTGTATCCTCCGTGTGCGCGTTATACTCTGCATATCCTGACCCTAAACAGGACATTGCTAACGGCTGGTTCGCTCGCTTGAATGCCTAACCCCACAGGTCACGCGACGATACCACGCCGTTTTTTTATTCCTGACGTGGGTGGGGTAGGGCGATTCTCCACTGGAGAAAAACTCACAGATATGAAATTCGCACATCCCATAAAACGCGCTATAATCCACCGCATGTTGAGCCAACTGGGAGTTCACATAGGATGGATAAACCCCAAATCACTTTAGCACAAATCCAAAACCGTTGTACCCCTCAAGTCTTTGAACGCGGGCATGAATATTATGAAGATAGGGCTATTTATCAACTCCATATGAATGGCGATGGGGTGGATGCCTTATGTCGTGGGTCACAACGCAAACCATACCGTGTATCGGCACTATGGAAAAAAGGACAACTGGTTTGGACACATTGTACCTGCCCGTATGACTATGAGGGGGATTGCAAACATGTAGTGGCATTGTTGCTGACCTGTCTCTATCACCCTGAACAGATTTCTACCCAGATTCTGGTAAAAACGACCAAACCCACCGCCCCATCTAAACTGAAGATAATCCAACCACCCAAAACGACACCACACCCTGCACCTAAACCCGCACCGTCGCCTCAAAATGTGCCACTGATACAGCGCCAACAGCATGAATTGGTGTGGATGGTGAATCAGATGCTCCAACGCTACCCTGATTTAGAAGATATTGTGAATCCTATCCCGCCATCATCAGAGGCAGGAAACTATGGACGGATCTTGCAACGAGCATTTTATCAGTATGCCAATATGATGAATGAAGAGGAAACGGCACAAGAAATTGTGCGGATTACGACTATCGGTGATGACCATGCCCAAAAAGGCGATTGGGAACAGGCAACAGAGATATACACCCTCATCCTAGAATCATTTGTACATGGCTCAGTCCCGCATTATTATCCATTTCAAGGATTTTTCGCTATCGCTATCACGGGTGCGGCACAGTCAATAGAACGATGCTTGCCTCATCTAACTGAGATGCAAATGCGGTTACGGGTGCTAAGTGCTTTAGTGGAATTGTGGTCATGGCAAGTGCGTTATAACCATCCAGAAATTGGCGGGGATGTTCAGACATTGTTGTATACCAGCATCCGAGCAGAAGAAGTCCCGCCGATGCAACGCTGGGTCAAGATAGAGATGAATCTGGTGAGGCATGGCAATAATTGGGCGGAGCAACAGGCAAAATATGACAATTTTTTGCGGATGTTAGCGGCAATGCGGTCACAAAAACCAACACGACTCATCCAAGAATTATCTACACAGGGGATGCTTCATGCGTATATCAAGCGACTGTTGCTGATAGGTCAGGTGAAAGAAGCGACACAGGTGCTAACGACTGAATTGCGACAGGGGAGTCGGCGTGTAGAGGGGTTACAGGCGTTATGGGATGGGGGTCAGCGGGAATTGGCATTATCGCTGGCAAAGATGGGGATGGCAGTCCATCTGGATAGTGATGTGATTGAATGGGCGCTGAGACTATGTCACCAGCATGACCCTTATAAGGAAGTAGAGTGGATGGTGTTGTATGTCAGGTGTATGCGCCAGATGCACCACTATGAGTCGCTCAAAGAAATGGCACAGATACAGAATCGGTGGGATGAGGTATATTCGCAACTGATAGAAGATGTGGAGAAAAGTGGGGATAATGCCTTGCTGATAGACATCTACCTGCACGATGAAAAGTGGGATTTGGCATGGCGGACGCTCCGTAAAGTAGAGGCATCGCCAGAGGGGGATAGTGGTGGACTGGATTTGCGGGTGGCACAAGCATCGAGTGATGAATATCCAGAACGTGCAATTCCTGTGTACATGAAATATGTTCACCAACACATCGCCCAACGAAATCGGGATAGTTATGCGGAGGCGGTACGGTTGCTGAATCGTGTGCAAGAGCTATATGAACAGCTAGACGAGTTTGAACGGTGGGAACGGGCGATAGCGTCTATCCGAACACAATACAAGACATTGAGAACATTCTTGGATGAGGTGAAGCGGGCAGGGTTATGAGATTCTCCAATGGAGAAACCCCTTGCACTCCTAGACCATCCGTGCTATACTATTTCTATCCTGCCCCTAAACAGGATAAACGTATGGTGCTGGCGGGCTTGCGCGAATGCCTAACCCCACAGGTCGCGCTTCCCGCCGATAGCCCATACAAATACCCCTCTATAACGACTCTTCCTTATATAAGATACCACAATGCGCGCTCACCATTTTATGGAGATATATCCTTTGCTTACCGATGGATAGGGTAGGGCAAAAATATGATATGATAAACAAAAAGTGAGGTGATATATGGAAGCGATAAAACTGAAAAAACAATCAGATGAAACAGGTTTATTGACTATTCAACTGCCTGCCGATGCACAGGGCATCGAGTGTGAGGTGATTGTGTTATATGAACCACAGCGTAAAATGACCCCGCAAGAATGGGAAGCATTTATCAACGAGACATACGGTTCATTGGCGGATGACCCTATAGAACGTGGAGCAGACTTGCCATTTGAAATGCGAGATGAGATTGAATGAAATATCTGCTGGATACTAATACCTGTATTCGCTATATCAACGGACGCGCCCCACAAATTCGTATCCATTTGTTGAATACATCCCAAGATGATATAGCGGTCTGCTCAATTGTCAAAGCAGAGATGACTTATGGTGCGCTCAAAAGCCAATATCCAGAGACATCACTCGCTAAACAGCATCATTTTTTGGCACAATTTAGAAGTTTACCATTTGACGATGATACCGTATTTCATTATGGGAAAATCCGTGCTAATTTGGAAAAGCGAGGTATCCCAATTGGTCATGCAGATATTCAAATTGCCTCCATTGCATTGCGTTATGGCTTAATTTTGGTCACACACAATACACGCGAATTTAGTCGTGTGGAAGGGTTAGTGCTGGCTGATTGGGAAATATAGAGTAGGAGGGGTAGGGATTCTCCAATGGAGAAAATTTGCCAACTGCGCCACCCGTGTTATACTCACCCGTATATCAAATTGACCAATTCCACACGGGGTTCTGACCACATGAGCGACATTCTATCCCATCTGAAAAACGACCTTATTCAACCGTATGAAATCGCCTCTGGCAAAATTTTCTTGTCCTATTCACGTAAAAACCGAGATTTTGCTAAAGCGTTGTATGCCAAATTGCAGGGCATGGGATTTTCCCTCTGGCGCGATGTGCATGATATTGACGCAGGTGCGGATGACTGGTGGCAGAGCATCCAAGAAGCCATTCGAGAATGTGAAACCGTCATTTTGTGCATGTCATTGCCCGCGCTCAAATCGCCTGTAGTGGGTGATGAATGGTTTTATGCCCGCACATTGGGCAAGCGCATTATCCCCATCGTTGCCGATGATATTTGGGGACATGAAGAAGTCACATCAGGGGCGTTCACCATCCCCAATTGGATGTCGCGTAAAAATTGGATGGATTTTCGCCACGATATGCCAGAAGCCGATAGCGCATGGGCTAATTTTATCCGCACGATGAATGAAACATATGATCCAAAACGCTTTATCAACATGGTGGGCGAATTGCCACCGCGCTTTGTCCGCCGTCCAGA
Organism: bacterium; assembly: GCA_033763335.1. Taxonomy (GTDB): domain Bacteria; phylum Chloroflexota; class Anaerolineae; order Aggregatilineales; family Phototrophicaceae. Next base: position 9,309 of record JANRKU010000117.1, read on the forward strand.
AGAATTGGATAACACGGTGCGGTCACTGGTGGATGATAACAACGATGCCGTAGCGATGACCACCGCGCTCAAAGGGGCAGGGGGATATGGCAAGACGACACTCGCCAAAGCCGTTGCACGTGATGTTCGGATTCAGGGTGCGTTTGATGATGGCATTTTATGGGTGACATTGGGAGAAGAATTGCTCCAGCGTAAAGGCGATGAGCTGAAAAATGCGCTGGTGGGGCGTGTTTTGGAATTGATAAATGCCCTCACAGGGGAACGCCCTGTGATTGAATCACTGGATATGGCACGCGCTAAATTATCCGAAGCGATAGGCGATTTATACATTTTGCTGGTGGTGGATGATGTGTGGGACGAAATGCACCTCAAGCCATTTCTGGCAAAAAATAAGCATAATGCCTGTCTGATAACCACGCGCAATAGCGATGCCATCAAAGATGATAGCATTGCCAAACAGCCGATAGACAAGATGAAGCTCATCGAAGCGGTGGAATTATTGGGGGCAGGCATTGACCCCGATGCGGTGAAATCACAGACCATCCAGCTACGCCATTTGGCGCGGGAATTGCGCGAATATCCGCTTGTATTGGCATTGGCGAACACCCAAATCGCCAATTTGATGACCGACATGGGGTTATCCTTGCCCGAAGCATTATCGCTGGCACAAGAGACCCTCTCCGAACAGGGTGTACTCGGCTTTGATGATACATCCCCAGAAGAACGGACACGGGCGGTATCGGCAACGTTGGATGTGAGCATTAGCCAACTTAAACCAGACCAACAGCGTATGTATAAGGAACTGGCTATTTTCCCAGAAGATGCCCTCATCCCCCTCACCACACTGGAAAAATATTGGGGCATGAGCAAAATCGCCACCCTGCAATTTTGCCAATTGCTCTATCGCAAAACGGCATTGTTGCATTCGTTTGAAGGCATGGCGATTCGGATTCATGATGTGTTCCGCAATTATCTCATTCGTCAATGGACACGCGACCAATTCCGCGATTTGCACCAGCGCCTCATCACTAATTATGGGGATTTACATACCTTGCCTGATAATTATTCATGGCGGAATATCACCTATCATCTGATTGGGGCGGGGCAAAAGACCATTTTACGCGGATTACTCATCAATTATGCGTGGATAGACAAAAAACTCCACGCCACCGATGCCAATGCGCTGATAGATGATTATGGGGTGTTGTTGGCACACGGCAAAGACGAGACCATACGGCTGATTCAATCAGCGGTGAATATGTCCGCCAATGTGCTAGATAAGGATAAACGTGCATTGGCACACCAATTGGCGGGACGGCTGATGCACCACTACAAGACGGTGGATGAAATCCGCGCCTTGTTGGATGTAGTGATGACCACCCCCAATAACTTGTTTCCTGCGTTCCCCGATAGTGACTATGACATCATGAACCCTGCAGGGGGGACGTTGCTCCGGACGATGAAACATGATGAGGCTGTGAATGGGGCGATGCAATTGCACGATGGACGGATTTTGTCGTGGAGTGGTGATACAACTTTGCGTGTTTGGGATGCGGATGGGACACCAATAATCACACTGACGGGGCATATGGGTATGGTGCTTGGTGCAATCGAGTTGAGTGATAATAGCATTTTGTCTTGGAGTAATGATGAGACCTTACGGTTGTGGTCAGGAGATGGTAGGCAACTAGCTGTGCTGGCAGGGCATACAAATTGGATAAATGGCGCGACTCAATTGGCGGATGGACGGATTTTGTCTTGGAGTGATGATGCCACCTTACGTCTTTGGGCAAGGGATGGTATGCTGTTAACGACCCTCATAGGGCATACAAGGGAAGTGACGGGTGCCCTAGAATTAGCGGATGGACGAATTTTGTCTTGGAGTATATATGACACTTTGCGCCTTTGGGCAAGAGATGGCACGGCTCTGATAACTCTGATGTCGCATACAGGTCATGAAAATGATGCGACTCAATTAGCGGATGGACGAATTTTGTCTTGGGGTGATGGTGCTACTTTGCGCCTTTGGGCAAAGGATGGTACGGCGTTGACAACCCTAGTAGGACATACAAGGGAAGTGATAGGTGCGCTAGAATTAACAGATGGACGAATTTTGTCGTGGAGTGATGATAGAACTTTGCGCCTTTGGGCAAGGGATGGTATGGCACTGATGACACTGACAGGGCATACAGGTCGGGTAAATGGCGCGACCCAATTGGCGGATGGACGAATTTTGTCGTGGAGTTATGATGACACCTTACGTCTTTGGGCAAGGGATGGTACGGCGTTGACAACCCTGATAGGGCATACGCAGTTCGTCACGGGGTCTCTTGAATTAACGGATGGACGGATTTTGTCTTGGGCGCATAATAAGTATAGTAAAAGCAAAGATAAGACTTTACACATGTGGGCAAGGGATGGTACAGCATTAATGATACTGACAGGACATACAAATTGGGTAAATGGCGCGACCCAATTAGCGGATGGACGAATTTTGTCGTGGAGTGATGATGCCACCTTACGCATATGGGCAAGGGATGGTACGGCATTGACAACCCTGACGGAGCATACAGCTTGGGTAAATGGCGCGACCCAATTAGCAGATGGACGAGTTTTGTCGTGGAGTGATGATGCCACCTTACGTCTTTGGGCAAGGGATGGTACGGCACTGATGACACTGACAGGGCATACAGGTCGGGTAAATGGCGCGACCCAATTAGCGGATGGACGAATTTTGTCGTGGAGTGATGATGCCACCTTACGCATATGGGCAAGCGATGGTACGCTGTTAACGACCTTCATAGGGCATACAAGGGAAGTGACGGGTGCCCTAGAATTAGCGGATGGACGAATTTTGTCGTGGAGTTACGTTACCTTACGATTGTGGGCGATAGATGGCACACCTATTGACGAACTCGTACAACGTTATTATAGGGGAGATCTTCAAGCCATTGCCACATGGGCGCAAGGACATGACTTGATATTGGATGATATATATCCATCGGAACGAAAAACACTATACCCTCTTATGAAAGGCGGGATGGTGGAATCGCATTTGCATAGCACGGATTTAATCGTGTATGACCCACAAACAAACATAACCATCACCTTTTTTTATGGTGATGCGCGGTTTTCGCGCCCTGCGGTGTTGGATGGTGGTGATGTACTGGTGGTGGGGGATAGCGTGGGGCGGGTGCTATTTTTGCGCTGGGTGGGGGAAGATGATGTATGATGAGTGATCCAAGCAGAATCATCAGTAAAATCCTCAAGCATGAATCGAAACGCAACACCTACAAAATTGCGCTGGTGCGTGCCATCAATGATATTGCTCTGGAGTACACACACATTCCCCAAAATGCGGATGGTGTCGCTATCCCAATATGATTCGTCCCTCTTAGGGCAATATTCATAAGGCGATTCAACAACCATCATATACAGCGTGGGTAACAAGATGGCATTGCAGGATAAACTTCGTAGAAGAGGTGCTGAGGAAGCAAGCGCAGAGGCGCGAGGAACGAGGGGGATTTGAGGAACGGGTGAAGTTGGTGAGTGCGGGGTAGGGGGATTTCTTGTTAAAAAATAATAGAAGATTAGAAAATTTGACAATATAGTGTCGATGATATATTTTTATATTGATATTTATACATAATCAAAACAAAGTGGGGTCTTTCAATGATTAAACCAACATCACCTTATGATGAATATCAAGCACCATTTCCTCAATCTAGAGGTCGCATTGCTATTAAAAAAATATATCAAGGTATTCTAGCCTTTATCAAATCTGGTTATCATTTTTTTGTGACAATTTTTGATGTTCTCATTATTGCTCCGTGGCGTTCTTTGCGGAGTGATAGTCGACATAATCGAATTCGCCGAATTTTTGCGAGTATGAATAGACCCATAAAAGGGCAACGTGGGCAAAATAGATCTGGTTTTCGTCCTATGTATACCATTTTGTGGTGGTCAATCGCCATTACTATATTTTTATATATTTTACTTCCTATCAGTTTTCAATGGGGTGAAGTTGCCTTAACAAGATTACTTTTTAACCCCAGCCAGACCAATATTCTGTCATCCGAAGCTGCAATAGCCTTAGAAGCGACACCAGAAGCGACACCAGAAGCAACACCAGAAGCGACACCAATATTGGCATTATCAGGTAACAACACCATACCTACCCCGACTATCACACCCTCACCAACACAGAGCATATCTTCTGAGATAATACCCGCATCTGATAACACCTCTATATTTAATTCTTCAGATAATATTGATATTCAATTTGATTCCAATCAGTTTTTAATCACATTTGGACTCGTGATTGTTGTCTTTTTGGGATTTTATTTGATACGTGCCTTGTTTCTGCAACGACAACGATTTGTGGTCGCACCCTTCACCAATAACAGCAATGAATTAAATAGTGTTTGTGAAATGCTCAAATATCACTTTATTGTTGAAGTCAAGCGCATGAGTCGCTTGTTAAGTATTCGTCAGGTTGAAAGTAGTTATTCTGATGGGATGGTGGTGAGCCTAAACACCATTGCACAAAATGAAGAATTACTGAAAGATTTACAATCACTTGCTTTATTAGGTGGTTCAAATGCCTCAGACGAATCGTCTAAAGCGATGAATAACACCAAGTTTTTTACTAATTTACTGAGTGTTATCTTAAAGTTGATGACTGTAGCACGAATTGATGGACATGTCGAAAAACGCCCTTCAACAGGATTGCATATTCGGATTGATTTTTCACATCGTCGCCGTGATTTCATTTCAGTAGATATTTTAGAATCACAATTCACCAGCACAGACCCCTTAGCAGACTTGCCCATTCAACAATTAGCACGCCAACTTGCTATCAAACTTATTTATCAAATTGGGCAACACCATCAGCTTGCATCTAATGTTGTCAGCCTTGAACACTTTCTAAATGGTTTGCAAGCCAGTGCTGATAAAAATTGGTGGCGGGCATCTGAAGCTTACCTTGCCAATGTACAAATTGAAGAAGCGCATCGTAGCACTTTTGGGGTAGGGCATTATCATTTAGGATTAGCAAAAATTTCTCAGGGCAATTTATCAGACGGTATTCGCCATTTGGAACGTGCAGAGATGAGCGAACCTCCTCTGGCAGAAGCCTATTATATGCTGGCGCTGCTTGGTTTAAATGAGCATTACAATCACCTTCATCATCGTGCAGTTGAATTTGAACGTATTGCTAAACGTTGCAAGGTGGCACTATCCATTCGCCCCAATTTCCCAGAAGCCTATTATCTTTTGGGAACACTTTATTATCGCCGTGCTAAATTGCAAGATAGACAAGAGAGCAATATTTTTAAGGATCAAGAAAAAGATGGGGACTACATCATCACTAAGTTGGATTTTAAGGATGATTATCGGCGTGCCTTGCGTTATTTCTTGAATGCCAAACGAGAATATCAAGGTGCCATTAATTTTATCAAAAGACAATATCGCTATGATGCTGATGCCATGCCCGAACTCACGCGCTTTATCCGAGAATGGATGATGGTAACGCATCGTATCGGCGATGCTTATCGCTCTCGCTTCGCTTCACGAGGCTTACCTGTTTCTTCTTGGCTATCAGAGAGTTATTACCGAGATGTCTTGGCAATGTATCCTACGAATATTCGGACACTGGTAGATTTGAGCAAATTGTATTGCTTATCGAATCGGTGGGCATCGGCATTTGAGTTTTTGCAACGACGGGTGCGTATTATTCCAGAAGCCCGATGGGATGCTGACGTGAATTTTTATTTTGGCTGGACGATGTTGGGTGGAGTTGCACAAGACAAATTATCAGAAACCTATCAAAAATATTATCAGAACCAGAACATAAATTCACAAAACTCACAGAAAGTTTTCTTAGGCAGGGCAGTTTCTCATCTGGATTATGCTCTTTATATGCGCCCTCAATATCTGAATACATGGCGACAAAATGATTGGCGCAAACATTTTGATGAGGCAATTAATAAATTTCATACTTTGAAAATACCAGATAACATAAATCAAGAAATAGATACCCTAAATAAGTTAATTGAAGATATGAGAGTAACTGTTAAGTCACCCTACTTCCTGCTCCCTAGCAAAGTAGTATCTCTATACTCATTATTTGATGATATTCAAGCTATTTGTAAAGGTTTAGAATCACCTAATCAAGAAATCTTTGATGAGCTTAAAAAAATCTTCGATAAAGTAAGTCTTGTCAAACCAAACTTATCTGAAATCATATCGTTGTCGCCGAAAAATATTTTTTATCAATACCTACCGCCCAATATGAATGATTGGGCGGTATCTCACTATCAATACTCGTTGCGCAGTATGTATAACATGTTTATATATTATAATGCACTGAGTTATTATTTTTCTAAAATCCTTACACATATAGAGAATTTGTTATCTCTTATTGCTAGTTGGCTAGATAAGATTGCAGTATCGGAGTTAAAAAATGATTCTGATTTTTATGTCATCCATCTCAAATTGTGGCTGATGTGGCGCGAATATAGCTTGACCAAAAAAGCAAAAGATACTGATAAGACTGATGGCGAAAACCTGGGGAATAGTCTCAATAATCCCAATAAAATAATGATGTTAGTCTTTAGCAACACACAAATTAAAGGCTTATCCGACTTATTTACTAAAATGGTGCAACAGAAAGAAGCCTATGATAATTTGATGCGAGATATCGAACAGAGCGGGCGTTTTCGTGGATTTCCGCATACACAAAGGCGCTTAGCAATTGCCAATAGCTTAAAAGAAATATGGGATACAACTAACATAGAGTTAGAAGAATTTGCAAAAGTAAAAACAAATCAATTAACATTTCTAAATCGGTTAGGGATTGATATAGCATTACAAATTGCTGTATTTTGTGCCAAAGTGATGATAGAATCACGACTTTATGATGAGGCGAAAACCCGCCTCGACTTTACCATTTTTTATGCCAAACAGTGGCTAAAAAATTGGGAAACGTATAATGTCACAGGAGATAAGTTTTTCTTATTTTCACCTCGTGTATTTCGTTTTCAATATACGACCTTACTTTCTTGGCGAGCCTATTGTGCGACCATTGGCAAATCCGATTATGATGTCAATCGTCCACAAAAACCACTTATCCTACTTGCTCATTCGTCTGCCAATTCACAAACTGATGGCGAAAATATATCATCTGCCCTACTAACGAATTTGAAAAATATAAAGATAAATCTTAATACGGCTAAGGGCAAACTCGAAAAAGCACAAGTGAATCCTGAAAATTTAGAGCTAGAAATCTTCCGACTACGAGATGATGTCAAAAATTTAGAAAAGATGCTACAAGATCTCGAAAAAGCACAAGTTGACTTGGCAAATCCACAAACCGACCTCAAATCCGTATTTAATTTCCTGACTTTGCATCCATTGGCACTTTATGTTCAGTCTCATGTTTATCAATCGCGTGGGCAATATAATTTTTCCATCGAAATATTAAATCAATTATTGGTGTTATTAATGCCATTTGACCATGATAATACACTTGCCAGTTGGTATTTGACAGATAAAGTGCCAGAAATTAACACCAAAAGTTATGATCCCGACTTCAATTATGAGCAAATTCAGGCAAAGCCACGCCAAGAAAAAAGTCGGCGCTATTTGTTGAGTCGGGAAGAAAAATTGATGGGGCAAGACCAGTTTCTGCCTTTAGTGAACCCAGCTTATATTCACTATGCGATTGCACAAAGTCATCTATATCATAATCAACCGCACTTAAGCGTTACACACCTCATGCAGGCGGTCACATTATCTGAATATAATGATATTGATGCCGATATTTTGCTCAAAGTGATTGAACAACTCGATTATCTCAATCGGTTTAATGATGCTAAGGCAGTGATTAAAGGATTGCGTGATGAACGATTTTTATTGGAACATATGACATTTTCTGCCATCAAGCGGTATATGCCAGATATATTAGAATGTGTCATATTAACACGTACATTTGAATTCGATGAATCACTTCGACTGGCTAAACAAATTTATGCTAATTTGATTAAAGTTGAGGATTTTTGGAAACAAGGGGGCGATGACTTAAAATCTTTTTATGTGTTACGTGCAGAAAATGCTTATGGGGAGCATACACAACATATACAAGACAAGCAAATCATAACGACAATCATAACTGAAATTTTTTCGAAGGGGAAAACACAGGATGATTTTATCAAATTATGGAGTGACCCTAAAGAGTTTGATATATTCCACAATACAATCAATAATGCTAATTTTCCTAAAAAACTCGTCCATATTATTTTGGTTGCAATTTGTTGGGATGCAATCCTATTAACTGAAGCCATGTCTATCATTCGTAATAACTTGGCGTATAATGCCATCGAATTGCAATTGGATAGTATACCTGAAATTAATTTAGAAAATATTAAAAAGGCTATTTTTAAAAATAGCACTATTGATAAAAACAGCGATTGTACTATTGATAAAAATAGTGGTTGTACTGCTGATAAAAATAGCGATTGTACTGTTGATAAAAACAGTGGTTGTACTATTGATAAAAACAGTGATTACACTGCTAAATATCTCGTTATACAGGCTATTCAAGACATGAAGAGCTTATATCTTTTAGCGCAAGAACATCATCCACAAGATGTTTTAGAGCGATTCAGACGTAACATCGCATTTTTCTACGATACGTTGGGATGGTATTATTTCAAATATGCCAGATTAAATGATATTCAAATGACATCTGCAGAAGAATCAAAAGAGGGAAAACCAGAGGTCAAAAAATCAAATGATGGAGAACGAAAGAAGAAATCATCTAATGAAGTCTTATCCATGTTGAATTGTGCTGAAAAACACTTTAAGAAGTCTCTCGAATATCATCAAGAGGCGGCAATTGTTTATTATCATTTGGCACGAGTTGAATTGGCGATATTAGAGTATTATGGACTTGAGGATGCTGATGGCTACAAGCATCAAATTAACGATTTACTTGTTCGTGCTTATCAAAACTGGGAACGCGCACAACTTTTAGATGGTCATAAACGGCTTTCTAAGAGTTTGGCATGGCTTGGGTCGTTAATTGATGAATATCGCAAAGCATGGCGTGAGCGAACGAAAGGTATATTTACAGTCCATTAGTAGGGTACTTAGAAGGCTAATGTTTATAATCGCATCTTAAAATGACTACGGATAGCTTCTTTATTGCTAAGGCGGTAAGCGATACCAACGGTAATTGCTTAGTGGTCGGGAACGAGGACAATGAACAACGGCTCATTTCGTGGTTGCTGGACACTAGGAGAGTAAACAACGGCTTACTTCTTAGTGGATTCATTCTAAGTACCTATTATAACCCATAATAAGCTACAAAAACCCTTTGTAGCTCTCTATGAACCAAGATAATTTTCCTTATTACGTGCCTATTCGTGAAGCCAATTCTCAGTCTGCACGGGCAATTGGTCAAAATCGCGGTCATCTGTGACCACCACTCCACCTAATCGGATTGCCACCGATGCCACTAGCAAATCTATATCGCTGAGTTGTCTGCCATCACTTCGCATCACCGCCCACATCACCCCTGCCCGTTTCCAGTCGGCGAGTTGTATCGGCATGATTTGAAAATAGGTCACAACCTCTTTCTGAAATCGTTCTAACTGCTTAGTGGCATTGCGATGTTTTAAGCCTCGTTCAATTTCATAAATGACAGATTCACATAGAATGAGCCTGTCTTGCTGATGCCCGCGAATCAGGTTGCCAACACGCGCATCTGGACGGCGCAACAATTCCGAGATGATATTGGTGTCAAAAACATAAATCGGCTGACTCATGTTTTATCTTCTGGGATATATTCTTCATTCATCGCACGCGCAATAGCATCAATATCTTCCGCACTCAATTCATCGTGCATGGCTTTCATTGCCGCCAAGAATTTATCGGCATCCATCGTCCCTGCAACGAGTTCCACAGGTTCGGTTTCTTGGTCAATTGCTTGCATCTGTGTTTTGACCCATTCTTGTTCCCAGATGGATTTATCCAATGGTTTATGGTTGGGCTTTTGTTTACGTTGAATTCGTTGCTGAATGGTCTCTAAATCTTCACGGGGTAATGTATCAATTACCTCTAAAATATCTTGTAGGGTCATATTGTATCTCCCTCATTACCTGTTTTTATGATTATAGCATAATTAATGGTTGCGTTTGTGTCATAATAGCTATAAATGCCCTGTATAAATTGGCTAATTGGTCAATATAACGAATTTCTTAAAACTATTAATGGCAGAAATTTAATATTTTTACTCTTGTAAAGTTCGTAAAGAAGAGTATGATAATAACATAATTAAAAAAGGATGATAAATCCTAGCGACCGTACACTGAACAAAAAAGCGAGTTGAACAAATCAAAGAATCTGCTAAGGTTGAATTTCTCACAAAACAGCCAATAGGAGAGACTGAGATGTTCAACTCAAGAAGCTATGGTAAATGGAAAAGAGTGTTAAT
>JANRKU010000118.1:0-9201 GCA_033763335.1 bacterium
AAAATCGGCGTTGATTCGCTGGATGAAACGGCGCTCCATCCCCAAAATTGCCAAACGGCGGGCGGATATTGTGCTGGCATTGGTGGGGCGCGGGGCGGTATTGCGGTTTGTGAATGGTGGCGGGACGGGTAGCTTGGAATCTACCGCACAAGAAGCGTGTGTGACCGAAGTCACGGTGGGTAGCGGATTTTATTCGCCTGCCCTATTTGACCACTATCAGGTGTTTAAGCATCTGCCTGCGGCGGGTTTTGCGCTGGAAATTGTGAGACAACCCAAACAAGGCATGTATACCTGTTTGGGCGGGGGCTATATTGCCTCTGGTGGGATAGATAAGGTCAAAGCACCCTTGCCCTATCTGCCAGAAGGCGCGACATTGACCGACTTGGAAGGCGCGGGCGAAGTCCAAACGCCGATTGTGTATCATGGGGATGAGGTATTAGGGCTTGGCGACCCCGTGTTTTTGCGTCATAGCAAGGCGGGGGAATTATGCGAGCATTTCATGACGTTGCTGTTGGTGCGCGGGGGAAAAGTGGTGGATGAGGTCACAACCTATCGGGGCGATGGCATGTGCTTTTTGGGGTAGCCGATATAGTGTTATAATGAAATGAATTGAGATAAATTTGGAGTAACCCTATGTATATTCACCGCATTATCCTGCGCGATGTTCGTAACTTTGATAACCTAGACATCACTTTATATGATGATGTTTGGCAAAAGCCCCTCAATTCAGTATTAATCAAAGGTGTAAATGGGTCTGGAAAGACAACATTGCTACGGGTTATTGCTACTCTCTGGGAAAGTTTTCAATGGTGGTTGAAACTTGAAGAATATGGGGCTATTTCTGCTTATAAGAGTTGGTATCGCTTACGCGAAATTTCAATCAATATGGGTTTGATGGCGATAGAGATAAGGGGATTTCCACAACCTGTATCGCATCAGAATGACACTGCCAAAGAGTTCCCAGAAGCAATTTGGTTATTTATAGCAACAGATGATGACTATATGGCACAATTGCCATTAGAAGAAAGTCCTAATAGGGGATTTATTGGTGTTAAGGGAACATCTGAGAGTTTCAAACTTGAGACTTCGCTAGACATATCGTGGGTTAAAAACATGAATACCCAGCTACAATCATTACAAATTGGTGTGGGGACAATACCACAATTACCGAATATGCTCTTTTTTGATACAGCAGACCGCACAATCTTAGAACCACCAGACCAAAGTCGCTTTGAAGCACAGCCAGAATCACTTTATAAATGGTTTGTAGGGTATAGCAATCGTGATAGAACAAGCCCTCATATTGAAACAACGATAAAGAATATAAAACTAAGAAATCCATCAACATTTGATAGTATACTGAAAAGCGTCAATCAATTTTTGGGCAATACAAAGTACATCGCCGATTTTGATGAGAATTTAAGGCTTTTAGTTCAGGTCAATAAACCCAAACCTGTGTTTCATTACATTGAAGATTTGAGTTTTGGCGAACAACAATGTCTTATCATGATGGTGATGGTATCTCGTTGGATGATGCCGGGGGGAATTGTACTCATTGATGAGCCAGATTTACACCTTCATGAGAGTTTGCAACGGCATTTTATTCATGAATTAGAAAAAATTATTCATTCCCGTAATGGTCAATTGATTATTGCTTCTCATTCAAAAGAGATGCGAGATGAATTCTACGATTCACAACATATTGATTTAGGGAATTTAGAGAAGGTAGCTCATGATTGATTGGAATCTTGGGAATATCCCTCGTGGGCTTGCTGTTGAAGGCGATAAAGATAAAATAATCATCGAAGCCTTTTTGGATGCGGGTGAAAGGAATTGGTCAAATTGGCGTTCTCAAGTAAAAATTATGCCTGCTGGCTCTAAAACAAAAGTCATTGATGAATTACAACCCGATAAATCAGAAATTTGGGGGCTTATTGATAAAGATAGTTCATCACAAAAAGAGATTGATGAGTTACAAGCAAAGCATCAAAATTTACTTATCTTGCCACGATGGACAATTGAAAATTATTTCATAGACCCATCAGATTTAGTAAGCCTTCTTCCACAAAATCTTAGCCTAGCCAATATTACCAAAACCATAGATGAAAGCAAAGCCGAATGGTTAAAACGTGGCGCTCTATGGCATGTTTTTGAAGAACGGGGTTTATTTGGAGAACATTACCCTAATCCGCGTGGCTTATTTAAGACACCCATGCCCAATAAAGATGAAATTCGGCATCAGTTAGAGGCATGGAATCGGCAACTCAATCCTGATAGTGTCTTAAGTGATTATGATGAAAAACTACAGGAGTTTTATAACAATCCTGACAAAAATTATCGCCTACACATTCATGGTAAGAAGTTTTTTCAAGAGGTGATTGTACAAGCATTAAATTACGGCGAAAAAGCACCTCAAGATACTATTACTTGGATAAAACAACTTCTCAAACGACTAACAGATTGCCCCGCCGACATAGTGCCTATATTACGGCGGGTTGTGGGATAATCGGCACTGTGGCGGACATACGCGATGCTAGTCCGCCATTACAATCTGCCTATTTTTAGGGGGGAAATGTAATGGCTGTACTAGACCCTTTTAGGGTCGTATGTCAGCCACCATTACTATTTACCCTACAGTCACAACCATCAGATAGCCAGTCATTTCCAAAAATTCGGCGGTGGCGGTTAATAGTGCTACCTCATCGGGCGCGGTCATCAGGGTGATGCTCACTTCGGCGCGGTCGGTATGGATGCCAATGCCTTTTTTCAGCGACCAGCCCAATTCGCGCACCATACGGTTGGCAATCATCAAAATTTCTTGCTGATTGGGGTGCGGGTGGATGCTCATCGGGTAGCCCGTCTGGACGGATAGCTCGTTCATCACCTCGCGGTGACGATTTCCGACTTGGGGCGATATAAACGACAACACAATGCCCCCCCCTTTCAGCGATGCCTTATACAATCCATGACCATCCAAGCGACTGCGGATTAAGCCGTAGGTGGCGTTGATTTCCATTTGTCGCCCTACGGGGGATGGGGTACTCGCCACCGTTGCGGATGTATTCACACCAGCGACAGTCGGTGTCACCAGCTTAAAGCCTGTCAAATCTAAAAACGCGGCTTTGAGCGCAGAAAGTGTCTCTGGGGTTATATCGGCAATATCCGCGACCACCTCGCGCTTATCCATATAATAGGAAACGCCCTTCACCAGTCGCGCCCCTTGTGGCAACAATTCATACACAGCATCGCCCAATGCCCCTTGATTGGTGGCAGGCGTGGTATGCACTTCCCACCCCGTAGATTCTTCGAGTTGGTCAATGATGTCTATCCATTTTTGCGGGGCGCGTTCTGGAAAATCAAAGGTCAACATCAACCGCTTGCGCTGAATTTCCATGCCCACTTTCCGCAAACGGGCTTCTGGCGGAAATGCCTCCATCGCCATTTCACGGGCGCGATTTTGCTCTACGGGTCCATCTTGCAGGGCGCGTTTTGGCAATAACCCGTCTTGCTCCAGCGTTGCGCCATCCTGTGCCATCGCCATCACAATCGCGGCGAGTGCCTCTAGCCCTGTTACCCCTTCTGGCAAGGGATTGGGGATGAGCCAATCGGGTAAAATAGGCTTGGCATCCGATACAAGGCGCTGGCGGATGTCGAATGGCAATACAGTATCTTGGAGTGTCTTAATGCGCGTGGCGAGGGCGTTGAGTTGGGTTTTCATCCCCACACCCGTTTCTTTTTCCCATTTGCCGATGACCCATAGCAAAGCATCACCCGCATATTGCCGACCTTTTGCCCCCTGCACCTCTGCCTCAAAACTGTCCTCTGATGCCCCGACCACCACCGCGATATGGGGACGATTATTCGTATCACGCAGAACGACCAATTTCCCCACTAAATCGGGATGTGCCAACAGAATGGCGCGACTATCGCGTGCTTTTTGGATTTGTTCCGCCGTCTTGACCTGAAAGGTATCTTTGCGTCGCCAATCTTGGGAAAAATACAGGCTATTGGCGAGGGATTTGATGACCTCCCCTGCCCGTTCACCATCACCCCACCACATCTGCGCGAGTTCACGGGCGCTGAAAAAATTACCCGCCTGCCCTTTGAGTGATTCCCACAAGGCTTGTGCGTTGAGCGATTCGGTCTTATCCCCAGTCACAATACGGGCAATGCCCCATGGTCGCTTGGGGAAATTGAAATGCTCGGTCTGACCAATGCGCGGGGTTAGCACACGCCTTCCGCGTTGGCGCAGGCGTGTGGCGAGGCTATGGCGTGCCGATGGGTCGCCATGCACCAGCATAATTTCACCCGCATCCATCGCTTCTGCCATACTGACCAATTCCGCTTCATCGGCGTGCGCGGAGAGCGAATAGGTGTCTATCATACAGCGCACCGTGACGGGTTGACCATCAATCTTGATTGTGCCTTCCCCATCCGCCTCTTCACGGGCTTTCATCAGCCGTTGGAGCATCTTACCGGGCGCTTCTTCATCTTGATACCCTGTGAGGAAAATGGCATTTTTTGGATTTCCAGCCATTTTTTTGGCATACATCGCAGAAGCCCCACCCGTGAGCATCCCACTACTGGCGATAATCACCGCAGGGGCATCATCCGCCAGCATTGCATCACGCTCGGCGTTGGTTTGGATGGCTTTCACTTTTTCGCGGAAAAAAAGATGTTTTTCCCCCGCCATTTTGACGGTGTTGATGGGCAATAAATCGGGGAAGGTGGCATAGCCATTGCACACCGCCCGCACCATCCCATCCACATAGACAGGCACATCCAATTGGTCACGATATGCCAAAATAATCTGCAACACCTCTTGGGCGCGTCCCAATGCAAAGGCGGGGATGAGTGCCTTACCGCCGCCTTCGGTGACAGCTTTTAGCGAGGCGATAATGCGTTTTTCTTCGGCATCACGGTTAGCATGTAGCCTCCCGCCATAGGTGCTTTCTAGCACCAGCGCATCGGCTTTAATCCGTGGCACTTTTGCCGATACCACGGCGCGTTGTTGATTGAGCGACACATCGCCACTCATGACCAGCGTGCCTTCTTCGCTCTCAAAAACGAGCATCGCCGCCCCTGCGATATGCCCTGCCACATGATAGGTGACTTGTAGCCCTTCACCGAGATGAATCGGCTGGTTAAATTCCACCGTCTGGAAAGCATCGAGTAGGCGTTGGCTGGCGATTTCATCGAATATTGGCAATTCGCCTTCTTCCTCTTGCTTGGTTTTCATGATGCGTTGGGCATCCGCTTGCAAAATGCGCGTCAAGACCTGTGTGGGGCGCGTGGCAAGGACGGGGACATGCGGATATTGTTCCACGACCAACGGCAATGCGCCTGTGTGGTCGGTATGGGCATGGGTGACGAGCAGGTAATCGAATCCACCACCTGCCGAAATGGGGTGTAAATCGGGTAATTGGTCGTTCTGGATACCCCGATTGGTCTTGGGGCTGATGCGGATGCCGACATCCACCAAAATGCGTTTGCCCGCAATTTCGATGAGGGTGCTACTGGCACCGACTTCATCCGCGCCACCGAGAAATGTTATGTTCATAGATGAATTATTCCTTTTATCCTGTTATATCATCAAATTTGGCGAGTATCTCGTTAATCGCTTGACGCAATGGGTGAATTTCGGTATCAACCGTATGCCAAACTTGATATAGCTCAATATCCTCATAATCATGAGTGATAACATCTCGAAACCCTGCGATATTTCGCCATGGGATATGAGGATAATTATCCGTAAATTCTTTTCCGAGTCGCTTTACAATTTCACCTAAAACGGTAAAATTTCTTAAGACTGCATCTTGTGCCATTTCTGAGGCAAAAAAAGCATCTCGTCCATCTTTTGTATAGCGAATAATTTTATCAATATGTGTGAGTAAATCTTGTAAATATCCCTTTTGGACAGCATTCATAATGGGACAGCATCCTTGAGGATATAGGGTGATAAATAGGGTTTAATCGCCCTATCGCTGATAACATCTACACGACAGTGGAGTAACTCTTGCAATTCGATTAGCAACCCAGCACGGTCAAGCAAGCTGGTTTGGTCACTGAATGCAACTAATAAATCCACATCACTTTGGTCTGTGGCATCACCTCTCGCTACACTCCCAAATACGCGAATATTGCTCGCACCATGTTTTTGGGCGAGATATAAAATTTGGTCGCGCATGGCACGCAAATGGGCGAGTGTATAGGGCATGATATTATTCCTTACCTGATTTTATCTTCATTATAACACAGGGGGCATAGAACACCTTTGCCCATCCTATAGGGATATATTATAGCATATTGGATATGGGGTATAATCAATAAAATGTATAAGAGGATTTATGATGATGGATGAGATAATCACCCTAGAGGCAGTTATGACACTCGCACAAAAATTATCGGCAGTGGATAGAGTGCGTTTAGTTGGACAATTAGTGACCACACTTGAACATGATTTACAACCTCCTCACAAAACCCCTAAGCAGAGTTTATATGGGGTATTGGCAGGTATGGGTATATCTATTTCTGATGAGGATATAGACCGCTATAGTTTACTAAGAGTGTCAGTGTTGTGTTGACTATTTCAATTTAAATCGCTACAATTCTTATAAATATTTTTACATATTCAGGATTTTTTGATGACTAATGGTGTGTTAAAATCCAGTCTTTGTGGGGATGCGGTTGAGTATCAACTCCTTGGTGAATTGCTAACATATGAGACTGCATCACTTGCTGCAGATATATTTAAGGCTCTTGCAGATTCAACTCAATTAAAGATTATCGAATTACTTCTTAAGCATGAGTTGTACGTTCACACAATCGCTGATCTTCTTGGCGTTAGTCAATCCGCGATTTCGCACCAACTGCGTATGATGCGACAACTACGACTCGTAGGGTATCGTAAAGAAGGTCGTCACGTATTCTACCGCCTAGATGATGAACACGTGCATGACATAATAAAAAGTGTCTTAGCCCATCTCAACCATAGATGATATCTATAATGGAAAAATAATTTTTTCGCCAAAACATCTGAATATATTGACATATTGTTCACACATGATACCAAGTATCAACTATAAAATAGCTCTAAATATGGAGGTTAAACGATGCCATTTATGCTAGCTAATGTACGAAGTAATCTACTTTACATTGCCTGGACACAGGCTCTTATTGCAACGCTAGGGAGTCTGATTTTCAGCGAAGTTATGAATTTTATTCCCTGTGATTTGTGCTGGTATCAACGGATATTCATGTACCCGATTGTGTTTGTTTTGACCGTTGGTATTCTTGTGCGTGATCGCCGTGCCGTCACCTATGCGCTCCCACTTTGTGTTTTTGGTCTGGGAATTTCCGTTTATCACAATTTGCTTTACTACGGTGTCATTCCCCAGGGCTGGCATGTATGTACGACAGGTGTTCCCTGTGAAACACGCTGGATTCAGTGGTTCGGTTTTGTAGGTATTCCTTTTCTCGCGTTAACTGCCTTTGTTGTTGTGCTTCTGAGCATAATGTGGTACTCGCCACATGAAGATCACTCGGTAGGAGAAGAAACTGCATCTATAAGAGATATGCGCTGGATAAAACAAGGTATCACCGTCTTTCTGTTTATCGCTTATGCTGGCTTGTTTATGACTGCCGTTAGTAACGGTGGTTTTCCAAAAGAGGAAACAGGAACATTGGAATCCACAGCATCTGATGAGCTTAATTCTCCTTCGGCGGTGAGCAGTACAGAGATCATTGTACAGGGTCAACAATCATATACACGTTCCTGTTCTGCCTGTCATGGTCAAGCAGGAGAGGGTGTTGCGAACTTAGGTCCCTCTCTTGTGACCAATCCCTTTGTGGAAGAACTTGATGACACAACACTGCTGGAGTTTATTAGGATAGGGCGTACAGCAAACGATCCTTCTAATAAAACGGGTATATTGATGCCAGGAAAAGGTGGCAATCCGAATTTATCGGATGAAGACATTCTCAGCATCATTTTTTTCATCCGCTCTCTTTCTTAACCAATTAGATTAAAGGTATAACCAATGTCTGAAACAAAGAAAATACAACGTAAATCCAATCAACAAGGGGGGCTTAGTAGACAATTACGCATCCTACTGATGATAGGGATTCCTGTCATTGTTATTATGGTAATTGGTCTTAGTTTATCCAATGCCAACACTCCTGCTACTTTAGATGGGGATACAGCCCTACTCATTCGTGAAGATAGCCCAACGCTAGGTCCAATTGACGCACAGGTCACCATTGTAGAGTTTCTAGATCCTGAATGTGAGTCCTGTCGTGCCGCTTTTCCCGCTGTGAAGCAGCTACTTAAGGATTACGGTGACAATGTGCGTTTGGTTGTTCGTTACCTACCTTTGCATAACAATTCGGTGCTTGCAGCGACAGCTACGGAAGCTGCAGGCTTGCAGGGGAAATACTGGGAAATGCAGGAAGAGTTATTTACACATCAATCAGAATGGGGCGAACAACAAACACCACAAACGGATCTTTTTATCGGGTATGCAGAAGAAATTGGGTTGGATATTGACCAGTTTGTCAATGATCTTGACAATGCGGATATCCTAGCCAAGATCGAACGTGATCGTGCTGATGCACAAGCACTCAAATTAACAGGAACCCCCACTTTTTTCATCAATGGTGAGCTTGTTGAGCCTCTCAATCTTGAGCGCATCATCGAGATGATTGAGGCTGCGTTAGGCTGATTAGACATTCAAGATGATGATTGGAGGACTTTCGCTTGATATGCCTATAATGGGTCAAATAGGTTCATAAATTTTGATTTTGAGCCTTCATGATCCTTTACTTTAGGCGAAAGTCCTAATCGAATAGCTAAGGAAAATCAGTTGAGCCACTTATGAATTTCTATAAGTGGCTCTGGTCGTATGTCAACTACCCCAAATAAGGCATTTGACTCTCAAAATTATCAACGGACGGCATTTTTCACCGTCCATGCAAATATCGAAAATGATTGGTGAAATTAGGCGATGTTGCTGAGGTGTTTGACCAAACGCTCTAATGAATCTTTGAAGCCATATTCCATCCCCATTTGCATGATGGTATCGCGGTCTTCGGTTTTTGCAAAGCGCAACAGATAGGACATGGTGGTTTTGCCAGCATTTTCAGTGAAGGTGATGGTCACATGGGTCTCTGGCAAATCTGCAACCTGATTGCCTTTTTCATCGG
>JANRKU010000119.1:0-31049 GCA_033763335.1 bacterium
ATCCCACGCCACGCTTCTTACGTAGTCAGTATGCCCCGTGAGGATGACGGTCGTTTCCCCCGTCCGCACATCCCATATCCGCGCCGTATTATCAGATGACCCCGTCGCCAAAAATTTGCCATCGGGCGAATACGCGACACACAACACAACACTCGGATGCGACAAGATGCGCTTCAATGCGCCACCTGCTTGGTCAAGTGGCAAGTTAGGCAAGTTTTCTGCCCATGTGAACGGGGTAGTTTGGTTCATGGCAGTTTGCCATAAATCGGCAATCTGGTCACGTCTTTGCCACAATCTGCCTGTGAGTTGCAGGGCAAAATTATCCTTTTGGTCGGTGATAACATGCGCGGATAACCGAATCGCATCGCCCACCAGCGTCACAGCAGTGTCATCCCCCAACAAATCGCAATCAGCGATGATGGCGTTGGGGTCGGTGGCGTGCAGTTTGGCATCTAGGAAGGCATAATCGAAAATCAATCCGCGCAGGGTGGCTTTTTGCCCTGCTTCTATGAGGTGATAGCCGATAGTGCGCCATGCGTAATCGTCTGGCAGGGCATATTTATCACCCAACGCGCCGATGAATTGTTCATGGGTGGAAATATATTTTTTATCTGTATTTAATTTGTAGCGATTATAATCGTGTAACAAGTCGTGCATACGGATGCCGTCTGCATCTTGTTGGCGCTCGATGAGCGATAGGTTATCCAATTCATTCAAAATATCGTCACAATCGGTCTCGGTCAAAGCAGTGTTCAGCGCACCCCACAGCCGATACACGGTTGGCGCGGGAATCCACATATCCTCTGGAAAAATGCCCAACGCATGATAGACGGCTGGTTCAATATCTGGCGCGAGGTTTTCTACGCTCACATCAAAGCATGCGACCAAATTATCATCGCGGTCATGCGACCCCATGCCGAGTCTAATGCGGGTAATTTCGTAATCTTTGAGCCATTTATCGCACAGCCCTTTTTGCAAATTTGCGCCCACAATCCGCAATGCCAATGGATGATAGCCGAGTGTTTGCGCGACAATCGGAAATTTTGGGTCATCGCGTTTGGCGTATCGGCTGATGAGTTGCAATGCCTGTTCGGGTTTCATCACACCGAGTTCAATGGGGGTGGCGCGGAGTTTTTCGATGACAATCTGTTGGCGCGTCGTGACCAAAAAGCGCGATTGTGCCGATGTGGAAATAAAATAGTTGGCGATGCCGATGGTTTGCTCCCATACATCATCAATGACAATCAGCGCCGATTTATGTTGGATGATATTGCGAAAACTGGATATGGCTTCGGTGAGGCTGATGTAATTTTTATCACTATCGCCCAAGCGGATGCCAATTTTACGCAATTTTTCGAGGATTTCGCTCGGCTCACGTCCGATTTCCACCCAAAATACCCCATCTGGAAATGCACCCGCCAAAAATGGGTCATGGCAGATTGCATTTGCCATGATAGATTTGCCAATACCACCCAATCCACGCAGGGCAGTAAGCGCGACATGGCGGTCTGTTTTGTCGCTCAGGAGGGCATTTTTGAGCTTGTCAAATTCTTCTGGACGGGGGACAAATTCATGTGGCAATGTCGGTGCATCGTTGAATGGATAGCGTACAGGCGGGGCTTTATCCGAATCGGGATTGCGTAAATCGGTGTGCAATTGTGCCAAATTTTGGCTATATGCCCCTAAATTGGAGAAATCACGAAAATTGAGGGTTTGCAAAATCAACGGACGGTCACACGGCATGACCAATATCGGGACGATACGCCGTTTCTTTTCGATGGCGCGTTGATGCTCTGCACGGCAAATTTCAGATTCAAACGACCCCTGTGAGAGCAAGGTCAACGCGATATGACACGTATCTATGGCATGTTCAATATCACGCGCCCAATTTGCTCCCGCTTGAATCTCGTTGGTATCGAGCCACACCTCAAATCCAAAGTCGGTGAGGTCATGTTGCAGGCGTAAGGCGAGTTCACGTCCGTCTTTCCGCGCATACGAGATAAAAATTTTGATTTTGCTGGTCATAGCGAGCCACCGTCCCTAAAAAATGATAATACCATCTATTATAGCGGATGAAAAACTGTGATTGCCAGTTCTATCCATCGGCTTACGGCAGGCGCTAAAGCACCTGCCTAGATTATCTAAAACCTGCTTTAGCAGGTTGTTTTGCCAATTTTTAGGGAAAGGTGAGTTTTTTTAAGACCATTTTCCCGAATAATTTGGGCATATCAGCCCCATTTATGGGGCTTTGGCATGATTAGCCAGATGCTTTAGCGTCTGGCGAGGCAACAACTTGCATCAGACCGCCCTTACCCGCCATCCAACTGATGAGGGAGGCTATCAGCGCAAATGGCAATAATAACTCACCCAGTAGCACATGCAACACATTCCATCCATTGGGCTTATCCAGACGCATCAGCAACCGTAATAACCGATTATGCTTATTATCAATACGGTTCAAAACCGATTGTATCCAGCCGATTGGGTCGTGTTCTGGCGATACAAAACTGATTTTGACCACCCTAAAGCCCGCCTCTGCCAGCACCCGTGTAATGGATTTTGGCGTAAAGTGATTGAGGTGGCGTGGCACATCCAAATGTAGCCAGCCCGTCTTGCCAAATTTCGCCTGCCAACTATCAAAATTGGGGACACCAATAATAATTTTGCCATCATCGGCAATTTTCCCGCGTAGGGTTTGTAAATCTGCCAATGGGTCTGATAAATGCTCCAATACCTGAAACAAAATAATCATCTCAAACGGTGGCAGAGGGGGCATATCGGCTAATGTGCCACTGAATACCTCAATGCCAAGTTTTGTGCGGGCAAATTCGGTCATGGCTTCGGTGCGTTCATTGCCAAGCACCTGCCAGCCCAAATCACGTAAGCCCGCCAACATCAACCCATCGCCACACCCCATTTCAAAGGCGCGGGCAGGTTTTTTGAATAATTTTGACCATCCGCGCACGCGCATCCGATAAAATGCCTTGAGGATGCTCAACACAATTGGGCTATAGCGCCGATATTGGGTTGGATAGTATGGGGATAAATCATCGGGGCGGGGATAGGTTTGTGCCAAGCCACAGGCTTCACATTCGCGCACTTCAAACATATCGCCTGTGATATAATCCCCTGCTTTTGAGTAGATGAGGCGGGTTTTTTCTGTTGGATGCACAACACAAGTTGGTGTGGTCATGACAATTGCCCTTCGTTGGGGAGTGAATAATCGGGATGGTGATAGGTGCTATTACGCCAATTCACGACAAAAAGCGGTCTGCCAACGCCATTTTTATAAATTCGCGCCAAATACACGCTTATCACTGCCATAAAAAAGATGAGGTACATCAAATCGAGCGTGACCAGCGTGGGAAAAGCATGAATCCAGCCGTTTGCCCATGTGACCACCAATAAAATCAGGTTGAGGGGCAATAATCCAGCGCCAATAAAGGCGGCGAGGCGCAATAAATAGGTGGATGAACTCAAAATGCCACCAATGGCAAAGGCACTCATGCCGATAAAATTATAATGGGTTTTACCATAAGCCCGTTTTTGGCGGATATAATCTATGCCCACGCGCTTAAAGCCCACATAACCCACTTCTGTCCGCAAAAATGGGAAGGTAGATTTGTTGTTGATGATTTCGTGGCGCACTTGTTTGGTGATGAGCGCAAATTCCGCCATATTCAAAATGACATCGTTATCAGCCATCTGGCGCAACAGCCAATAAAACACCCGCCGTAGCCATTGGACAATTTCTGATTCTTGGCGTTTTTTGCGGATGCCATACACCACATCATATCCCAATTCCCATTTTTCAATAAATTGTGGGATGAGTTCTGGCGGGTCTTCGCAATCCACATCAATCACGATGGTGGCATCGCCTTTGGCAAAGGTCAACCCAGATAGCACCGAGCATTGATACCCAAAATTACGCGATAGGGTGATGAGTTGTACCTGTGGATTTTGCTCATGTAACCCCAACACCATCGCTTGGGTGCTATCGGTGGAGGCGTTATTGGTAAAAATCAGCTCATAGTCGTAGCGCCCCGCATATTGCGCCAATACCGCCATGATACGCTCATAAAACATGGGGATATTTTTCTCTTCATTATAGACAGGGCAAATAATCGAAATTGTAGGTAGTGTCATGCGTCCTTCATTCCTCAATCGGCTTAATCGTCAACCAATCCAACGCCACACCCAATGTACGTGGGTCGGGGTATCCAAAATCCGATGGGCGACTGATTCTATCGGTTTCAAAGACCAATTCTAGCACATCACGGTTGAAAATTGTCCCTGCGATTTCTGCATACCACAAGGTATCTGTCCCTTGTGGTATGCGTTCTAAGGTCAATTCCTGCCCATTGATACTCACTTTTAGGCTATCTAATACCTCTGCTTCGAGTGGCGTGAGCGTCAAAAATTGTATCTGATAGGTTTTTGTGGGGTCAAATTGTTCATCTGCAAGGGTAAAGCTCATACGGGCGGTTGGCTCACTCGTCCAGCTAAAGGTGCGCCCATTGACCATTTCACCATCCGCAAAATTATCCATCTGCAACCTGTTTGGGATACTGGCAAATTCGTAGCGCAGACGGTTATCCTGTATGAGTTGCAGGGGTGTGATTTGCGTGAAATATAACCCCATCACAGGCGCATCCGCATCGCCCAAAAGCGCAGTATGCTCGATGGTCATATCGTAATTATTGGTATATACCCACGCTTGCATAGCGCCGAGTAGCATATCGGCGCGGTCAGGTGGCGCAATCACAATAATTTCGTGTGGCAGGAGCAGGGTTTCATCCCATATAGGAGCAGTGAGACTAAATGGGGTGATGAATCGAAAAAAGTAGGTCGAAAGCAACCCAGTAAAGAATTTATCTGTTTGGTCAAGCGGAGCGATGGTATCTTCAAACCAAAAATAAAATTGGTCTGTGCCATAATTGGGATAGCGGTGGCGGATGGTCTGGTTGGCTTGGGCAATCAATTCATAATTGCGTTGGAGCAATAGGCGGTCTGGCTGATAGACCATGCCCGTAATTGTCCCACGGTCGCCCACAAAACTGAGGATTGCTACCGCGATGACCAATCCAATGAGGGTTATCGGTTGCGGGATAATCCACATCAGCGCCAATAGCCCCCCGCTAAACACAGTTATGACGATGACCCATGTGGTTGTTATATCTGCCATCCCAAAACTGAATAAGGCAAATAAGCCCACAGTTACCCCAATTTGTGCCACAATCAGACGTGAAAACTGAATTGACGATAAGGCGGTTAGCCGATATGCCACCATCACGCCTATCACCAAAAAGGCGCTAAAGGTCGTATTAGAATTGTAGAACGGCAGGCGCAAATAGCCATAAGAACCCAACACAGCCCATCCCGCCAATACCGCCCATGATAAACCAAATAGCGCCACCAATGGGCTTGTGCTGGCGCGTGGCAAAAATCGCTTGGTAGATAGGGCAATGCCGATGCCCATCAGCGCCACCGCCCCAAACAACAGGTGATAATTTGCGCCCTGCCCTGCCCGATGATTATTGATAAAACCACGCCATCCTTGTGGCGATACCGCATCTTGTGAGACGCGCAAGGTATTGGCAAAAATAAACCAGCGCCCCGTAATGCCATAATACAAAAGGGTCAATATGATAAATACCCCCCCAACACCCAATACACCCCAAATGATAGACGGGACAATGTGATGACGGGCATGAGCATGATTGAGGAGCAGGTAATAAATGCCCAAGGCAGGCATGTAAAACAGATGAAAAAATTGAGCATTGATGATGAGCATCGCCACCGCGCCCGCCCCAAACAGATATGCCTTATTATGGCGCGTGGTCGTTGCCCCATAGGTCAATAGCAAAACGCATAATGCGGTGAGCGCCATGGCATAGCCATCCAGATAATCCCACCCACTCGCACGCAACACCAGCGAATAGCCGCCCATCAGCAATCCAATAAACAAAGCCACCCGCGCATGGAATAGCCGATTCAATGTGCCATACACCGAAAATATGGCGAGGTAATATACCCCTAAATGCACGATAAAATTAGCCATGAGGGGCGATACCAATTGGCGCACAAGGTAAGTCGGCACAAGCCAACTCACACGCTCAATAAAATAATGGTCAGCAGACGGATTCCACCCCACATATTTTAGCAAGTCGTTCTGATACCCCCAATAGATATAATCATCCCGAATCGCCCCAACATTAAACAACCAATTGGGGTTGATGAGCGCCAATACAATCGGCAACACCAGTAATAGAAGGATATGTCCCCAATTTGATTTTTCGCTGATACGGCGCATAAATCCTTATTCCTCAATTGGCTCAATGGTTAGCCAATCCAACGCTACGCCCAATGTGCGCGGGTCGGGGTAGCCAAAATCGGCAGGGCGACTGATTCCATTGGTCTCAAAGATAATTTCTAACACATTGTTATTCAAAATATCCCCGCCAATTTCGGCTTGGAATAGCGTATCTGCCCCTTGTGGAATGCGCTCCAAAACCAATGGCGTGCCATTGATAGTCACTTTTAGGCTATCTTGCACCGCTATTTCTAATGGCGAGAGGGTCAAAAATTGCACCTGATAGGTATCTGTAGGGTCAAATTGCCCATCCTCAAGTGTAAATCTCATACGGGCAGTTGACTCACTTGTCCATCGGAAAGTACGTTCATTGACCGTTTCTGGTGCGCCCAAACCCGATTCATCCGCTAGAGTGCTATTAAAATCATAGTCAACGCGATTTTGTGTGACAGGACTCAAAAATTTTAATTGGGTGAAGGTTATCGCAAAGACATCATTCACAATGTATTGGTCAATCACGACCAATTCATAATGACGAGGCGCTAAAAATTGATTCAAATCGGCTAAAAACGTTTGAGCATCTTCGCGTGCGGTCAATAAAATAATATCCTTAGATTGGGTGATAGTATTATCCCATTGGGGTACTTGCCTATTAAAGGGGGTGATAAAACGCCCCCAGCCGAATAAATATAATGCCGTTACGCTGTTGATTTCTTTATTTAGGGTGGTATCGGTGGGAAACCAAAAGCGGAATTGGTCTGAGCTATAGGTCGTATAGCGTTGGTCAATAATCTGACTCGCTTGGGTTGTTGTATCATAAATATGCTGTGTAATCAATCGCCGTGGTTCATAAACCAATATGGTCTCGCTCCTCGCCCCGCCCACAAAACTCATCAGGCATAGCGCCGTTGTCATGAGCAAAAGCGCCTGCTCCCCTTTCATCCATATCCCCATGAACCATAATAATCCTGCGCTAATGACAAAAATCTCAATTGGGAGCGCCAAAAGGTGATGAAATAGGGTAAAGGTGATGAGGATGATGGCATATACCAGCCATACTGCCCGTACCGATAGCGTATTGAATCGGGCGATGAACACCGCGCCAATGAACAAAAAGGTACTAGGGAGCAATAAAGAGCTATAAAATGTCAGGCGTAAATAGCCTGTATATCCCAACACAGACCAAAAGGCAAATACACCCAATGACCCCGTAAATAAGGCGATTATGGCGTGTTGATACCGATAAAATGATGCTTTAATCCACAACCCGCGCCCCATAAACCCGATTGCCATTGCCCCCGCCAGCAAAAATAAAAAAGCAAAGGGTGTTCCATCTTTTGCCGATAAATGGTTATTAATCAGGTTGCGCCAATCATTTTTCCCCACAGCCCCTTGTGCAGTTGCCAAGGTATTGGCAAATATAAATCCTCTGCCTG
Organism: bacterium; assembly: GCA_033763335.1. GTDB lineage: Bacteria > Chloroflexota > Anaerolineae > Aggregatilineales > Phototrophicaceae. Next base: position 7,750 of record JANRKU010000119.1, read on the forward strand.
TTAATCTATAATACGCTACAGATAGCACCACCAATGCCAAAACAACGCCTATTCCCCCCCATAATATTGGATGGATGATATGTCGCCGCGCCCCATAATGGTTGATGATGAGGTAATATATTGCCAGTGCAGGCGTATAAAATAAGCTGAACACTTGCACATTCACCATGAACAAAGCACTTATCCCTGCCCCACATAAATACCACCGATAGCGCGGTGATTGGCTGGCATAGGTCAATAGGCACACACATAGCGCAAATAGAGCTAGGGTATAGCCATCCACATAATCCCAGCCCGTTGCCCGTAAAAATAGCGAACATTGCCCCATGAGCAACGCGGTTAATAGTGCCACTCGCGCATTGAATAGGCGGTTTAATGTGCCATATACCGAAAAAATAGCGAGGTAATACACGCCCAAATGCACCACAAAATTGCCTATCAGAGGCGAAAATAATTGGCGCACCCCATAAGCAGGAAAAATCCAGCTAAATCGCTCAATAAAATAATGCTCAGATGATGGAAACCAACCGACATACTTGGGAAAATTAAGCTGATACCCCAAATAAATATAATCATCGGCAATGCCAACATTAAATATCCAATTGGGGTTGATGAGTGCCAATATAATCGGCAAAGACCCAATGAGGAGCAAGTGCATCCAATTTATTTTATTGCGCCACATCCGCCTGCTCCTATTCATCATCCATCGGCATAATCGCCACAGAATCCAGCGATACTGCCAATGTGCGCGGGTCTGAATACCCCAATTCAAGTGGGTTACTCGCCCGAATGGTCTGGAAGGTGATGGTCAGCGCGGGCTGATTGAGTACCCCCCCGCTCACGATTCCCTCAAAACGATTATCCGTTTTTGTGAGAGGGATGGCTGTCCCATTGATGCTCACTTGAAAGCTATTGAGTACCTCTGCTTCTAGGGATGAATACACCCGAATGCTGATGTGATAGGTTTCATCTGGGTCAAAGTGTTTATCTGGCACAGGTGCAGATAATGTGGCTATTGGGGCTGTCATCCAACGATAATGTTGTACGTTAATTGTTTCTACCCCATCAAAATTAGACAATGTGGCGACTGACTCAATGAGGGCATTAAACTCATACCTAAATTGCCCCTCAGATGGAAAAAGTTGCGTAATATTCACAGATAAAAAGGTCATATAAAAGGTCATATCATGACGCTGAAACGTGATGGTATCCTCTATCACCAGTTCATAATCATTGGCGAATTGGGTGATGAAGGTATTCAAACTTTGCGGATAGCGTGTTATTAGCACCGTTTTTTGGGTGGTCTGACCCATGGATATGCTATTAAAAGGGCTAATCATAGAAACACTGGTTTCTTCTTCAATCATATTGATGGCTGGGCGTATAGCATAGGCATCTACATACAGCATAGATGGCACAACCATCGGTAATCCCGTGGTATTACGCGGGTCTTGGATGAATTGCACATCGCGGATACCCAAACGGGTATAACGGGCTTGGACAGCTTCATAGGCATCAAACGCTAAGGCGAATGTCTCTTGATTGCGTAATCGGTCTGAACGAAAGACAAAAATCTGGCTACTGCTCATCCATCCAAACAAGACAATGGCAATGAATGTCACCCCCAAACGAACTTTTTTGGCAGATACCAACCCGACAACCATTGCCAATACACATCCTAGCAAAATAAGGGTGTCATTTTGCCACGATTCTAAGGCAGGGATGAGAACTGAGAGTGCGAATGGGAGCAAAAATGTGAGTATAAGAACACTCATCAACCACTTAAACGCCTTATCAGACAGGGTTTCGAGTGTCGGGGCGACAATCCCGCCCAAACATAAAAATATTCCGGGGATGAGATAAGAGCTATATAATATAATGATGAGATAAGGAGCAGTTTCAATAAAGATATGCGACAAGGTTAACATGCCGACCATGTATGCGAGGAGCAACAGCACAAGGCGCTGATGTGCCACAAGTGGCGAGGCTTTATCCCGATTCCACCGCACAATCCCCACTATCAAAAATAGAATTGGCAATAGATGAAAATGTGGGTTCATATACCCGTATATCAAGGTGTTATAATCTCGCAACACCTTTTGCAAGTCACCTGTCGAAAATGTTTCTGCTGTTTTGAGCGATTCTTTTAAGAAAAACCACTCGCCGCGTACCCCATACGAAATAGCCCCATATACCAGCGCCATCGCAACCACCCCTAGCGCCCCCCATATCAAACTTTGGATAATCGGGCGTTTGTGGTGGTGATAATTGAGCCACAGCGCCATGAGCAACAATGGCGGGGTAAAAAGTCCCCAATAAACATTTGCCAATGCCAAATTAATCAGCATGACCCCCACCAAAACACACAATATGCGCCATGTGGTCTTTTTTGTGGCATGAGTAGCGCAGATGATGAGGGCGATGGTCATCAAAAAGTAGCCAATGCCAATCCCATCCACATATTCCCAACCCGCACTTCGCAAAAACCACGCATAACTGCCGATTGCCAGCGCCCCAAATAACCCTGTTCTGCGTCCAAATAGGTTGCGGAGTGACCAATAGACACCCGCCACAGACAATCCATAAATGCCCAATTTGAAGACATAATTGGCGATGACGGGGGGGAACAGGTCATGCAATACCCCGCCCGGTACAATAAATGAAAATCGCTCAAAAATATATGAATAATGCTCAACAAAAGGCGCATTTGGGTAAGAATGTGCTACAAAATTGAATTTATCTGCCAAATCGAGCATGGTGCCAGTATAAATCCAATGGTCGTTATAGGCATCAAAAATTGGCAAAATTTCGAGCGGGGCAAATGCCCAATTGGGGTTGATAAAGGTTGCGCTCAGGGCTAACAATCCCAATAACAGCGCATCATGCCAATAGGTATTGGCGGTCTTTATGCGTGACCATACCATTAATAAGCGTGTCTTCATCTAGGAATTATTCTTTCGGTTCAATTGTTAGCCAATCCAACACCACGCCTGTGCGTGGTATGAGTATCTAAAATCGGCTGGTCGGCTGATTCTATCGGTTTCAAAGACCAATTCTAGCACACTTTCGGGCATGATGTAGGGGTGCAACAGGTTGCACCCCATATACTGCAACTTAAGGTTTTTATCCCCACCCCAACCCCTCCCCATAAAATGGAGAGGGGCTAAAATCTGTCCTAGAATGGATTTCTCCCCCTTTCTCCATGCAATGGGGAAAGGGGGCTGGGGGGATAGGGGATGATTTTGCTGTTAACCTGCCATTTTGCCCCCTATGTCGGATTGCATGGAAAACCAAGCCCTTAGCCTATTGTTTGCACCTCTAACTGCACACCATTTGACCATTTGGGTTGTCCTCCGCCTACATAAATCGTAAATGTGCCTGTTTCTAATACCCGTTCACCACTATCGGTGATGCGGTCAAATTGTGATGCAGAAATTTCGATGGTGACTTGTTTTGATTCATTGGGCAACAGGTGAATACGGGTGAATCCGACCAAAGAAAGTTGCGGATACCCCACCCGATTGGCGCTGGCATACACCTGCACCACCTCATCACCCGCCATATCGCCACGATTGCCAACCGTCACCGATACGGCAACCACATCCCCCGCAGAAATTTGCTTGTGACTGCATGACATGTCGCTATAGTCAAATTGAGTATAGCTCAAGCCATAGCCAAAGGGATACAGTGGCTCGCCCGTAAAATAGCGATAGGTGCGCCCCTGCATGGCGTAATCTTCAAAGGGGGGCAAATCTTCTGCGGAGCGATAAAAGGTCACGGGTAGCCGTCCTGCGGGGTTATATGCACCAAAAAGCACATCTGCAATGGCTGTACCGCCCTCTTCCCCCGGATACCATGCCTCTAGGATGGCTGGCACATTTTTACTTGCCCAATTGATTGCCACTGCGCTCCCATTTAACAATACAAGCACAATGGGCGTGCCTGTTTCGTGTAATTTTTGCAACAGGGTTTCTTGAATATCGGGCAAATCGAGGCGTGCGCGGTCTCCAAGACTCACCAAGCCATCGGGCAAGCCTTCTTTTTGCCCCTCTTCGCCTTCTAGTGCCTGACACAACCCACCCACAAAAATCACCATATCGGCTTGTTTTGCCAATGTGACGGCTTCTGCGATGCCACTCTCATCCACCTGATACACCCCACAACCACGCGCATAGGTGATTTCTGTGCCAGCAGGTGCTTTTGCGCGGATGCCATCCAGAGGGGTGACACTGTATGAGGGTGTGCCATTATAATTGCCTAGCAACACTTCTGGGTCATGGGCGTTGGGTCCAATCACAGCGATACGGCGGATGGTCTTGGCGAGTGGCAACACATTATCGTCATTTTTCAATAATACCAGCGATTCTTTGGCGGCTTGTAGCGCCACAGCGCGATGCTCTGCCGAATCGTTGACGCTAAACGGAATTTGTGCATAAGGCACTTGTTCGGGTGGGTCAAACATGCCCAACCGATACCGCCCCACAAATGCCCGAACAAGGGCGCGGTTGATGGTTTCTTCATCAATCAAGCCTTTTGCTACGGCTTCTCTGAGCGCCTGATAGGTATCGCCACAATCCATATCACACCCATTATTCACCGCCAATGCGGATGCTTCGGCGGCGGTTTCTACGACATGATGAAATTTGTAAATATTCAGAATTGCGCCACAATCGGCAAAAACAAAGCCATCAAAACCCCATTCATCGCGCAAAATCTCATTTAATAAGCGATTACTGGCACAACACGGGTCGCCCCGAAAGCGATTATATGCCCCCATGACGGAGGCGGCTTTGCCTTCGCGCACACACATCTCAAACGCAGGCAGATACGTCTCACGTAAATCACGTTCATTGGGACTAACATCAAAATAGGCGCGGGCATGTTCTGGTCCACTATGAACAGCGAAATGTTTGGGCGTGGCGACCACTTTGAGGTATTTGGGGTCATCGCCTTGCAAGCCTGTGACAAAAGCAACGCCCAAGCGCCCAGTGAGGAGTGGGTCTTCGCCATAGGTTTCTTGTCCACGTCCCCAACGCGGGTCACGGAAAATATTGATATTTGGCGCCCAAAATGTGAGTCCCTTATAGATGGTGCGCTCCCCTTTTCGGGCAAATTCATGGTGTTTGGCACGGGCTTCATCGGCAATAATCGTCGCTACGCGGTGATGGAGCGATACATTCCATGTCGCCGCCAGACCAATCGCCTGTGGAAATACGGTGGCAATGCCAGCACGCGCTACCCCATGCAACGATTCATTCCACCAGTCATACGCGGGGATGCCCAATCGCTCTATGGCGGGGGCATTATTCATCATTTGGGAAATTTTTTCGTCTAGCGTCATCTGTTCGACCAGTTGACGGGCGCGAAGGTTAAATTGGGTTATATCATTCGTCATGAGTGGTCACTTTCTGAAAAATCGAGGATGATATGATGCTTACCACGTTCAAATGACCGTATTTTGTGGGTTGCACCAACATGAAAATAAAGGGTGATGGGTTCTTGGGTGGTGATGATTATTTCACGGATAGGGCTTGTGGCTTGATATGCCTCACAGATGAGGTCAACCACGTTTGATTTTCCAACAGGATAACGCATAACCCCATGTCGCTCGGTGAGCCGAATATCCCACGAAAGGCTGTGCGCTTGTGGATGTATGCTGATTCCCACTAGATAGTCTAGCGGGATGGTGATGGCAGACACGCCTGTCCATCCGACAAAATCTTTGCGGGCGGGTATTCCCGCCTGTGCGTATTCTGGTGAATAATTTTCATACAATGTGCCACTATCCACATAAATTTTTGCGACTTGTTCAACATGCTTGTGTGCAATTTGATGTGCTAGTGTGTGGTATCCGCGCCGAGTGAGTCCACATAGCACCATATAATTGGTTGGCGACCACACCCCACCCAACCAATACCCGCCATAGGGGTTATAATCGGGGCTATCATACGCCTGTGTGGGGATGGGATGCGGACGGTTGAAGCCCTTTTCATCTTGAAGATGGGCGATGAGGCGTTCTGCCCGTTCAGATGGCACAACATCGCTCAACAATCCCCAATATGCACCGATGGTTTTGATTTGGCTCAATGTGCCATCGGGGGAACGGTCATAATAAAAACCACGCTCCTCATCCCACATCTTTGTATTGATATACGCTTGAATACCCTCAAATTCGTGGGTGAGTTCTTCATTAAATTCATCACGATTTATTTCGTGGGCAATTTTTATCAACATTTGGCAACTCAGCGCCTGTTGCATCATGGCATCTATCCATGTAAAGTGGCGGTGATGATATTCCGATTGTGGGACTCGTGTTTGGTTATCCATCCCACTCCCCCACCCACTCGTCCAATAGCCGCCATCGGGATGGGTGCGCCAGTCTTGCCACCAGCGATGATAGGCAATGATGACGGGGAAAATATCGTGTAGCCGATTGATATTGCGTGTGTGTTGATATGCCTGCCATTCTGCCCATGCGAGGATGTTGGGTCCTGTGCTACGCGGGTCTAATGATTGAAATAAATCTGTGCCTGTATAGGTATTGATTTCACGGCAGATGAAGCCATCGTCGTGCTGTTTGGCATAAAAATTATTGAGCGTCCCCATAAAATCGAAGGTGCGCCTGCCTAAATGCCCAAACATCGTCATAAAGCAACTATCCCATAAAAAGGTGTTGGCATTAAAAGCGGTGTCAATAAAATTGGCAATAAAGCCCGATTCTGGTTCTGGTTGGCGCAGGTTTTTCATGCCGATTTGCCACGCGGTATGATAGAGCGATACCCACTGCGGATGGGCATCTGCGATTAATTCGGGCAGATTTTTGGCGGAATAGGCGGGAATATCGGTGGGTATATAGTGCATCTGCCGAAAGGTATTTTCTGCGACAGGATAACGGGGCGGAAATGGGAAAAAATCATCGAAGCGCCTTGGTTCATAATTGAGGTCAGAGACATCCAACTGAAAGGCTTTGAGCAAAATGGAAATCAGGTATTGGTCAAAGGGATAATTGGGGCGCAAGTCGAGTTTTTCGACCAATGCCCTGCGTTGGATGGTGGCGGGGTCTAATAGGGCTTCAAAAATAGCACCATCGCCATAGAGGATATATTCCGCCTGTTTGACATCTTCCTTTATAAGCGCACTTTCACGGCTGATGATGACCGAAAAAGGGCGTTGCTGTGGCACAACAATGCCAAAGACAAATGTTGTGGCGGGGGTATTGGGATGATTCACGCAAAATCGCGGTAAAATCCGTTGGAATGCTTCATAAACAGACACGAAAGCCTCATCTTTTCTTGTCAATCGCCCCCATTAATCGGGGACTTCACCGCGCAGGGTATCTTCAACCGACATCAAATGTTCAGACATGCGCTGGCTTGCCAGTTGTGGGTCATGGGCTTTGATGGCATCCAGAACCCCTTGGTGCATCCGAATGGCGCGTTCAATCCGCTTTTGGCTATAGCCAACATCGCTGGTGGCAGTCCGTTGGCTACTGGCAATGCTCATGCGTGTGAGCGCCTGCATAATCCGCGAGAGGAGGGCATTTCCAGATAATTCAGCAATTTTGACATGAAATTCGATGTCTAATTCTGGAAAATCTTCTGGATGATTTTGTAGACAATCGCGGGAGCGTTTTAGGATTTGCTCCAATTCAAAGATGCCCTCATCGGTGATATGTTGGGCGACTAAGGCAGTGGTTCCGGGTTCAATCACCTTACGCGCTTCGACCAGTTGTAAAAACGAATTTTGTGTCAATGAAAACACCAACGCAAAATTTTCTACGAGCAAATTTGGCTCTAGTGATGTCACATACGTGCCAGACCCATGTTTGAGTTCGACCACATTCATCATCGCCAATGAGCGCAATGCTTCCCGTAGCGTTGCCCGACTCACACCCAAAGACACGGCGAGGTCGCGCTCTGGTGGGAGCTTATCACCGGGTTGCAAGCGTCTTTCGCGGATGAGCGACAAAATTCGGTCGGTGATTTGGTCAGAAATTGCTTCTCTATGAACTGCGCCCAAAAAAGGGTTGGTTAAATCATGCGATGCCATCACTTATTCCTGTCGGTGTAGTCTATTGTCATTATTTTTATTGCCAGTTGTCACTAAATTCGCCCCACCCCCAACCCCCTCCCCACTTTGTGGAGAGGGGGCGAAAATCTGCCCATTTTAATGGTTTTCTCCCCCTTTCTCCATGCAATGGGGAAAGGGGGCTGGGGGGATAGGGGCTGGTTTAGAACTATCTTCATTATCTTCTAAGCATAACCTGTTATGATTTTTGCACAGTGACCCTGCCTGTAAACATTGTCACTGTGCAGTGGATTCTCCGTATTTCCTCTGATATGCTCAAAGAAAATACGGAGGTAAACTATCTGCTCAAGGCAAAATTCTTAAGACTATTCTGCTTTAGCGGCAAGCCATTCGTCAATTTGACGTTGCATCTCGGCGCGAACAACCTCGATACCCGCATTTTGCAATTCTTCTTGTAAACGGGCGATGCCTTCATCCACATCTACCAAACCACTGCCCAACGGATTACCAAATTCTTGCAAGACAGCAGAGACCGATGCGAGTTCAGTTTCGACAGCAGAGCCATCAAAGGTGAAACCAAGAATGGGCGATGGGCGGGCATTGCGGTTCAATTCGGCAGTTGCTTCCCATGCGCCGACTTGCGTCACATCGGTATAATAGGCATTAAAGACATTGCCAAACATCCAATCGGTATTGGGATTATAACCGGTATCAGCAAAACTCGCGGCACCATTAGCAGGACGGATGAGTTTTGCGTCTTGGTCTGCCCATTCCCAATGAACACCTTCCAAACCTTTACTGAGCATATTATAGAAAACGGGGTCGCTATTGAGCAATTCCAAGAAGGCGACTGCCAATTCTGGATGTTCAGAGGTATAGCTCACACCATTCAATGTGGCGATAACACCAGCCGTTGTGAGTACAGGTTCTGCAATGGCGACACTGGTCACTTCCCAACCCCAACGGGCGGCGACTTCGGCATTTCCACCGGGTTTTACGATGTCCGATACACGTACTGCATACAATCCAGCAGTCCAAGCGGCATCCATTTCATCCCACACGGCAACATCAGAAGGTGCATAACCAGCCAAATACCAATCACGAATGAGTTGTGAGGCGGTGCGATAGGCTTCTGTTTGGCTATAAATTTGAACTTGGGCGGTGGCATCGGTTGTATCCACGACCAAATCAACGGCGATTGGGTCATAGCCCCAATTTTCTGCGACATTGAGGGGGGCAAGGTTATAGGTTGCTTGGGTCAATACATCATCTTGGTCAGCATATTCTTGAACTGCCGCCAAAATGGGCGCGAGGTCTTCATAGCTGGTGAGGGCTTCAAATTCTTCGACCAAGCCCACTGCTTCGAGGATGTCTGTGCGGATATATGGACCAAATGGCTTCACAAAAATTTGTTGGTTAATGGCACCATAAATAGAACCACCAACACGCGCCGCTTCCCATGTTTCTGGGGTCATGCTTGCCCAATAATTGGGGGCATATTCTGCGAGTAAATCATCTAATGGGATGAAATATTCTTCGGTCACATTGGTATAATAGTTGTTAATCCAGGGGGCGGTAAAGGCAATATCGTATGGCTCGCCAGAGGCATTGATAAGACCAATTTGGTCGTTATATGCGCCCCATTCAATTGGGCGAAGTTCAATGGTTGCGCCAATACGTTCTGCCATATATGCGCTCATGGCTTCTTGCACCAATGCTAAATCTTCTTGTGCGCCACCCGGATAAATATAGACGAGGCGGGGCAAATCTTCTTGTGCCATCACACTGGCTTTTGGCGACCATGAAAAAGTGAGGCATAGCGCAATCGCCAATAAAACGACTTGTACAACCTTACGTTTTTGAAAAATAGTGTGCATAACGAATCTCCTAAACTAAAACCACAATATATTTTTTACATCCACGGCGTGTTACATGCCGATGTCTGCCTACTTAAATGAACCCAGCGTAACGCCTCTGATGAGGTATCGCTGAAAGAACAAGAAGAACAGCGCGGCGGGACCGGTAGCCAATACCGCCATCGCCATCCGCGCCGTTTGTGTGGGGACTTCGCCCACGGTGATGTTGCCGACTGCACTCTGTAATTGCATCGCCTGTGCGTTACTCTGAATGATATAAAGCAAATATTGAAGTGGATAAAGATTCGAGTCGCGGATGAAATACAGAGAGGTTGTCCAGTCATTCCAATAATTGAGTGCCGTAAAAAGCCCAATGGTGGCTAAGGCGGGTTTTGCGAGTGGTAACACAATACTAAAGAAAATGCGCCATTCCCCTGCCCCATCCACCCGCGCCGCATCGAATAATTCTTCTGGTAGGGCGGCGAAGTACGTGCGTAATATCAACACATAAAAGACGACCACAAAATAGGGTAATAAAAGTGCAAAAATCGTGTCTTGAACGCGCAGATATTGTGTCATCAAAATATAATAAGGAACAATGCCACCATTAAATAGCATAGTGAAAAAAACAAAAAATGAGAGTGGTTTACGCAACACAAATTCTTTGCGCGATAGGGCGTATGCCAATAATGACATAATCGTGACGGCAATCGTCGTCCCGACCACTGTTATAAAAATGGTGATGGCGTATGATTGTAAAATGGCACGCGGATTTTTGAAGATGAGGTCATACGCCTCTGTGCTGAATTGTGACGGAATTAAGCTATAGCCATTGCGCGTCAATGCGATTTCATCGGTAAAAGATGCCGATATGATGAGTAGCAAGGGTGTTAGACAGCATAGACTAAAAATGATGAGGGCGATATGGACACTAAAGCGCCCCAAAAAACTCATCACCCTATCGGTATCTTGTCTGCGTAATTCTCTCAGGTTGCTGGTGTGTGACATAATAATAAATCTTTTCGACTAAAATAATGACAAGGGTTCATCTTCGCGTTCAATACGGCGGACAATCCAATTAAAGAAAATGACCAATACAAAGCCAACAACGGATTGATAAAATTGGGCGGCGGATGCCATGCTAATATCGCGTGTGACGGTGAGCGAGCGATAGATGAAGGTATCGAGGACATCCGTTGTCGGATATAGCAATGGCTGGTTGCGCGTGACCTGAAAAAATAACCCAAAATCGGCATTCATGATATATGCCATCGAGAGCAATAGGTTAATGATGACCAATGGCAATATCATTGGAAAAGTAATCCGTGTAAATTGTTGAAATTTATTCGCCCCATCAATTTGCGCCGCTTCATACAGTTGGGGGTCTATTGCCAACATCCCAGACAAATAAATGAGGCTACTGATGCCCACCCCTGCCCACAAACTGACGAGTAATAAGATGATGGGCCAATAATCGGGAGAGGTATACCACGAGACTTCCTGTAATCCCAATCCCTTCAAGGTGAGGTTCACCAAGCCTTTTTCGTTTGATAAAAGCGCAAATACAAAATAAGAGACCACCACCCACGAAATAAAACGCGGAAGCAGGAGAAATGTCTGATAAAAGCGCGTGAATTGGCTGGTATAGACCTCAAATAATAACCACGCCACAAACAGCGCAAACACCGTCCCCGCAAAAATAAACAATAAATTCAACAAAATGGTGTTGCGTGTGGCACGGATGGCGCTATCCGTGGCAAATAAGAACTTAAAATTATCTAACCAGACAAATTCACTGCCAAAAATGCCCCGCCGTACTTTGTAATCTGTAAAAGCAATCCATGAGCCAAAAAGCGTTAAGTATTTAAATATTAAAAGCCATAGTAAGGCGGGCAATGCCATGATAAACCATGTGATATTGCGCTTGAGCAGATGTCCGCGTAAGGATATAAAACCAGAACGTGGCTTACTGGTTGGTGGGGCTAAATTATTTTTTTCATCTTTATTCAAAGAAACGTCCATAAAAAATCCATTTCTTAAAATGACCTATTGACCTAGTGGTCTGACCAATTTATAATCTAAATATTAAACGGTTTTGATTATCTTGTCAACTACTATTTTATTGAATGGATGAGCAATGTCTCGATTTATAAAAATAACCGCCTCAATCCCCATTATTCAAGCACCATCTTGGGCAGTATGGCAACGCTTGTTACTCAAAACCATGAGCGAAGCCATTTTGCCGTTTCGTGAAAAATATACCCGTGCCGATGGCACGCTCATCTGGCGCGATGCCTCTGGCGATAGTTATCAGTCGCGAGATGGCGCAGATGATTTTTATGAGAGTTTTTATAACTGGGCGCTCCTCTATCTGTTGGGTGGCGATTCGCACTTATTAGATTTTGCCCATCAGCATTGGGATGCTATTACCAAACAATTGACCGAATTGGGGCTTGTTCATAAGGAATATGAACGGGGTTATGACCAATTTCATCAGGGCGAAAGTTACATTTATTTCTACTTTTTGTGCCTAGCAGACCCCAAAAATCCCAAATTGATAGACCGCGCCCGCCGTTTTGCGGGATTTTACCTCAATGAAGACCCAGAAGCCATCAATTATGACCCAGAGAAAAAATTGATTCGTGCGCCACATAATGGCAGTGTCGGGGCGCGTTGGGGTTATTTTGATGCCGAACCTGTGTATAGCTGGTATCCGTATATGGCTCCCTATGGCTTGCCCTATGAGGATGTTGAGGGGATTACGTCGTATGATGACCTAAAAAACCCCGATTTGGCGGCAAAAATGGGCGCTGTGATGGAAGAACGGATGGGAAAAGGCGATGTTGCCACCAATCTCATCGTCACCAGCCTGATTGCCAATGCCTATCTCATGACGGGCGATGAAAAATATCGGGCTTGGATAACCGATTATGTGGATGCGTGGCAAGCCCGCGCCGAGCAGAATAACGGCTTGTTGCCCGATAATATTGGCTTATCTGGCGTGGTTGGCGAGTATATCAACGGCAAATGGTATGGCGGGTTATATGGCTGGAGTTGGCCCCATGGCTATTATAATATCGGCATGGCGGCGATTGTGGCGGGGAGCAATGCCTATTTACTCACGCAAAATAAAAAATATCTGCAATTGCCACGCGCACAAATAGATTTTATCCATTCATTAGGCAAAATCCGCACCCTAGACGACCTTGCGATGAGTCTTGGACATCATTGGGTGGGGTTATTGCAAGAACACACCCCAGAAACCGAATTATTTGTCGTCCCCTATCGCTATCAAGATTCGGGCTGGTTCGATTATCAGACCCCCTCGCCCATTTACCCGATTGCGCTGTGGAATATGACCTTTTCTGATGATGATTGGGCGCGGATACAAGCCTTACGTGATCATAGCTTGGTGGATTGGCACAAGGTCATCCCGTTTCGTGGCAAAGAAGATGCGGGGCATGAACAACCATGGCTCTGTTATTTGCGGGGCGAAAATCCGACTTATCCAGACGATATTTTGAGCGAAAGTTATGGCAAAGTAGCACGGCGCATGGCGCTCATCCGCCAAGATAAAGAAGATTTGTCGGATGTGAGTATTCATCATTGGCAAGAACTGAATCCCGTCACCACAGAGGCGCTCATTCAGCTCACACTGGGCGCACCACAAATTATCTATAACGGCGGATTATTGATGTGTCAGGTGCGCTATTACGATATTCAGGGCAATCGTCCGGGTTTGCCACCAGATGTTGGCGCATTGGTGGAAAAAATTGAGGCGGGTTATATCGTGGTGCATCTGGTGAATCTGAATATTCACGAAGGGCGCGACCTGTTCATCCGCGCAGGGGCATTTGGTGAGCATCACTTTATCCGCGCTCACTATGAAGAGCGCATCAGCAATTACCCAGGGGTGCAAGGTCCTACAGGCTATTCTGCCCCGCCACTCAAAACACAAACCCAAACGGTTGAAATTAACGCCAATGGGGTGTGTATCGCCCTGCCCCCCGCCACAGAAATCACCTTACGGCTGGATATAAAACGGTTTGTCAACCAACCCACCTATGATATTCCTGTGGAGAATTTGCCATGACGACACCTATCGGCAAAGCCTCATTGCAAGTTCCGCGCACCGGGTTTGGGACTGCCCCACTCGCCACCGCGCCATCATGGGGAGGCGGTGAACCCATTTCACAATCACAGGCGCTATCGGCATTGGAATATGCCTATCAAAAGGGCATCCGTTTTTTTGATACCGCCCCAAATTATGTGCGTGGGCTGGCAGAAACACGCACAGGCTTGTTGCTCAAACAAGTCCCCCGTGAGTCGGTTGTGATTGCCACCAAAGTCGGTTTTGATATATCCACAGAAAACACGCGCCCCGATTATAGCCGTGACGGGGTGTTGCGGAGTTTGGAGGGCAGTTTGAGGCGGTTACAGGTGGATAATGTGGATATTGTTCACATCCACGACCCAGATAACCACTATCAGCAGGCGCTAGATGAGGCATTTCCCGCATTAGAGGCGCTCCGCGCTCAAGGGGTGATTAAGGCAATCGGCGCGGGGATGAATCAGTGGCAGATGTTGTTGCAATTCGCCAAACATGCCGATTTTGATTGTTTCATGATTGCGGGGCGCTATACCCTGCTGGAACAAGGGGCAACCCCACTGCTCAATTATTGCCATGAGCATCATATCGCCATTTTTGCGGCGAGTATTTATAACAGTGGCATCCTCGCCACAGGCACAAACACCACACCACGCCCCACCTATAATCATGGGTCTGCTTCTGGTGATATTCGCCAGCGCGTGGCTCAAATCGAAGCGGTTTGCGCCGAATTTGGCGTATCCCTTCACACCGTTGCGACTCAATTTCCAATCGCCCACCCTGCCATAACATCGTTGGTGGTGGGTTTTCAGAAGGACACTGAAGTGCAAGCCTATTTGGATGCCCTCACCCAAGACGTGCCTATAGGCATTTGGGGGCGGTTAAAACAAGAAAATTTAATTAGTGAAGAAGCCTATGTCCCGAGGAGGGATATATCATGAACACAGATAATGAACTACCTTCTGCTGATATTAAACTGCCGATACAGGGCGAGGCATTTCAACGGGCAGATGCCTCCTTAATCGCCCAATTACACGCCGTAAGTAGCGCCACCGCCAGCGCATTATTGAGCCGTATGGGGATTCGCCAAACCTTCATCGAAGGTCCACGACCCATCTTCACAGGGAAAAAGATTGTTGGTAGCACCATCACCCTCCAATTTATGCCCCAACGCGAAGACGTTGCATCGGGGAAGAATCAGGAATATAGCGAAAAATTTTCGGCATTATGGGCAGTCCTCGAAACCGTTCAAGCGGGTGATGTATTGACCATCCAAGCCTATGGCGATGCCTATACAGGCTGTTTGGGCGAGATGCTGGTCACGTATTTTCAGGCACAAGGCGGAGTCGGGATTGTGGTGGATGGCTTTATCCGTGACGCGCCAAAAATTTTGCAAATCGGCTTGCCGATGTGGGTACGTGGCTACACCCCCAATTATGCCTCACAATCGGGTTTGTTTCCGTGGGCATACAATGTGCCGATTGCCTGTAGCCGTGTTTTGGTCATCCCTGGGGATATTATCCTCGCGGATGATGACGGCGCGGTGGTCATCCCGCGCAAAGTTGCCCCGCAATTGCTCAAATACACCCTAGAAACAGAAGATTGGGAATCGTTTAGCCGAATGCGGATTCAACAAGGCGGGGCGTTGGGCAAATATTATCCGTTAAATGCAGAAGCGCGACAGGAATATGAACAATGGCGCAACAAACCGTCACTCGAATAATAGACACCCACATCCATGTGTTGCAACCGTCGCGCTGGCATTATCACTGGCTAGAGGCAAATTCGCCGTTGCATAGCGACTTTTTGTTGCCCACCATCGAGGCAGATTTGCTGGCATGTGGGGTTGATGGTGGTGTGTTGATGGAAGCCACCAATACGCCACAAGAAATTGATTGGTTGCTGGATATGTGCCATGCAAGCCCCTTGCAGATGGGTGTGATTGGCTGGATAGCGCCCGATGACCCACAGGGACATGAAAAAATGGCGCTGTTCGCAAAAAACCCGCGTTTCAAAGGGATTCGGCTCAATTGGCTGGATTCCCCGCCCAATATGACCATGCTCGCGCCAATTTTACGGGCATGTGGGGCTTATGGGCTGGTGGTGGATGTCCTCACCACGCCCAAAAATTTGTTGGCGATGGCAATCATGATAAAAAATTACCCACATATCACCTTTATCTTAGACCACATGGGCGGGCTAGAGTTGACGCATATCACACCAGCAATATGGCGAACATCGCTTGAGCCACTGGCAAATTTACCCAATGTGGTGGGCAAATTATCGGGATTTTCGACCATCCCTGTAGCCGATATGACACCCACCCTGCACCGATTAATTGAGGTTGGGTTGGATGTATTCGGCAGTGACCGCTTGATGTTTGGGAGCAATATCCCGTTTGGATTGAATCAAATTTCGTATGGGGATATTATCACCCATTTTCGGGATGCCATCCAGCACCTACCACACGCCACCCAAGCAGATTTGTGTCATCAGACCGCAGAGCGGGTTTATCGGTTGGGGGAGAACTAGCCCCTATCCCCCTGCGGACACGATATATCGTGTCCCTACATGGAAAAAGGGGAGAAAATCATTCTAAGGTGTAGGGGCGCAATATATTGCGCCCGCCGTAACCAACGATAAAAATTGGGCATGACATGTCATGCCCCTACATCCTGCCGATTTTTTTACGATAAAAATGGGCTTTATTCCCCCTCACCATGTAATGGGGGTTAGGGGGTGGGGATAAAAACAGCATATTCATTATCAAAAGGAGCATTATCATGACATGGCAACAAGCAACAATGCACGGGGGCGGCTTCATCGAAAGCCTGCTCCAAAACCCGCATAACCCCAATATCATGTTTGCCCGTTCCGATGTGGCGGGTGTTTTCAAAAGTACGGATAGAGGCAAGTCGTGGCGAGCCATCAATAACGGCATGACCGAATGCCATCAACACGATATACAAAGTTTTGCCCTTAGCCCCCATAACCCCGATATTTTGTTTCGGTGTTCGGGGTCGGTGCGGGAGCATAAATTTTTTGGCACCATCCACAAAACGGTGAATGGTGGCGAAAGCTGGTATCCTGTTTGTACCCAAGCCGATTTTTATGGCAATGGCGAAATTCGTCAATATGGCGATGTCATCGCAGTGAGTCCACATGACCCCAATCTGGTCATTGCGGGAGCATATACAACAGGGGTGTGGGTGAGCGCCGATTGTGGCGAGACATGGCACAATGTTGGGCTAGAAAAAGAGCGCATTGCGTGTGTGGCATTTCATCCCGTTTTAGCGCATACCGTTTTTATCGGCACAGTGGGTAGCCACGATAAAAATCCCAAATTTGTGGCGCAACAATACGATTTTATCCGCCCAAATCCCGCCCGCCTCTATCGGTCTGATGATGATGGACAGACATGGCAGGTGCTTCATGAAGGACTCGATTTTTCTGAATTGGCATTTGACCCCACCAACCCCAATAAGCTATATGGCGCGTGCGTAAAAGACGGCATTTATCGCTCACAAGATGGGGGATGCACATGGGAAAATACCGCGCCCACTTTATCAAAATATGATATAGATACGGTTGCCATTGACCCAAAAAATCCGCAACGGGTTATTTGTGCCGCCTCGACCTATCCCAATTATGATACCGATGTCCCCCCCATTGGCGTTTATGAATCGCTAAACGGTGGCGACACATGGTCGCTCATCAAATGGCACACCATGGCAGACCTGCACAACTATCCTAGTTATATGACCCTGCCCTATGCGGGTTGGTGTATCGTCAAAATTCTGATTGACCAAGAAGACAGCCAACGCCTCTATATCACCAATTGGTATGGCGTGGCGATTAGCACCGATGGCGGGCATAGCTGGGATGCCAATCATTTTGAGGGCATGGAAAATATTTGTATCGAAAACATGACCGCCCATCCCACCGATGCCAACCGCGTGTTCATGGTGACAGCAGACCATAACCCCAAATATAGCCTCGATGGTGGTCGTACCTATGCCATGATGCCCCGCGCCAAAATAGATACCATCCAACCCGATAGCACCGCCATTGTCGCCTCACGGTTTGAGCCAAATCTCATTTTGTATAGCATTAAGGGTCCAGAGGAGTGTTCGATTATTCGCGCCACCGATTTTGTCTCGATTCCCAAAGTTGTCTTGGCATTACGCGCCGAGTTGGATACAGACCCATCAGAACTCGCCTTTCAATCACGGGCGGCGGGAATTTCGGTGCAGGCATTGGTCGAATCACCGCATGTGGCAGGCACATTTTATGCGTATCTGGATGGCATCATCAGCTATGGCGCGGGGGTGTATCTCACAACTGATTATGGCGATACATGGCAACGCCTCACCAATCCCTTCCCCGCGCCTATCACCCGCGTGCCACATGACCGCGAATGGATAGAAAACGAATTGCTATCGGTGGTGGTGGCACAAACAAAAAATGTGTGTGGCACAAATCAATTGCTGTGCATAGACCCACACCGCCCCAATACGCTTTATTTGGGCGAATGGACAGAAGGGCTGTATCGCACAACCGATGGTGGTCAATCGTGGGACGATATTAGCGCGGGATTGCCATTCCAGCGCGAACATGCCTCTGTCATCAATGTGATACGGGCAGACCCACATGTAGCAGGTGTGCTATATGTGGGGTTCATCCGCGAAGGGCTTTGGCGTAGCACCGATTATGGCGATACATGGCAAAAAATCTTCCCGATGGGCGATAAAAATTTCAATGCGACCTCAATCGCAATTGATAGCACAGGGAAAATAATCATTGTCGTATCTGAACCGCTCATCTTATCGCCATCACCATCTGCTGTGATGATTAGCCGTGATGCTGGGGCAACATGGACAGATATTTATGACCCAACACTCGGCGCAATTCGCTGGAAAACCGTCACGATTTCGGCTGATAATCGCCGTTTTCATGCGGGTAGTTGTGGCAATTCTGCCTTCTTTTATGACCTGATAGAAAGCTAAACCGTGATGATACCCATAAAATCTGATATTCAGCATTATAGTGCGCTCATCAAGCAAAATATCATCGAAAATTATGCGGGTATGTTTCGTGAAGCAGGTGGCAATATGCCCTACCCCTTCCTCACACCCGGTAGCGACCAATATAGTGATGTGCTATGGGATTGGGATTCGTGGCTGACCAATGTCGCGCTACGGCAAATCCTCCTAGAGGCGGGTGATAGCGCCTCTGGTGATAAATTGTGGCAATATGAGCAAGGGTGCATCCTCAATTATCTGCATTATGGCGGGATGGATGGCTGGACTCCGATTGTCATCAACCGCGAAGGCGCTGTTTATCGTCCCGATAACCCCTATCGCGCCAATATGCACAAACCTGTGCTGGCGCAACACGCCGCCTTCATCACGCAAGCCAATGGCGGTGATGCCGAGTGGCTACGGAGCAAATTTTATCACCTGCTCACCTTTTTGAATAATTATCGCAATCACCATCGGCATATCACAGGCTTATATTTTTGGCAAAGTGATTTGATGATTGGTGGCGATAACGACCCCTGCACCTACTATCGCCCACCCCGCAGTTCCGCCTCTATTTACCTCAATTGCCTGATGATTAAGGAATTAGAAGCGGCTATTTATTTGGCAAATTGCCTCAATTTGGATGAAATCGCAATCGAATTACGCGCCGATGCCGATGCGCTCAAAGGGGCGATAGTGGAGCATTGCTGGGATGAGCGTGACGGCTTTTTTTATAGTGTGGACATCAATTTGTTGCCAAAAGAGACGACAGGGCTTCATGCAGGACACCCGCGTGATTGGGATTGCCTCATCCAACGCATTGGCGTGTGGTCGGGATTTTTGGGGTTATGGGCGGGTATCGCCACCCAAGAACAAGCGGAGCGTATCCGTCATCATTATCGGGATGTGACATCATTTAACGCGCCCTATGGTGTTCGCACATTGGCAAAATACGAAAAAATGTATTCGATTCGCGCATCGGGCAACCCGTCTTGTTGGTTGGGACCTGTATGGGGTATCTCGAATTATATGACGTTTCGCGGATTGGTGCGCTATGGCTTTGAGGATGATGCCCGTGAACTCGCAGAAAAAACGATACGCCTGTTTGGGCGCGATGTAGAGCGATTTGGCGCGATGCACGAATATTATCAACCCGAAAACGGCGAGCCTATCCTGAATCGGGGTTTTCAGAATTGGAATTACCTTGTGTTGAATATGTGTGCATGGTTAGAAGGTCGCCCTGTGGTGAGTGAATTTTGATAATTAATGCGGAATTCGCCCCACCCCCAACCCCCTCCCCACTTTGTGGAGAGGGGGCAAAAATCCGCCCATTTTAATGATTTTCACCCCCTTTCTCCATACAATGGGGAAAGGGGGACGGGGGGATAGGGGCTGGTTTTTGTCTGAATTTTGATAACCAATAAAAAAGGATTTTATACCATGAAAATAATCACCTATGCCCATTCACAGGATGGATTAGACCGCTTGGGGAGCCTCAACGACACCCAAATTACACCCCTATCGCTCTCCCCCGCCGATTTTTATGCACAGGGCATCTCGGCACTCCCCAATTTAACCCCATCGGGTGAACCCGCCATCGCTATGGATGAGGTCATTATTCGCCCCGTTGTGCCAGCACCGAGCAAAATTGTGTGTGTAGGACTCAATTATCGCAAACATGCAGAAGAAAGTGGTATGACTCCCCCACCTACCCCCGTTTTATTCAGCAAATTCAATAACGCCCTAGCAGGTCACAATGAAGCCGTCCCCATCGCATCGGGGTGGGAAGCGGTGGATTATGAGGCGGAATTGGTGGTGGTTATCGGCAAAAAAGGGCGCTATATCGCCCAAGCAGACGCGCTGAGTTATGTGTTGGGGTATACGTGTGGCAATGACCTCAGCGAGCGCAATTTGCAACTCAAACAACCCAGTGGGCAGTGGTTGATTGGCAAAACGCCAGATAAATTTATGCCCATCGGACATTGCCTTGTGACGGCAGATGATATTCCAAATCCGCAAAATTTGAGCATAAAGGGGTGGCTGAATGGCGAATTGCGCCAAAATAGCCATACATCAGACATGATTTTTTCTGTGGCACACATTATCGCCTATGCCAGCACATTTTTTACGCTGAATGTGGGGGATATTATCTCGACTGGCACGCCACAAGGCGTTATTTTGGGCATGGCAGAAAAACACTATATGCAAGCAGGTGATACATATACTGTCGAAATTGATGGCATTGGCAAATTGACAAATACGTTAGTGAAGGAGGAATAAATCATGGCTTATTTAGTAACGGGTGGAATGGGATGTTTGGGCGCATGGGCGCTATTTCATCTGGTCAAATCGGATAAAAAAGCGGTGTGCTTTGACTTATCAGAATCACGGCATCGGCTCAATATGCTCCTCACACCCGATGAGCAAGCCAGCATCACCTTTGTGAAGGGCGATATCACCAGCCTAGAGGCTGTTCGGCAGGTATGCGAAGAAAACGCCATCACCCATATTATTCATCTGGCGGCGCTCCAAGTGCCATTTTGTCGGAATAATCCCAGTGTTGGGGCGCAAGTCAATGTCACGGGGACGATTAACGTGTTTGAAGCCGCACGCGAAATAGGGGTTAATCATGTGGCGTATGCCTCGTCTATCGCCGTCTATGGCGCACCCGATTTGTACCCCGCAGGGCTGATTCGCGGCGAGGTTCAACGCCTCCCCACCACACTGTATGGGGTGTATAAGGTCGCTAATGAAGATAGCGCCAAAATTTATTTTCGGGATTGGGGCGTGACCAGCACAGGCTTGCGTCCCTATACCGTATATGGTGTTGGGCGCGACCAAGGCATGACCAGCGAACCGACCAAAGCCATGCAAGAGGCGGCGCTTGGCAAGGATGCCCATATTTCGTTTGCTGGAAAAATGCAATTTCACTTCGCATCGGATGTGGCGCAACAATTCATCCTCGCTAGTGAACATCGCCTGAATGGGGCATATACCTTCAATATGGGGACAGCGCCCATC
Source organism: bacterium (assembly GCA_033763335.1). Taxonomy (GTDB): domain Bacteria; phylum Chloroflexota; class Anaerolineae; order Aggregatilineales; family Phototrophicaceae. The sequence goes on from JANRKU010000119.1 coordinate 29,784, forward strand.
AGCGTGATGGATGTGGCGCAAATGATTGCCGACCTCACCCATCAGCGCATCACGGTTGGCGAGACGATTTTGCCATTTCCAGAGGGGTTTGATACCACCCTACACGACTATTTTCCGCAGGTGTATCAAACCCTCCTTGATGAGGGTATTCGCCAAACCATCACCCATTTTCGTGAATTGGCATCCTTATAAACTCCCAAAATAGCCATTCCCCCCCCGCGCTTTTGTCCTTGTTGAGGCGTGGGGGGATATAAACGCACTACAATAAAGACCATTATTATCTTCAATAGAAAAATTCGTAAAAATGTGTTTACTCTTTTGGCGAAAAAAGTAATTTTGCGTTATGGTTAAGGGTGAAACAAAGTGTTTTTTTGTCAAAGTTTAATGATGAGGAATAACATGCAACGACGAATAACTTTCTTACGAACTATCGGCGCACTCGTGGCGTTGATGATAGCCCTAGCATCCTGTACGGGCGGTGCAACCACCCCAACCGCTACACCAGAACCAGAAAGCACCGCCGTTGCGATGGAGCCAACCGCCCAAGCCTCCCCTACCCCACGACCGGGTGATACCCGTAACGTTGGGGATGATGGTGATGGCGATGGTGTCCTCGATGATGCCGACCAATGCCCCGCCGATGGCGATTTAGGCTATGGGGTGGATGAATTTGGATGCCCCACCGATACCGATAAAGACGGCTACACCGATGATGTGGATGCTTGTGCCGCCGAAGGCAATCTATATGGCTTTGGCGTGGATGATAGCGGTTGCCCCATTTTTGATGCGGACGGCGATGGTATCTCCGATAATGCCGACCTATGCCCCACCGAAGGCGACATGGGCTATGGCGTGAATAACGACGGTTGCCCCATCCCCCCCTTTGATAGCGATAATGATGGCTACGCCGATAATGTGGATGCCTGCCCAGATGAAGGCGATTTGGGCTATGGTTTGAATACTGATGGCTGTCCCATCCCCCCCCTTGATAGCGATAATGATGGCTTCACCGATAATGTGGATGCTTGTGCCGCCGAAGGCAATCTATACGGCTTTGGCGTGGATGATAGCGGTTGCCCCATTTTTGATACGGACGGCGATGGTATCTCCGACCTCGCCGACCAATGCCCCGCCGATGGTGATATGGGCTATGGCGTAGATGAACTCGGTTGCCCCAATCCCGCCCCAACAGAAGATGCCCAGCCCACCGATGAACCCACCGCAGAAATCACCCCCATCGCCGTCCCCGATGATGCGGTGGCGATT
>JANRKU010000120.1:0-13356 GCA_033763335.1 bacterium
TGTCATGCCCGATTTTTAGCGTTGATTATGCGGGGCTTGCCATGGCAAGCCCGTACATTTTGCCAATTTGTCCCTGAAAATGGGCATATCAACTACACGCCTAAAATAGGCAGGTTTTGTAAGGGCGCAACATGTTGCGCCCACAGGCATACACCGTCCTTATTTATTAACCACCACCCATCAGCAGGCTTTACCCCATCATCAAACGGGCTTTGGCGGTGTTTATATCAATCAACCCGCCAGCGACCTCTTTTAGCACCAAATCCACTTCATCGGCGCGGTCAGTGGGCAAGGCATCGCCCCAATGGATACCAATCGGCTCATCACGGCTATTGTCTGGCGCGGGGATGGGGCAAAATGTCAGCAATAACCGAGAAATATCGCGCAAGCCCGTCCCATACGCACGGCGCAACTGCTCATTTTTCATCATCATGGGCAAAAATGCCGTCCGCACGCCCAAATTGGTCATCCCACGAAACGCTTCTACGCCACCGCGCACCAATACCACCCGCGAAATCCCCAAAAAGTGATTTTCCAGACGGTCAAGAAGCGATAGGCTACTGGTCAAATCGGATTGCATTTCCACATTAAACACTTTCGCGTCTTTGTCTGGGATGGTCAAAAAGCCGTCTATGCGCGTCTCTTGGACATCCTTCGCAGAAAAGCCTGTGCCAACTGTGGTCGGATAGGCATGGTAGCGCAAAATGCTTTTTATATCGCTGGCGACCTTGTTGATATGCAGATTTAACCCCGTCAAATTGCCCAATTCATCGCGCCCATAATACATATTGGGGGTGGGCAAGTGCGCCCATCCGACGATGGGGCAATAAGGCAATAGCGCCTCTTTTAGGGGTTGCCACTCGCTTGGGGCGGGTGCTTTGCGCGATGGCTTGGGATGAGGCATGGTATAATCGCGCACAATCCAGCTATCCCCTTCCTTATATATATCTTGGCGATAGCGCCCATCGGGTGCTTCCCATCGGATTTCATAGCCGACCACCGTCAGATAATCATCCGCCGACCACCAGACAATCACGTTGGCGGGGTTGAGTGGCACAATGCGCGGGCGGCTATCGCCATTGGGCATCACACGGGCAAATACATGCCCCGCCAGCGCCCCATTGAGCGCCATGCCATGCACCAAACTCGCCCCGCCATTGGCTTCCCACACGGCAGATAGCCATTTTTCGCGGTCAGATTTGTTGGCTTGTTGCTCATCTAGCTCAAAAATCGGCATTTTTGGGATGAGAAACGCGACTGTCTCATCAACCACCTGCTTGCATAAATTGAGTACGATATTATCGCGCTCATCGGTCAATTGATGGGGATGTTCCCCTTCATAATAGGCGCGACGCTTGGCAATCATGGCGCGGCGTTGCATGAGTTCGGCATCTGCCAAAGCACGTAAAGCGGGGTTTTGTGGGTCGTATGTGGTGACTGCGGGCATGGGTATAACTCCTTTATGGTAAAAAATAAACGAAAAAATAGTGAGGGGGATATGCTCGAAATAAGGGTATTGTTTGATATTTTTTTGGGGGAAAATCATCCCCTATCCCCCTGCCCCTTTCCCCATTGCATAGAGAAAGGGGGGAAAATCATTTTTAGGTTGGTATTAGCCCCTCTCCAATTTTTGGGGAGGGGTTGGGGTGGGGATAAATTCTGTATAACTCCCATACGATAGCTACATAAAGAATGTAAAAATTTTTTGATAAATTATTTGGCGAAAAACGAAATTCGTATAAGATAAAAGTACCAATTAAACGAGTTATCTATTATGAATAGAGGTGTTTATGCGTCTGTTTCGATTCGCCAGTTTTTTTGTCGTTTTATTCATGCTCACGCCATTATTCATCGCCCCACAACCCGCCCACGCCACCGCACAAACCGCATTTAGCTCCACTTATACATGGTATGGGGGTTATAATACCGCCTTTTATCAATTCGGATTTTCGTTTTTGACCAATAGCACCACTGATGAAATTGTCGGTCTCGACTTAATACTCAGTTCTAGCTCACCCATGACGTTGAATTTGTATACCAGCGATGCAACAGGCAATCAGGGGACATTCATCACCACCATCGCCACTCAGAATGTGGGGACATTTGGTCTCCATACATTCACCCCCACAACACCCATTTTATTACAACCCAATAGCTATTATTGGATTCAAACAGAAGCCACTACAGGTGGTATCGCGGTAGGGGATCAGCCCACATCGGACTATTACACCTATATCAAAGGTCGCTTGTATGATATTTCATCAGCGACATGGTTTGATATACCTGGTTCTCCCCGTCCCACCTTGCGCGTGGATAGCCTCGACCCCTTATCTGCCAGCGCAACTTGTTTGGGGAATGACCTTGTGGTGACAATCCCAACGGGCGATGGTGATTTTGAAATTCGTGATGATAGCGGTCTGTTAATGGGCAACGCGACCACTGGGGTGAATACCATCACAGGTCCGATTAATGCCAGCAATATCACTGTCACCGAAACCAGAGGCGACCAAACAACGCTCCCTGTCGGAAGTTTGAACTGTTATATCAGCGAAGAACTGAGCGCCAGCACCGCCTGTATGGGGAATGACCTGCTGGTGATTATCGGCAATGGCAACGCACCGTTCAATTTGTCGGTGAATGGGGCATTGGTACAAGGCGGGGTCGGGGTTGGCTTTTATTATGTGCCAGATGCCGATATTTTTGCCAATATCACCGTTCAGGAACTCGCTGGCGATAGCCAAACCCTCACTTTGCCCGATACCACCTGCCCTACCCCGCTCGCCGTGAATGAATCGCCCGCCGTTGGGTGTGAATTTGTGGGGGATGTGGATATTTTTGCCAGCGCAGATAACACCTATTGCCGTACAGTAATGAAAAATGGCGCTGTCACAGGCTATGCGGGTGCTGTGCCACAAGACTTAATCAATCTGGGCGTGATTTTGGCGGTGGATGTGTATCGGATGCAAGGTGGGCAGAGTATCACCGAATTTGGCGGATATACGCAAATCTGTTTGGCGGGTACGGGCAGATTATTCTATCTGGATGCACGCACATCCCCGCGCACTATCAACGAACTCATCACCGAAAACATCAATGGCATGACCTGTGGCTGGATTCCTGCCGTTGGCACATTGGTGCTGACGAATTAACCGCAAAAGCACCCCTATCCCCCCAGTGGACACGATATATCGTGTCCCTACACCCCATTGCATGGAGAAAGGGGAGAAAACCATTTTGTAGGTCGGTTTAAGTCCCCTCGCCAGACTGGAGAGGGGATTTAGGGGTGAGGTTTTACGCCGTATTTAAAAACTAACCTGCATAAATGGGGTTGGTTTGTCTATTTGTCCCTGAAAATTGGCACAATGTACGGGCTTGCCATGGCAAGCCCCCGCATAATCAACAATAAAAATCGGGCATGACATGTCATGCCCCTACGATATGCCCATTTTTTACGATAAAAATAGGTGGAACAACCCCGTTATGGTTGTTAGTAAATAAATACGGCGTAAAATATTTTTTAGTCTGTGGCTGACATGTTATTCGCTCACACACCCCTCTGCATCCGTCGCCGTATTCCCGCCGTCGTCGGTGATGGGGACTGTTCCGTCACAGGTGTTATTTTCATACTGGCTATCGGTGCTAGTGACCACACCTTCATTGTAAATTGCGCCACCAGATTCTTCTGCCGTATTATCGGTGAATTGGCTCTCGGTGCTGGTCAGCGTGCCAATATTCGCAATCGCGCCACCCGATATCGTTGCCGTATTGGTGCTGAATTGGCTCTCGGTGCTGGTCAATGTGCCAATATTCGTAATCGCCCCGCCATAATCGGCAGAATTGTCGGTGAAGGTGTTGGTGCTGATGTCGGCTATGGCATCCTCAGCATTAATAATCGCGCCACCCGATTCTGCCGTATTGGTGCTAAATTGGTTATTCGTGCTGGTCAGCGTGCCAATATTCGTAATCGCCCCGCCAAATTGGGCTGAATTGTCGGTGAAGGTGCTAGTGGCGATGTCCATCGTGCCACCATTGACAATCGCCCCGCCCGATTGGGCTGAATTTTCTGAAAATGTGCTATCGGTGATGGTCAGGGTGTTAATGTTGGCAATCGCCCCGCCAATACTCACGGCTGAATTTTCTGAAAAAGTGCTATCGGTGATGGTCAATATGCCATTGTTAAAATTATAAATCACCCCGCCCGACTGGGCTGAATTGTTGCTGAATGTGCTTTCGGTGATGTCTACTGTGCCGTCATTATAAATCACCCCGCCAAGACCCACAGCTACATTGTCTGAAAAGGTGCTATTGGTGATAGTCAGCGTGCCTCTGTTATAAACAATAATCGGACTATCCTTATCATCCTCACTATAGCCATTTTGTATCGTGACCGCATCTAACGTGAGCGAGGCGTTGGGGTAAATCGTGAAAAATTGCGTGTCGCCACCCCCATCCAACACACCGCCGATGATGGTTACATCGCCTGTGATAATCACATCGTCGGTGAAGGTGATTATTTCCTCACAATCAAATGTGATAACACTGCCGTCTGTGTTGGCGGTAGCGATAGCAGATTGGAATGATTCAAAATCGCAATCAGAAACGGTCACATCCTCTGCATACGTGAGCGTGTGCGATGCCGATACGAGCAAAATGGCAACGAGTAGCGCAATAAATGGACGAAAAGGGTACATCATGAGCCTCCTGTGTGTATGGTGATTTACCTATTTCATAATAGGTTATAATCTATATGATACAACATCAGTATGGCTGTGATTCCCCTAATTAGAAGGGGGATTTACCCCACCATAATCACAATATCGTCATTTTTTAGCACCATGTCGTATGGCGGTGGCGAAATAAATTCCCCCCCGCGCTTGACGCTGACAATCATCACGCCAAACGCCTCATAGACCTTGCCCACCGTCACACCCAGCCAATGCGGATGACGGCTCATATCATCTTGCACAAACATCCCGCGCCTATCTGCGCCAGCCCCTGTACGCGAATACCACCAATTGCCAATTTCTGGATGGAGCATGTGCGATGCCATCTCCATACCACTGACAATATGCGGAATCCGCACAAAATCTGCCCCTGCCAAATACAATTTTCGCAGGTTATTGGGGTCATTGGCGCGGGTCATAATTTTTAGGGCATCATTATTGGCACGCTTGGCAAGATTCCGCGCCCCAATAACAATAGACAGGTTATCGCGGTCATCGGGGCGGGTGGCAATTAGCCCTTTGGCATATTCTATCCGCGCCTTCACCAATGCCGTGTCGTCGGTGGGGTCGGCGAGGATATAGGGGATATTCATTTTCTCGCTCAATTCCGCCAGCGTCAAATCTTCATATTCACTCAAATCAACATCATGAAAATCGGTCAATGTCCTAATTTTTTGCTGAAAATACTCTGGATGGGTGTATAACAGGGCATTTTTGAGGCGGGCTTCGTCATCATCAATGACGATATACATGGCTTTTTGCAAGCTAAACTCTTCTGCGATACGAAGCCCCAACAAATCTGCGCCACACAAAATATAATGGTCATGCAAGGCACTAATACGGGTCATAAGACGTTTCCTCAAGCGGTTGGCGATGCGCTGATGGCGATTTTCTATCATATTGGCGGCAAGCGTGGAGATGGCATATCCAGCGATGCCGATGGCGAACAGGGTAAAGAAAATGGCAAATGTGCGCCCTTCTGGGGTGCGCGGGGCGACATCGCCATAGCCGACAGTGGTCATGGTGATGACAGTGGCATAGAGCGCATCCAAAAATGTCCAGCCCTCAATGCGCGAATAGATAGTCGCGCCGATGATAGCGAGCAGGATAATCGCCATCAACAACCGAATCAGTTCTGAGCGCGAATAGTGTTGTTTGAATTGCAGAATCCGTTTGTAAAAGTTGATAAAAATCGTCATAGGCGGTCAATCTGCCTGCATCAGGCGATGCTCGCGGATGACCTCACGCGCTCGTTCCAGAGTGGGGACAATCCGTTGGCGAATCTGGTCTGATGTCAATTTTATCCCAAAGGCGTTTAACAACGCAGACACAAAAACAGGGTTGCCAATATGGACAGTGATGCCACCGTTGCGCGGAATATCTTTATCCGATAGCCCCGTGATATAGTGACCCTTCCGAATATTGATTAACCCAAGTCCATCGGATGGCAATGTGCCTGTATTGCGCCAATCGGTGATTTGGTCAACGCGAATACCATCGGGGATGGCGAGGTTGGGCGGATACTGGAGCATGGCATCGTTGCCCGCGTGATAATCTGCCCATGTCCAGCCATTATGAAGAACCGAAACCAACACATGCTCTAATTCATCATCAAATGCGAATTGTATTTTCATCGTGTCCTGCTGTTGGTGTATAAAATCAGGTCTTTTGGGAAATTATACCGCGAATGATGAACCATAAACATAAAGATATATGAAGTAAAGGGTCTAGTACAGCCATTACACCTTCAAAATAGGCAAGATGTAAGGGCTTGCCATGGCAAGCCCCTACAAATCCTATCCTCAACGTAAGGGCGCAACATGTTGCGCCCCAACACCCGACCCGCGCAATGGGGTGTAGGGACACAATAATGCAAGTTAGTTTTTAAGTACGAATTATTTTTTGTGGCTGACATACGAGGCTAAAGCCTCTAGTACAGCCAGTACATCCTTCAAAATAGGCAGGATTGTAATGGCTGACTAGCACGCAAGTGCGTATGTCAGCCACCAACTAAAAAATATTTTACACCGTCTTTATTTACTAACAATCATAACGGGGTTGTTTTCCCCATTTTTATCGTAAAAAATCGGTATGTCGTAGGGGCATGACATGTCATGCCCGCCATAACCACCGATAAAAATCGGGCATGATATATCATGCCCCTACACCCCTGCCAATCTATCCCTCAAAATTGGCAAGTCAACCCCATTTATGGGGTTTCGGTGGGTCAGGCAGTGGTTCACCGCCTGCCGTAGCACAGAAATTTGCCTATTTTTATCCTTTATTCATTGGGGCGTTCTGGCAAGTCGGTCTGATATAGCCACGCATCAAAAAACGCGCCAAAATCTTGCCCTGTCACATCCTCAACCACCGCGATAAAATCAGCAGTGGTGGCGTTGCTATGATAATAATCCCGCGCATAACGTTGGATGATGGCAAAAAACGCCTCATCCCCCACCGTCAAGCGCAAGGCATGGAGTGTCCACGCGCCACGGATATAGACCATCCCATGAAATAACGCATCGGGGCTTGGGTCGCCGATGGTGATGGCGTATTCCGATTCTTCGACCAGCACATCATATAGCTCATTCATTTGCTTCAAAAAGATTGTTTCGCCTTCCGATTCTTCTATCCATAAGAATGAAAAATAGGTCGCAAAGCCTTCGTTGAGCCAAATATCGCCCCATGTGGTCAATGACACGCTATTGCCAAACCATTGATGTGCCAATTCATGGGCGGCTGTCTGTTCATCTAGCGAATTGCTCCCAAATATGGATAGGGTCTGATTTTCTAGCGCGGGGAGCGCAGGCGTATTAATCGCTATCCCGCCGTATGAATCAAAAGGATACTCGCCAATAATCTCGACAAAAAAGGTAATCATAGCGGGGACGTTGGCAAAGGCGGCGATGGCTTCATCGGCAACTTGTGGGGCAAAATAATTCGTGACAGAGAACCCCTCGGTGGTCGGCATGGTCTCGGTTTCAAATTTGCCGATATAAATCGCCGCCAAATACGATGCCATCGGATTCGATTCTTCCCATACATGCACCAATTGGTCGCCCATCTCGATTAAATCCACGCGCACGCCATTGGTCGCCACGGTATAGTCTTTTGGGGCGGTGATTTGAAAGGTATAGGTCGCTTTATCGGCGGGATGATGATTCCCCGGAAACCATCCCATACCGCCAGTCGGTTCACCAAAGGTAAAAATGAGGTCGCCAAACTTAAACCATCCACCATAGCCATCAACGGGTATGGGCGTACCCTCATACGAAATACTGATGATGAGTGATGAATCGGCGGGAATTGCTGTGGCGGGTGTGACGATGAGTTCAGAATCCTCGCGGGTATAGGTCGCAGGGACATCATCCACCAGCACATCGGTGATGGTCAACCCGCTAAAATCGAGAAAAATGGTGTCTAGGTCTGTGGTGGCAATGGCTTCGATAGTGGTCGTGGCGACAATCTCATTTTTTGCCACATCCACCACAAAATCGAGCGCATACGATTGCACATCATACCCAGAATTACCCATTTGTGGATAATAGGCATCGCCAATGCCATCCTCCGATTGTGCCACGATACCCGATGAGATGACGACCATCCCCATCATGACTATCAACCCTATCCAACAACGCATCAGCACATCTCCTTATTAACAACAACGAGTTTTATATCCAGAATAGCAAAAAAATATGGAAATGCGATGGAGAAAGGGGGGAAACCGATGTTTCGGGTCAAATATATATAATCCTTGCCTGCCGACGGGCGGTAAACCACCCGCCTGTGCCTCTAAAACCCCGTGAACGGGGTTGTTTTGCCTATTTTTATCGTAAAAAATCGGTGTGTCGTAGGGGCATGACATGTCATGCCCGATTTTTACGGCTGGTTACGGCGGGCGCAATGATGCAAGTTAGTTTTTTAATACGGCGTATAAAATTTCATCATTGCCAGTAGTGGCATGATATATCATGCCACTACACGCCTAAAATAAGCAGGTTTTGTAAGGGCGCAACATGTTGCGCCCCTACACCCCTGCCAATCTGACCCTCAAAATCGGCAAATCAACCCCATTTATGGGGTTTTGGTGGCATAGGTAGGTGGTTCACCGCCTGCCATATCCCAGAAATGTGCTTATTTTTATCACCCATTCGGACACCCCTCTGCATTTTCCGCCGTGTTCCCGCCATTGTTGATAAACCCCTCATCGGTCACGCACGCATTATTTTCATACAACGAATTTTCGCTAGAGGCAGAGCCAAGCGCAAAAAGCGCATCACCGACCCCTAATGACAGGTTATCGGAGAAGGTGCTATCGGCAATGGTGGCAGTATAACTGCTCGGCGTGACGGTGAGTTCGGTGCGAATCGCGCCACCTTCTTCCTTTGCCACATTTTTTGTAAATGTGCCATTGGTGATGGTCAGTGTGCCAAAATTGCTAATTGCCCCGCCAAATCGTGCCGTATTTTCTGTGAATACACTGTCGGTAATGGTCAACACATCAAAATTATGAATCGCACCGCCAAAATCTGCTGAATTTTCGGTAAATGTGGTGTTACTGATGGTCAGCGTGCGAGAATTAGAAATTGCGCCGCCATGCTGGGCAGAATTTCCTGTAAAGGTGCTGTTGTTGAGGGTTAATGTGCCATCGTTGCTAATCGCCCCGCCCCGATTGGCATATCCGTTTTGCAAAATAATATCCTGCAATGTGAGCGATGCGTCACCGTTAATGCTAAAAAAAGTGTGTTTGCCCACCACCATCAAAAATGCTATTTTCCCCGCCAATGATGCTTACATCGCCTGTGATGAGAATTTCTTCAGTGAAGGTGATTATCCCCTCACAATCAAGCGTGATGACCCCGCCGTCTGCGTTGGCAGATTCTACTGCTTGTTGGAGCGATGCAAAATCGCAGGTGGTGAGGGTCGTGTCATCGGCAAAAACGGGGAATAATGACACGGCGAACAGTAGGCAGGTCAACATGAGGATAATTAAGCGTCTGGGCATGGGAAAAATCTCCGTATGGGCAATAATCAGGATGCTATTATTATAACCCATATCGGCTTGATGGAGGCTCAAATCCACCTGTTTTATCGTAAAAAATTGGTATGGCGTAGGGGCATGACATGTCATGCCCGTTTTTTACGATTGGTTACGGCGGGCGCAATATATTGCGCCCCTACATCATATCAATTTGTTTCTGGGGAGCGATTACGCGCTATCGGCAATCAACATCGCCAAGCTATTGGCGCGGACGACCTTTGCCCCATACACATGCAACCCCTTAATGGCATCAGAGAAGCGCCGTTCTGGGCGGAAGGCTTGCACCTCCAAAATTTGCTCCACATAACTGGTCGCCACGCTATGCCCGGCAATAATTTTATATTTGGCGTTGGCGGTGTTGGGAACGTTATTCGATTTGAGGATGCGGAATCCAGCCGCCTCCCCAACTTGCCCGTTGCGGAGAATATCCGCGCTCAGGTCACTGCCCGTCTTGATAAAACGGTCATCTTTGAGCAACAACCCATGAAACCAAGGCGGGACAATCACAAACCGTCCAAAATCGGGGGTGTCGGTTTTATCCAATAGCACCGCCAAATCCACCAAATAGTTATAGGCATTGCCAATCGTCCCCAAATCGGTCTTGGGGGTGGTATCACTGCCGATGGTATTGCCCACCGCCACACCGTCTTTCATCAACCCCGCCACATAACTATCGGCGGTATTGCGAAGCCCATGTGCAGAACGGCGCATCGCCTCTTGCAAGACATCGGGCTTGCTCTGCACGCGCTCCACATCATCCACCGCAAAATTAAAATAATGCGCTTGGTTGATGACCAACTCTTGTTGGGCGCTGGTGAGTTCTTGCGGGGCATCAATATCGGTATTTTTGGTATAAGATTTGATGGTCACATCGCCAATGCTGTTGATTTTGACCTTATCGCCCACGCCCTGAATATCGCCGTCATAATCGCGGTTGCATACCTCTTCTTGGGCATACACCAATGCGCCATCCAACGCGGCAAGCAAACTCGCCGCCCATACGGTGGGGATGAAATGCGTAATTGCCATAAATTTTTTCTCCTCTGTATACAGAACAAAAAACCCCTTTGCAGAAAATATGTGCAAAGGGGTCTATTTATATTATACAGGGTGTGTCAAGTGGGGTTGGCGTTATTTACCGCCTTTGCCCCCCTTACCACCATTGCCGTTGCCGTTGCCATTGCCATTTCCGTTCCCATTGCCGTTATTGTTGTTGTTGCAATTGCCGTTCCCGTTGCCATTGCCATTGCCGTTGTTGCAATTGCCGTTGCCGTTGCCGTTATTATTATCGGTTTCGGTGGTGGTATCGGTTGTGGTTTCTTCGTCATTATTTTGATTGCCACGTCCGCGCAACACGCGCCCTTGTGCGAGGTCGCTGGGATGCACACCACTATCACGGAAAATTGCGCCCCAACCGCCATCACGGGCTTGTGCCAAAAGGGATGCGACATCGCCACCATAGCCATATTCATCCACCAACAAAAATGCGCGGGTGATATTGCCAAAGCCATATCCTTGGCAGTGCAAATCAATCACAAATGCCACATCCACGCCAAATTCATCGGCAATGGCATTGGCGACAGGGTGCGATTGTGGCACACAAGTCTCATAAACAGGGGGTTCAGTGGCTTCTGGTGTAATTTCTGGGGTGGCTTCTGGCGTGATTTCTGGGGTGACTTCCAATGTTGCCTCTGGGGTGAGTTCTGGGGTCACTTCTGGCGTGACTTCTACCTCACAGCCTTCCCCATTGCCATATTCGCTACATTCATCAAAATTCTCGTCTACGACGATGAGCATCTCGGCTTTGATGGTATCATCATTGAGCAAATATCCCACCACAATCACTTCATCGCCAATTTCCAGTTCAGACGGGTTAAACGCGCCCGCAGGTGCAACGATAACGCCTTCGATAACGATATCGTCATCATCCAAGATTTCCACCAAGCCCCGTATTGCGATGAGAATGTCCTCTATGGGAGCTTCTTCGGTGGAGTCATCTTGTGCCATGAGCGGGAACATAAATGAAATAATAAAGATGCCCATTGCCATGACGAGCCATGCAGGATGAAAAAATGATTTATGTTTCATAAAATACCTCCTAGTGAATCAGTTGTATCTATTACAATGCTTGAGGAGGCGGAATGTTGCACCATTTTCTTAAAAAAGTAAATATTAGGCGCATTTTTGACACTATCTATACAAAAAAATACTGTATTCATGAGGAATGCGCCCCACCCCCAACCCCTCCCCACTTTGTGGTTCAGGGGCGGACAGCATAATTAAGGGGAACGTACCTTAACAACTGAATATGAACCCATACGCCTTGCGAATATGGCGGGATAGACATAATGGTGACGCAGTAATGCTTGCCAATTGTGTCTATCCCAACCCATTAAGCACCAATTCAATCGGTGTTTGACATAATGACAAGCCCATTGGAGCAAACGGGTTAAGCCATGCTGAAATAAACTGCTTTTTGCTTCACGAGGTAGTGACAGGCGGTTGCCACTGGCTGGCTTAGATAACCATTCATACCCGACTTGCGAACCGACCAACAGACACAATAGACTTGCCAATGCCATACCAATTAATATCCGTTTAGTGTGGTCAATATCCACCACCTGACTCTTCTCCCACTGCCAGCCGTGTGATTTATAGTCTCGAAACAGCGTTTCAATGGCAAATCGTTGGCGATAAACCACCACTAAATCATATTCCGCATCTAAATCACTCACCAAACATAATAGTTGGCGATGATGTCGACTGCGCCACACCACCACATTCATCGCCCGCCACTTGGCAGACTTAAAGACGTGTCCATGTGCTTTGAAGCGTGCGCGTGCCTGAACAAGAGTATCAATGCGCGTTTCATACCCTGTGCGGTCTTGAAAACGAGTTTGTCCTTGCACCCGCACCACAAAATGCCAGCCATGCCTGACTACTAAATCGGTAAATTGGGGTGTGCCAAAGGCACGGTCAGCCAACCATGTCACCGACGTGGTCGGTGGGATGAGTGTCGCAGTGATGTATAATAAGCGTTTCACCCGCTCCCAAAACCGCGCACCTTTCAAAGGCACATTGGCGTGCCACACATCCCATGCTAATGGAATGGCTCGCCCGCGATAATAGACGGCAACCATTAAGACCACGAATTGGTCGGTATGGGTTGTGGCATCTATGATGCAGGTTAATTCACGCGGATTATCCTGATGAAGTAGGGTGCGGATAAATGGATAATAGCTGGTTGTTTGTGTAAACTGCTCATCATTCATAATCCGACGAATTTGACGCTCGACACTACTTTCTTGAGCGTCACTGATGCCATATTGACATAATCCCTTCGCCATTTGGCTAGGGCGGGTGCTTTTGGAGAGTAAAATCCCCATCAGCAATAAGAGCAACCGATGGCGTGTGGCATGTGACCATTGCCATAAGACAGTCTGTATCAATAAATCGGAAATCGCTTGGTATAATGGGTTCATAGATATGGGTATGGTTATTTTTTGTTCGCTAAACTTTGAATAACCATGCCATATCTTCTATTCAGTTGTTAAGGTGCAATTTCCTCAATTATCCTGTCCGCCCCTGAAC
>JANRKU010000121.1:0-10834 GCA_033763335.1 bacterium
ATTTTTAATGGCGGGTTTATGACCAGTTGGGTCTAATCCGCCATCATAATCATAATTATTTATTTTTGTGGCAATGATGCTTCCATTCGCGCACGTCCTGTATTAATTTTGCTATGGATAGGGGTATGAAGTCCTGCTTTCCCCAAGCCAAAACGGGGCATATTGCCATAAATGACCTCATAATTGCCTGCTTTGATGAGATAAGTCTCGTGCCAGATGCCAATCGTGCCATCTTCACCAATTTCTTTATTAAAGCGTCGCCATGCTTCTAAATGGGGGTCAGATTTATCACGCGAAAATTGTTCCAGATGGTCATAGCTACGCCAATACATAATGTTTACGCTTGTGATGGGAAAAAAACGAGTGAATGCCTCTCCACCTAAGAATCCTTTTTCTGGATGTTGATGTAATGTTTTCATCATATCGCCAAAGGCTTTGCCGACCCAAGGTGCTTTTAGCGCATGGCGCAGGGGAATCCGCGCACCTATCAAAAACAACACAAAATCGCCATCTAAAGTTGCTGTATGCCGTTCACGAAAAACACCGTTAGGTAATGCTTCTGCCATAATGAATAACCATCCCTCATAATTTTTTGTTGTTGATATTGGTAATACGCAAATGGGGCTTACTTGGTTACAAAATTATTTTGATGAATGGCACTTGATAGACCAGTCGAATCGTCCTATACTGATATTTAACAATTGAATCAAGCAGGGGAGTCCGCGCAAGTGGGCTGAGAGGGCGTGTTTATGCCACGCCGACCCTAGAACCTGATGCGGGTCATGCCGCCGTAGGGAGTGTTGAGCAATCATCTATGGATTTTTCTGCACCCCTACACAGGGGTGTTTTTTATTTGGTTGATTGGTACATCGGGCGCAACATGTTGCGTCCTTACAGAATCACTATTAGGAGATTTCCATGAAAAAATTGCTCGTACTAATTGGGTTACTATCCGCTATTTTCACTATCTCCACACAAGCCCAAACCACACTCAAAATTGTTACCTATGATAGTTTCTATATCAGCGATGAGGTCATCGCCCAATTTGAAGCCGATAACGATGTGGTTGTCGAAATTTTACGCCTTGCTGATACTGGTGTGATGGTCAATGAATCTGCTTTGACATCGGGCAACCCGCTAGGGGATGTGATGTATGGGGTGGATAACACCTTTTTGAGCCGTGCGTTTGAAAATGACCTATTTGTTCCCTATGAATCACCTGCATTAGCCGATGTGCCAGAAGAATTTCAATTAGACACAGAAGAATTTCGTGTTACCCCTGTGCAATATGGTGATGTGTGCCTGAATTTTGATACGGAATTCTTCACATCAGAAACAGCCCCACAATCTCTATTAGACCTTGTAGACCCTGCCTTTGAGGGGCAATTGGTGGTGCAAAATCCCGCCAGCTCATCACCCGGACTCGCCTTCTTATTGGCGACTATCGCTGTTTTTGGCGAACAAGGCGATTATACCTATCTGGATTTTTGGTCAGATTTAGCCGATAACGGCGTATTGGCAGTAGCGGGTTGGTCAGAAGCCTATTATGGCGAATTTAGTGGCGCGAGCGAGGGTGATTATCCGCTTGTGGTGAGTTATGCCACCAGCCCATTGGCTGAGGTGTTTTATAACGAATTAGACCCCGAAAATCCGCCCACAGGCGCGATTGTTGCCGATGAAACTTGTTTCCGTCAAATTGAGTTTATGGGCGTGTTGCGTGGGACACAAAACGAAGAATTGGCACAGAAATTCATTGATTTTGCCCTTAGCACCCCATTCCAAGAGGATATCCCGCTTAATATGTGGGTATTGCCTGTGAATAGCACAGCCGAATTACCAGACCTATACGCCGATTATGCTACTATGCCAGAAAACCCCCTGACATTGGATTATACCCTCATCGAAGAAAAGCGCGATGAGTGGTTACAAGCGTGGGCAGAGACGGTTTTGCGATGAGCCGATTATTTGGGGGCGCACGGGTGCTTTATATTGTGCCGATTGCCTTTTTGGGGATATTTTTTCTGTATCCCCTGCTGGCAATATTCGATAGAAGCCTGCGCCCCGATGGGGTTTGGCAATTGGATGGATTTATCACCGTCATCACCAATAGCTATTATCGAGATACGGTTTGGTTTACCTTGTGGCAAGCGATTATTTCGACTGCGCTCATATTGGGGTTGGCAATCCCAAGCGCATTTGTTTTTACGCGCTATCAATTCCCGTTCAAATCGGCATTATTAGCATTAGCAACGTTGCCATTTGTCTTGCCGACTGTGGTTGTCGCAACGGCATTTCGGGCATTATTAGATGAAAATGGTATCCTCAATGAGGTTGCCATGAGCCTATTTGCATTAGACCGCGCCCCAATCCAATTGGAACGGACATTGGCGCTGATTTTTATTGCCCATGTATTTTATAACTATCCGCTTGTGTTGCGGATGTTGTATGGCTATTGGGCAAATCAGAGTGGGCGCATTGAAGAAGCGGCGCGGTTGTTGGGTGTGAGTGGATGGCGGTTGTGGATAGAAATTCGCTTGCCTGTGTTGCGCCCCATGATATGGGCATCGGGGTTATTGGTCTTTATTTTCACATTCACCAGTTTTGGGGTAATTTTGATTCTTGGCGGGTTGCGCTATGCCACGCTAGAGGTCGAAATTTATAACCAAGCCATGAATTTATTCAATTTGCCGATGGCAGGTGTGTTATCATTACTTCAGATAGTCATGTTAATTATGGCGCTAAACCTTTATACCCGCCTACAACGAAATATTGTTGTGGTGAATTTGCAAGGGCAGGGGGCAGTGGCACGGAATCCACGCGGGTGGGGAGAACGCTTCGCCGTCATTAGTGTGATATGTATGATGACAATACTGCTTTTTGCGCCATTATTGGCGTTGGTGATGCAATCGCTGACCGATAAAAATGGCTTCACTATCCGCTTTTTTGCCGATTTAGGCGAAGTAGGGCGCGGGTCGGTGTTCAATGTGCCACCACTAGAGGCGGTCAAAAATTCGGTGATTTTTGCGGGGATAACGACTGTTTGTGCAGTGACATTGGGTGTGCTATTGGCATCATTGCTCTATATCAGCAAAAAAAATCGCTTATTGGGATGGCTAGATACCCTTGTAATGCTCCCCCTTGCCACGAGTGCCGTCACATTGGGATTTGGGTTCATCATCGGATTTTCGACCCCGCCAATAGCTTGGCGTTCTGAATGGTGGCTCATACCCATCTCGCATACGCTGGTGGCATTGCCGTTTGTGGTGCGGAGTGTATTGCCTGCTCTTCGAGCTATTCCCAAACAAATCCATGAAGCGGGAATGGTGTTGGGGGTGGGGCGATGGGGGCGCTGGTATCGGTTGGAATTGCCCCTTATCAGCAAAGGGATTTTGGTGGGGGCAACATTTGCCTTCACGGTGAGTTTGGGCGAATTTGGCGCATCTTTATTTTTGGTGCGGAACGATATTCCGACCATTTCCATTGTGATATTTCGATTTTTAGGACGTGCTGGCACATACGGGCAGGCACTCGCTATGAGTGTCATTTTGCTCATTGTGAGTGCCATCGCCTTTTTGGTTTTGGAACGCTTGCGGGCGCGTGGGGTGGGGGAGTTTTAGTCTGAGTTGTTAAACAGGCTAGGGGCGTTTTTGCGGACAGTATCCTCGCCCAATTTTTCCACTAATTTTTTGCGGAGTTTGGGTGTTTCTTCTGCCCATTTACTTTGTAATTGCTCTTTACTCGATGCACGCGAATCGCCCGCGTGAGTCATGATTCCACCCGCAACAGCAGGGGCTTTGGTGATGACGCGGGTCACAGGCACATACCCACAATTTGGGCAGGCAGGGGCATTATCATTAAATCCGTGACGTGCCACAAAACGATGGTCACAATTGGGACATTTATAATCATAGGCGGGCATATCTTCACCTCATTATTTAGCCATTTATCGGTGTGATGGACACGATATATCGTGTCCCTACAACCAAATATGATTCGTAGGGGCATGATATATCATGCCCTTTTTGTTTATCATAATGCAAATTATGTAAAAATATGATTTGCGTTTTTATTCTTCGGCGTGCAATTCCAACAAAATTGAATCGGCTTGGACGGCTTGCCCCACATTATAGCGAATGGCAGAGACCACACCGTTGTATGGTGCGATAATGCGGTGTTCCATCTTCATTGCCTCCAAAATCATCAACACATCCCCTTGTTTGACGTGTTGACCGCCCTCTACTTGCACTTTTATCACCTGACCGGGCATAGGCGCACGCAACGACCCCTCTACACCGCCATCTTTATTCGGGACGGGTAGCGGATTTTGCCAGTCTAGCCGATAGCTTTGCCCATCGGCATGAATCCACCAGACGGTTTCATTTTGAGCGATAATGGTCAAATTTTGGCGGTGTCCATCCACCACCAGCGACCAATTATCACCATCACGTTTGGCGCTAATGACGTGTGTTTTATCCCCAATTTGTGCTGTATACCCATTTTTTTGTGGGGTGAGCAATACCGATACGATGCTATCGCCATGTGTGAATGTGTGTTTGATGGGGCGGAACGCATTATTGCGCCAATAGGTCGTGGTTTCTTGTTGCGCGAGTGTTGCCCCAATCCACACGCTGAGGGGCGGATGGACATCATCAGTTAATAATTCGGGATGTTGGTCTATAAAGCCAGTGGTGATATTCCCCGTCACATGGTCGGGATGCGTGATGATTCGGCGCAAAAAGTTGATGTTATTCCGCAAGCCAAGTAATTGGGTTTGGGCGAGGGCATAATCCAATTTGCGAATTGCCTCATTCCGATTTACCCCATAGGTGATAATTTTGGCAATCATCGGGTCATAATAGGGGCTGATGGCATCACCAGAACGAATCCCAGAATCCACGCGCAAACCGTCTAATTGTGGGATTTGCCAGCGCAGAATATCACCAATCACGGGTAAAAAGTCGTTGGCGGGGTCTTCTGCATAGACACGGACTTCAATGGCATGACCGTGTGCTTGTGGGTTCAGTGTGGATATATCGAAGGCTTCGCCTGCCACACGCAATTGCAATTCGACCAAATCCACGCCAAAAACCATCTCAGTGACGGGATGCTCTACTTGTAAGCGGGTATTCATTTCCATGAAGTAATAATTTTTTTGGTCATCCAGCAAAAATTCGATTGTCCCTGCGCTGATATACCCCAATTGTTGCCCAATACTCACGGCGGTGGCGCAAATTTGTGCGCGGAGGGCATCGTCAAGGGCAGTTGATGGGGTTTCTTCGACCACTTTTTGATGACGGCGTTGGATGCTACATTCGCGCTCCCCAAAGGCGATGACATTGCCGTGTGTATCGCCAAAAATCTGAATTTCGATGTGGCGCGGATTGGTGACATAATGCTCTAAGATGAGGGTGTCGTCGCCAAATGCCTGTTTTGCCTCACGGCGGGCAGTAGCGAGTGCTTCTGATAAGCCATCTGCCGATTCAACACGGCGCATACCCTTGCCACCACCACCAGCCGATGCCTTGACCATAATCGGATAGCCGATTTTTTCTGCGGCAGCGATGAGGGTGCTATCGGCTTGGTCAGTGTCATTATATCCCGCCACCATTGGCACATTTTTGAGCATGAGCTTGGATTCGCGTTTTTTGCCCATTGCTTCAATGGCAGATGGGGTAGGTCCAATGAAGATAAGTCCTGCATCGGCAACAGCTTGGGCAAAAGTTGCGTTTTCTGCCAAAAATCCGAATCCCGGATGAATGGCTTGTGCGCCTGTTTGTTTGGCGACGGCAATCAGTTTTTCTGCCACTAAATAACTCTCGCTGGCGGGGCTATTGCCGATATGCACCGCCTCATCTGCCATTTCTACGGCAAGGCTATTTGCATCGGCATCAGAGTACACGGCAACGGTGCGAATCCCCATTTTTCGGCAGGTGCGAATAATCCGACACGCGATTTCGCCACGATTAGCAATCAATAATTTGTGAATCATTCTGATACCTCTGCCCATGTGGGCTTGCGTTTTTGGATGAATGCCATCATGCCTTCTTGTCCAGATTCGCTGGCACGGAGGTCATCTAATAAATTGGCACGATAGGCGATGGTCTCTGATATAGGCTTGGTTGTCACCTCAAATATCAATGCCTTACAGGTGGCGATTGCCTCTGGGCTACATTCTCGAATATCCGCCAACAGGCTATCAACATAACTATCGAGTTCATTAGGCGCGACTGTGGCATTGACCACATCATATTTAAGCGCATCATGCCCATTGAAACGTGCGCCTGTGAGCATCAGACGGCGAGCATTATTCATCCCAATTCGGCTGATGACATAGGGTGAAATGAGCGCAGGGATAATGCCCAATCGCACTTCTGGTAATCCAAATGAAGCAGTGGCGCTGGCGATAGCAATATCCGCCACACATACCAACCCAAACCCACCACCGAGTGCCGCGCCTTCCACTTTGGCGATGACTACTTGTGGCGCACGATTGACGGCATGGAGCATCTCATCGAATTTTTCCATCCGACTCGCCCCTGTGCCACGATTCATAATCTCGGCTTGCATCTCTTTCAAATCGCCACCCGCACAGAAGGTATTTCCCGCGCCAGATAAAATCACGGCACGGATAGAACGGTCATCGCGCAAAATAGTGAAGGCATCTATTAGCTCTGTGACCATTTGTTGGCTCATGGCATTTTTGACCTCTGGGCGATTGAGGATGACATGCACAAATGGCTTTTTTACCTCTATTTTGAGGGTTTCATAGGACTTATCTGCAATCATAAATAACTATCTCTTTCTAAAAAATTATTCCCAATCCATATAGAGTAATGCCCCTGCGAGGGATTTTCCGAGTGTATCCATTCGCAGGGAACGTGTACCACCACCATCTAGTGCCTCGTATAGCACAAAATTGAGCGCCTCGATATTGTCGAGTTCATAACGCACCACAGCGCCTTTGACCAATTCGCCAAAGTGTGCCTTAACACGCTCGGCGGTTAGTTTGGCTTTGATTTCGGCATAGGCTTCTGGTGAACGGGCGATGACGCTAATATTCGAGATATTTCCTTTGTCGCCTGCTCGTCCAAATGCTAAATCATATAATTTTTTGCCCATAACAAGTGTCCTTTCATCATGTGCGCGACATATATGTCGCCCCTACAAACAAGATGCGGTTGGTTGTAAGGGCGCAACATGTTGCGCCCTTACACTTAGGATATGGATACCTACATCAACCGATATAAATGGTCGTTCACATAGAGTATCAAAACGGGTGTATTCGGCTTGGGGAGTGGTGTATGCTCCAAATCACGCCGATTATTGACCGCTTTTGCCTCTATCACTGTTTCTTTGAGCGTGGCGAAGGTAAATTCCACATGGACATCATAACGCCGAAAAAGGCGCATTGGGTAGATGTTGGTTATCACCCCTTTGAGCAATGTCCCCTCACGATATAACCGTGAATTCACACGCTGTGGGATGATAAGCCAAAAAATGAGCATCCATAAAATCACCAATGCTAACGCCAAAAACCACAAAAAATCGCTATTGAGGGCGTATATATCATCTGAATAGCGCCCACTGAGTTTTGCCCGTTGGGATTGTCCGTGTAAATAGCGGACTGTCACCACACTACCTATGGTCAATTCCTCATAAAATGATTCATTGGCGATGTCACTCACCTCATGCCTATCGCCCCGATGGTCATCATAGCGATAGGTTAGGCGATAAATTGGCGAAAATTCATTTCCTTCTACTGCCTTATCAATGATAGTCGCATTGACTTCATAGGTGGTTGGGGCAGTAATGGTCGCTAACACCGTGATAAGGGCAATAATCACCACTAAGCCAAACATCCAGCGTCGCCATCCCGCCAAAATTGGCTCATGGAGCGATGCCGATGGGTCTTGGATAAAATCGGCGTGATGTTGCCCTATCAGGAAAAATGTTTCGCCTTGTGCGGTGATATGGGTCATCTGGTTATTCCACCGTCAGATAATCAATTTGCGGTGTCACATGGTCTCGTCCTATCAAGGTTGACCACAATCCCAAAATGGCGCGTGGGCTGGCGCTCACTGTTGAGCCAGAAATGCCCATCCCCGCGGGTCCACTTAGCCCGTTGGTCATCATTAATCTGACGGCATTTTTGAGCGTGTCCTCGTCTTTGGCGGTGAACATCACGCGAATCGCAATTTCGGCAGGGTCATCAGGCAGGGGGGATATGCTCCCATACAGGCTATTCATGCCGACATAACTATAGTCTATACGGTCTATGGCTAAATCTTGCCATGTGGCTTCTATCATCTGTTTCATAATGTCCACTTTTTTCCATGCTTGTGGATACCCCACCGTGAAAATGAGTTCGCGCATATACCCCTCCAAGCGCCCCATGACCAATTTGAGTTTTTCTGGACGTGGTTTGCCTGTTACCCCACTGACTTTGACCTGATTTTCACCAATTTGCTCTAATTTTAGCGTGGTGAAATTTGCCACGACATCGGGTGTGAGGTAATTGGCGGGGTCGTGGATTTCGTATATCAATTGCTCTTTGACGGTATCGGTTGTGACCATGCCTGCTGTGTTGGGTGTTTTGGTGACGATGAATGAGCCATCGGCTTCGACATGGGCAATGGGGTAGCCCAAACGGTGCAAATCACTGGCGGGGATAGTGTCTATCACGGCAAGGCTATTGCCTCCCACCACTTGCCCTGTACATTCCAGCAGATGCCCACACACAATGCCACTGGCGAGTTTATCCCAATCTGTCCAATCCCAGCCATAATGCGCGATGAGTGGCGCAAGATATAAACATGGGTCTGCGACACGCCCCGTAATGATGATGTCTGCCCCTGCTTTGAGCGCCTCGACAATCGGTTGAGCGCCGATATACACATTGGCGTTGACCAACATGCCACCCTGCTCAAAATCGAGATTTTCACCAGTATCCAAATTGGTCAATGGCTCACCTTTGGCGGGTAAATCAAATATCACAGGCATGAGGTCATCGCCCGTGACGGCGGCAATTTTTAGCCCGTGTAAGCCGAGTTTTTGTGCGGTCTGATAGACCATTTTGGCGGCGCTGATGGGGTTTAATCCGCCCCCATTGGTGATAAGGGGGATTTTGCGGGCGAATGCCTCTGGTAAGATGCTAGACGCGATAATGCGAATATCGAATGTATAGCCTTTATCTGGATTGCCCAAACGGTCTTTTTGCAAAATGGCGAGTGTGAGTTCTGCGAGTGCCTCAAAGCATACCACATCTACATGCCCACCCGTAATCATGGGTAGGGCGCGGGTGACATCATCGCCGTAATAGCCTTGTGCAGAGCCAATACGATAGGTCATATTATTTTTTCTCCTCATAGGGGAAAATGAGCGGTAGGGCATGTTCGAGCATATTGCCCCACATGCGGTTGGTATGCCCGCCATTAAATTCCCGATATGTGACATCCCATCCCTTGTCTTTGAGCAATTGCGAGGTATCTCGGTTGGCTTGGATGAGCCATTCGGTCACGCCACAATCCATCCAAATTTTGAGTGGGGGAGGGGTTGCAAAAGTATCAATTAAATACCGATAGAGTAATTTTTCTGGGGAAATAAATTCTCGAAATGCTCCTGATTGGCTAATCACATGCCCAAAAATATGCGGATAGCGCATCCCTGTATAGAGTGCCATGAGTCCGCCCATCGAAGCGCCCATAATGCCATACGCGCCTGCATGTTTTTCAACATCAATCAGGTTAAGGTGTTGCTTGGCGAGTGGGAGTAATATCCCCATAAGCAATTCGAGGGTGGCTTCTCCGCAATTGTATTCAATAAAGCGGGCTTTTTTGCCACTGTCTATCAATGCCAATGCGACAGGGCGCATTTTCTTTTGAGCGATGAGGTTATCTACAATTTCAAATACTTTGACCAAATTTTTGAATTGCGCCCCATCATAACAGACGACCAATGGTACAGGTGCATCGGTGGTGGGTTGATAGAGCCACACATCACGGGTGTTATCCACAAAAAAGCCTGCTAATCCCTCTAATACATGATGTGTGACAGTTCCGCGTGGGACATTTTTGCTCACACGGGTCAGTTTGGTCAGTTTGGCTTTGGGCATGAATAGCACATTATTAAATTTGCCTGCCCCATTGGGGTATTTGCGTTTTTTATTCAATGGGTCATATAGCCGTGTTTTATTGTCTGTGAGGTCGCCCATATAGACATATTCCATGATGGCATCTGGTTCAAATGTCATGGTAACTGCCCAAATGTTGGGGGCAAGTTCTTTGAGTTCGGTGGGTGTTTCACCCCAATTGCCCCAATTATTAAAATCACCAAGCAAATAGGGTGCTTTTTCACCTTCCCAGACGAAGGTCGCTTGATGCCCCTCTATGACAGGTGTGCCTTTGGTTTTTGCGTGTTCTAATAGCTCTTGTGGAGACATAAATGGTATCCTTTGCGCCGATTAGCGCGGATTCATATTTTCCATTTTGGCGATAATGCCCATCATCACTTCATCTGCCCCGCCACCGATAGAGGTTAGGCGTGCATCGCGGAAATACCGTGAGATGGGGGTTTCTTCCATGTAGCCCATGCCACCATAAAATTGCAGGCAGGTATCTGCCACTTCACGCATCAAACGCCCCGCCTTGAGTTTGCACATAGAGGCGATTTTGGTTACTTGCATATTATCTGCCCCAGATTCGACCAAACTGGCACAATAATAATTCAATTGACGGGCGGCTTCGACCTCGGTGAGCAATTCGCTCAGTTTGAATTGTATCCACTGGTTAGCAATCAATGGCTTGCCAAAAGTACGGCGTTCTTGGGTATATTGAAT
>JANRKU010000122.1:0-16873 GCA_033763335.1 bacterium
AAAAAAATGTCGCTAAACCCTGCTTTTTGGATGGCAAACAACAGATGATGAATGAGTGGATGTCCACCCAATGTCACCCATGCTTTATCTGTCCCCATACGGGAACTTTTTCCACCAGCGAGAATAGCGACTGTTATGCTCATTTATTTACAAGCAACCTGTACAGGTGTAGCACTAAAAGCCGCATTGCCCGTCATGGGGTCTATGGCTTTATCATCGGTCAAATCATTAATACTCACCCCTGCATATTGCGATTGGGTAGCGACATCCAATTGAACACCATCCCGTGTATGACCAAATCCGTGTGGAATACTCACCACACCTTGCATAATATCTGCCGTCACTTCTGCGGGAATTTCGACCTTCCCCACCCGTGATTCCACCATCACGATTGAGCCATCACCGATACCGCGTGCATGGGCATCATGCGGGTTAATCATCAGTGTACACCGATTTTTCCCCTTCACTAGCCGTTCACTATTGTGCATCCAGCTATTATTGCTCCGTACATGCCGTCTGCCAATCAGCAATAAGTCATGACCATTAAGGGGTGCCGTCATAACGGCTTTGGCGCGAGGTAAATCGGCTAAAAAGTGGTCATGGGTGACGGCAATTTTGCGATTAGCCGTGACAAGTCGGTCTTTTAGGCACGGTTGCAATGCCCCCAAATCTACGCCATGTGGTTGGGCTTTGAGGCGTTTGAGTGTCAGACCATCTTCGCGGTTTTTTCTGCCACCATTTAGTCCATACGGTCCCATACGGATACCAAAATCGAGCAATTGCCCCAATGACATACGCCGTAAATAATCTTTGCGATTAGGGGCTTTTGCGCCACGTTTTATATCTAACAGGTTGGCTAATGATTGAAAAATTTGCCAATCATGACGGCGGTCATCTTCAACCTCAACCATCGGATAAGAATATTTGGCGCTATTGCGTACCGCCAGCACATGGAATACCGCGTCATAATGCTCTGTTTCCAGTCCTGTGGTAGAAGGCAAAATAATATTGGCGTGGCGTGATGTCTCGTTGATATAAATATCCACAGCCACCATATAATCGAGTGATTCCAGCGCCTTTTCCAGTTGTGTGCCATTGGGTGTGGAGAGGACAGGATTCCCCGCTACCGTCACCAATGCCTTCATCTGCCCTTCGCCTTCGGTGAGGATTTCTTCTGCCAAAACGGATACAGGCAATTCACCGCCAAATTCTGGCAATCCGCGCACCCGACTGCGCCAACGGTCATAACTGCCTGTTTGCCCCAACATCGTTGTGAATCCCACCACATCAAATGCGGGTTGGGTGAACATTGACCCGCCCACACTATCCAAATTGCCCGTGAGGATGTTCACGGCATTAATCAGCCATTGGCATAATCCGCCAAAGGATTGCATCGAAAGTCCCACCCGCCCATAACACACGGCTTTTTCGGCGGATGCAAAATCATGGGCGATGCGCCGTAATGCCTCTGCCGATATGCCTGTCTGTGATGCGGTATTTTCTGGGGTAAAATCTGCTACAGCCTCGCGTAAAAGATGCAACTGTGCCTCATCAATCATCGGCGCGAGATGCCCCAATTGCACCAAATCATCGCTAAAAATCACATTCACCATCGCCAACAAGAAAAACACATCGGCGGCGGGTTTGATAAAGTGATGTTCATCTGCCAATTTTGCCGTTTCTGTTTTGCGTGGGTCAAGGACGATTAATTTTCCGCCACGTTTTTTCATGGTCTTTAAGCGCCGTTCAATCCCGCCCGCCGTCATCAAACTGCCATTAGATGCCAATGGATTCGCGCCCAACATCAAAAAATAGTCGGTATGGTCAACATCAGGAATCGGCAACAATAATTGATGCCCATACATAAAATATGAGGCAAAGTGATGGGGCAATTGGTCTACTGATGTGGCAGAAAACCGATTTTTCGTCTTGAGTGCGCGTATAAACGCAGGGGCATAAATGATGCTCCCCGCATTATGCGAATTGGGATTGCCCAAATACACCCCCACCGCATTATTGCCATGTTGTGCCTGAATTCGCAACAAATTATCGGTCACTTCATCAAAAGCCTGTTCCCAAGAAATTTCTTCCCAGCCATTTTCTGTCCGTTTGACAGGGTGCTTAAGGCGATTTTTATCGTGATACACATCTTCTAGGGCGGTGGCTTTGGGGCAGATATGCCCTTCGCTAAACGGGTCATCCATATCGCCTTTGATGGCGGTGATGGTATCACCATGATGATGCACTTCAATGCCACACATGGCTTCACAGAGGTTACAGGTACGGTAATGAAAACGGGTCGTATGGGTCATGTTAAAATAGTCCTCCAAAACTAATTTTTTTCTGTTTTATTGGTGGCGGACATACAAAAAGATGGTAGTTCGCCCTTACAAAGCGTGCCTATTTTTGGTGTGTAGTGGCATAATATATCATGCCACTACGGGCTTTATACACCATATTGAAAATTATCGCGCCCTCACGGGTGAAAATCAGCACTATCAAACCGTTAATTCAATCACACCATCACCCGCCAAATCGAAGGTGATGAGCATGGTGTTTTTATCATAGCCATAGACCAATGGATTGCCGTTATAGGTCATGTCGGATGGGGCGTTTTGCGCGTAAATCACAAATTTGCCTTGCCCACGCACATCAAGGCGACAGCTATTTTTATGCCAATGATAGGCGGTAATTGCCCCTGCACTATTGAACATCTCCACCAAGCCGATTGGTGCAATACCCTGTTTGATAGGGATAATCGTCAAAATATCATACCCAAGCGGTGCTAATGAAACGTCCAATGCGCCATCTTCTGCCAAAAATTGCATATCGCCTGTGCTATAGGTATACACCAATGATAGGTCATCTGGCATATTGGGAATATCGGCAAGCGACACATGCCCTTTTATGGCATCCCCCTCATGCTTGGCATTAAATACACCCAACACCGCCCCGATTGCATTGCGGTTATAAATTTTGAGCAACACATCTTCTTGGGTGGGGTCATGAAATAAACAATCGGGTGTTGGTCTGCCAATATCTATGGGGCGTAATACCCGCCCATCCGCCAAAACCAATTTTTTGAGCAGGTCAAAATTATGGGCATCGGGCTTATCGGATACATAAATGGGGCTACCACTCACTGCCCGTCCCGCCGCATGAAATCCACCGACAGGGTGTGCGCTCTGGAACATATCCCAATCGGGGTGCAAAAATTCACCAAACCACATACCGAACATGGCATTGGTATATAAGTGTTCGCCATGTGTAGCAGGTCTATCGGGCCAAAAATCTATGGATGAACGGATAATATTCGACCCCAACGCGCCATAAATCATCTCATTGGCACACGACATACAATTAATCAGATTGCCATTAAAATGCACATTGGTCGAGCCTTCTAGTGCCTCGTGATAGCGGTGCATGAGCGCGACACGCCCACCCCCACCAGCCGATAAACCATCTAACCGCGATTGATTATCCACTTTGACACCATCCACGCCCTGCAAGCGCAAATAGCGATGATAATCATGATAAAAATTATGAATCGAATCGGCAGTAGGGCGATACAAATCCCCACCTTCCCATTCATTCATATTGGGGATGTAATGCAAAATACCTTCGTGGAAATCATCTTTGACCAATGCCAATTGATAGGCGTTCATTTTTTCTGGATGAACACCGCGCCAATAACCGAGTAGCGCGTGCCATACAAACACGGTAGATAACCCAAATTCACCTTTTGCCATCTGAACCGTCCCACCAATGCCATCGGGGAATTTTTCATTGGCAGGAAAAGCTGTTAGCCGATTTTCTTCTACCGATTGCCAGCCATCATCCAAAATCAAAAATTTAGGTGTAACACCACCATCCACAAAACTTTGTAAACCCTCACGGACTTTTTCATGCGATACTTCCCGATAAAACGCATCCCATGTACACCATCCAAATTGGTCAATGAACGCAGGGAGGGGTTTTTCTGTGCGTAAACGCCCTGTCTTGAGGTGATTCATCACCACACGCGCCGCGTTGGGCATGAGGGTATATGGGTCATCAGAAATGGCAATATAAAGGGCAACCCCTTCTGTAAATAAGGTCTCTGGGTCGCCCGTATCAATCACCAAATCCAGCCGATTATCTCCCCCGCCCTGCACACAAAAACGGGCGTTGGGGGCGATGAGCGGAACAATCAGCGCCACCTGCTTATCTGGCAATTGAACCATCAACACTTGGGTCTCTGGATTCACACTTCCTGCTTTATCGGTCACTTGTGGCTTTACCCAAAAGGGTTCATAGCGGTGTAATCCAGAAAACCGTTCACCGATAAAATTGCCAATCGGCAGTGTCAGCCGAAAGACAGGTGCATCAAGTTTGATATGCAAAAAGACCCCTGTATTGGTGGGGTCTGTGATAGACGTGAAAACAGTGGTATCTAGTGATTCGATTAACGAAATATTGCCAAATTTGAGTGATTTCTGGTCAATGACCCAAGTCATGCTTCCTCCGCCGAGTTCACAAATCGAAAGCCATGCCCGCGCACGGTATGAATATATTGGGTTTCTTCGTCATATTCTGTCAGGCGGTCTCGCAGACGGCGCACAAGGGCATCAATGGCTTGTTCGCTCACCCCATCCCCCATCACATCGGGCCACACCGTCTCAATGACAGCATCACGGGTGCAGACATTACCACCACTGATATAAAGCAATTCCAACAACCGATATTGAGGCAAACTGAGGGGCGGGTCTATCTCTTTATCCCCAATAAAAACACGGCGTGCCTCACGGTCTAAACGCAAGCGTCCACCAATATGAATTGGTACAGGCGATGGCAAGGTGATGGTGGTATCGGGTCCAAAGAAGCGCAAACTCGCCTCTCCAGACAAATTAATTTCATCACCATCAAAAAGCGGACTCGTGCCTTCTAATTTTTTGCCATTTACCCATGTGCCATTACTACTATTCAAATCTTCAATAAAAAAGTCGCTGTGTTGGCGATAAATCCGCACATGCTGGCGCGAAATTTTTCGCTCTGGAATAACCACATCACACACATCATCGCGCCCGATGGTGATGGAGTCTTTATCCATCAACCACTGGTGATGAAGCATGTTTCCTTCTATCATCACTAAAACAGGTTTATCATTTTTTTCATTCGACATCTGCAACACCCTCTTTAGGCTTCATGCAAACCAATTATTCATCATTATAACGGATATTTGTCTCTTAATTATCAACGCCAATTTTTTGGACATCAGATTCAATAATTCCCACCCATAACCCTTGGTCATTATACGCCGGTGGCGCAACATATTGGGCGGGATTATTGGGAATTGCCACCGTCCCCACAAACGTATTGCGATAAAAGGCTTTGATACTCGATTCAGGTGTCAAGCCAAGTAATGCGGGGGGACGATTGGCGAGTTCATACGTCACCCGATGCACACACCGTTGGCGCGGACCCAACAAACGGATACGTGACTCTTGATAACTAGTCGCGTTTTCGCCCGTAAATGGCACAGGAGAAGTCGTATTCAGCGTAATCCCCAACCCACTCACAGGCTGTTCTGGTGCAAGGATAAATTGACCGGGTGTGATAAGTAACGGCACAGGTGCAACGGTGCGATTGGTGATAACCACCGTTACCGAAATAGTCGTGGATTGTTCATTTAAGGCAGATGTGCGTATTGTCAGGCTGATAGGGGTTTCATCAAGCTGATTCACCACCCGCCCCAATAACGATTGATGATAGGCGCGGTTTGTCCCATCACGCAACCGCTCACATGCCACCCCTTCATCGGCAAATGGCAACACACTAGAGAGTAAACGAGGCAAATTGCTGGGACCCGCAAATATCACCAACAAAAATAAAAGGACTACCGCCACCAAAACATTGGGGTTATCGCGCCGATTTCTAAATAATTGCATCGCCTATTGCCCTAACCATGCTTGTACATGCGCCGTTATGTGTGAACGATTATATTCGTTAACATTATGCCACAAAATTCCATTATCGTGACCCTTGAACCATGTTTGCTGTCTGCGAATAAATTCATGCGTATCATATTTGGTCTGTTGCATAACCTCATCCAACGAAGCACCATCCAACAAATGGTGTGCCAAATGCGAATATCCCAAGCCACTCATGGATGGCAATCGGCGGGAATACCCCATATCCAGCAATTTTCGCACTTCATCCAAAAAACCCGCATCCATCATCATGTCTACGCGCTTATCTGCCCGTTCATATAAATGATGACGTTCTCCGGTCAGTCCGAGTTCCAAAATGCGATATGGCGGGGGCTTTTTGCGTTGCAAGTCGCTCATTTTTTCGCCCGTAATAATACACACCTCCAAATAGCGCACCACACGGCGCACATTGTTGGGATGCACAATTTTGGCAATTTCGGGGTCTATAACCAATAATCGGTCATATAAGGCTTGTGCGCCGTGTGTTTTGGCATAATCTTCTAATTCCTGTCGCAAATCATGGTCTGGTGGCACATCTGGAAATGACCACCCCTCTGTCACCACCGTGATATATTGCCCTGTCCCCCCCACCAGCATGGGGATTTTGCCCCGTCCATGAATTTGAGCAATATGGTGTGTCACCATCGCCTGATATTGCGCCACAGGGAATGGGTCATCTGGGTTAATAATGTCTATCATGTGATGAACGGCTTGGGCTTGTTCAGCGATGGAGGGTTTGGCGGTGCCAATATCCATATATTTATAAATTTGTCGGCTATCTGCACCGATGATTTCCCCGCCTATCGTTTGTGCGATATGGATGGCTAACCCCGTTTTGCCCGATGCAGTTGGTCCAAGAATGACGATTAAGGGGATTTTTTCAGTCTGTAAAGGCATTTTGCACATGCTCAATGATGGGAGATGAAGACCTATTCAATGCGATAGCAATCGCATCTATGCGCCATGTTAAAATCTGATTCTTATCGGCATAGGTATAGGCACTACGGATAAATTTACGCATTTTAGCGGGTGTCATATTTTCAAATGCCGATTCAGTATTCGCTGAATGGCGTGTTTTGACCTCAATAAACACCACCACTTGACCATCATAGGCAACAATATCAATTTCACCCCATTTACACCGCCAATTGGTGGTGATGATGCGATACCCATTTTTTTGCAGATAATCCACCGCCAACGACTCGCCTAACTTGCCTGTGGTCTGTTTATGGGTGGTCATGTGGATGTGCCTTTCACTATCAATGGATTTTTTCGCATCAAGAAAATCCCTATCGCAAATATTTATGATGATTATACAATACTTGTGATGTTTAATTATCATATTTGCTGTAACAACATTACTGAAAGCAAATTTATGTCTATCCTCACTATCCCAAGCACTTTCACCGTGCGCTATGCCGAAACTGACCCAATGGGCATTGTGCATCATAAAAATTACATCACCTATTTGGAAGAAGGACGGAGCGAATATGCCCGTCAACGCGGATTTCCCTATAGCCAATTTGAGGCGACTGGATTTTTTCTGCTGGTCACAGAGGTGCATATCCGCCATATCAAACCCGCCCGTTATGAGCAATCTATCACCGTCAATACATGGATAGCCGAGATGAAAAGCAGGGGTATGACCTTTGCCTATACGGTTGTAGATACACTCACAGGTGAAATCCTCGCCACCGCCCAAACCAAGCATATTTGCATCACCAAAGCGGGACAAATCGCAAAAATCCCACAAATTTGGCGGGATTGGCACACCCCAGACAATAACGATATGTCATAAAAGTGTAACATGTTGCGCCCTTACCTTAAGGCATATTAAGTAGTTTGTCAAAAATAACTAATTTACTTGCCCACTGTTCATGTACCGTCTATAATCTGTAACAAAATTCATAAATATTCGCTTAAAGGAGAATTTTTTAATGGTCACATATACCGACCGTCCGTGGACTAAAAGTTACGATAAAAATGCCAAAGCTACCATCCAATATCCAAACATTACCCTACAAGATTTATTAAAACAAACCGCCAGCCGTGTACCCAATAGCGTCTCTTTGGTCACTAGCGCCCACCTTCCCCTGGTTGGTCGGTTAGATAAATCTGTCACCTTTGCAGAATTAGACCGTTACTCCGATGCGTTAGCCGCCGCACTCATTGATATGGGCTTAAAGAAGGGCGATAGAGTCGCCATCGTCATGCCCAATGCCGTTGCGTTTTGCATCAGTTTTTATGCCATCCTAAAAGCGGGTGGCGTGGTCGCCGCCACCAACCCCACCTACCCCGATGACAAAATGGCGTATCAAATCAACGACTGTGATGCCGAAATTGTCATCTGCCTATCACTGTATTATGAGCAAGTGAAGCGCGTGCAATCTAAAACCAAAGTCAAAAAAGTGATTGTCGCCAATATCAAAGAATATTTGCCCTCACTCGCAAAATTGCTCTTTACGATTGCCAAAGAGAAAAAAGACGGGCATTTTGTCGCCGCCCTAAAAGACGGTGATGTGTGGTTTAAGGATGTTTTGGTGCAATATGCGGGTCAAAAATCCACAGTAGCAGTCACCCCCGATGATTTGTGTCTATTCCAATATACAGGTGGGACGACAGGTGTCGCTAAAGCCGCCGTATCTACCCATCGCGCCTTAGTCGCCAATGTGTTGCAACAAGATTCATTCCTCTCTGTAGAAGGCATTCCGGGCGAAAAAGAAGTCATGCTCGGCGCAATCCCCATGTTCCATGTGTTCGGGATGGTCGCCGTCCTCAGCACAGGTGTCATGAAGGGGTGTCGCATTATTCTGGTGGCAAATCCGCGTGATATCCCAGAAGTGGCAGAAGTCGTCAATCACTATAAACCCACTTTATTTCATGGTGTCCCAGCCCTGTATAACGCCCTCTGCCAAAATGCCGATGTATTATCGGGCAAATTAAGCCTCAAATCTATCCGTTTATGTGTGAGTGGGTCTGCACCACTGCCCCCCGCCACCAAACGCGAATTTGAAGCCATCAGTGGCGGAAAATTGCTCGAAGGCTTTGGCATGAGCGAATGTCCCACTGCCACCCATGTGAATCCTGTCATGGGTGTCAATAAAGAAGGCTCTATTGGCTTACCCTTACCCGATGTGGATGCGCGTATTGTCAGTTTGGATGATGGCAAAACCCCCCTCAATATTGGCGAACCGGGTGAACTTATCATCTCTTCTCCCAATGTGATGGTTGGCTATCATAATATGCCCACCGAAACCGCCAATGTCATCAGCGAACACGATGGAAAGCGATGGATGCACACGGGTGATATTGCCTATATGGATGAAGATGGCTATTTCTTCATCGTAGACCGCAAAAAGGATATGGCGCTCATCGGTGGCTTTAATGTGTACCCCAATAATGTGGAAAAAGTCATTAAAGATTATCCCGCCGTATTAGAGGTCGGTGTCGCCGCTGTGCCACATCCCGAAAAAGAAGGTCAAGAAGCACTCAAGGCATGGGTCGTCCTCAAGCCCAATACATCTGCCACCGAAGCCGATATTATCAAACACTGCGAAGCGCATCTCGCACCATACGAAGTACCACGCCGCATTAGTTTCATCACGGAATTGCCAAAAACCACTGTTGGCAAAACGTTACGCCGTGAACTCGTCATGATGGAATTACAAACCCGTGAGAAGAAATAAATCATGACTAGCCAGACGACTGCCAAAAATCCGTATGATGCGCGTCCTTGGACAAAAAACTATGACGCGCATGTGCCAGCCAGCATGTTGCCATATCCCGAACATGCCCTACAAGATTTTTTGACACGGACTGCACAACGACAACCCAATGATATTGCACTCATCACCACCGCCAAACTGCCCCTTTTGGGGCGGTTATCGGCGTATTTGACCTATAAGCAATTAGATAGCACCTCAGATGCCCTTGCCGCGGCATTGGTGGATATGGGCTTAAAGAAAGGCGAAACTGTCGCCATTGTCTTGCCCAATTGTACCGCCTTTGCTATTGCATATTATGGTGTCTTGAAGGCGGGGGGCATTGTTGCCGCAACCAACCCCAGCTATCCGCCAGCAAAAATGGAATATCAAATTAACGACTGTGAGGCGAAGATTGTCATCTGCCTAAGCCTGTTCTACAACATGATAAAAGACTTCCAAGCCAAGACCAAAGTCGAAAAAGTGATTGTCGCCAATATCAAAGATTATTTGCCCCCAATGGCAAGGTTGCTATTCACCATCGCCAAAGAAAAAAAAGATGGTCATGCAGTCACTGTGGCACAAGGCGATATGCGCTTTATGGATGTCCTAACTCAATATGAAGGAAAAAAGGTCACTATCCCCGTTTCGGCAGATGACATCGCCGTTTTTCAATATACAGGCGGGACAACAGGTGTATCGAAGGGGGCAATGTCTACCCACCGCGCCCTTGTGACCAATACCTATCAAATCCAAAAATGGACAGGCATGACCGAAGGCATTTTCCCTGTCAAAATGGAAGATATGTCGTTTTTGGGCGCAATTCCGATGTTCCATGCCTATGGGCTGGTGGCATTGCTCACCCAATCGGTATCGGCTGGCGGAAAAATTGTCCTCGTGCCAAATCCGCGTGATGTGGATGAGGTGGTAGAGGTCATCGAACACTATGAACCTAATGTGTTTTTAGGCGTACCTGCCCTATTCAACGCCGTCAACAATCATAAAAAGATACAATCTGGCGAGGTCAGCCTAAAATCATTCACATTCAATTCGAGTGGGTCTGCCCCATTGCCCCCAGAGACCAAACGGTCATTTGAGGCAAAAAGTGGTAGCCAAATTGCCGAAGGCTTTGGCATGAGCGAAATTTTAGTCGCGTGCCATTCCAACCCCGTTGTGGGGGCAAATAAAATTAATTCGGTTGGGTTGCCCTTCCCCGATGTGGATGTACGGATTGTCAGCCTCGATGATGGGGTTACACCCATGCCAATCGGAGAACCGGGTGAACTCATCATCCACTGCATCAATATGATGACCGGCTACTACAACCTTCCCACCGAAACAGCCAATACCTTGCGAGAACTCGATGGCAAAACATGGCTCTATACGGGCGATATTGCCTATATGGATGAAGATGGCTATTTTTATCTCGTAGACCGCAAAAAGGATATGGCGCTCATCGGTGGCTTTAATGTGTATCCTGCCAACATCGAAAAAGTGATTAAAGACCATCCATCAGTGTTAGAAGTTGGTGTGGCGGCGATTCCACATCCCGAAAAAGTGGGACAAGAGGCGCTAAAGGCATGGATTGTCATCAAACCCGATATGCTGCTCACCGAAGCAGAAATTATCGCCCATTGCGAAAAATATCTGGCACAATATGAAATCCCGCGCCGTATCAGTTTTATCCCCGAATTGCCCAAAACGGCAGTCGGAAAAACCTTACGCCGTGAATTGATACGCCTAGAAATGGAAACAACAAAAAAATAATGTTAGTAAGGGCGCACAGTGTTGCGCCCTTGCCCATTTAATTAGCTATCCATCATCTCTTGCAACGCATCGAGTTCTTCTGGCAGATAATATCCCCGATAAAATGCCCGCGCTGGCGCTCGATTCAAATACCACACCACATACAATGGCAACAACACATAAAATGCCAAAATACTCGGTTGCAATAATTTTCCCAAATTATCCAATGACCCACCACTTAACCCCGCCGATGGAGTTGGAAAAACAACGACAAACAGCGTCACTGCCGATATGAGGATAACCGACCATGTAAAAATATGGCGCATAACTTTGGGTTTTCCGCGCCATGCAAAAAAGGCAATTCCCATAAAGGTCAGCGCCAACAATGATTGAACAATCATGTCAAAACGGGTGATACCACCTGTCAAATCGCCCCCACGCGCAATTTCATTGACCGTTTCCTCGCCAAATGTCCATTGCGACTCCATATTATTAAAATGAGCCTCTACCAGTAAAAATTGCCCTGTAACAAAAAGTGGGATGATTGAATAAAATAACACCCCCGCCAAAATGGCTAATGTTAACCCAAGTGGACGGTGTGGTTTGAATGTCGTTTGTGTAGTCATTGTATCATTCCTAATTGTACTGATATGGTACACTACAAAAATTCTTGTAATATGTTAAAATAGAATTGTGTTCTGTATTTTGTTAAGGAAAAGCCTTATGAACTTAAAAGAAGCACTCGATTCTTCCTATCAAAATTTTCTCAATCATGCGCCAAATGCCAAACTCATTCTACTCCATCCAGAAAGCAAATTGCGTACTGTATTGATGGCGAAATTAATGGGTAGCAAACAGCATCGTGCGTTATCTTATGCACTTAGTCTCGATGATATTACCCTTCAGACCTTTGTCAATAGCCTCACCCGTCATATCGCAGATTATTATCCACTTTTTGGGCGACATACCTATATGTTACCCCAAAGTCTATATGAAAATGCCTATGAATCTACCGATACCGTTGTCAGCACCTTTGCCCAAGACTTAGCAGAAATTATTCAAGACGATTTTTTTCTGATTTTAGATGAATATGACCGTAGCGACCGCGCCGATGAAGTCCAAATTTTTGTAGAAAAATTGTCGGCAGTTTTACCAGATAATATCCGCTTAATCATCAATAGCCGCACCCTCCCCCGCTTGCCATGGGCGGCGATGATTGCACACGGACGCGCCACCATGTTGCGTGATTCTGACTTGGTGATGAACGATTTTTATAGCATCCATAACCAACGCGGGGTCAATGGCATCGAAATTTCTGCATTGAGCCGCGGCGATGTGGTCATCCAAAATCGTAAAATTGACGGCTGGGAAGGACACCTCCCCCGCTTGCTCTTTTTCTTCACCCTAGACCGCGCATTGGTCACACGTTCAGAGATTTGTCGGTCATTCTGGCCTGGGTTGGATGAAGACCAAGCTGTGAATGTATTCCATGTGACAAAACGTCGCCTCCACAAGGCGATGGAATATGATGCGTTGGTGCATGATGAAAGCTACTACCACATCAATTGGGAACTCCCCCTCTATTATGATGTCATAGAATTTTCCCACATGCTCCTCATCGGCAGAACCAGCACCGATACCAAAGAACAAATAAAAGCATGGGAACGCGCTGTCGAAATCCACCGCGCCCCATTTTTATATGACCACACAGAAGATTGGATTTTGCAACGCCGTAAAGAATTTAAGGTCGGATTTGCCGAAGCCATTCGCAATCTTGTGGTCGTCTATAGTGATACCAAGCGCGAGGACGAAGCCCTAATGCTCCTCAATAAGGGGATTAACCTCGATATTCACAATGAAGATTATCACCGTGACCTCATGCGCCTCTATGCCAAATTGGGACGTAGAAGCGAAATCGCATCCCATTATCAACGCCTGAGCGATATTTTCCGCCAACAAAATCATAGTTTCTCAGAAGAAACGCACAAGCTCTATCAAGAATTGATGGGGTAATTACGACTAATTCAACCTTCATAACCCATAAGGTCATGATAATGGTTGTTAGTAGCTTTTTTATCAGTGGCTGACATACACCTTCGGCTAGTCAGCCATTACACCTCTACTTGTTTACGTGGTGTAATGGCTGTACTAGACCCGCTAGGGTCGTATATCAGCCACAATGTATTTAAAAACCGACTTGCATCTCTCAAATATCAGAAATATATTAAAAACGGACTGTAGTCCGTTTTTTGATGAAAGAAAAGTGGTCATGAATGACTCTATATGGTATAAATCAGACAAACTTTATCTCGGAGGAGAAAATCATGTCTATCTTGGGTATCCATCACATCACATTGGTGAGTTCCAATGCACAACGTACCGCCGAATTTTATACAAAGGTATTGGGTCAACGGTTGATTAAGCGTACCATCAACTACGATGACCCTAGTAGTTATCATATCTATTTTGGCGATGAAACAGGCAAGCCCGGTACTGCCATCACCTTTTTTGAGTGGGCGCACGCACCAAAAGGCAAGCATGGTGTGGGTGGCACGCATCATTTCGCCATGCGCGTCAAAGATGAGACCGCCCTGCTCAAATGGAAGCGCCGTTTACACGATATGAACATCCCCACCAAGGGCATTTATGACCGCCATTACTTCAAATCACTCTATTTCCAAGACCCCGATGGCGTAAATTTGGAGATTGCCACCGATGGACCCGGTTGGACGATGGATGAACCCGCAGAGAGCATCGGCACAGTCCATCAAAATCCGCCCGAAGCAATGATGATTGCCAATCGTGACGAAGCGGCAATCGCAGGGCGCATGTGGCATGAACCCGTCCCATTCATCACCCCCGATATGGCACTCATGGACGGGATGCACCACATCACCGCGATTGCATCAAATATCCGCAGTACCCATGCCTTTTATACCGATATTTTGGGCATGAAGCGCGTGAAGATGACCAGCAACTTCGATGACCCCAAATCGGCACATTGGTATTGGGGCGTAGATGGTGGCAAACCCGGGTCGCTCATCACCTATTTTGAGCGCGACCTCAAAACGACCCGCTATGCCGAAGTCGGCATCGGCATGACGCATCATTTCGCTTTTGCGGTGGAAAATGAAGATGTGCAACGGGATTATCAAAAACGGCTGACCAAAGCGGGGTATCGTGTCTCGCAAATTATGGATAGGCAATATTTCAAGAGCATCTATACCCACGACCCAGACGGTCATATCGTGGAATTGGCAACAATGGGACCCGGCTTCTTGGTGGATGAACCTGTCGAAACATTGGGGGAATCGTTGCGCTTGCCATCATGGTTAGAGAGCCAACGCGACCAAATCAGCAGTATTTTGCAACCAATTACGGTTGAAAAGTGGCAAAATCCGTTGAAATAGACTGTTTATAGGGATATGACCTCATGTTGTATCCCTATTATTATTCTACTTTAGACGGAGGGTGCCATTTCACTAATCATCACATCTACACCACGCTTTTGTAGTGTGACCATTGCCATTGACCGAATGAGGATAAATCTATCATAGGCTTGGATGAGTTGATTAACCTCTTGTTGTTCTGTATGGGTTAATTCTTTACCCATCTGATTTTGGTCTGTCAATTGATGAAGGCGAATGTTTTGGACAGCATTAAATGGCTGACGAATCACATCCCATAATTGGTCATTTGAGAAAGTCTCAAAAAGTGATAAATCTGGAATAGCATCTGCTTGTTTGGTATAAATAACCTGTTGTAATTGCGCTAATTCATCATTAGATAACTGAGTAACTGCCTCAATAATCTCTGGGAAAGTCATAGTATCAAGTTTTATGTACATTGATATACACGCCACTCATTTGACGGCGTTTATACTGCTTTTTACCTCTCGGCTCAGCCAGTGTCACCCGCTCAGGCATCACTACCAATGCCTCTATCCCGTTTGCAAACGCATTCGGGAGTGCTTTTTTCATAATATTCAACGCCCCATTAACATCCGCCTGAATCAGTTTTCCATCACTGGCTTGAAATAGTCCTCTGTGAATTCGCCTGCCTTTGTATTCTTTGTGTTTCTTCACAGGCTCATCATCCAAAAAACTACATTTTGAGGTGTAACTCTCATTCACAAAGATGAC
The DNA here is from genome assembly GCA_033763335.1 of bacterium. GTDB lineage: Bacteria > Chloroflexota > Anaerolineae > Aggregatilineales > Phototrophicaceae. The sequence continues at coordinate 15,559 of JANRKU010000122.1, forward strand.
TTCAATGCCTCTCATCTGTGCCTTGTAGGTCAGCATCGCAACGAATTGGGCATGAGGGATTTGAACGAAGTGCTGATTATTAACTTTTCCCAGTTCCACTTCTTGCTTCCATCCATCATTTTTGCCAATGACCAGTATGCCAATTTTGTGCTGTTCTAAAAATTGGACGATTCGTAGGCTGTCTTTGTGCATCCGTGTCTTAATGCAATTGTTGCGTTTATCGGTCAACCTACCCATCTGGGCGGAATAATAATGTCCTTTAGGGAGTCTACTTCTCAGGTCTGCCATGCGTTTATTATAGAATTGGTTGATACTTTTGAGCGGTCTGCCGTTAACCAGAAGCGGATTCACATTCGGTTGGTTTGTAGTTACAGTCGCTAAGTTATCCACACCTAAATCTATAGATGCAATGCGATTGGGGTCAGGTGATGCGATTTGCATTTCGATGGAGTACACAATTTCGACAACATAATGTGTCTTTTTTGGGATGATTCTCACTTGGTCAATCTCAGTTTTGTCAGTTTTGACCGAGATACCGAGTTTTGAAGGGACAATTTCTCCTTTCTTCGCTAATGCGCGTTTGCTAATGGCTTGGTCAGTATAAATCAATTGGTTGCGCCCATTGGTTTTATCTTTATAATGCGGTAGGCGAGGTTTGCCTTTATAGCCTGTAACATCTTGCTTGAATTTCCGCCGACTTGCCCAATGGTTGCTCCACGCCTCACAAACTTGGCTCAAGATTTGTTGCGACACCTTGCTGGGCAAAGCACGATAATCAGGGTTAGATTGCATTAATTTATCTAATTCTGAATAGGAATAAGATTTATCTGTGGCGAAAAAATGTTGGCGCATTTCATACAGACCTGCGTTATACAGATTTTTAGACAGAAAACAGGCATTATCCAAGACAGAAAAACGTGGGTCATCTCGTTTAATAATATGTTGTTCTGTCAAGTGCATAACCAATACCCTAAAAGCATATTTGTTCTGTGTGTTTAATTGTACATAAAAATACATACTTGTCAATAAAATGAGTTAGCATTAATGATACTGCACACCTCATGATATTTTTTTCATTGTATATGCTTATCCCGATAGCGTCAAAAATAATTTAATTTTAATTTATAAAAAATGGGCAGACTTTATATCTACCCATAATCAATACTCAGCTATTAGAGCGTGTTTGTTAAAATAAAACTAACGAGTTAAACGGTTGAGCATAAGATGAATCATAGACAGATAGACAAAACTTTCAGCCATCTTAGGTCGTTGTTCAAAATCTTTACTCAATCGTCGAAAACGGTTCAGCCAACCA
>JANRKU010000123.1:0-18006 GCA_033763335.1 bacterium
GGGGCTTGCCATGGCAAGCCCTTACTAGCATATCTACCATTTTTCCCAATGGGTAATTTCGGTTAAGGGGTTGCGCCCGCCCATTTTGGCGACCACATGCTCTGGTGAGGGGTAGCCAAATGATAAAATGACATGTAGGCTATAATCATCGGGGATGCTCAAAATGCTTTTTGCCACATCTTGGCGATAAACAGCGGCAATGCACGACCCAATCCCCAATTCCCACGCCGCCAATTGCACATAGGCGGATACTTGCCCCAAATCGAACATATTCCATAAATGCTCACTTTGGCTGACGATAGCGAGTGCAAAAGCCGCACCCGCCAAATGCCCCGCATAATCGCCTGTTTTGCTCAATGCTTGCAAGGTTTCGCGTTGACGCACCACCACAAATTGCCATGGTTGGCTATTTTTACTACTCTGTGAGCGTCGCCCTGCGTCTAAAATGGCGAGTAGGGTTTCTTCTGGGACAGGTTCTTCTGTGAATAGGCGAATCGCCCGTTTGGTTTTGATTGCATCTGCTACATTCATGATTATCTCGCTTTTAATTCCCATAACACATTGACGATGACCCAGCGCCCATTCCAACGCGCTAGTTGCAGATAGTCTATCCAATCATTCATCTCTAGGCGAACATTCGCCACATTTTGAAAAATGTCCAAAATCTGAATATCCCGTTGGCGATTATTTTCTGGTTGTAGTCCATGCCCATCCCGCGCATATTGCATCAATTCTAATGCGCTCATTTGCACCAATCGGCTTTTACCATCTGCCCCTGTCATCACCATGCGTTTTGCCAATTGCCCATGTAATGCCCGTTCCATCCGCGCACCATCGCCTGTATAAGCGCCTTCGGCATAATCGAGTGCGGTGGCGGTGATGGCTTCTACATCTACTGCTTCATCAATTAAAGTGGTCATCGTCCGTTCCTTTATTCATTATCACAGATATGAGGATAGCGTAGCATGATATAATCTGTAGTGGGAAGTATGCACTAAAAAGTGCTATACTCTCCTTTAGGAAAGTATCAATTCGTGAGGAAAAATATGCCAAAAAGAAATTTTCATATCCTAGACCAAGATTGCTCCACACGGCAAACCTTAGAACTCATTGGCGATAAATGGACGGTGTTATTGCTTCATGCCCTTTCAGACGGGACATATCGTTATGGAGAACTCAAGCAAATTGTGGCGGGCATCACCCATAAGATGTTGGCACAAACATTGCGCCAATTAGAACATGATGGCTTGGTTGAGCGCATTGTGTATCCTGTAATTCCGCCAAAGGTGGAATATCGGCTTACACCACTCGGCAAAACACTTATCCCCATTATGAATAGCCTGTGTATTTGGGCAGACGACCATTTTCATGAGGTACAAGAGGCACGGAATCAGCAAGAATTGGTTTTAGAATCACCGTTAGAGGGTTAGAATACACATTTTTTGTTGAAATGTTGTGCAATTTGTGGCATAAATGTATATAATATGAACGATGTTTTAAGACTTGAACATTGTATACTAAAAATTGTCTAACCAATTGTATCTATGAGGAGTCACCTATGAAATTCAAAGCGTTACTTGTATTGGCTTTTGCTCTTTTGCTGATTATCCCATCTGCGGTTTTTGCACAAGAAGCCACAGAAGAACCAACCGAATGCCCCGCAGAAATTGAATTGCCCGATTTGGAAGGGCGCGTGATTACTGTCGCAGTCGAAAATGCGTATGTCCCCTTCAACTTCCTCGACCCCGTCACTGGCGAACCCGGTGGCTGGGATTATGATGCTATTGATACAATTTGTTCCCTGCTCAACTGTGTTCCAGAATATGTTGAGACCTCTTGGGATGGCATGATTGTCGCCGTGAGCAATGGCGAATTTGATGTCGCCGCCGATGGTATCACCATCACCGAAGAACGCGACGAAATCGTAGATTTTTCTGATGGGTATATCACCCTCGAACAAGTTTTGCTCACCCGCATTGACGAAGACCGTTTTACCAGCGTAGAAGAATTTTTGGCAAACGAAGAATTGACACTCGGTGTTCAACCCGGTACCACCAATTATGATACCGCCATTGAATTGCTCGGCGCAGAAGATAGCCCCCGTTTGTTGGCATTTGAAACCTTCCCTGTGGCTGTTCAAGCATTGCTCGCTGGTGATGTTGATGCCGTGATTTTGGATAATGTCGCGGGTGTTGGTTATGTCGGTACAAATGCCGAGGAACTCACCTATATTGACGAAGCCATCACCGCAGGCGAAGCATTGGGCTTTGCATTCCCCAATGGCTCTGATTTGGTCGAACCATTCAATGCCGCCCTCTTGAGCATGTCTTGTGATGGTACTTTGGATGAACTCAATGCCCTTTGGTTTGGTGACGAAGCCCCCATCCCCGGTGCAGAAGAAACACCAGAACCTGTTGCTACCGAAGAAGGTTAATCTCATTTTGATACTGCAATAGTGGTGTTAGTAATAAAGACGGTGTATGCCTGTAAGGGCGCAACATGTTGCGCCCTTACAAAATCCGCCTATTTTAGGTATGTAAGGGCATGAACTATTATGCCCCTACGTGCAATGATGAAACATCATACGCTATATTAAAAAACTAACTTGCACCCTTATAGCCATATTTTATTGTTGGAAATAGTTTTTAGAGGAATGCTCTCATGGTCAGCGAAGTTGATAAACGCTTCCGATTAGCAGAAGATGTGCCGATTGTCCCGCCTGTCCAATCCGAAACCGCCCCAATTGCAAAACCCCGCCCTGTTACCCCATTTGTTTATGTCTATCGCTTCCCGTGGTGGATTTTATTTTTCACTGTGATGGGAATTTTTATCTTGTTGAGCATCATCGGCGACCCCCAATATTCCAATTATTTTAGACGCATTGGTGTGGGGATTAATATCACCCTACAGGTCTCTTTTGGCGCGTATGGCATGGCATTGGTGATTGGATTGCTCGCTGGAGTGGTGCGGTCATATCCACCAAAACCCGGTCAAGGGATTATTGGCGGAACACTCAATTTTTTCCGACTTATTTTGTATCATCTAGTCACTATTTATGTCGAAATTCTGCGCGGGATGCCCATTGCCACCTTGCTGGTCTTTGGCGCATTTGCGTTTATGCCTGCGCTCAGAGAAGCAGGGGTGGATATTCCCTTTAGAGGCACATCGGTAGAGACGGCGATTATCTTTTTGTCATTGGCATATGGGGCATTTTTATCTGAAGTGTTCCGTGCGGGTATTCAATCTGTCCCAAAAGGGCAGTTAGAGGCGGCGCGGTCTTTGGGGATGAAAAGCTATCAGACCATTATCTATATCGTCATCCCACAAGCCTTTAAGGTGGTTATTCCACCACTTGGCAACGATTTTATCGCCATGATTAAAGACTCTTCGTTGGTGATGTTATTGGCGCTCAATGATGTGTCTCAACTCGCCAAAAAAATCTCTGGGTCTAATTTCGATTATGTGGATGTGTATTTGGTGGTGGCATTTATTTATCTCTCCATGACACTCACAGGTTCTTTGTTCGTAAAAGCCTTAGAACAACGCCTCAAGACGAAGGAACGCTAAAGCCATGAGTGGACATATCAACAAAGAAAACAAAATTATTCAATGCAAGGGTGTCAACAAGTGGTTTGGCAAATTTCAGGTATTAAAAGACATCAACCTCGAAGTGTATGAAGGGGAGGTGGTGGTCGTTGTTGGACCATCTGGCAGTGGCAAATCTACCCTGATACGCTGTTTGAACAGGTTAGAGGAGCATCAGGCGGGGGATATTGTCATTGATGGCAACCCGCTAGATAGCAATACACGCAATATTAGCGCCGTCCGCAGAGAAGTGGGCATGGTGTTTCAGCAATTTAATTTGTTTCCCCATCTCTCTGTATTGGCAAATGTGACCCTCGCGCAACGGACTGTCAGAAAACGGTCATCCAAAGAATGCAAAGAAACGGCACTCAAATTGTTGGAGCGCGTTGGCATCAGCGACCAAGCCCATAAACATCCCGCACAACTATCGGGTGGTCAACAACAACGTGTGGCGATTGCCCGTGCGTTGGCGATGAACCCCCGCATCATGCTTTTTGATGAGCCAACATCTGCCCTCGACCCCGAAATGATTAAAGAGGTGCTAGATGTGATGAAAGAATTGGCGCGGAGTGGCATGACCATGATTGTGGTGACACATGAAATGGGTTTTGCGAAGGAAGTCGCAGACCGCGTGATTTTTATGGATGGCGGGCGCATTGTCGAAACCAATACGCCTGAATTGATGTTCGACAATCCGCAACATCCGCGCCTTCAGAACTTTTTGGCGCAAATTTTATAACCCCAAATTTTATAACCCCAACAAAAAACGCTCACCATCAGATGAGCGTTTTTTGTTTTGATGTAGATAAGGAGTACATTGGGTAAAATGCTCCTTCCGACTCATGCCGGATGCTGTAACCCAGATGCTACGACCCACATGCAAAATAAATATGGATAAGGGGTGTGTTTGGATATTTTTGGTGTCCTGCCGTTAGACGACCATTCTCTGATTAGAATGGACAGGATTCGAACCTGCACTTCCCGCGTTACAGGCGATAACCCAAGCACTTCGACCCATATTATGGTGATTTTGTTGTTAAAGGTGATGCAGATAAGGGATGTGTTGGGTAAAAAAATGCTCTGCCAATTGAGCTACCATTCCTTGCGAAATGGACTGGATTTGAACCTGTAACTGATAACCCAAGCACTTCGACCCGCATCACAATGATTTTGATGTTAAAGGCGATGTGGATAAGGAATGTGCTGGGTAACCTGATAGGTATTTAGCCTACGCAAGCCCTGTAACCCAAGCATTTCGACCCACATCACCGATATTCTTGCCTTAAAATGTCCCACGCGCAAAATCTGCCATCAGCTCTGGCGCGGCGCTATCAAATCCGACCACATCCAACATCCCGCTATCGGTTGGGTCTGCAATTGTGAACTTATTTCCGACCATCCCCACCACAATCAACCGCGCAGGGATGCCCATTTTTTCGCGGTATTCGCGTAAGGCTTGGGCGGGATGAATTTTGCCAAACCATGTTTCGCTATCCGTGTAGATGACAAATGTCTCGACTGACAATTTGTTTTCGAGCGCATATATCATGGGCAACGCACAATCTGTCCCGCCAAATGGGATGTTGCTAATCGCTTCAATCACAGTATCCAACCGCATTTTGGCGCTGATGTTCAATGGAATCATCGTATGGCTAAATGCCGTGAACATATAATTCGGTTCTGTCCGCGCTGTGACCAATGCCATCGCCCCGCTACCTTCGCGTGGGGTTAATGCGGGTATACCAGCAATCATGCCACCACTCATACTAGCCGATACATCCAACGCCAGCATCGTGCTTTTGTTGGTGGGCTGAATCGTTTTGAATGCCAATTCAAATGCGGTATCGAGTGCATCTAACACTGTTGCGACAGGTTGCCATTCTTGTTCTGCGTCATGTCGCACGAATCCACCTTTGAGGCTATATCCAAGCCGATAGACGCGCATTGCCGACAAAATACTAATCGGATGCACCCGCGCTTTCCGTAATGCTTCACCATCGGTTAAGCGTTTTGTGACCATCTGCGAGGCATTGCTCCCCGCCACCAACAATCCGACTTTGCTCATCACGCCCAAATTCCGAATCATAGCGGTCATGGGCATGTCTTGGAGTAGGGCATCCCAAACCGATATTTCACGCAACCAATCGGTTGGCAGGGCTTCACGGGTTAGGCGATAATCGGCAATCAATTTGATGACTTCATCCGCCGTTTTTGCACGCTGAACCCGTTCAAAGGCATGGATATATGCCAATGCTTCATCATTTGGCACGGTTTCATCAGCCGCCCATGTTGCCTGTTCGGGATGGGTTAGCCATTTGAACAGCGCGTCATGTGTTTCTGTGACCGCGATAGGATGTGCTTTCCGCAACGTATCCCGATGTGTCCATCCGCCACGCTGACGGTATTTGACCACCTGATAGGCGACATCACGGGCAGTTTTGGCGTTATACCAATTGGCGACACTCCGCCGTAAGCCACGTCCCCAACCACGCAAGGTCTGAACCGTTTCGACAAAGCTAAACAGATGTGTCCCTGTCCGACACACATCGGGCATGACTTTGAGCGCCTCTTGACGGGTCGCATCATCACCCAACGCGGTTGCCATTGCCAGAGCAAAAATGGCGGTATCGGGACGGGCGGCGCGACCTTCGGTGCTAATAGCGATAATTTCGCGCACAGTCCGTAATCCATCTGCCTGAATACATGCTTGCAAATTTTTTGTGTTCTCAAGCGTTAGCATATATTCATTGGCATAATAGGAACCGCCCTCACTGCCCAATATCAAAAATCGGCGCAGTCCTTCCCATTGCCCAATTGCCCAACTGTACCCACCCGCCGAATTCGGCACTTGATTGGCACCAAGAATAGGCTGTGACTGTGGAGTGGGCTGGTTGGGAAGCATGTTTTGTAAATACTTTTTGACCATGATTCCACCTCTTGCTTGAGACTCAACAAAATGTTGGGTAAGTGAGTATGAATGGGCTGTACTCTTTCAAAGATAACCCATTCACTTCGACCCAACACTGTCAGTGTATCATGAAAAATATTTAGATGTCAAGAGGGTTCACGAGGGGTCAAATTTATTTGGGGGCGGGCATGAAGTGGACTTCAATCTCATGAACACCCGCTAAGTTATCATATAACCGTTGCCGAATTTTTGAGATGACCTTGGCGCTATCGCCAATGGTCATCTCGGCTGGCACGGTGACATCAATATCAATATCTGCGTAATCGGTTGTTCCTCTGCTCCGCACGCGCACAATATTTATCACCTGTGGCACTTCTGACACAATATCTTTCAATTGTTCAGGGGTATAGGGGGCTGTATCCACCAAGACACGCCCTGTCTGATTCATGATAGCAATTCCCGCTCGCCCAATCAGGATGACCACAATGAGCGCAGAGAGCGCATCTGCCCATACCCATCCAAATAGGCTGATGAGGCTCATGCTGATGATGACCGATAGGGTCACAAATACATCGGCACGGGTATTTTCTGAATCTGCGAGTAGCAATTCAGAATTGAGCCGAGTGGCTTCTTTTCGTTCATACCGACTCACCCCAATATTAATGCACAGGGTCGTCAGCATTACGGCAAAGGTGATTGGGGTGATGACCAACTCGGTGGGATTGGTAAGGCGTTCAATTGCCCCTGTGATAATTTCCCATGCCACTAGGAGCAAAAATACGCCAATGAGCAATGCCGCAAGCGTTTCATAGCGTTCATGCCCATAGGGATGGTCATCATCGGCGGGGCGCGAGGCGATTTTATTAGCAATCAGCGCCATCACATTGGATGACCCGTCTATCAGCGAATGAAAACCGTCGGCGGTGATTGACAACGCGCCGCTCATCATCCCTATGATAATTTTGCCAAATGCAACCGCAAAATTAAAAAATAGGGTGATAAGTAAAACTTGTTTCACTTGCTTATTCGTGGTCATTCGATTTGCCTTTTACAGATTATGTGTGTTTGGGGGATGTAATATATCATATCCCTACCCACAGCATAAGCCATATTGTATGACTTAGACAATCGGTAAACCATAAGTTAGCAAGGGCTAAGATAAGGTTGTGGATGGGCGAAATTTTGTGCGATTATTGATTTGCAGGGGAATAAAATTGAGGGATAGGGAATTTATGCCCCTATCCCGATGATGACATAAAAAACGGGTAATGCCAATAATAATCCGTCTAGGCGGTCTAAAAAGCCACCATGACCGGGCAATAGATGGCTGGCATCTTTGACCTCAAATAACCGTTTGATGCGTGACTCAAATAAATCGCCCAAAATGGTCATGAGTGCCACTATTGGGGCAGAAATTAGCACGATGGCGATAGGCAAACCCGCAATAATACCCACAATCCATCCCGCACAGCACCCCGATATAAACCCGACTTCTGCCCCTTCCCATGTTTTGCCCGCAGAAATGCGTGGAGCCAGTTTGTGTTTGCCAAACATGCGTCCACCCACCAATGCCATGCTATCGGTTGTCCAATTGGTGAAAAGCAGGAGCAATGTCCATGATAAACCGTTTGCCCCGTTGCGAATAAATATCAGCAGGCTCATGGGGAAGGCGATATAAATGGTGGCGGCGATGATAAAAATGCCGAGCCATTTGGTGTGGAGATGGGAGATATGATATAGCTCATAAATAGCGATTCCTGCGACGATAATCGCCGCCAGCGTAGAAATCGGCTCACCCAAAAATACGATACCCAAAACAATGGGTAAGCCAATCACCATGGTTAGTAACCGTTGGGGCGCATCTGCCCAGACACTCGATTTATTCATCTATCCTCCTTGTGTTATTAAATCACTTCAAAGTGGAGGTCGTAATAATTCATTGCATCGCCAATGGCGGGCTGTGCCACCGACATCAACACCGTGCCATGTATGGTTGCATGTTCTTTAGCAAGGTCTATGGCTTGGGCGATGGTCGGCGCAAAATGCACATTATCATGATATTGCCTCACAACCCCAAGTGCCATTTCTGGTGCGGGGAAGGGAATGGCAATATTACGGTCTGTTTGGGTGAGAATAATCGTATCGCTAATTTGGGCAAAAATTTTGCCAACACCATCTAAATCACGGTCAAATGGCACCGCCAACACCGCGACAACGGGGTCGGTCAAAAAATCGCGTACACTATCTACAAATGATTTGGCAGATAATGGGTTGATTGCGCCATCAATAAAAACCGCAGGCGAATCTTGTAATTTCTGACATCTCCCGGGCCAAAAGACATGCTCTAAGCCATACCGAATACGCTCAACATAATCGGGCGAGCCATGTTTAATCTCGGTTTTGAGCCGTCCGTGCATATTGCCCGCCGCCCATACCGCCAAAGACGCATTTTCGATTTCATAGCGCCCTAACATGGGGATAGTCACTTCGCCATAACGCCCCATCTCCACGCGCATCCCCACTTTATCACCTGTGGCATGACCCAAATATTCCCCCATATCGCTATTTGCCAGCCATTCAAATCGTGCCTCTACTGCATCGGCTTCACGGCGCAACACATCCATCACAATTGGCGCTTGGGGTAGGCTATAGGCAATGCCATGCGGTTTGATAATCCCTGCTTTGTGCCATGCGATACGGTCGAGTGTTTTGCCCAAATAACGGGTATGTTCGAGGATGATGGGGGTGAATAGCGATAAACGGTTATTCACCAACGAATTATCATCATAGCGCCCACCACGCCCCACTTCTATCATTGCAACGGTCACATCTTGCTCATCAAACCACTTGAGTGCCACCGCTAAAAATATCCCCTGTGGGCTTAAATAACGTCCATCTTCTAAAGAGGCATTAACGGCATCTATATGAGGGGCGAGTTCATTGATAATACGGACTAAATCTTCTTCAGATATCATCCGCCCATTGACCCGAAATCGTTGCCGATAGGTCGTTAGATGTGGGCTTGTGACCATCCCCACAGTATGCCCCAACGATTGCAATAATTTGGCGGTGATGGCGGTCACAGACCCTTTGCCTTTGCTCCCTGTCACAACGGCATATTCTCGGCGCGACTCTAATAATCCTGTTGCCATTAGCAGTTTGCGCGAGGGATTTAAGTCGCGGGTATGCTCATCGAGTCCGCGTTCTCGCCAATTGGTACGGGCGAGTGATTCAAATACATAAGTGATTGCTTCGGTTTCGGTTATAAAACGCATGGTAAATGATTTCTTTTTTTTACGAATAGATAAAACTACGCTATCATTTTAATGATTTTATAAAGAAATTCGTAGGGGCGCTGATGAAAAAGATTTTTTTGTTCATAATGATGGTGTGGTTTGCCTCCATGTCGGCTTTTGCCGATGAGACAATTCCCTTAGTGGTTTGGCAGGATGCTGGCAATTTATCGGTATTACAGGGCGGTAACATCCAAACTTTTCCCATTGGCGACCTTATTTTTCCCTATTTATCCCCAAACGGAGACCAAGTGGCATTGGTGCGGGGACAGTATCCCTATCCCCAAAGCCTATCTATTATCTCTATTATAGGTGAAAATTTGCGCGATGTAGGTGTGGTTTATCCGCGCCAAGTGATATGGCAATCAGAAACGGTGTTATGGGTCAATGGGTATCTGCCTCCCACAGAGGGCATGTTGGAATTATCGCCTAGCACGATGCTGTATCGGGTTGATTTGGAAACGGGGGATATAACCGAATGGGATATGGGCGAATCATTCGAGATAAATATCAACCCCACCCGTGACTGGATGGTGCTGACCTTTGCGGGCATATATGGTCAAGTTGAGGGGCATATCAGCCTTTTATCATTGACAGAAGATAATCCAACACCACAGAACATAATGAGCTTCCCTGCCATTTCGAGTGGGTCACACGGGGGATATTACCCATCGGTTCAATGGGTGAGTGATGATAGGGCTTATGTGGCAATTCCACACCCTGACGCACTTTATAATACGACCACCGATACCGATACAGCACGCATGTCATTATTTGAACTCACAACCGATGGTGTTTCTGCGGTTTTTGGCACAATTCATGCGTTATTTTTTTATCCACCCAGATGGTCATCAGATGGCGGTGTGTTGGCATATATCACCGCTACCCCCGATGAAAGCCGTTTTGTCATTGCAACTTATGAGGGTGCAGAAACGTTATATTCTCAAACATGGGATATGACCGAAAACACACTTTTTTTCTCTGTACCCAATAGCGATGAATTTGTTTATGTTCAGCGAAATACGGCTATCATGATAGTCGGCGCAGAAATGGGATTGCGCCAATGGGCGACTGGGGGCGGGGCATTTGTGGCAGATATGGCGCTGTATGCGCGTGGGGCTGTATTCACCTTGCTCAATGATTTTTCAATTGCGCTTGTTTATGTGGGGTGGGATGACAATGAGGTGCATGAAATCCTAAAATTGTCTGAATATCCGTTTTTCGATGCTAAATGGGATTAAATGCTTGTGCAGAAAAGATAAAAATGTGTCACAATTTAATTGTGGGTGCTAAATGAGGGAAATACAATAGATGGTCAATGCACAAAACACGGATGTTTATATCTTGGTAGTAGATGACACACAGACCAATCGTGAGGTCATGGCGCGGATTTTGGCACGAAAAAAATACCAAAATAAATTGGTTGCCAGTGGCGAAGAAGCCCTTGCTACCATCGCAGAACGATTGCCAGACCTTATTTTATTGGATATTAGTATGCCAGGACTCAATGGATATGAGGTATGTGAGCGTCTAAAAGCCGATGAGCGCACCCGTAATATCCCAGTGGTGTTCATCAGCGCCCATGACGAAACAGAAGATAAAGTGCGGGCATTTCATGTGGGCGGGGTAGATTACATCACCAAACCGTTCAAAATTGAGGAAGTATTGGCGCGGGTTGAGACACAAGTCATTTTAGCAGGGCAACGCAAAGCGATTATTGAACTGAATGAGATTAAAGACCAATTGCTCCGTACCGTATCCCATGACCTCAAAAATCCGTTGCATGTGATTATGGGGTATGCTTCATTGTTGATGGATGGTGGTTATGCCTCATCTGCTGAGGATGTTGGCAATATGTCTAAGGCAATTTATAACAGTGCAGAGCGTATGTATACGCTTGTGACCAATTTACTCGAATTGAGCCAGATAGAAGATGGCGCAGGCTTACAAATGATGCCGCTCTCGCTCACACAACTTTGCACCGATATGATGCCCGAATTTGAAGTGACCGCCCAAGCTAAAAAACAAACTCTAAACCTTAACATGCCCGAAACACAAATTATGGTGAATGCTGATATGATGCGATTGGGACAGGTGTTGAGCAATTTGGTCTCTAATGCCATCAAATATACCCCCGTTCATGGGCATGTATCGGTCACATTGCAACCAGAAGGTCAAATGGTCAATGTTTGTGTACAAGATGACGGGTTAGGAATTCCGTCAGATGATATTCCGCAATTATTCCATAAATTTTTTAGAGTGAATACATCACAACACCGCACAGTAGAAGGAACAGGGTTGGGGCTTTCGATTGTGAAGGCGATTATCGAGCAACATCACGGTAAAATTTGGGTCGAAAGTGAATTAAATAAGGGGAGTAAATTCACCTTTTCATTGCCCATCATTCCATAACATTGAAGAAGAATAAAAATGAGCGATAAGCGCAATACACAAGCATTATTACAAGAAATTGAGCAACTCAAAACACGGGTTGCTTATTTGGAATCTCTCGCAGATGAAAAAGATGTGTTGACCGCTTTTTCTACCGATGAATCACGATTTAGCCAATTATTAGAGACATTGCCTATCACCGTATTCATTTATCAGAATCGGCGTGTGGTCTATCTGAACCCAACAGGACGTATGCTTGGTGGACATAATCTGCCAGAGAGTATTCGCAAAGATTTTTGGTCGCTCATTCATCCAGAATCAATAGATGAATTAAAACATGCCTTTCGCACTTTTAACCAACAAGAAAATTATCAAGCCCGTGTTGAGATAAAAGCCTATGACAAAGTGGGCGACTTGCGCTTTTTGGATGTGATGTTTGTGAGTATTCGTTATAACAATAAACCCGCTTTGTTGGGGACTGTGGTGGATGTCACCGAGCGATTACGGGCGCAAGAACAACATTTGGCGCTGGATATTGAAAAAGAACGGGTCAAAGTCCTCACCGATTTTGTGCGCGATGTCAGCCATGATTTCCGCACACCGCTTTCAACCATCAACACCAGTATTTACCTGCTAGGGCGCATAGATGACCCCATCAAACGACAACAACAACTCAATACCCTACGCGACCAAGTGAGACATCTGGATAAATTAGTAGATGCCCTGCTCACCATGTCGCGTTTAGATAGTGGCATTGTGAGTGTATTCAAAGAATTCGATTTGAACCTTGTCATCCTAGAAGCTATTCAGAGTGTGACGACCCAATCGCACGAAAAAAATCATACTTTTCGCATTGAGTTACATGATGATTTGCCTCATATTTGGGGCGATATTCACGAAATTCACCGCGCCTTGCGCGAATTGATGTTGAATGCGGTGCAATATACCTCACCACGAGGCGAAATTGTGGTGCGTTCCTATCAAGAAAATGATATGGTCGTCATTATGGTGCAGGATAGCGGGTATGGCATTTCACCCGAAGATATGCCCCATATTTTTGACCGATTTTTTCGGGCAGACCAAGCCCGTACCATTGGCGGAGTCGGTTTGGGACTCTCGATTGTTCGCAAAATCATTGAGCATCATCATGGACAAATTGATGTTCAAAGTATCCATCATCATGGCACAACCTTTATCATCCACTTGCCCATTTATCAACCGATTTAGGAGCAATTTTTATGCAAACTGCATCCTCACAACCCAAACAATCATCCCAATTATCGTTCATTACTGTGGTGATGGTGGTCTTGGTGGTGGTGACATTGCTTATCACAGGTGGTCTGATTGTTTTTAGCAATCTTCGCACCGAGACCCTCCGAGCCACTGCTCAACAAGACCAACAAGCCCGCGCCCAAGCCATTTCTGACCGTTTGGGGAGTTATCTCATTAATGCCCAACAACTTGCCAATACCACCGCGCAATTGGTCGCCCCCATTCGGGATAATCGTGAGCAAGTCGAAACATTATTATTGCAGGTGTTGGCATCTGCCCCTAGTGAAATTATTTATGGTATCGGTACATGGTATGAACCGAATTTATTTGACGGCGAAACCGTATATTATGGACCGTATGTGCATCAAGACACCCCACAAGCTATTTTGACCTATGAATGGATGACCCCCGAATATGATTTCCATACCCAAGCGTGGTATGTCGCGGGGAAAGAGGGCGCAGGGGAGGTGGTCTTTACCCCACCTTATTTTGATACGGGCTTGGTCTATATGAGCGCCTCACGAGCCTTTTTTGATGATAATAATGTGTTTAGTGGGGTTATTACGGTGGATATGGTGTTGCCATTGCTCCGCCAATTGATTGTCGAAGCCAATACCGACCCCAACGAAGTGGTCTATGTGACAACTGCCGATGGCGCGATTTTTGTGCATCCCGCCGAAGAAGCCATTGTGGAATTTGCCCGCCAAAACGGAAAAACACCGACCAGCATCCTCGATTTGAATGAATCCGATTTGACCGCCTATTTGGAATCAGCACAAGCAGAAAAAACAGTCTCGGCGGTTGCCCCTGTGCAATTGACCAATTGGGCGGTACACCTTACCACCGATGAAAATCGGCTATTTAGTAGCATCAGCGAATTAAATACGACACTACTCGCGGTGATGGGTGGGGTATGGCTTTTTACTTTTGCCGCCCTATTTGGACTCAATCGCTTTGCATCACAGACCAATAAATCCCGTGCCGAACAACAAAAATTGGAAGCCGAAATTAGTGAGCGTAAACGTGCCGCAGAAACACTGCAAATTACCAATGAGGCACTCGAAGAACTCATCCATTCACGCACAGCAGAACTCGAAAAAGCCAAAGAAGAGGCAGAACGCGCCAATGTGGTGAAATCGCAATTTTTGGCGGCGATGTCGCATGAACTCCGCACACCCCTCAACGCCATCCTCAATTTTACGCAATTTGTCTCGACAGGGGTGTTGGGCGATGTAAATGAAGAACAAGAAGAAACGCTGAATAAAGTCGTCACCAGTGGCGAACATCTACTGGGGCTTATCAACGACGTGTTGGATATTTCCAAAATTGAAGCAGGGGCGCTGGAACTGTTTGTCGAAGATAATGTCAATATCAACAAAGAACTGAAAATGGTGATTGCAACCGCCAAAGGATTGATTGGAGACCGCCCTGTAACCATTGAAGAAGCCATCGCGCCCGATTTACCCCTCATCACAGGGGATAGACAACGTATTAGCCAAATTATGCTCAATTTGGTGTCTAATGCGTGTAAATTTACCGAGAAAGGCACCATCACCATTGGCGCAGAATTGCGTGGAGAACATATTCAGTTTTTTGTCAAAGATACGGGGATGGGGATTGCCTCTGAAGATTTTGAGAAAATTTTTCAGACATTTGGGCAAACCCGTGTTGGCTTAAAGCAAGGACGTGGAACAGGGCTTGGATTGCCTATTTCTCGCCGTTTGGCAGAGGCACATGGGGGTAAACTGACCGTAACTAGCACTATTGGCGAAGGGTCTACATTTTTTGTAGAATTGCCCATTGCGCCAGCACATCTCATTTTGACCATGCCAAAAAGTTGAGGGGAACGGATGATGGATGAATTAAATATAAATCCTGTGGTTTTATATGTAGAAGATGACCCCATGAGCCGTGAGGTGATGAAATTGCTCCTCACACGGCGCATGAAATTTGACCATGTTTATATTTTGGAAGATAGCACCGATTTTATGACCCATCTTTTGGCTTTGCCCCACAAGCCAGACATTATTTTTCTGGATATTCACATGGAGCCAATGGATGGGTTTGGGATGTTAGAATTGATTCGCGCTCATCCCGATTATGTCAAAACGCCTGTTGTGGCATTGACGGCGAGCGTGATGAATGAAGAAGTGACGCTATTGCGTACCAAAGGATTTGATGGTGCGCTGGCAAAACCCGTTGACCAGCGCAATTTTCCAGATATCCTCAAACGGTTGTTAAGTGGGGAACAAATATGGCGGATTACCTAAATTCCGCGCAAAACCTGTAGATTTTGCAATAACCAATCTGCCAATTCTGGCGTTTTGATGTGGATATTGCTCAATTCACTCGCCAAGAGGGGAATTTCGTCTGGAATATATTCCCCTCGTTTGGGGTCTTTGAATTCGGGTCCCTCGCGCAAGGTCAGGTCGTAATCTACCAAACGACAAATAAAAAAGTGTTCTTCTAATTGTTTTCCACCCATTTGGTGTTCTAAGACGAAGGCTGTTTGAATCACCTCAACCCGTGCGCCGAGTTCTTCGTGCAATTCACGGAATAGGGTATCGAGCAAGGTTTTATCTTGGTCTTCGACACCACCACCGGGTGCGACCCAATAGGGCGGGGTGTTTGGCTTGACGCGCTTAATAAACATCACCGATTTTGTCCCTGTGAGCAAAATGGCGCGGACTCGTTTAATTACTGTCTCTGGATTCGCAAAAAAAGTCATCATTTCATACTTTCTGAATAATTTTGGTGTGTATGATTGCTAACGCAATATTTTTTAATGCTTACACATCATAGCATAAATTTTATCAGCATTATGATAAATTATTGTTTATTTTTTCAAGAATTTGTTAAGGGTGATAGTAACCTAATTTTAGATGTCAACTATCATGTAATATTGACAACTTGACCCCTTATGAACCATTATAATGTATAATGGTAGAATTGCAACATTATTTTGGGATAGCGATGATTACAAAAGAGCAAAAAGAAGCGATTAACAAGCGCCTGCATGAAGCAGGTATCACAAAAATTGGGCAGGTGTTTAACCTCATCAATTCGGTGAATCAGGGACATGCCGAAGAACAAGCGGTATGGGCGCTGATTGATGAACTCATTGAGCAACACATCCAAGCCCGTAAACCAGCGTTGGTGAGGCAAACTAGCCCACGCCCATATACCGTTAAAGGCGGAAAAATCATCACGAGTAACGCCATTGAAGACATGAATTATGTCATGTCAAATCCATATGTGACGGGTGGCGCATTGATGCCAGATGCCCATCGCGTTTTTGAAAACGCCATGCCTGTGGGCGGTGTTGTCGTGACCGACCCCGATTGGATTTATCCCTCATTCGTGGGAGGCGATATTTCATGTTCGTTGTTGCTCACCACTTTCCCCACCATCACGGTGGATGAGGATTGGAATCAGGACACAATCAACCAATTTGTCTATTTGTTGCGCCAATATACCTATTTTGGCAGGGCAATGAACCCCAGTCAGGGACAATTTCATCAATCGGGATTGGTAGAGGCTGTGCCAACCGTGACAAGCCCAACGGGGCGTGATGTGCTAAAAGCGGTGATGGGGTCTGCCCCGACTGATTTTGCCACATCAGGCGATGGCAATCATTTTGTCGAATTTGGTTATGTAGAAGAGGGCAAAACGCGCCATTTGGCGATTTTAAGCCATTTTGGGTCACGCTATGTTGGGGCGGTGATTGCCAAAGAATTTGAAAAATATGCGCTGGAACAATGGGAATGTCCCAAAGGCACGTATGATGCCCCTCTCAATGTGAATACGCCCGAAGGGGCAGATTATGTCGCATTGATGCAGTGGGCGGGTATGTTTGCCGAATATAGCCATAAGCAAGTGCATAAAAACTTGATGTATGCCATGTATGAACGGGGCTATAGAGGGTTAGATGTGCAAAAACAGGTGTATTCACGGCATAATTTCGCGTGGTTAACCGATTTTGGCTGGGTGCATCGTAAAGGGGCGACCCCAACACCTGCTGGTGAACTCGCCATTATCCCCGCCACCATGGGCGACCGCACACAAGTTGTTCTTGGGCTGGGCAATCCAGAATCATACGAAAGTGCATCGCATGGGGCGGGGCGGGTGTATTCACGCGGGCAAGCCTTACAACAATTTAAGGGAGACACCGCCCAATATGTCCTCGCCAATTATGATGTCACCCTTATTGGCGGTGGGGCAGATGAACACCCACTGGCATATAAAAAAATCGGTGAGGTTATGAAATATCAAGCGGATTGTGTGACACCTGTGGCGGAATTTATCCCCAAAGTGGTGCGGATGGCAGACCCGCGTTTTGGCTATGGCAAACGCTAATTATTGCCACTTTGATTGTTAGTCCCTCGCCAGACGCTAAAGCATCTGGCTAATTAAACAAAAGCCCCATAAAAGGCTTGTCCGATAATTATTTTGGTGTTTTGCCTAATCGTATCAGGTTTTTTAGCATCGCTGGATGTTCAAAACATCCAGCTAGTCGAATAAAGTCCACTAAAGGGACTAAAACCGTCTCTTAAAAAG
>JANRKU010000124.1:0-87092 GCA_033763335.1 bacterium
GATTTTGTGGGTTGGGTCGCAGAAGGGGTCAATGATGAATATTGGCTAGAACCACGCGGGGCGCTCATCTCCCAAAATGGCTATGATAATATGCCACGCTGGTTTGTCGAATTGCCCGATGGCACAATCGAGCCAGAAGGCTGTTTGCGCCCGCCCGATGATTACACCCAAATCACATGGGATTATATCACTGTCAACACACGCACCATTGTGATGTTAGACAATGCCCAACGCATCTATCGGGAATTGGGAGGTAGTGTCAATTTTAGGACGGCATTGGTGCAAGGCAGTTATAATGCGGGTGGGGTCGCCGCCAGTTTTGGCACCCATGACGGTGGCGGGGCGCTGGATATTTCGGTACGCAGTCCAGAAGATTTCAGCATCCTCACAGGCGAAATGCCGTATATGATAGAAGCCTTACGCATTGCGGGGTTTGCCGCATGGGTGCGCCGTACAGGAGAACTTTATCAAGATTCGCCCATCCATATTCACGCCATTGCGATTGGTGATGCAGACCTATCACCCGCCGCCCGCGCGCAAATAGATGGTGAACGCGGCTATTTACGCGGGTATAATGGTTTACCAGAGAGTTATGGCGACCCCATTTTAGATTCACATGGCGGACCTATTATCTGTAGCTGGATGATTGAAGATGGCTTTCCAGATTTGCGTGATAAACAAGTAGAGGACTAAAAAAATATGCGGTATCTAATAATCGTATTGCTGATAATCATCATAGGCATACCCATACAGGCTCAAGAACCAGAGCCTACCGATGAAGTGAATTTTTTCGATATTTTTTATGATAGCCCTGTACGCGGGCAAATTACCGATAGCACTTATTTCGATTTTTGGCGCTTCAATGCGAGTGCTGGCGATGAAATCATTGTGCGTATGAAAGGCGAGGAAGGGCTTGCCCCCCTAATTGGTATCGCAGGGAGCAACCGCGAGGTCATTGTTCGGAGCGATATGGACGAAAATGGGGAACAATTGCCCGATTCAACGCCCGATAGCACAGTGGAATTGCGCTTTATCGTGCCAATAGATGGCGAATTTGCCATTGTTGCCACCCGCGCAGGGCGTGAAAACGGCACAACGAGCGGGTACTACACCCTCGTCCTCAATCTTGCCAATAGTGCCGATACATTGCGTGACCAAGCCCGTCAAGCAGTCGAATTTCGCTGTGGCGAAGATATTGTCACCACCGCGCTCAATGTTCAGCTTCCCAATCCGCCACAACCCACCTCTTACCGCATCACCGTTTATGGATTAGACAGTTTTGAGCCTGCTGTTCGTATTTTTGCAGGTGTTGAGGATGAATACGAATATTGCACCACCGATGGTCAAAATACGGTTGGCGATACCCTCACATTTTGGGATGTCCCCACGATAACGATTGATGAAAATACAACCCAAACGGCACAATATGGCTTTAATTCGGCAGGTGGTGTGGGGCAAATTACCTTCACGATTGCCAGTGTTGGCGGTGGGCGTGGGCGGTATGTGGCGGTGATAGAGGGGTTAAATCTGGCAGAAATCGGCGGATTAAACCCGCTTGATGTGCAAATAGGGGCTGTTGCATTGGGGAGTAGTGTCACGCTCTATATGGTCAAAACCACAGACACGCGCATAGACCCCTTTATGGCACAAACCCTCTATGATGGGACAATTATCTCGTGTGATGATGCGGGTGGGCGTGGCTGTGAAACCACCCCTAGCGCCAATAATCTCCTCATCACCTTACAAGATGGGACAGTTATTCGCGGTGACAGATTTAGCGCAGGGTTGCACCTCACCCCAGAAACGATTGATTTGCTCAATTTGCAATTCATGAGCAGGGCGCAAAATGCCATTGGGGATTATGCCATTGTGATTATTGGCGAATTACCCCCACTTGAACAATGATAAAATAGACATGGGTGCAACGAATTGCACCCATGTTTTTTGCTTATGCGAAACGGGCAATTTTGAACAACGAGGTATCATGGGGCGTTTGCCCATTTAAGACCAAATCGCTCAACATTTTGCCGATGAGTGTGCTAAATTTGAAGCCATGCCCACTAAATCCTGCCCCAATGACGACATTGGCATGGTTGGGGTGATGGTCAATGATAAAATCTTCATCGGGGGTCATGGTATAGAGGCAAATATAGGTACTCAACAAATCACCTGCCATCGGCTTGGGCAGATAGGGTTTCAAAGTCTGGCGGATTGCCGTTATGGTCTCTTCATCAGGCGTATAATTGATTTCGCTTGGGTGGGCAACTTTTTGCCCTGTATGAAATGCCGCTTTCACCCCAGACCCATTCAAACTGGGCAAGCCATACATCGCAAAATTAATGTCCTGATTGCGATGCCAAATATAAACAGGCATCACCGATTTATCATAATGGGTAAGCGGTTCATCAATGGGGTTAAAATAACCGACTTGGCAACGCAACGGCTGAAGCGGAACATGTATCCCTGTTTCTGCCAATAACCGCCCCGCCCATGCCCCTGCTGTGACCACCAAACGGGCGGCGCTAAAGGTATCATGAGGCGTTTGCACCGTCACCATATCGCCATGAAGGTCAATTTTGGTAATAGGGGTTTTTTCCATGAGGGTCGCGCCATATTTTTGTGCAAGTCGCAAGTGCGCTGTAACACAGTCTGCCGCTTTCAACATGCCAGAATCGGCTTGATATAAAACGCGCATTTCCTCATCAAAATGAAATTGCGGAAATCGCTTATGGGCTTCATCCGCAGACAGCCATTCGTGCGAAATTCCCGCCAATTGTACACTCTTGAGGGTATCCAGTAGGGTTTTTTCGTTGGGCATCCCAAAATCAATCCCGCCCGTTTTGATGAGCAATTGCTCACCAATTTGGTCTTCTATCTCTGCCCATAAGGTATATGCCGAGCGTGCCAATTCAATATAGCGTGGCTCATTATAGGAATAACGGATAATGCGCGAATCGCCGTGTGAACTGCCCCGATTATGCCCAAATTCAAATTGCTCCAAGAGCAAAACCCGTTCACCAGAACGTGCCAGATAATAAGCAGTGGCGCTCCCCATCGCCCCACCCCCTAATACAATCGTATCGTATGTCATTTCATCACTTCCTGTTATGATTTATGTTCTCTATTCATCCAGAACACAGAGGCAAGCGAATGGTAAAAGTCGTGCCAACATCTAGGGTACTCTCAAGATCAATTGACCCTTTATAACAATCTACAATATTCTTGACCAATGTCAATCCTAGCCCTGTCCCGCCAATTGTACCCACATTTTTCGCCCGATAAAAATCTTCAAATAGGCGTGTGAGGTCATCTGGGGGAATCCCAATGCCAAAATCTTGTATCACCAATTGCACTAAATTTTGTGTGCATTTAACCCGTACCCAAATATCGCCTCCTTTGGGGGAATATTTGACGCTATTGGTGATGAGGTTACTCATAAGGATGTAGGTCAATTGTTTATCAATATGATAGGTAAATCTATCACCATCTATTTGTAAGCGGATAAAGTGCTTTTCGCCTGCGATAGCTTGCATATCTTGAATAAGGCGTTGGCAAAATTCTTTGAAATCGGTCTCATCAAAATGGAGTTCAAGACCCTTTGATTGCGATTTACCAAAAAGAAGGGTTGTCTCTAATAAATTGGCGAGATGTGCTACTTGTGCCTGAATTTTTTCCAGATGGCGCAAACGCTGAATATCACTCATGCGATGGCTATAATTTTTGAGCAAATCAGTAGATGTACGAATAGAAGTAAGGGGTGTTCTAAATTCATGCGACACCATCGAGACAAAATAGGCGCGTAATTGGCTCAATTCACGCTCGGCACTCAGCGCAATTTGCAATTCTTCCTCAACTTTTTTTCTGGCAACCACTTCTTTATGGAGCAGGTCATTGGCTATCTCCAAAGCGACGGTGCGTTCTTTAACGCGCATATCCAGCTCAAATAAAGCACTTTGTAGGGCAAGTTCTAAATTTTTACGGAGTGTCACATCTCTAAAATAAACCGAAATACCTTTATCAGATGGATACGCATGAATTTCTAGCCATGTTTCGAGGGGTTCATAAAATTCGACAAAGATAACAGGTACTTGGTTTTGCATAGCATAATGGGCTTGGCTATAAAATGAAGTTGTGCGGGATTCTGGAAATTCAGACCAAATATCACGCCCCACTAAATCAATGCGTGAGCGTTGTAATATGGCTTCTGCTTCGCTATTGAGATAAAGCAACCGCCAATCATTATCCAGCGCCAAAAAAGCATCTGTAATGCGCTCAAAAACTTCAAATTCATTTTGAGGTTTACCCTCTAAAAATGAGAGTAATACTTCGTCAACCGAAATTCCTTGTTCTTGTGCGATACGTTCCAAACGGTTGTATATCTCTGGTGATATATTTATTTGCATGTTATTCAACAGTCTACCCCAAGACTTACGATTAAATTTTATAATATCACAAAATAACTAATTTCTAACAAACTCATGACAAAATAAGGATTTTACTCATCATTCTCAAAGTTATAGTAAATTTTTTGAGGATTCACTCGCTGGAATATCTGGTTAATATTGCTAGAATAGTGACTATCAACAAAAGGATAATTTGAGAATGTTAAAACGACTTGCAACACAAGAATCATTGCCCCCTTGGGGATATTTAAGCGCATTAGGGACATTTATTGTGATGTTTTTGGGCATTATCATCGGCTCATCGGCTATCACACTTGTTTTTCCCGATAACAACCCCGCTATTTTATTAGTCGGATGGGGAATCGGCATGGTTATCACCATTTTTTATGTCTTTTCGACTTATCGTAAATCCCCAGAAGATAGTGAAGCCCTGCGTTTTGGGACAACCAAAGCCAAACTACCCATCATCGCCCTATGGTGTTTGGGCTTTGCCATTCTATTTGACCTGATTAGTTGGGCAGTAGTGAACACACAAATACTCTCATCTGCCGAATTATTTGGTTTTGCTGGCAGAGAAATTTCTGCCATTAGCTGGTTGATTGCGGGTATTTTTATGATATTACTCCAACCTCTAGCAGAAGAATTGGTCTTTAGGGGGGTGATGTTCCCTGTTTTTCGGGGGATGTTTGGGGCATGGACAGGCTTTTTTATGGTGGTCGGATTTCATACCCTATTCCACTTTTTAGCCTATGTGCCTGCCACATCGAATACCACGATTTTAATCTGGTATGGGGCTGGATTACCATTTTTAGACGCGGTAATCATCACCTCTGTACGCGCTTATACAGGTAGTACCCGCGCATCATGGGTCGCACATGCTGTTTTTGGCGCGTTTGCTATTATCAAAGCTATCACTTTTTCCTAAAACACACACTACAGGAGCAATGAATGAAAATTGTTGTTGCATCAACCAATCCCGTCAAAATCGAAGCCGCACGAGTCGGATTCGCACAAGTATTCCCCGATACACTCGAAATGCTCGGTATCTCTACCCCATCAGGTGTGAGCGACCAACCCATGACCGATGATGAAACCCATATCGGCGCACGCAATCGGGCATATAAGGCGCGTGAATTACATCCCGATGCCGATTTTTGGATAGGGATTGAAGGGGGTATCGAAGAACGACTAGGCGTGTTACTCGTTTTTGCGTGGATAGTGATTGTGAACAAAGAGCGCAGTGGTCATGCCCGCACCGCCACTTTCATCTTGCCCGATGAAGTGGCAAAACACGTTAAACTAGGCTTAGAATTGGGCGATGCCGATGATATTGTCTTCGGGCGCTCCAATTCCAAGCAACAAAATGGGTCTGTGGGATTGTTGACCAATGACCGTATAGACCGTGCAGGTTATTACAGCCCCGCAGTGGTCTTGGCACTCATCCCATTCATCAATCCTAGCCTAAATTTTGCTGGAATCACCTTGTGATTCAAGCCATGTGACATAATCGCCTTGCGTGACCATCTCACCATTTTCGACTTCATGTTGCACCAAACGCCGATTTTTGTCGAATAACAACGACACTTCGGCTTTGAAAGGACAACGTTGGGCGCTGGCATACTTGCGGACGAAATAGCCACTCTCATCATCTGTGAGCGAGAGGTCATTCGCCAAATTGATGCGAACACGCACGACTTCCTCACACCGTTTTGGGCGGATATAAACAAAATAAGCGTTTTTATCCGCCGATTGTGGCGAATTACCGGGCGTTCCAAATTTTGGGGTGCGCCGTCTAAAAAATCCCATGTGTTATTCTCCTTCTAGCGGTTCTTCAATACGTGGCTTGCCCAATTTGGCGCGTTCAATCTCTACCACTTCTGGATCGAGTTGAATAAATAATGCAGATGGCTCACGCAAAACAGTTCCCGCTTTTAATTGGCTTTTTTCCCATCTGCCCATAGACTGCACAGGGTCATAGACCAATGCCTCATGAGAACGGGTTTCTTCTTGAAAGGTCTTAATGACCAAATTACCAAACAATTGTCCATCATACCCCAGATATTCATGTACCAATTGCGAGCTAAATGGCAAAAATGGCGCAAGCATAATCTTGAAATTGTCTATCACCCGCAAAATGGTATAGACCGTTTTTGCCGTGTCATCTGGGTTATCTTTAATACTCTTCCATGGGGCGCGACCATCTAAATAGGCATTAGCATCCCGCACAAGGCTCAGGGCTTCATTGAGCGCATCTTTGAGTTTCACTTTTTCAATAAGCGCCCCAACCGTGTCAAATCCTGCCTCAACTTTGGCGATAATGGCTTCATCGGCTGGTGTAAGTCCATTTGGTTCAGGAATCACGCCATTATATCGTTTATAGGCAAAAGTCAGCATCCGATTGACCAAATTGCCCCATGCCGCCAACAATTCTTTATTCACACGGGTAAAAAAGCCTTCCCATGTGAAATCACTATCCGATGTTTCTGGAAAACTGCGTGTCATATAAAAACGGATGGCATCGGCTTGATAGGCTTTGACCATATCGGGCAACCATACCGCCCAATTGTTGCTCTTAGAAAATTTTTGCCCTTCGATAGTCATAAATTCGTTGGCAGGCACATCATAGGGCAGATTGATGGGTGTTGCATCGCCCTCATTATATAAGCCACTAATCCCCAAGAGCATGGCGGGCCAAATAACGGTATGGAATACCACGTTATCTTTGCCGATGAAATAATATACTTCGGCATCGGGGTTATACCACCATTTTTTCCATGCGTCGGGTGTCCCCTGATTTTTTGCCCATTCGACACTGCCTGTCAAATAGCCATTGACCGCCTCAAACCACACATAAATGCGCTTATCATCCCACCCCTCTACAGGGACACGAACACCCCAATCGAGGTCACGGGTATAAGCACGCCCACGCAAACCGCCTTCTATCCCCTGTTTGATGAAATTACGGGTGAAGCTAACCACATTTTGTCGCCATAGCCCTTGTTGCTTATCTAAATAAGTCAACAAATCATTCGATGTCTGGCTTAGGTCTAAGAAATAATGCTCACTCTGGCGCACTTCCAATTCATCAGATGGGTTATTACGATTGCGGGGGGAGATGAGTTTGGTCGCATCCAACAAATTGCCACAATTATCACATTGGTCGCCACGCGCCTTTTGGAATCCGCAAATATAGCATGTCCCCTCGACATATCTATCGGGCAAAAAGCGTTTTTCTTTGGCACTATACATCAAATCTTGCTTTTCGATATACAGATACCCGCGTTCCCGCAAGGTCGTAAAAATATCTTGGGCAATTTTATGATGATTTTCGGTATCAGTATGGGTGAACAAATCAAAGCTCACACCAATTGCTTGTAATGACAGCAAAAAGCGTTTGTGATAATGCGAAAAAACTTCTTGTGGTGATATACCGCGTGCATCAGCTTCTAGGGAGATGGGCGTACCATGCGTATCTGACCCAGAAACCATTAGCACATGATTGCCCTTCATTCGATGATAGCGGGCAAAAATATCGGCGGGCAAATACGCGCCAGCCAAATGTCCCAAGTGCAAATCGCCATTAGAATAGGGCCAACCCACAGAAACGCAAATATACTTTGGAGTATCCATCTTATTTTTATCCATCTTTCTGCACAAAACGGGTGCAAAACCAAGCACCGAGCGATATACTGATTTTACGCTATAAGGGCGCAAACTCGTGCGCCCTCACAGACATATCTATCCTATTTACATTCTACCAAAAAATTGTTTAATTTAACCCCTCTGAACGGGAAAAATTGCACAAGTTGTTGTGGCATGGGCATATAACTTGCCAGTCGCATCTACCAAGCGTGCCTCAGCAGTGGCAATCATCCGCCCAGAATGAATCACTTTTCCTTCACATGATAATAATCCGACAGATAAGGTGATGGGTCGCACAAGATTGATACTGAGTTGTGATGTCGAATATGCCATCCCAACTGGCAAAGTGCTATGTACAGCACACCCCATCGCCGCATCTAATACAGTAGACGCATATCCCCCATGCACCACCCCAATCGGGTTATACATATATTCAGTGGGAAGCGCCGTAAAAACAGCGCGTCCATTTTCGACCTCAACCAAATCCATATTCAGCGTGCGGGCAATTGGCGCAGGTGGATATGCCCCTGCTTTGAGTGACAATAAATAATCTAATCCAGACATGGTGAGCGCCGCTTGTGCGCCGAGCATGGGGTCTCCCCAAGTGATTGTTGCTGTACGGTCTTCTATCATCAATTTTTTTTCCTCACTCTACTATTTTTTCTATTTCTTGTTGCAAATAGGCTTCTACCACCACACCAAATGCCCGCCATACCTCTGCACCATATTCGTCATACAGCACATAACTCGGATGACCGGGCAAGGCGAGGGCATTAAAGGCAGTTTGCCCTTCTGCACCATCCATCGCGTTCAAAAAACGTACCGCTAACTGGTCTCCATACTGTTCTTCTAGCCCATACACGATGGGCGACATGGTTTGTCAAGGACTTCAGTTATCGATATAAAAAAATAAGAGGGTTGGCTTGCCTTTTTCGATGACCACCCCATCGCTGATTTGTTTGTTCGGTGATGCGCCAGAACATGCCATCAACAACACGGCGGGAAGTAACCATAATGCCCATTTTAAGAATCGCATAACATCCCTCCAAAAAATTTATTAAATGCCCATTCGATTATTATAAGGGGTGATGAAAACGGGCGCAACCAGTTAGCCCCTTCAAAATTATATCCATGTTATGCTATCGTAGGGATTGGCATATAAGCATTCTATTTTTTAGCGATATCACAACACAAGGACATTTTACGCATGACCCGCAAGACAATTTTCATCATTGGCATTATCACTGTTATTATCGCAGGGGGCATTATCGCCCTAACCGCCGCATTACCGCCCCAAAATCAACCCGCCTTTGATGTGGCAGTCCGTTTTATGAATTTGGCAGGCACAGGGCAAGATGAAGGTGCGATGGCACTTTTAAGCGATGAGCTACAAGCCTACGTGACACAAAATTGCCCAGATAGCAGTGTTTCTGCTTGTATAGATGCCTATACACCGTCTGAGTGGGGCAATTTATTGCGCGATGGCGCGGCGGTTTATCGGCGTTCAATACGTGATGGTGATGCGTGGGATATTCAACTCATTGCCACCTACGAAAAAGATAAAGGATTTGCGGGGGTTTGTATTTATCACCGTGTAGAAGAAATCGCCCCCGATGATTGGCGTGTGACGGCATGGTCGGGATTCATCGCCTGTGATGACCCCAATTCTGGATTGCCCAATTTACGCGCCAGTGATGCTGTAAATCGTGTGCCATGAGGATAAAAGAGATGAAAAATATCTGGTCGTTGCGGGCGCAACATGTTGCGCCCCTACAGACAACCATCATTATTTTAATTTTGGCGATGCTACTCACTGCCTGCGCTCAAATTGCGCCAGCACAACTGCCTCCACGCCTGATAGAACAGGAAAAAAATCTCCTCCCTACCCTATCTGCGCCGTTCACCATCACCCAAAACACCTATACAAATGAGATTTTTAGCACAACCTACCCAGAGGGGTGGCGGGTGGTCAGTTCTGCCAGTTTTGCGCCACCCTCTGCCGTATTCGTCTCACCAGATGAGCAACAAATCATCCTCATCACCACAGAAGCCAATGCGACCCTATCCGCGCCAACCAGTGACATCCCCTATGACCAAATTTCACAGCAAAAAGGGGATATATGGATTATTGGGGTTGCCCCTGTGGATGAATGGGAAGCCTTCCTCATCGCCTATGAGGCAATCATTACGGCGCTTGATAGCTAATCCGATAAACCACACCCGCGAAATCATCAGAGACGAGCATGGCACCATCGGGCATGACCAAAATATCTACAGGGCGACCCCATTCTTCGTCACCTTGT
Organism: bacterium; assembly: GCA_033763335.1. Taxonomy (GTDB): domain Bacteria; phylum Chloroflexota; class Anaerolineae; order Aggregatilineales; family Phototrophicaceae. The sequence goes on from JANRKU010000124.1 coordinate 10,349, forward strand.
AACCAGCCATCGGCAAATATCTCATAGCTCACAGCAAAATTATCCACCACGCGCACCATCGTCACGCGATAACCCACTTTTTCGCTCCGTGAGCGTGACCCGTGTTCTGCGATGAAAACATATTCCTGATAGGCTTCTGGGAACATCTCCCCATCATAAAAACGCATCCCCAAGGCGGCAGTATGCGCTTCAAGCAACTGCATAGGCGCGGTAAATTCACTACAATCACGTTGACCAAAGGCATCTTCGTTATAAAATCCGCCTAAGCAAAATGGAAACCCAAAATGTTCGCCAATGACTGATACACGATTCAATTCATCTGGCGGAATTTCATCCCCCATCGCATCATTGCCATTATCGGTAAACCACAATTCGCCTGTTTCTGGATGCCAATCAAACCCGACTGTATTGCGGATTCCCTGCGCTACCACTTCAATCCCTGTGCCATCCAAATTCAGGCGATGAATTGCCCCATACGGCACATCCACATCACAAATATCACATGGCACACCGACAGGCGCATAGAGCATGTTATCTGCCCCAATACGCAAATATTTCCAGCCATGATGCGTATCTTGAGGGAAGCCATCATAGACCACGCTGGGGCGTGGTGGGCTATCGAGTTGGGCTTCAATATTATCGTAGCGGATAATGCGGTTAATTTCTGCCACATACAGGCTTCCCTCATGGAATGCCACCCCATTGGGGCTATTGAGGTTGCTGGCGATGGTATAGCGCGATTCGGCAATATTATCCCCATCAAAATCTACAAGGGCATAAACCACACCTGAATTGCGCGTCCCCACAAAAACCGTGCCATTATCTCCGACTGCTAATGACCGCGCCCCACGCACATTATCGGAGTATATGTCTATACGAAACCCCTCTGGTAGCCGAATTTGGTCTAAATATACTTGGGCGGTGGGTTCTGCATGGGCAATTGAAACAGCAAAAAGCCCCATTATGGCTAAAAGTAAAAAACTCAATCGGTACATTCATCATCTCCAATACATACAGATTCAATTTTTAGATTATCCCAAAATCATGGGGGGGTAATCTATAAGGGCGCAACATGTTGCGCCCAATTCTTTATCGATTGTATGTTGAGAAGCTGAAAGGGGCAATATGCCCCTATATATCCTATTTTATTGGTCGCTCAATCTCACAGCGACACGAATCATCTCAATCAGTTCTGCGACATCTTCATTTTCGCCCATATCGGCACTTTCGATGAGCGCCAAAACCGCGCCATACGTGCCATCTTCTGCCCAAAAACTCCCTTTGAGCAATTCGGCAAATTCCGCCACAGCTACTTGTACTTTGAAATTAGCAGGCGCTTCATCAAAACTGGCTAATACATCGGCAACCGTGATGGCGCGTTGTAATTCGACCACTTCGCGGGTTTCTGCATCTTCATAGCGGATATACGCAGTGGCAATTACACCCTCTAAATTATCGCCTTCTTGGAGTGCAAGTTCATATAAAGCGGTCACGCTATGTCCTGCACCCACTTCGCCAGCATCCACTGTATCATTACGGAAATCTTCATCGGCAACGGCACGATTTTCATAACCGAGCAAGCGATAACGGTCTGTGATTTCTGGGTTAAAGTCTACTTGAATTTTGGCATCATACCCGATGACCTGTAAGGTGCTGGTAAGGTTATGCACGAATACACGGCGGGCTTCGCGGATATTATCCACATAATAATAATTGCCGTTGCCATCATTGGCGAGTTGTTCCATCAACACATCGTTATAATTACCCATGCCAAACCCGATGGCGCTCATGGTAATACCTGCTTCTACGCCTTCTTTGATGGTGTTCAAGATGGCATCGGGTCCTGTATTGCCGACATTGGCAACGCCATCGCTCAATAAAATCACACGGGTATTTTCGCCCTCGCGCAAATTCTCACGCGCCACTTGATAGCCCAAATTTAAGCCTGCTTCGGCATTGGTACTACCTTCAGATTGCAGATTATTGATAGCTGTGAGCAAGGTATCTTTTTCGCTGGCAGGAGTAGGTTGCAAAACCACACGGCTGTTATCGGAATACACCGCAATCGCCACACGGTCATCTTCGCGGAGTTCATTAACGAGCAAGGCGAGTGTCTCTTTGACCAATCCGAGCCGATTTTCCATGTCCATACTGCCCGACACATCAATCACAAAGATGAGCAAGGTGGGTTGGCGGTCTTCTGGGGAAATATACTTGCCCTGAATCCCAACGCGCAACACATAATGACCATCATAGCCAAATGGGGCTGGCGCGGCATCCAGATAAATCCCGAATGTTTCATCTGATGGTGATTCATAGCCCGCATCAAAATAATTGACAAATTCTTCAATACGGATTGCTTCATCTGGGGGATATTGGCTTTGCCCAATGAGGTAATTTCTGGCGACTGTATAGGATGCGGTATCTACATCCATCGCAAAGGTGCTGAGGTTATCATCTTGAGTATCAATAAAGGGGTTAACACCATAATCTTCAAATTGCATATCAATGGGTGTTGGGACGGGTTGATTCCCTTGATTAGGTGGTGGAACAGCGCCTACAGGAGCGCCACCTGTTGGTGCGGGAGCAACTGCCATTACATTGGGGGGAAGCGACTCGGCGGATGTTTGGCGTTGCATGAGACCATCATCTGCAACAATTTCTTGTTCAAGCACAGGTGCTTCTGCGGGTTGATTTTGTGTGGTTTGGGCGCTATTAGCGGGGATGGTGACTTCACTCGCAGGCGGTGAACATGCCACCATCAATAAGGCGATTAATGCAATCAGTAAAAATGTTGTTGCTTTATGAAACATGATTTTTCTCCCAAAACTATATTGACGATTTGTTTTCATAACGCTTTGGGAGAGAGAATTGTTCCATTCAAGCAATTGTTGGTCTATTTACCCTTCCATTGGGGTTTTTCTTTGAGCAACATGGCTTGTGCGCCTGTGGCAAAATCTTCTGTGCGAATGAGGATGCTTTGCGCCCATGCTTCCATCTGCAAGCCTCTTTCCACATCCACCAAATCATTGATAACCCGTTTGGCATAACTCACCGCGAGGGGCGCACAACCCGCCAATTCATCCGCAAATGCACACCCTTTGGCATATAACTCGTCTGCACTGGTTACTTGATTCACAATCCCCCACCGTTCCCCATCTTCCGCGCTAAATGTGCGCCCTGTGAGGATGAGTTCTTTTGCCCGACCAATGCCTACCAAACGGGTGAGGCGGGTTGTGCCACCCACATCGGGAATCAATCCCAAGCGGGTTTCTGGCAATCCCATTTGTGTCCCCCCAGATGCCAACCGAAAATCACACGCCAGCGCCAATTCAAACGCCATACCAATGCAATACGTGTGCATGAGGACGATGGTTGGGTGACGACTGCGCTCAAATTTGCCCAAAATCCGTTGATAGGTCGCTGTGAGGGAAAAAAGATGCTCGCGCCAGCCTTCTCCAAAGACGGCTATCATGTCATTAAAGCCCATCAGGTCAATTCCGGCAGAAAATCCCTTCCCTTCTGCGCGGATGATGACCGCACGAACATCTGCTAAATTTTCGGCTTGGTCTATGGCAGTTTCTAGCCCGTGCATGAGTTCCCAATTCATCGCATTACGTTTATCGGGACGGTTGAGGATGATTTCAAAAATATGACCATTTTGTTGGGTGAGTACCAGTTCAGACATAATAATTTTTTCCTTTTTTATCTATAAACCTTCTGCATCATCTATCGCTTTGATGATAATGGCATACGCGATATTCAATTCTTGCATACGTTGATGCGCTTGCCTATCATCACTTAAATCGGGATGATATTGCCGTGCCAATCCGCGATAGGCACGCTTAACCGTCTCACGGTCTGCGCCAACAGCCACTCCCAATAGCGTAAAATAAACATCCAATGGGCTGGTTGGACGTGCCAATTTTTCTGCCCGTTCCCGATGATAACTTTCTGGGTCGCCATCAAATGTGGCAATGCGCCATGTGCCATGAAGCCCATGAACAGGTGTGGTAATGGTGCTACACCGCAATGCCCCCACATCTATGGGGTCGCCATAACGCACCACATGATAATCCTGATAGGGCTGAACATCAAAATAGACGGGGAAAATATAGAGTTGTTGCATATAAATTTTATAGGCATAAATGCGCCCACCATATACATCGCGCAAGGCATGATGCCACTCTTGCAAGATGATTTTTGAACCTGCATCGGGCAAAAGCATATCACACCACAAAATAAACAGGGTATTATGCGCCATTTGGGTATTATCGCGCAAAATATGTTTGATTTCATAGGTAGGGATGGAGCTATCTATGAGGTGAATCATGAGTGATTCGCCCGTGATAAGTCGGACATGAATAATATCGCGCCCATCATGCAATATTTCATCTACAGCGCCCGCAATGCTCAATTCATTGACCAAATGCGCCCCAACATAATAGGTAAGTGTTCGCATAATTGCCTTTTCTTTCGTGACTATCCCCTTTTCATTTTAACCGAAATATCCCCAAAACCCTATAAGCCCATGATGAAAAGTTAACCATTCTATTTTGAATTACACCCATCTTTCGTTATCATAGAGATAGTTCTGTTTGGCAATCATCAGAAAGGCTTTTTTGTATGTCTCGAAAAAATATAACTTGGGTTATGGGATTAATGGTACTCTTATTTCTCGCATCTGCCTGTGGTGGCGGAGGTGCGGGCAATGGTGGCGCATTTTTGGTGTGGGTTGCTGATGGCGAATCTATGACCAACATGCCCACAGAAGCACGCGGAATACTCGCCACCATGAACGATAAAGGCGAAACCGCAGAGCTTTTTGCGATTCCCGATAGCACCTCGCGGGTGATGGCGTGTAGTGACCAAGCTGTATCTCCAAATCGGCGCTTTTTTACCTTTTATGTTGGCAATAACACGGGCAAACTCTATGTGATGGATGGCGGAAATGCCCCCAAAGAACTGGATACCACCGCCCCATTGACCTGTTTGGGCATGGGTACACTGCAATATTCACCCGATAGCAACCGTTTGGGTTATATCGTCTTTCAAGGAGATGCCATAGACAAAAAGTTGCCCACAGGCACATTTATCCAACGGGAAGCCTCTAGTGGCACAGAGCAAATCAGTTATGCCAACACAGCCGCCTTCGACATCACCAATTCTGCCAGCGCGTTTATCAGCCTATTTGAAGATTCCAATCGGCAGTTCAAAGAAGCGGCAATTTTTTATCGCACAAGTGATGCCCCACAAGAAATCACCACCCTTTTTGCCGATGAAAATTGCCAATTCCGCAATGCCAAAGTGACCTTTGTGGGCGACAATCGGCTGGCGGTGTTGTTGGGGCAAGAATGTGTCCGCAATAGCACATGGAAATTTTATTTGGTAGACATTGCCAATAAAAATGCCAATCTCGCCCTATCGGGGGAAGTTGGGGGGCAATTTTTTAGCGATGCCGCACAAGGTGTCCTAATCGCATCACCCGATGGCGCAAATGTCTTTTTTACCATACAAGATGGGGTCGAAATCAATACCACGCGCCTCTATGCTGTAAAAATAGCCGATATTCAAGATGCAGAACCACGCCTCACCAGTGCGGTTATGCCCCGTCAACCCATTAATCGGATTTACGATTATTCTGTGCCAGCCGCCCCCGTTATATCGTATGACGGCAGATGGTTGGCTGTTGTGGGCAAAACACCCAATAACGATTATAGTGTCAATATCCTAGACTTAACCGCACCCGATAGCTTCCCCATCACCATCGGCGCAGGCAATCGCGGGGATGTGATTAGTGCCATTCGCTTCTCATCAGATAACAAACGTCTGTTTTATATCACAGGCGGGAATGAAGGCGAAAATAATTCGCTTTTTTATGTAGATATAGCCACAGCCACAGAAACGCGGGTCATTCGGGGGCGCTTTACAGGGGATATTCTGCTCTCATCTGATGGCAATTCTGCCGCATTAATGGAATGGGAACTCACAGAAACAGCCCGCCAACCCAATATTTTGCATGTGAGCCTTGTGAATATTAGCAGTGGGCAATCCACACGTCTTTTCAGTGGTGGCACTTTTGCCGATGGTGTGGTAACAGGGAGTCGGTTTGCTTATTTATTATGGTGGCGATAATTGATTTGATTAGAAGGGATTGACGATGACAACACGCATGTATTTATTTATCGGTTTGGGGATGGCGGCATTTATTTTTTTGGTGGCAACACTCTTTGGCAAAGATATTGCCGCATGGGCAGTGACACAAAAAGGGGAAGCGGTGGCACGCGGTCAAAATGTGTTTGAATTAATGGTATTTGAACCCATTCGCTTTGTCTTTGATGAAAATACCCGCATCATTGGCTCGATAATTCTCATCTTCTTTTGGCCCCTCATCTTCGTGATGTTTTTCTTGGTGTTGTTGGGGTTGGTCATTATGTCGGGAATTGATACCAATAACCGTTTGGGGTTGATTGAATCCTATATTTTACCCCTCTGGTGGCGATAAAAATTGTCACTACTTTATGATAATTTACGGGCGCAAAATTTATTGCGCCCGTAGCAATCATTTTTATAGCGAATTACACACGCGCCATCTCAGCAAAAAGCTGATGAAAATGGATGGCGGTAGCAATCCCCTTATGGAACATATCTAAAATCATATACTCATTGGTGCTATGCGCCCCACACCCTTTATAGCCAAATGGCATGAGGACGATGGGGCTATTGAGGACGTTTTGGAATGCCGCAATAACGGGGATGCTCCCCCCTTCCCGATTGAGCAATGGCTTTACACCCCATCCGCGTTCATACGCCGTGATAAGGGCTTGAATGGGCGGCGTGGTGGGGTCTATCACTGCCCCTGGTGCGCCGTCTTCAACAAAATGGATTTCGGCTTTGACTGTTGGTGGCACAAGGCTGAGGATATAATCATATACAGAACGCGCAATTTGGCTGGGGTCTTGGTCTGGGACGAGCCGACAGCTAATTTTTGCCCATGCTTTCATCGGCAACACGGTTTTGAATCCCTCACCCCAAAATCCGCCAGCAATACCATTAATTTCTAATGTAGGACGCGCCCCAATCCGTTCATGAAGGGCAAATTCGGGTTCACCCCATTGCATTGGCGCATTTGCCACATCTTTCCATTCGCGTTCTATCCATTCTGCCACAGGCGACCATAATGCCCGTTCTTCGGGGCTAATGGGGCGTACCTTATCATAAAAATGGGGAACGGTCACTTTGCCATCTGGGGTATGTAATTGTGCCAAAATTTCTGTGAGGGCTTGAATGGGATTATGCACCGTCCCGCCATAATGCCCACTATGTAAATCGCGTTGTGGCGAGGTGATGATGAGTTCCATCGTGGTAATGCCCCGCAACCCATAGACCAATGCGGGTTGATATTGGTCGGGCATACTGCCATCCGATAAAATACACACATCGGCACGGAGTTTATCGGGATTATTGCGGACAAATTCAAAAATGTGTGATGAATCGGTCTCTTCTTCGCCCTCAAACAATAATTTGATATTCACAGGGCATTGATGCGTGGCGATTAGGGCTTCTACCGCGCTTAATTGCCCCACCACATGACTTTTGCTATCCACAGCACCCCGCGCATAGACCTTACCATCTTGTACGGTTGGCACAAAGGGGTCTGTATTCCACCCATCTTCAATCGTGGCAGGTTGCACATCGTAATGGCAATAAATGAGGGCGGTGGGTGCATTTTCCCCTGCCCCAAGCCATTCAGCATAAATGAGGGGTTGCGAACCTGTCCGCCGATGAATTTCGGGATGCAAGCCAATACGATTCATGTGGGATACCAGCCATTGGGCGGCGCGTTCTATATCATTGGCATGTTCAGAGAGGGTGCTGATGGTGGGAATAGCGAGCAATTCAAATAATTCTGTTTCAAATTGTTTTGCATGTTGCCGAGCATATTCATGAGGGGTCGTCATTATAAAATCATCCTTTTTAGGCTGGTAGGGGTGTAAGGGCGCAGTATATTGCGCCCTTACCGACTATCTAAACCACATTTGTAAAATAACACGATTAACTGGGATAAGTGGCAATCCACGCCATCTCTAGGGTGAATTCACCAAATTGTTTTTCGGTGATAATCAGTCCGCAATTGCTCACATAACTCAAATTCATCGGAGGCGCACCCGCCAAAATCGTGCCAAAAATCATTGGCTGAAAGCGCGAAAACGGCAAATAGACCGTCTCCCACATATTTGGCTCGGTATCAAACCGTGTTTGATAGCGAATCCGCATATTATTGGCGCATCGAATCACAAAACCATAACTTTTTCCGTCACCATAAACATGCAAGGCAATGCCACTGGCATCGGATAAATCAAAACGCACATTGGGCGACATGACAGAGGCGAATCCGCCATTATTTTCGAGCGATACCATACCAAAAAAACGGGCAGAATTGCGCCCAGTGGCTTCCATGCGACTATAAGACATGCCCCCCATGACCACATCATCAATGGGCGACCAACGAACTTCTTCTGAACTGCGAAAATCGAAGAGCATCATTTCACGATACCCCAAACAGGATTGTATAAACACATCTCTATTATAAACCAGCCAAGCATAAGTGACAAAAATTTTACAATCACTTTACACGATTTGCGCTATACTAGTGTGGAAAGGTGGTCATGATATGGGAAAAATTAATCAACTGACAGGCTCGACACTCGGACAATATGAACTCAAAAATCTGCTCGGCAAGGGCGGGATGGGGGCAGTGTATCGGGCATATCAACCAAGTTTGGGGCGTGATGTCGCCGTTAAGGTACTTTCTGGTGAATTTTTAGAAGATGACCACTTTGTCCAACGATTCACCCAAGAGGCAAAAATTTCGGCATCGCTCGAACACCCCGCCATCATCACCGTTCATGATTATGGTGTCGAAAATGGCATGAGTTATGTGGTCATGCGCCTATTAAATGGTGGCACATTAGAAGAACGGCTCACCCAAAAGGGCAAAATCGCCCCCAAAGAAGCACTCCGCCTTTTGACCCCTCTGGCAGATGCGCTGGATTATGCCCATAAACAAGGCGTATTGCACCGTGATATTAAGCCATCCAACATCATGTTCGATGACCAAAACCGCCCCTATCTGGTGGATTTTGGGTTGGCAAAACTCGCTAATCAAAGTTTTTCGCTCACGGCATCGGGATTTATGCTCGGTACGCCCAATTATATGTCTCCTGAACAGTGGAAAGGCGAAACACTCAGCCCCGCCTCTGACCAATATGCGTTTGCCACCATGACCTACGAAATCCTCACGGGCAAAATGCCATTTGATGCCGATTCCACCTATGCCCTCATGCACAAACATCTGCATGAAGCCCCACCAGAATCAACCGATACCCATAAAATATCCAAACCGATTTATAGTGTCATCGTGCGTGGCATGGCAAAAAATCCTGCTGACCGTTATCCATCGCTCAAAGCCTTCATGAAGGCGCTCATCAGTGCCATTGAAGGCGGGGCAACCATTAGTGACGGACAAGCCACAGCAACCCCAAAAGCCGATTTATCTCAGCCGACAGTACCGTTCATCATCCCGCCAAAGAAAAAATCAAATTGGAGACGGTGGGTCTTTGGGGCATTATTTCTCGTGTTGATAGGGTTGATGGGTATAGTTTTGTTGATATTTATGTTCCCAATCATAGACCGCAACGATAGCACATTACCCACACGGATTATTGTTGAAGATAATACTCCTACACCAACCATCGCCCCCACAGAAGCCATTCGGAATAGTATCGCCCTCGCTTCTGCGAGACGAGCGGTTGAGAACAAAAATTTTCGTTTTGCGCTCAGTTCTTATAATCGGATTATCGAAGACAACCCCAATATCGCCCAACTACATTATGAACGCGCCATCGTTTATTATAACCTTAACCAAAACAACAACGCCCTTGATGATGTGAATGAAGCCATCCGCATTAATCCCAATTTAGCACCGCCCTATTTGCTCCGTGCGCGGATTTATGGGGATGAGCGCAATTTTGGTGATGCGCTGAGTAGCCTCAATCAATATTTGGCATTAGAAGCCTCGCCTGTGCCAGAAGCATTAGAGGCAAAAGGGACACTTGAGGCAATCGTCACGCCATAACCTAAAAACCCATCGCCTTACCAATGAGTTCTTTCATAATTTCGTTTGTGCCACCGCCAATTGGTGCCCAGCGCATGTCTATATAGGCTTTGGCGATGGGGTACTCTAGCATATAGCCATAACCACCATGCAATTGTAGGCATTGGTCAACCACACGATGTTGTAGGGCGGTTGTCCACCATTTCGCCATCGCCGCAGTATCGGCATTCAGTTCCCTACGTATATGCAAATCTATGCAATGGTCAATGAATACCCGCCCAATCTGAATTTCGGTTTTCATCTCTGCCAAGATAAAACGGGAATGTTGAAATGTGCCGATGGGTCTGCCAAAGGCTTGGCGCGATTGACAATAATCTATCGTCCAATCGAGCGCGGCTTCTGCCCCCGCAATCGCCCCTACTGCGATAACAAGGCGTTCTTGTGGCAATTGATTCACCAGATAAAAGAAGCCCATGCCCTCATCCCCAAGCCGATTTTCCACAGGCACACGCACATCTTCAAAAAATAATTCTGCCGTGTCTTGTGCGTGCCACCCGACTTTTTCCAAATTGCGCCCACGCACAAATCCCGCCATATCGCGTTCTACGACGATGAGGCTCATGCCAGTATGGGCTTCTTCTGGATTGGTTTTGCACGCCACAATCACAATATCGGCATTGATGCCATTGGTGATGAAGGTTTTTGAGCCATTGAGGACATAATGGTCGCCATCACGGATGGCGCGGGTTTTCATCCCTGCCAAATCTGTCCCGCCCGATGGTTCGGTCATAGCGATGGCGATAATATGCTCCCCTGTACACAATTTTGGCAACCAACGGCGCTTTTGTTCTTCATTGCCAAAATGGAGGATATACGGCACGGCGACATCGGTTTGTAGGCTAAATCCGGGTCCTGTGCAATTGGCGCGGGTGAGTTCTTCTGCGAGGATGGCATTATAACGAAAATCATCTACCCCGCCCCCGCCATATTCCTCTGGGACATTCATACACAATAGCCCCGCCGCACCTGCTTTGAGCCACACATCACGCGGGACAATACCCGCTTTTTCCCATTCTTCATGATAGGGCTTAATCTCTTTTTCGATAAAACGGCGGACTGTTTCTCTGAACATCGTGTGTTCATCTGTAAAAATGGTTCTTTTCATGGGGTCAAATATCCTTCATAAAATTATCAAATAATTTTTTCGCTATAGGTGATTATATCAAGAGGCTATTTTTAGGGGAATGTGTGGCGGACATACGAGGATAAATCCTCTAGTCCGCCATTACACTTCTGCCCGTTTTGGGGGTGTAGTGGCGGTACTAGACCCATTTTTTACAAAAAATGGGTCTAGTACCGCCATATAACATTATCTATTCACCGCTCAAATCGGGCATTTGTGTCACAAATTCCATCTTCATACTCGCAATACACGACAAATCGAGCGTCGCAGTTGGGTCATCAACAAATGCGAGTGCAATCGAAAGTGGGCAATCGCCCGCATCAATGGCGGCATGACCAACCCCGATAAATTCCGCATAGGTGCTATTGCTCAATGTTTCGGCGGCAATTTGTCCCCATACAGGTGGGGTAACAGGGTCATAATTGCCCGTCATAACCAGTGTGGGGAGGTCGCTAATAACCGCTTCGGTCTCACTTTGAGGAGCAACCGCCGATTGCCACAAGGCGCATGTCTCTATTTGATTTGGCAACTCAATCAATAATTCATATTGGACTGGCAAATTGGCAGAGGCGGTGAGGGCTTGTTGTTCTTCCACAGAATTAAATGGAATTTCCTCATAGCACTCAAACGCATCGTACATACCTTGTGTATCGCTCACATCTTTATAAGTCAGCAGGGCATAAAGGCGTTCTAATTGGTCATCACCGACATCTGCCAAAAGTTCTTCCAAATAAAGGGCATCTTCTTCGGCAAAATATTCATAGAGGATGGCGGTGAACCCCTCATATGAAAAATCCCACTCATATAACGCATCATAAAGCGCATTATAGGTGTCATCATCTACTTCTTCGAGCAGGTAATATATTTCATCAGAAAGTAACGTGGCGGGGTCGTTTATCGCTTCGCTTTCATATATGGGCAATGTGCCATCATTAAGCGCCTCCAATACCGATTGTCCGCCATTTGTCAATTCATCAATCATCAATGGCAAATAGGGGATAATGGTGGAATCATAGAACCACTGAAACATCATGCCCATCAAGCCTTCACCATCAACAACCGTCTCATCGGCTAGGGTGATAGGTGCTTCGTTTAGGCTGTCTATGAGGGCATAAAAACGATTTTCGAGGTCAGGAAATGCGCTGTTACAGGCATCATCCGCTCGGCAATCGGCAAACATCAACAAAAATGAGCCTGCGCCACCGACCATTTCTTCGACATAGGCATCTACCACAGGGGGATAAACAGAATCTAAAATAACGCTACGAATCCCTTCTGGATAATCACGCATGATAGTCAGTGCCAAGCGTGTGCCATACGAAATCCCGAACAAATTCCATTCTTCATAGCCCAATGCCAATACCAACTCATTCGTATCACGAGCGTTGTTGATGGTGTTATAGTCGGCAATATCTACGCCTTCAGATTCCAATTGTTCCCGGCAGGCGGTGAGGTCGGTTTCGTCAATATCAGGACAATATAAACGCGGATACGAATACCCTGCCCCCCGTTGGTCAAAAAGGATGATGTCGCGGGTCTGGCGCATTTCAAATGTAGCCCAATCATCAATACCAGAAAGCGCACTCCCACCCGGTCCACCTTCTAAATAAATGATAGGGTCGGGGAATGGGTTTGGACTGGTGCTATATAAGACCGCAAAGGCAATTTCGACTTGCAAGCCATCTGGCTCATTATAATCTTGTGGAACAAGGAGATACCCACAATCCATCGTTTCTCCCAAAATTTCACCTAATGGCACAGGAAAAACGCATGGGGTATATTCAATCGCCTCATCTTGTGCAAAAACGCTATGGATACTAATCAAACACAATATTCCCAACAACAATAACGTTCTCTTCATTGCATTACTCCAGTGTGATTATAGATTCTGCCATAATGGTAAACCCTTTTTCACCTATTCGCCTTGTTTTGCGGTAAAATAAAGATAAATTTACTTTTCTGACCAAAGGATTAAGGTCAATGCGCGTAAAAATAAGTTTATTAATTTTTCCTCTCCTATTATTGATGACTGCCTGTGATGAATTGCCCAGTGATACGGGAAATGGCGGTAATAATAGCGGTGGAGATATAGATGGTGAATCGGCGCGAGTGGTGCGCGTAATTGATGGTGATACCATTGATGTGGAAATCAATGGCACAGAATATCGTGTGCGCTATGTCGGTGTGAACACGCCAGAACGGGATGAGGTTTGTTATGACGATGCCGTAGATGCCAATCGCGCCCTCGTAGATGGCGAAACCGTCACCCTTGTGATTGATACCAGCGACACCGACCGATATGACCGCCTATTGCGCTATGTTTATGTGGGTAATACACTCATCAATGATGAACTCGTCCGTAATGGCTATGCCGAAGCCGTCCTTTATGCCCCCGACGATGAATTTTATAATGACTTTTTGGCATTAGAACGCGAAGCAGAACAGCGCAATCTTGGATGCCACCCAACTGGAATTTTTGATGATGGGTCAGATACCCGCTAAGGAGCGATTAGCCCTATGAAACTCTCTTTTTATGGCGCGGCACGCACCGTTACAGGGTCTAAACACCTCGTAGAAGTTAATGGAACTCGTATTTTATTAGATTGTGGCACATTTCAAGGTAGGCGGGATGATTCGTACACAGAAAATCTCAATTTTCCATTTGACCCAAAAACCATAGACATCCTCATCTTGTCTCATGCCCATATTGACCATTCAGGCAATATCCCCAACTTGGTCAAACAAGGATTCAATGGCGATATTATCTGTACACCCGCCACCCGCGATTTATGCTCTACCATGCTACCCGATAGCGGGTTCATCCAAGAAAAAGATGCCATTTTCGTCAATAAAAAGCATAAACAACGCGGCGAAGCCCTTGTCGAACCCATTTATACCTATGAAGATGCCGTCAAATGTATTCAATATTTCACCACACGCGGATATGGACGCAGGGCGACTATTGCCAACGGCGTGGGGTTAACCTTTCACGATGCAGGTCACATGCTCGGTAGCGCCAATATCGAATTAGATATTGTAGACCGCGAGACCAATCGGGATTATCGGCTTATTTTTAGTGGTGATATTGGTCGGGCGGGGATTCCGATTATTCGTGACCCCGAAGTCTTGGATGGTGGCGAATTTCTCATCATGGAAAGCACCTATGGCGACAGATTGCATGAAGCCTATGCCGATTCCGAAAAGAAATTAGAAAAAATTATCACCGATACCTATAGACGTAATGGCTCAATCATTATGCCTGCTTTTGCGGTGGGACGTACTCAACAAATTGTCTATACCCTTCATCAATTGCTCCAAAAAGGTGATATTCCCAAAATGCCGATTTATGTAGATAGCCCGCTCGCCGTCAATACCACATCGGTTTTTCAACTTCACACCGAATGTTTTGATGATGAGATTCGCAAATTCATGAATGAAATTAACACCCATGACCCATTTGGGTTCGAACTGGTGACGTATGTGCGTGAATTAGAAGAGAGCAAGCGACTTAATTTTAAGCGTGAACCCTGTATCATCATCAGCGCCAGTGGCATGGCAGAATTTGGGCGTGTGGTGCATCATATCTCAAATCGGATTGATGACCCCAAGAACACTATCCTCATCACAGGTTGGCAAGCACCCAACACACTTGGACGTAAACTCGTAGATAAAAATCCCATTGTGCGGATTTTTGGCGAAGAACATCATGTCCGCGCACAGGTCGAGGTGCTAAACGGCTTTAGCGGTCATGCCGACCACGATGAATTGATGAATTGGGTCGGTGGAATGCGTCAAAAACCAGAAAAAATCTTTTTGGTGCATGGTGAGGAAAAAGCGTCCTCTGCACTACAAAAATCATTGAGTGACCATTTTAATATGCAAGTGCATGTACCCGTACAAAAACAACAATTCACCCTATAAGGAGGGCATCATGGGAGAAACAAGCACCCGTCAATCGTTGACAAAATTACAACAACATATTCAAAAAACAACTGCTAATGATAAGGAAGGTCAAGAAATTTTGAATACACTCAATAGCAATATTGAGACCCTTCTTAATCAACAAGACCCTATCAAAGCGGGTACAATTCAGGGGTTTGGAGAACGATTAGCTATCGCCATCAACCATTTTGAGGCAACCCATCCCCATCTGATGCACCTGCTCAATTCTGCCGCCCTCATGTTGAGCGATGGAGGGTTATAGAGCATGTCTGACCGTTCCATCGAAACGCATGTGAGGCAATTGCCATTGTTTGCACCTCTGCCAAATGAGTTGCTCCAGCAAACCCTTTCGGCAATGGAAATGCACCGCTACGAAGCAGGTGAAACGGTCTTTCATCAAGGCGAGACAAGCAAAGGGATGTATTTGCTCATCAGTGGACGCGCCGAACTCGTCCGCAAAGATGACTATGGCAATGATGTTCGTGTGGGCAAATTAGAGCCAAATCAATTTATCAACGAAAAAGCCCTCTATCAAAAAGGGCGTGAGACTGCCTCGCTGGTGGCGATTGTCACATCAACCCTATTGCTCATCTCACGCAACCATTTATGGGATGTGGTGGCAAATTATCCCCAAATCAAGCAATATATACCCGTCCCTGTCGAAGCCAAGCCACAAGCACAAAAACCACCAGCACAAAAACCACCAGCGCCAAAACAACAACCCAAAACCGTTCCCACACTGGATAATTATCAACGGTCAAATGCCCCACAGCCCATCACGACGGCTATCCCGCGCATCAATACCCCACAACCGACCACCATCCAAAATACACCGCCCACACCGCAAAAATTGGTGGCAGAATTTGAGGGTCAACGCAACAATGAGACGGTATTGCTCAAAACGCGCCGTCATTGGTGGGCATTCATCCAAAAAGGATGGTTTCCTGCCCTGTTATTTGGCGTGGCGCTGATGATATGGGCATTTGTGCCGATTGCCTTCATCCAAATCATCGCATGTGGCTTTTTGGGGCTATTCGTCCCTGCAATATTGATGTTGTATCATTTTGTGGAATGGCGCAATGATATGCTGATTATCACCAATCAGCGCGTCATCCATATTGAACGCAATTTGTTGCGATTTACCAACAGCAAGAGCGAAATTACGCTGGCGCGGATTCATCAGGTGAATATCGAAATTAATCCAAAAGACCCTATCGCCCGTCTTTTTCGCTACGGGACGGTTGAATTACGCACAGCAGGCGATTCTGGCAATATCTATTTACACACCATCCCCAAAGTAGATGATGTGCAAGAAGTTATTTTTGAGAATCGCAGTAACCCAATCGAAACCGAAACCGAGCGCGACCAAATTCGTGCCGATATTGAGCGCGTGTTGGCGGGCAAAGACATCACTTCATCCGATAATCAGGATAAAGCGGATGTTTCTACACAAAGAATATTTGCCCCCTTGCGGTCTAAATTCGTCAATGATGATGGTGACACCGTTTATCGCCGTCATATTATTGTGTGGTGGCGCAAAATTTTACGCCCTGCCCTATTGATTTTGGGCGCATTTGCCGTGTTGATATTTGGGGCATCATGGGGCTTGGGCGCGTTTAGTGGCATTATCGGCATTTTGTTATTTTTTGCCTCGTTATTTTGGTTTTGGTGGGTAGATTGGGATTGGCGCAACGACCTATTTATCATTGGTGATAGTCGCATTAAGCTCATCCGCAAGCGCCCGCTATGGCTACAAAACAAAGATGACCAAATTCTGATGGAGAGCATTGATAATGTGACATCAGAAAAAGGTGGCTTGTTGCAAAGCCTATTGAATTATGGAAATGTGAAAATTTCGCTCATTGGTGGTGATAGGGGCGATGCCAAGTGGTTAATGTCTGTGCCAAATCCACAATCCATACAAGCCGAAATTACCCGCAGACAAGAGCGCAGGCGCAATTTTGAGCGCGATAATGCAGAAAAGCGCCGTAAGCAAGAAATTGCCGAATATTTAGCCGTTTATGATGAGATGAAGCAAACGAATGTCAATACAGGTGCAACCTACCCCACCCCACCACGCAATGCCAATGCGCCAAAACCTAAAAATAATGATGTGCGCCCACCGAATGTCCCGCGCAAAAAGCCCTAATCGGCTTTGAATAGGGCGTGCATGGCTTGGGCGGTTTGGTCGGGATATTCCAAATAGCTATAATGCCCCGCGTTGGGATAAACCACCAACCCCGAATCAGGGATGAGGCGTTCTAGTTCTTTGGCTTGCCAAAGCGGGGTATCTTGGTCATTTTCGCCCCATATCAACAAGGTAGGCGCACTAATTTTTTTTGCATACCCAGATAAATCCTCATTCACCACGTTCACAAATGTCTCACGCATCACACCACTGGTCGCTAAAAAATCGGCAGAGCCATAACGTTTGTTATACCAATTGCGTAATTGGTCAGATAACCCACGAAATCCCATCGTCTTTAAGCCGTCTCGCACCGATTTATAAGCCGTTAGGCGAATTTTTTTGGATGGGGATGTTTTAGGGCGAATCCCCGCCGCATCTGCCAAAACAATTTTGTGGATGAGTTGCGGATATTCCGCGCCTAAAATAAGCGATACCCGCCCGCCAAATGAATGACCAAACAGATGCACCCGTTCAAATTTGTGATGGTGGATATATGCCACGACCAATTGGGCATAATCAGCTACTGACCACGCCACAGGGGGTTCTGGGGTATTGCCATGACCGGGCATATCCAGCACATGGGTAGCATAACCCAATGGGGCGAGTTTTTTGGCGAGTGGCAAAACCAGTTCTGCGGATGCCCCCCAGCCGTGTAACATCACCACAGGCACGCCATCCCCTAATATATGATGGGCAACTGGTATGCCATTGAGCATGATGGTATTCATTCGGCTTCCTCTGTGATTTTTGCGCCCAATCCCTTTAATTTGGTGATAACACCCTCAAAGTTGCTACTTAGCACTTGCGCGTTATCAATCACTGTTTCACCTTTGGCGATTAATGCCGCCCCCAACATGCCCAACCCAGAACGCACATCGGGCGAATCCATATAAATCGCATAAAGGGGTGTTGGACCCACCACAATGGCACGATGCGGGTCACATAAAACAATTTGAGCGCCCATCGCCTTCAGTTTATCCACAAACAATAAACGGTTACTATACAATTTTTCGTGGATGAGGGATGTCCCGCGTGATTGTGTCGAGATGATGGTCGCAATAGCCACCAAATCCGATGGAAATCCGGGCCACGGAGCCGTTTCGATAGAAGAATCTACATCTTCTTCCCGATTCGAGACATTTAACTGGGCATGTTTGGGGATGAAAATAGAAGTGGTATCCACATCCAATAAAATCCCAAGTCGTTGATAAATTTTGCCAATCATCCGCAAGTGAATAGGGGCAATACGACCAATTTCTACCCGTCCACCACTCAAGGCGCTAATAGCCGCAATACTCGCCGCCTCAATATGGTCGGCATCAATGGTTAAATCTGCGCCATGAAGGGGATTTTTGCCAAAAATCCGCACCATATTCGAGCCAACCCCATGCACCTGCGCGCCCATCAATTCTAATAAATGTGCCAATTGTTGCAGGTGGGGTTCACTGGCGGCGTTATGGATAACCGTTTCTTTGCCAAAACATGCCGCCAACATCATAATAATGCCTGTAGCAGTTACGCTGGTCTGTGTGAGGATAATATCTTTATAATCCCACTTGGTTTCGCGGACTTCTACCGCCCCATCACTGATAACAACATCAAAACCCAAATCACGCAAGGCATCCAGATGGGTGCGAATCCGATTGAGGGGAAAATCCACCTCCAAACGGGCAAAACTCCGCCGTACTAGCATCGGTGCAAGAAAGAGCAATGCGCGGGTTTCGCTGGTTTCTTCTACAGTCAGTTTGCGCCGAGTGAGTTGTGTTGTTTGTAGGGTGACAATGCGGTCATCGGTCTGATGAATATCTGCACCCAAGCCCGTGGCAATATTAAGCATTACCCGTGTACTCGTTGTTTTAGGAAAATTCCGCAATGTCACTGGTGAATCAGTCAACAACGATGCGGCAATCAAATAAGCGGCAGTATTGGCATTCCCCGATGGGTGATATACCCCATTCAGTGGGATTCCCCCCTCAATACGAAGTCGCATAGTTGCCTCCTGATAATATTATCTTATATGTAAGGGTGTGTATATTGCCCTCTTACAAGTCTCTAAAGTGAGACGATTATAGGCAAATTGGGGGATAAAAAAAAGACCCCAGCGTGTGCTGAGGTCTTTTTTGTGTGTTTAGGGCATCATCCAGACCCGTTACCGCCGTCTCGCGTTGGGATAGGCGTGATGGTGGGGATGACAAAAGGTGTTACAGTGGCTGTCAACGTAAAGGTTTTCGTTGGACCGGGTGTAAAGGTTAAGGATGGTGTGCTGGTCGGGCGAGTCGGTGTTGGGGTGTTCGTCGGACCTGGCGTGTTACTTGGACGTGGTGTGCCTGTTGGGGGTGGAGGTGTTGGCACAGACAGGTCAATGACCCCTTGCAATCCGCCACCGCCAGAACCGCCACTGCCACCCGGTGTATTACAACCGATGTCAAAGCGGGTGCCATGCAACATCCATGGGGCAAATTGGATAGCATCATCCAAACGGTTGCCATACCCATCGAAATCTATCCAGAGGTTGGTCACACTATTGGGTGGGAACTGATACCCACTGATAAATCCCGCAGGCTCGGTGTGGAGCGTACTGGGATTATAATCTGGACCATTCCAAACCGTAACGGTACTGGTGGAATTGGGATTACTACCACCGACCTTCACCCGTGCAAGGCTCAAAATATTGGGACCACTCACACGCGGGAAGGATGTCCATGGGGGCCACACAATATTGAAGCCAAGCAATGGTGATGACACAGTACGTTCACTGGTGACGCGCAATTGAATGACACCGAGTGTCCAGAAATCTACAAATTCCACACGAACACGGCTCGATGCACAGTCTGGCGTAAATGTGACGCTGGGCGTAAAGCTCGGACCCGGTGGTGGCGTAGTCGGTTCTGGTACTACCTCTTCAATGGTAGCTAAACAAGGCGACCCAGGTGCTACAGGGTTATGCACACGGAATCTTGTACCAGCGAAATCACCGATATTGAACTCTTGCGTCAATGGGTTGGGACCCAATTGGAAGACGGCTTGGATAGTAGTGGTCGCAAGCCCATAACCGGGGATGGTCTTGTCTGCGAAGTTCCAGTCATCCAATTCTGTGCCGACAAATGTAGCCGAATCAATATCTTCACGTTTTGGACCGACCCAAACCGCTTCGCTGGCTTCACCCGTCTCGGCAGTAGTACGTGCCATGACCAATGTGAGCAATCTCATGTTGACATAAGTCGTGGGCTTACGCCATGCCAATACGATTTGTTCCAAGAAGGTATCTTGAACATTATCGTTCACAATGGTGATATACATGCGTTCACCATAGAATTCAACCGCACCCACTTTAATTTTATCGCAAGTGAATGGTTCTGGTGTATCGGTTGGGACTGGTGTTGATGTTGGCACAGCCGTTGAGGTTGGGACATCAGTAGAAGTTGGGACAGGGGTATAAGTTGGTGGTTGTGTAGATAGTTCCCCTGCTTGTGTGGGTGGATTGCTCGATGGCGCGGTAATAGCTTTCGATGCGCGGAACGCCTCGTTCACACCAGAGCGATAAGACCGAATGGTCAAATATTCTGCCAATCCCAATGGGGTGATAAGTGGATGATTGAAGGTGATGAACACCGTCACTGCATCGCCAGGTCCACCCGGATCCATCCAACGGTTGCCCATATTGTGATTCAAACCAGTATCCGTATCGGGAACAGCAATATCCCCGCCACCCAAATCTACCTCGCGTGTTTTATACTCATCTGATGTTTCATTCAACAAGCAATATGGAGGCGCATAGGGAGTTGGCAAGCCAACAGGCAGGCTATATTCATCAAACACCGTCACAAAACGGGTTGTAAAGTCAGGTGGGTCATCATTGATATCATCAATATAACTATATGATTCGCTATCTAAGAATACACGCGAGCTACACACCATCACGTTAAAATAACCGCGTTGGGTGGCGCGAGGCATGGGTTCTGCCCACAGTGAGGTCATCATGTTGAAGATGGCTTGTTGAGTGCCATTTTGTTGTGACCGTTCTAATGCCAGACCAGCCGCCCCACGTCGTGCCACTTCATAAATAGAGACAAGGCGCAAAATATCTTCGCGCCATTCCAGATGTTCTGGCTTGGCGGGGTCGCATTGAATACCATCATACCATGTGGCGAAGATACTATCGCCAGAAATAACATAGTTTGATGTGGCGAGGTCTATGTCTTTATACCACACCTCTACAAAATCGGATGGTCTATCGGTGTCAAAAATCATTTGTGTCCGAGACCCGCGTTCTAGCGGGTCTCCGGTACAGGGAAGCAAGGCATTGACATCATAGCGTTCTTTATCATATTGACCAGTGGTTGTATAGCGAATGGCTTCACGGGCAGAGTTTTCAATCGTCACCCAAGCCTGAAAAATACGCCCAAATTCGACCACACCAAAAATGAGCAATAACAGCAGTGGCAACGTTAAGGCAAATTCCGCTAGGGTTTGCCCCCGTCTTTTAAGATTACTGTGTGAACTTGGCAGTGCTTTATACATAACGTCCGTCCTTATTGAACACTCATCCTGCCAAACGGGTAAACATACGTGAGGCAATATCATCAAACACTTGTTGCAATTCGGTCACACTTGGCGCGTTGTAGTAATTGCCACAACTTTGCCCACCGCGACGCGGTGCGAAATCATTCAGCGTGGTGGCGGCATCAAACCAATTAACAGATGGATTTTCACAGGGGTCTTTTGGTCCCCATTCGGTCACATCTTTATCGAGGTTGATTTGGGTCGTAAAATCGTTGTGATTGCGCCAATCTTGTTGCAAATCGTTATCAATCACAAAGTTGTCGCCCGCATCAGCGATATAGCGCAACAATTCTTCACCCAAACATTGTTCAATGTTGAGGTTACACATGCACTTATCATATTCTGGGCTGTCGTTATTGCCGACCCGTTGTTCACAGGTGAGGTTGCTCGGTGCATGGGGGGTATCCACAAATTCTAGGCGGAAACCAATGGTAAAGATGGTTGGCAAAACAGCGTCACCGCTTTGTTCTTCATCTACCCCAGCGACAAAATCTGCCCAATCGCGTGCATAATCATCCACATCATAGAGTGGGTCACAGGAACTAGCACCGACCGTTCCCAAATCTACGTCAAAGATGTTGCCCAAGCGCGTATTTTCTTCAAGTATGTAGTCACCTTCGGTTTGGGTAGCCGCATCAAATGGATTCCAACCAGCAGGGATAACATTAGCAGGTGGGTCAAATGCTTCGCCAAGCACCGTTGCAATCACACGGTCACGATAATCTCTATCGAATGAACCGGGGTCAAAACCAGAACCAAAATCGGGATACCCAACAGATTGACCGGGATTAGCAAGGCAGAAATGGCGCGACACCACATCGGGGTCTGAGCAGAATGGGAAGCTCAACCCTGTGGGATTTTTGATTAATTGACCGGGGACTGCTGGTGTGCCAAATGGACACAAACCAAGCCAACCATACCCACCGCGTCCAATAATAGCCCCTGTGGTAGCACTTACACCTGCACCATATTCATTTGAACGGTTATTACTGGTGGTGCTAGTCCGTTGACGCCAATCGAAACGACGAATTTCTTCATAAGGGACAGCTTGGTCAACTTTTTGCCCATTTTGACGCACAGGGTCAGATGCACCCGCCGCGCCGTCACTGAGCAAAATCATAATCCAGACTGTACCCGCACGGCGTGTCGTTCTGGGGTCGGTGAGGGCATCATTACCAACGCGGAGCGCCGCCCCGATATTCGTCCCACGGCATGTTCCTTGTTTTTCATAACTGTGATTGGTCGTTAGTGGACCACCTGAACGACTATTGCTGTAAGACGACCATAATGGTTGTGACCCTACACCATAAGCAGGTGGGTTAAAAATGCGATAGAGCGATGGCGTATTTTGATTATCGAGTATGGCGTTACCCGTATTACGGGTAGCAAAACGGCTATAGGGGAATTGCAATTCGGCATTTTGAATACTGCAATTGCCCGCCACAGGATAATTCAAATACGATGGGTCAATGGCGCTTTGGTCAATTTCTGGTGCGCCAAAATTATCCATCGGCGGTGGGGGACAATCGGCATTGGTACAATCATAATCCACCGGAAGCACTTCATTGTCTTGGTTATAACCTGCCGCAAATTGAGTGGCTGTTCCAGTTCCTGTCCATGGACCTGCGGTGAAGATACCACCATCTTCATTCCAGACATAATAATTCGGTTCAGCACGCACACCAATGGCTTGGTTCAACACTTTGGTTGCTGTGTCTAAATCTTCAATCATATGGCTCAGGTTGGCAAAACCAGGTTTGCCATTTGCCCCATCTGGGTCAATAATATACGCCGATTTATCGAAGGTCACAAAACCCACACGGTCGCCCCGTAAAAAGTCTACCCGTTCCAAGAATAAGCGAGTCGCATCACGGGCTTGTTTCATCGGTTGACAGACCAAATCGTCAAATCTATTGTCATTTGACCAGTTATTTGAGTTTGACCCAAATGGATTCCCTGTTACTGGGTCTAAGAACGAACCATCGCGATCTACAACTGCATAACTAGGGTCATTGCAACACCCATAGAAATTGAATGACGGGACAAAGCCACTCCATTTTGCATCATCGCTAGGATTCGCAGTGGTGTAATTTTGAATGCTGGGCCAATCGGCATTGGTTACGCCCAATTCGGTCACATACATTTCTGCCAGTGTTGGATCCATATAGGAGTTCATTGAGAATGGGTAGAACCGTACCCGACAGGCTTCACGCGGTTGCGTTTGCAATAGGGGGTCGGTGACATTATCTGGGATGAATGACCGTACCTGATAATATTGGTTGCGTGGGTCATTATAATCCACATCTGGGTCGGTTGGGGCAGGATATGTCCCCATTGGACCGCCAACCGATTGGTCGGTAGCAGAGGCTTCACCATTAAGCGGTTGCCCAATATCCAAATAGAATAGGCGACGGTTCACTTCTGATTGTGGCACACCCAAGAGGTATTCACCCCAGAACCAGCCATCGAGCCATGTTTCGTAGGTATCCGCATAGGTATTGACCACGCCACCACCACGAGGTGGTGGTGCTGTATAAGGGAATGTGGTTGAAATTGGTGGCTTGGCAGTCGTATCATCTGGTGCGCGAGTTTCGGCAGTAGATGCCCCAAACCCAGTCCATGAGGGAATGACGGCATTTCCAATCATGCGCCCCAAAACGGTCTTGGTATCGGCATAAATACGGGTAGGCGTGTTTTCAATACGTGGGGGCAAATATGCCACCGCCATGTGAACCGCTTCCCAATCTTTGATGACTGTATCGAACATCATAGATTCCGACACGTCCATCACGATAACCACGTCCAACACGGCGGTTTCAGAGACGGCACTGGCTTCTAGGAGAATATTTTGCCATCCGAATAAACGCAAAAACACCGTAGGCGATTCCACCTGTGCGGTGACGCGCACGAGTTTGCGTTGGTCGGCGGTACAAATTTCGAGGTCATCTGTCCAGTCTTCTGGCAAAAATTCTGCTACATCCTGTGCATAAGCGATGACAGCCGCATTCGTCGCCACAAAATTCGCCGTAATATCAACATCAGTGCTATAACCACTGAGTGATGCTAAGGCGGCGCGTGCGGCAGTTTCTAGGGCATTAACGGCATCGCTTTCGCCTTCTGCAAAAGAAGAGAGCGAATCTATATAAGCGCGTGCATTGTTGACATACAAGTCTTTTAGGGTGGCTAAACCAACTGTCCCACCAGAAATCGCTTCTTCTAAGTCGTCATAGGCGTTGAGATACGCATCTCTAGCAAGAACAAACGAGGGGGGTGCCATCTGCATCCCTTTGGCGATGGGGTCATTATCGGGGCGTGGCTGATTTTGACACGATTCCACCCACACATCACGAGGATTTAAGCCGTGAATTTCGATATAACTACGGGCAGTGAGGTTCACTGTGGCTATAGAACGGTCTTGGCGCATTTGCCCTGCGGCGGCAATTGCGGCGGCATCTACCGCCCGCCGTAGCGTGGCATAACGCACAAACAGTAACGAAATATCGGTGGTGATGCCCACAAAACCTAAAAGGGCAACCATCCCCAATGCGAGGACAATGATAGATTGCCCTTTATGCTGTCTTCTTACTAATCGTTTCATGAGTCGTCTCATGGCACTCAATTCCTTTGACTAAGGTGTGGTTGTGGTCAAAAAGTCATCCACATCTTGGTTAAATTTCAAATTTGGTACTGCCGATGGTGCAGGAAATGCCGACCAAACACTAATGGTTGTGCGGTCACTGCCCAAAAAGTTGTATATAGGCGAAAAAACAGGGATGTCGAGCAATAAGCGATGTTGCCAAAATATCTCGACCATGACGATACCTTGGTTTGCCATATAACGGCGCACATCATCTTGGCTACAAATCGTCCCACCAGAGCCATCATCTTCACATTGAATGGCAAAATTGGGGTCTGTGAGGCGTGCGGCATCTATTTCTTGTTGCGACATGAAGAAATTATTGTTCACAAGCAGGTTTTGAATTTCTTGAACCGAAAATTCAGACCCAAAGCAAAGGCTCTCTAAGAGTGTGCCACTGCGGTCAACGGTACTGTTCACTTGATGATAGCCTGTATAAGCAAACCCGCGCACCATTTCTGGATAGTTATAGGGGTCAAATGCAGGCAAATCGCCGGGCGATACCCAAATACCATCACGCAACACAGCCAGTTCTAGTGGGTATCTGCCAACAACTGTAGGAACACCCCCAATTATCTCAGATACCTCAACCACATCTACACCACCATTTTTACCGTTTGTTGCTGATGGTCCCAGAAAATCATTATATTTATTCCCAAACAAGCTAACATAATAGGTTGCGAGGAATTGATTTTCATTGGGCATGATACTACTGTTACTCAAAAAGAGATTCGTGCCGGGGGTTGCAGATTGGTCTGCGCCTTGCCGATAAAAATCAAATGGGTCACGCTCTGTATGAAAGATAATAGGAGTACCGGGGTTAGCAGGGTCACGCCAATAATTACATTCATTGGCTTTGGTAGGATACCGCCCCACTACCACTGGGATATACCCATCTTGAAATTCATTGGGGATAATGCCATTTGGCAAGCGCAATTCATCACCACCAACCGTTGGGACATTGTTGTTAATCAATTGAATAGAAAAAACGGAGATGACAATATCATCTGTGCGCTCTTCAACGGGGAGAGCAGGATCATAACGGATTTGCAATGGAGAAAGCGATGCCAACATCTGACACAACACCAAATTATAAAACCCAGTGAAATTGTCTGGACGTGCAGTATCACCAAGCGCCGAACAATCTCGAACATTCACGCGAAGGTTATTGATATTACTCTGGGTTAATCCGCCATAATTGGGTGGGTCTGGGAATAAAGGATAATTTGCCCATAATGGGTCATAACTCTGTCCGCGTGGCAGGCTCGCCCACTCATTCCAAACCAATGGGCTATTATCGCCCCCCAAAACAGCACCACGTCGCGCACCCACCCGTGTTACTTCTAACAAGGTGAGGTAATTCCGCGCAAACCAGCCAATCTCAACCAGCCCGACCAATAAAATAATCAACAATGGGGTGATGAGCGTCATTTCCAATACACTCTGCCCGCGCTGGAGGTTCTTTTTCTTCCGCCGACGTGGTTGGGGTGTACCATCTAAAAATTTAATTGCTTTTCTCAAAAAATTACGCATTATGCCACCTATCTATCACCTACATGGGTGAGGCACTCACGATTCTTCTGCGTCATACTAAATGATACCATACCCCTGCTTGCTATCAATAAAGGCGGTGGTAGAAAATTGATAGGGTTTTGTACAAGGTTTTGTGTATAGCTTTGACAATTGACGCTTCCTAGCCCTGCGGTACTATAGAAGGCGTTATGTTTTAGCAGAGTGAGTGAAAAAATATGCCCAAACGGACAGATCTTCAAACCATCATGATTATTGGCTCTGGACCCATTGTGATTGGTCAAGCCAGCGAATTTGATTATAGCGGTGTGCAAGCCTGCAAAGCCTTGCGTGGATTGGGGTATCGGGTGGTACTGGTAAATAGCAATCCAGCTACCATTATGACCGACCCCGAATTTGCCGATGCAACCTATGTCGAACCGCTCACGCCAGAAATCTGTGAGCGTATTATTGAGGTAGAACGCCCAGATGCCCTACTCCCCACTGTTGGCGGACAAACGGCACTCAACCTTGCGCTGGCGCTCCAAGCACGCGGGACATTGGATAAATACAATGTCGAACTCATTGGCGCGTCTATGAATAGTATTCACCTAGCGGAAGATAGGCAATTATTCAAAGATGCCATGACCGAAATCAATCTCAAATCCCCGCCTAGCGAGGTCGTATCTACTGTAGAGGGTGCCATAAAAGCGGCGGAAAAAATCGGCTATCCCGTCCTCGTGCGCCCATCCTTCACGCTCGGTGGGAGTGGTGGCGGTATCGCCTATGATGAAGCGCAATTGCGCGAAATCGCCCGTAATGGCATCAAACAAAGCCCCATGGGGCAAGTTTTGATTGATATGAGCCTGCTCGGATGGAAAGAGTACGAACTCGAAATCATGCGCGATAACAACGGCAATTTTGTCGTGGTGTGTTCGATAGAGAACCTAGACCCGATGGGCGTGCATACAGGGGATAGCATCACGGTTGCCCCCGCCCAAACATTGACCGATAAAGAACTCCAACGCCTACGGAATATGTCCCGCGCCATTTTCGATAAAGTCGGACTCGCCACCGGTGGCGCAAATGTGCAATATGCCATTAGCCCCTATGATGGTGAGGTCTATGTCATCGAGATGAATCCGCGTGTATCACGTTCATCGGCACTCGCCAGCAAAGCCACAGGCTTCCCCATTGCCAAAATTGCCGCATTGGTCGCAGTCGGCTTTTCGTTGGATGAAATCCCCAACGACATCACCCGTGTAACCCCCGCCAGTTTTGAGCCATCGCTCGATTATGTGGTGGTCAAAATCCCCCGTTGGAATTTTGAAAAATTCGCGGGTGTGAATACCGTTTTGGGTCCACAAATGAAAGCCGTTGGCGAAGTCATGGCGATTGGGCGTACCTTCTCCGAAGCCTTACAGAAGGCAGTGCGGTCATTGGATATTGGCATCACAGGCTTTGGGAGCAATTTGGATGATGTCCCGCCTGCCACACTTGCCGTCCCCACCGCCAAACGCCTCTTTCAAGTCGCCGCCAATTTGTATAATGGCGTGAGCCAAGAAGAAATTGTGGAGCAAACCCGTTTTGACCCGTGGTTTGTGCAACAAATGGCAGATTTAATGACCATCCATAAAACAATTCTGCACAAAAAACTAAAATTAGCCGATTTAGATAAAGCAGATATGCTCAAACTCAAGAAAAATGGGTTTAGCGATGCCTATATCGCCCAGCTCATCGGCATAGATGAGGTGTCTGTTCGGAATCATCGCAAGGCATTGGGTGTCATCGCCAATTATTATCGGGTTGATACCTGTGCGGCAGAATTTGAGGCACAAACGCCTTATCTCTATTCTACTTATGAATCTGAGAGTGAATCCTTCCCCACTGATAAGAAAAAAGTGATGATTCTCGGTGGTGGACCAAACCGCATTGGTCAGGGGATTGAATTTGATTATTGCTGTGTCCATGCGTGTTTTGCCTTGCGGAAAATGGGCTATGAGACCATCATGGTCAATTGCAATCCAGAGACCGTCAGCACCGATTATGACACCGCCGACCGCCTCTATTTTGAACCCCTCACTGCAGAAGATGTGCTGAACATCATTGATGTGGAAAAACCCGATGGGATTCTGGTGCAATTTGGCGGACAAACCCCGTTGAATATCGCTCGCGCCTTACATGAAGCAGGTGCGCCGATTTGGGGGACATCCGTCAACACCATTGACCTCGCAGAAGACCGCAAACGGTTTAATGCCATCATGGAAGAATTGCATATCACCCAACCCGCAGGCGGGACGGCATTTAATCCACAAGAGGCGCGTGATGTTGCCAATAAAATCGGCTATCCCGTATTGGTACGTCCTAGCTATGTCCTCGGCGGGCGCGGTATGGCGATTGTCTTTGATGATGCCATGCTCACCGATTGGCTGGATAAACAAATTACATGGACAGAACACCCCATCCTCATTGACCGCTTTTTGGATGATGCCTTTGAAGTGGATGTGGATGCCCTATGCGATGGCGAAGCTGTGACCATCGGCGGGATTATGCAACATATCGAAGAAGCAGGCGTGCATAGTGGCGATTCAGCATGTGTATTGCCCCCCTATAAAATCAGCGCCTATCACATCGAAATTATCCGCGAACACACGCACCGTATCGGCTTGGCATTGGGCGTAAAAGGCTTATTTAACATCCAATTCGCCATCAAAGATGAAGTGGTCTATGTGCTAGAGGTGAATCCACGCGCCAGCCGTACTGTGCCATTTGTTAGCAAGGCAGTGGGTGTGCCACTGGCTAGTTATGCGGCACAAATCAGCACAGGCGTAACGCTCAAAGAACTGGATTTCCTCACAGAACCCTCTGTAGATGGATTTTTCGTCAAAGAAGCCGTATTGCCCTTCCAAAAATTTCCGGGCGTGGATGCCCGTCTGGGACCAGAAATGCGCTCCACAGGCGAAGTGATGGGACACGCATCCAGTTTTGGTCATGCGTTCATCAAATCGCAGATGGCAACAGGCGTATCCCTGCCCCAATCTGGGAATATCCTCATCAGTGTGAATGATTTTGATAAAGGGGCGGTATCGAAAATTGCCCGTGATTTGCATAATATGGGCTTCAAACTGATTGCCACGGAAGGCACGGCTCGCTGGCTCGAAATGATAGGCTTGCCTGCCACACGGATTAATAAAGTGGCACAAGGCTCACCGCATGTCGTGGATGCCATGATGGAGGGCAACATTCACATGCTGATTAACACCCCTCTGGGCGGTCAGGCACATGATGACGGTGCGTTGATTCGTGGGACGGCGGCATTATTGGGGATTCCGTTGGTGACGACCCTCAGCGCGGCGATGGCGAGTGTTCAGGGCATCCGTGCCTTGCGCGACAAACCGTTGAAGGTGCGTAGTCTGCAAAAGCACCATGAGTTGAAGGGATAATTTTTAATCATGTTGGGTAAATTTTTCTCTAAAATGACCTATGGGCAAGATATTCTCCTGCTCTCAGGTCTTATTATTTTAGCAACCCTATTCAATTCCAATTGGGCATTTTCGCCATTAGAAATCTTACCTGTTGATGGCACTTATAATGACCAATGGAGCTATGTCGGCACAATGCTCGATTTATCTGATAAATTGAATTTTGTTGCCGATACCTATGCCAACCATGCTGTTATTCAAAATCATGGCTATATTTTTGAGCGTTTTTCGTGGTCTATTCCGGGTGGCATTGTATACCAAGCATTCCCCCCTATCATTGCCAATTATCTCCTCAAATTAGCTGTTTATAGCATGGCTGTTATCGGGACTTATTGGGCATTACGCAACTTGTTTGGGCGCAGAACAGGATTATTCGCGGGGTTATGTTTAGGGGGATATGCGTGGTTTTTGCGCTCCGCAGGCTGGGATTATGTAGATGGGATAGGTATGGGTTATTTTAGTATGACCTTTGCCTTGATGGTGGGTGCTATTTATGCTCGTAAAAAAATAACGTGGATGATTGCCTGTTTTTTAACAGGAGCTATGGTAATCAATTTGCTCATCAGCAATTTTTATTGGGCATTTTTTGTGCCACATTTCCTCATTATAGCCGTATGGTTAAACCAGCGTCGCTATCATCGCTCACTCCTAATCAGCCTGTTTTTTGGCATTTTGGGCGGTTCATTGATGGTATTTATCTATGCCTTCATCTCATACACTATTAGAGGGGAATGGTTTTTCTTACAGCTATCAACCCGTTCTACACGGGTGGTAATGCTCATCACCAAGAATTTTTGGCGTACACGAAATTTTGACCTCTATAACCCCATGATAGCCCATTATCATGTTATTCCTCTGTTGCTATTATCATCGGGAATTTTCATTTTACGAAAAAAGAGACCCAATAAAACATTACAACAGATGCTCCTCTTACAGCTACTATGGATATACGGTGTATTTGCAGTGCTACATTTTTATGTCCAACCCTATCTTATTATGTCCATTTACAGCTCATATCTTATTCCTGCTGTATTTTTATGGCTCGGCGGGATGGTCGCACCACGTATTGAATCCCTCTCAGCACAACAATTCCGCTATGTGTTGATAGGCATCATCGTGCTTTTCCTCGCCCCATTTGCCCTATCTGCCTTATTCCCAATTTTTGAAATATGGCAAAATAACACCATCCTCTTAGCATTATGCGTTTTGATATTGGTGGGTAGCCTGTTGTGGATAAACAAAATACGGCTTGTATTGTTGTTTGGGAGCATTATCTTATTTGGATGGATGAGCAGTAGCCAAATTTATGTTTTTGGTGCAGACCGTTTGCAAGGACAAGAAACCTTCGCCATGGCGTTTGATGCCTACGAAGCCATTGAAAATCACTATACGAATAATGGAATACGCGATGTACAGTTCATCTATGACCCGCGTAATACCACCGATGTACCAATGGTCGTACCTGCCATGTTTTATTTTGATGCAAATTATTTACGACCCGTGGTTCGACTGGAAGAAGAAGCAGATGGTGTCATCATATCAAAAGAAAGTCTTGTGGACGATATTTTCAATCGCATCACGATGGGGCAAGAATCCCAAAAAACAGTCATCATGACACGTTTCCCAGATACATTAGACCGTTTGATAAATGGTTATATGGAAAATCGTGATTATGAAGTGGAAAAAACCATAAAACTTGAGCGTCATGGTATGGTATTTTACATCCACTTTCTGACGATTATGCCATAAATAACCGATTTTCCTGTCCAAACCGTACAAAGAAATTCGGTACAATATGACACGGAAAAATAACGCAACATTGTGTACAATGGTGAACCAATTTGCAATGATAGTTTGGTAATTTGGGTAAAATGGGTGCGGGCAACATTTTTGCTTGCCTATCCCCTACCCCATCCATGCTCAAATATCATCGCAAATACACTTTCACATCCATCAGGAGGGTACAAAGGCACTATGTCACAAGATAAAATCGCAGAACTTCGCAAAGAAATTGACGGCATCAACCTACAAATTCTTGAATTGCTCAACAAGCGTGCCAGCATTGCCAAAGAAATCGGCGTGCATCAATCTGCCATTGGCACAACTTTTTATGACCCCCAACGTGAAGCCTATATGCTCACCCAATTGGAAATGAACAATAAGGGTCCTTTTAGCAATGAAGTGGTCAAGGCATTGTTCAAAGAAATTTTTCGCGCATCCATGGCGCTCGAAGAAAAAGAAGCGCGTGCCAAATTGCTCGTGCAACGTAAAACATCGCAAGACCGCACCATCGTGGAATTGCCCGATGGCACAAAAATTGGTGATGGCTCATTCCAATTGGTCGCAGGTTCATGCGCGGTAGAGAGCTATGAACAAATGGACACCGTGGGCGAAGCACTCGCCAAACGCGGTGTCAAAATTATGCGTGGCATGGCATATAAACCGCGCACATCCCCCTATGACTTTCAGGGATTGGGCGAACAAGGCTTGCAGATTGCCCGCCAAGTCGCAAATAAATATAATATGTCCGTCACCAGCGAAATCATGGATATGTCACAAATCGGCATGATGTCCGATTATGTGGATATTTTCTGGGTAGGCGCTCGCAACATGCAAAATAGCTTCTTGCTCCGCGCATTGGGCAAAGTACGTCAACCGGTATTCCTCAAACGTGGTTTATCGGCAACGCTTGAAGAATGGGTCTATGCGGCAGAATATATCGCCAGCAGTGGCAATCCCAACGTCATTTTGATTGAACGAGGCATCCGTACCTTTGAAAAATGGACGCGCAACACGCTTGATATTAGCGCCGTGCCTTTGATGAAGCTCGAAACACATCTGCCAATTATCGTGGATGTGTCACACTCGGCGGGACGGCGAGACCTCGCTATCCCACTCGCAAAAGTGGCAAAAGCCAGTGGCGCAGATGGTCTTATGGTCGAAGTCCATCCCAACCCACCCGTTGCGATGAGCGATGCCAAACAACAACTGACCATACCCGAATTTCACAAGCTGATGGATGAACTTGGCTTATAGACGCAATATCAAAATTTATCACCTCTTAAATATCGCCAGTGCCGCCGCATTTATAAACGGTAACTGGATATTTTTGTGGTTGAGAGTCATGACCTTTGGGCAATTGGGGGTGGTAGATGCCACCGCCTTTGCCTTTGGGTTATTTATGGAAGTCCCCACAGGGGGGTTATCGGATATGTTGGGCAAGCGTTGGACGCTCATCCTGTCAATGTTCCTCAACGGACTCGGATTTTTTATCATGGGCGCGGCGACCAGCATTTGGGGCATTGTGGTCGGGTTTTGGTTCACCCAAACCGCATGGGCATTTTATTCTGGCGCGGCGGATGCGATGGCATACGATTCCCTCAAGACCATCGGAGAAGAATCGCGTTACGATAAAGTGAGTTCGTTCACCAATTCCATTTCGGTGTTCACTGTGGGGGCATGTGCGCTCATCGGTGGCTGGATGTATAACATAGATGCACGACTCCCCCATTATGCGTGGGGATTTGTGCTATTCATGGGCTTTTTTATCGCATTGGGGATAAAAGAACCGCCAATTGATACCGTAAAATTCACCGTAAAAAATTATCTCAATCAGTTATCACAGGGATTTAAGCAATTGGCACGCCCAGAATTGCGTTATTTTACGCCGTTGATTTTTGCCACATTGGGCGTGCATTATTTGTTCACCTTTGGACTTATTCAACCAACTATGGCGACTGATTTTGGCTTTTTTGCCGATGGGCAGGCAGTCATTTTTTCCATAATGGGATTTGCATCTGCGGGGACAATGTTACTCATCCCACTTATGCGAAAACGTATTAGTGATATGCGCGGGTTGGTATTATTGGCGCTGTTGTTGGCGGGGTTATATTTTATAGCTACTACCCATCCCAATATGCTTATAGGGGCAGTTGTACTCATTCTAGTGCGGTCTGTGGGCGGGTTATCATCGGCTTGGGCATCTATTGTGGTGAACCGTGAAATTCCATCGGAATATCGCGCCACCACCCTCTCGACTGTCGCGCTCCTCAGTAAAATTCCATATATCGTCACAGCCGTGATTGCGGGGGCATTGGCAGAAAATGGTCAATTTAGCCTATTTTATTGGGGAGTCATCTTGTTTTTAATCGGGATAGTGGTCAGCGTAACAGTCGCCTATCGGGTCTATCGCAAACCACTCACCCACCCAGCGACTTCACCCACGCCCTAAGTGATGCCACACTGTTAATGGTCACGCGCTCCGCTTCACGGTGGATGCGCTTGACCAACCCGGTCAATACATCGCCAGGTCCTATTTCAATGAATAATGTTGCCCCACCATCATGCACCATCGCCTCGATAGATTCGCGCCAACGCACTGCATGGGTCAATTGCCGATTCAACTGAAAGCGAATATCTTCTAGGGCAATCATGGGGACACCACTGGCATTGCTATAAATACAATTTTCTGGGGTATTAAACGGGGTATTGCCCAACGCATTGCTAAATTGCCCTGTGACAGATGACATCAGAGGCGAATGTGCCGCCACACTTACTGCGAGGCGTATCGCTTTTTTTGCGCCTCGTGTCTGTGCCACCCCAACCGCGTAATCCACAGCCCGTTCAAATCCAGAAATAACCACCTGTCCCGGACAATTATCATTGGCAACCACAACCACTTCCCCAATATGTTGGGTGGCTTCCAGACAAATGGCTTCTACTGTATCTAAATCGAGTCCCAAAAGCGCCGCCATCGCCCCCGGACGAATTTCGCCCGCCTTTTTCATCAATTTACCCCGTTCCCGCACCAAGCGCACCCCATCTTCAAATTTTAGGGCGTTGCCTGCTGTGAGTGCGGTAAGTTCGCCCAAGCTATGCCCTGCCGCCAAAAATGGCTTCACTTGTGGGGCTTCATGTTGCAACGCATGAAGCATGGCAACACTGCATACATAAACAGCAGGTTGGGTGTTAATCGTCTCATTGAGTGTGGCTTCATCTCCCCTAAACATCAATTCTGAGAGTTTGAATCCCAAAATATCATCTGCTTGGTCAAAAATCTGACGCGATACAGCATATTCCGCATAAAAATCTGCACCCATGCCAACATATTGCGAATTTTGACCGGGGAATAAAAAGGCGCTACGCAACCAATTTACCACAATGTTGCTCCTCTTATAAAAGACAAAACCGCGCTTATTCTAGCACGGTTTCATCAGTTTTCTGAACAGTGAGTTAAAAGACTAGTCTTCTTTAACGTCAATGATTTGTTGACCTTTATATTGCCCAGTTGTGGGGTTCACATGATGTGCGAGGCGATATTCACCGGTATCGGCATCAAGGACAATATTAGGCAGTGACAAGAAATCATGAGCGCGACGACGGTCACGACGGCTCTTAGAAACTTTACGTTTTGGTAATGGACCCATGCTGAATTTCCTTCAAATTGGCTTTAATCGGCTTTAATCAGAATGAAAAGTATAGTGGCAATATGCCCATCATGTCAAGATAGATACATGACTAGGCAAGTGGCTAAAAAATTTGCTGAATTATTTTATGGGTATTACAATCAGTGAATGTCTGATTATATTCTTTAACATGAGGAACACCCCATGAAAACTGTCTTGATTGCCGAAGATAATGATGATTTACGGACCATTTTTTATAAGGCATTTGATAAAACCATTTTTGATGTGCGAACTGCCATAGATGGGGAAGATGCCATCGCTAAAATTGACCAATTATTGCCCGATATTATCATTCTTGATGTAGATATGCCAAAAATTTCGGGATTTGAGGTGTTGCGCTATTTACAAAATGCCGATTTACATCCTGCCGTTATTTTGGTCACTGGCAATACGATTGCGGCAGATTCGCCAGAAGCAGAAAATGCCGATTTGGTCTTGGTCAAACCCGTCAGCATCAGAGAACTCATCACGTTTGTCAAGCGATTTACGAATAACTAAGCCTTACTTTTACCTTCATAGGCAAAGGGCAAACTCACTGTAAACTGACTTCCCGTACCAATCTGGCTGGTAACAGTGATAGTCCCTCCCATCAGCGTGACCAGTTTTTTGACAATTGCCAAACCCAAACCTGTGCCACCCCGTTGTTGTCCACTGACGGTTTGCTGAAATTCCTCAAAAATACTATTCAATTGGTCTTGTGGAATCCCAATACCCGTATCAGAAACCCGCACATACCATGTCTCATCATCTACCCGACCACATGATAAAGTCACTTGTCCCTTATCCGTAAACTTGATGGCATTAGAGATAAAATTGGTAATCACTTGCTTCATCCGCCCCCAATCACCAAAAGCACGTAAAGGCATATTTTTATCGAGTTCCAATTGATAAATTAACCCCTTACGAATAGCTAGTGATTCGGTTTCAGTGAAAATATCATTCACCAAAGCGGCAATACTAAAATCGGACGGGATAATTTCGGTAAAACCTGCACCCATCTTTGAAAAATCGAGGACTTGGTTAATGAGATACAACAGTTGTTTAGAATTGGCAAAAATCCGCCTCATAAATTCTTGTTGCTCATCTGAGAGGTCGCCTAACAATCCTTCCAAATACAATTGGGTATATCCCATGATAGCATTCAGTGGGGTGCGAATTTCATGGGACATGGTGGCAACAAATTTGCCCTTAACGGCATTGGCTTCATCAGCTTGTTTACGCGCTTCTTCTAATGCCAGATTGGTTTGGCGCAATGTTTCATTTTGAAATTCAATAATGGCTTGCGATTGTTTGCGTTCTTCAATTTCTTCCAATGCCTGTTGATATAACTCGACATTATCAATCACCACCGCAATCAATTGGGCAAATTGCATCCCCCGTTGAACATCATTTTCGCTAAATGGATAATCTGGCTCAACACGCGCCATCGCCAGCACACCGATGCACTTATCCCCTAATAAAATGGGGAAATCCCCCACTGCCCGCAATTGGGCATCATCATATAAAACCCGTTTACCCGACCATTTGAAATAATCATCTACTAAAACAGGTTGTTTGGTATCAAATGCCCGCCATGTCACGAGTGCTTCGCCTCGTTTTACGGTGTCTCCAAGCAAATATGGCTGGTTGGCAGTATAGGCACGAACAACCAATGTATCCCCTTCTAGGAGCATAATCTCCCCATAGGGGGCATCCAAAAAGGTGGCGGCATCTTCTACAATTTGGGTGAGCAATTCGTCTTTGCTATGCCGATTGAGCAATCCCAAAATAATTTCATACAACACGGTCAAATATTCGCCCGTAGAGGTCTTATCTGGTTTTGAATAATAGCGTAAACTTTCATGATAAGTAGGCGGACGATTGTCCTTCACGGCATCGCTTACTGCGAGTGCTTTTTTTAATGAATAACGGGTATGACCGGGCGGAAAGCCATCTAATTGACCGTACACCACATAGCCTAATTTTTGATAGAATGGCAATGCCTGAAAACTAAAGGTCTCCAAAATAATATTGGTATACCCTTTCTCAATGGCGATTTCTTCTGCCCGCATCATCAATTTTTCGCCATAACCCTGCCCACGTACCGTCTCCGATACCCACAAAATATCTATCATCAACCAACCCCAAATCGAATCGCCTAAAAGCCCACCAACAACCTCATCTTGTTCATTCAATGCAAATAATGAGAATGATACAAGGTCACGACTCCCAACCGATTTGCGATTATGGGCATATAACCCTTGTTTGACGGTATTTTCCCAATCGGGATTAGGCGTATTAGTATATTCGATACGGATTTGTGACATTTAGATAACCCTTAAAATCAACAATAAGCTATCTCCCTATCATAGCACTACAAGAGAGATAAAAATGTCACTTTATTTTGAATTTTTTATGAAAATTAAGCCAATATATGGATACCCAGAATACCGCCAGCCATATGGAATCACATGGGGTTAGCGGTATTCTGGGCAAAAAAGCAGGTTAATCTTTTAATCCCGCCAATAAACTACCCAACAAGGCTTTATCGGTGAGGCTATCGGGTTCAAAGCGCATATCTCCAACTGAAAAACCAGTCGAATCTGCCGATATAACCACCGATTCCCGCATCAAAGCAGATAAATCAAGTGAACGATTGGCTTTATCCACCACCGCCAGCAATAACACACCCGCTTTGCTACCACGTTCTATCAAAGTCGTTAGGCGTTCTTGTGCTTTGGGGTTAAATCCATTAGACAAATCAGCCACACAAATGAATTGATAGGGTGCAAAAATTTTAGCTTGTGCGTTATAGGCGGTTAGGGTCTTATAAACGATGCCGAGATGGTCTTGGCTATATTGGCGGATATGGTGCAATGCCGCTTGTAACCCGTCATTAATTTCATCTGCATCGCGCAATAAATTCCCTACCCCAAATGATTTAGGGAGGCGATTGGCGAATGGCAACACATTCTCAGTAGTATCTATCAGTGTAAATTTTGCAGTTTCAGATGGCACTGTCACCAATAACCGCATAATGATGGATTGTAATAAGGCTTGTGCTTTGGCGAATTGGTCGGTATCGGCAAGGATGATGAGGTGTTTATCTGTTTGGAACGGGATGAGCATGGGAACGCTTGCGCCTTGTGTATCATCACCTAAATATTTGCCCAAACGAATAATCTCTGGGAATGTCGTTGGTCGGGTTGGTTTGCGGATGAATGATTCCCATTCAGCATATTTCCATTCTCGCGCAACTGCCCCTAAATCATCAAATAGCGCGTTAGCACGCGCATGAATGGCATCAATTTTGGCTTGCATATCGGTTTCGGCATGGGTAATTTGTGCTTGATAATCAGCATCTACCCCTGTTTTTGTCTGCTCTATAAGCGCGGGGAGTTGGTCAGTTTCAAATGTTGATAATCCCGCTAACGCATCCACCAATGATTGGTCAAAGGCGGTAAATTGTGTGATGAGCGTATCGTCTAAATCGGGTTTACGGCTAAATATCCCACGCCGTCCGCCATTATCCAAATATTTAGCGATAGCTTCATCTGCCCGAATAAGGGTTTTGAGCGCATCAAAATCTGATTTTAATTTGTCTATGTGGGCGTGCCATTCGGGAAGGGAAAAGGTGAGAGAATTGGCGACTGTCCCAACAGCAGGTAATTTGCCCAAATCATCTAAATCATCACGTAAGTCGGTTAAATCTTCGGCTAAAGATTGGACTTGTTTTTGAAGGGTTATGAAATCGAGCCGAAGGTTATCGGCATCAATTCGCTTGACGGTGCGATTTTTATCCAATTCCGCCACAAAAGCCGTGTAATCTGCTTGTGCTTGTTCGATTTCATCTTGGAATGGACGTAATGATGCCACCAATTGCATTGTATCTGGGATGATTTGGGTCATATTGCTCACCTTTCAATAATTGCTAACAAGCCAATTTTATAATTGATGCAAAATATCTGCAAAGCGGTCAATTTCTGCGAGGGTGTTATAGTGTGCCAGCCCAATCCGCACCATCCCGTGTTCGGTATGTCCTAAGCGTGCCATAATTTCGACAGCATAATAATTGCCATCCCACACATAAATATCATGTTTGGCAAAATGTTGGGCAATTTCATGAGGGGTATGTTTATTATGGGTAAAAACCACAGTAGGGCATCGTTCATCCAACCGTGTGCGGTCTGTAATGCCAAAAATCTGCACCCCATTTGTCGCTTCTAGCACATCCAATAAACGCGAAATGAGCATTTTTTCGTATTGACGAATACCTTCCATACCCATTTTAAGTGATTTGGCGCGGTTGGTAAAAACAGAAAATTGGTCAGAATACTCCATACAATATTCCTCTCCAATTTTCTCAATATAGTCTATCGCACTTCCCACCGCAAAAATCCCCTCAAAATTGGGTGTTCCTGTCTCCCAGCGATAGGGTGTGTAATCCTTTGCGGGGCGTACTTTATAAGCAGGTAAGGCTTCTAATAGGTCATAGCGCCCCCACAAAATGCCCACATGCGGACCAAAAAATTTATAGGCAGAGCAGAGCAAAAAATCACATCCGAGTGCTTGAACATCCAATGGCACATGCGGGGCAGATTGCACCGCATCCACGACACATAATGCGCCTGCCGCGTGTGCCATCTGCGAAATTTGTGCAATAGGGTTCAATGTGCCAACGGCATTGGAACAATGGACAGTCGCCACCAATTTTGTGCGGTCATTCAATGCCCCTTCCAGCGTATTGAGGTCAAGCGTGCAGTCATCTGGGTTAATATCTACCCAGCGCACAACAA
Organism: bacterium; assembly: GCA_033763335.1. GTDB lineage: Bacteria > Chloroflexota > Anaerolineae > Aggregatilineales > Phototrophicaceae. The sequence continues at coordinate 51,210 of JANRKU010000124.1, forward strand.
AGCCATGCTCCTCTGCAATTCGCAACCACGGGGCAACATTGGCATCATGATCCATGCGGGTGAGGATAATTTCATCGCCTGCTTTCATCGTTTGTGCCAATGCACGACTCAAACTAAAGGCAAGTGTGGTCATATTTGCGCCAAAAACAATTTCATCTGGATTCGGCGCATGGAGAAAATCGGCTACTTTTGCACGCGCATCTCGCACCATCGCATCGGTTTTATGACTGGTGGCAAATGTCCCACCCTGATTGGCATTCATCGTGGTGAAATAAGCACCAAAGGCATCCATGACCATCTGGGGAACTTGTGACCCTGCGGGGTTATCAAAGAAAATTGGGGCATTAGGGCGACTAACAGACGGGAAAAATGAGCGAATTTTATCTACTGGAAATGACATCATGACCCTTTCTGGAGATTTGTATATAAAAAAATGCAAAAAAATGCTTAAATTAAGGTGCAATATCATTGAGGATATGCTACCCTAAAGAGTAGAGTTATACCAACTGTGAGAAATTATGGACAAGACCTTCACCCTTAGCGAACAAAATCGCCAATTGCTCCAAGAGATTAAACGCCGAACCAATCAAATGGCGGCAATTAAAGTCGTCACCAGCATGGTGGGGCAATCGTTAGATTTAGAAAAAACACTCGCAACCGCACTCGAAATCGCCGTAGAAATCGTAGATGCCGAAGCCAGTGGCATCAGCCTCATAGACCATGAAGCAGGCGAATTGGTGCTACGCGCACAACGGGGCTGGATTAATGATTTTGTGGTCACAAATCCCATGCGTATCCCGTTGGGGATGGGCATGTCGGGCGAAGTGTTTGAAAAAGATGATGTTGTCGTCTATAACAACCTCGATGGCACACAAGATTATGCTGTCCCCGGATTCCGCCGTGAACATTTCCGCTCTATAGCCCTTGCGCCCATGCACGCACGCGGTCAAATCATCGGCATTTTGAGCATCATGAGCAAAAGAGTCAATAGCTTTGATGATGAGCTAATATCTGTTTTGCGTGTTGTCGCAGATACAGTGGGCGTAGCACTCGAAAATTCGCGCCTCTATACCGAAAGCCTAGAACAGAAAAAACGCCTTTCTGCAATTTTGGATGCCACAGCCGATGGCATTATTGCCACCGACCAAGATGGGCGAGTACGCCTTATCAACAATTCTGCCGCACGGATGTTATCGCTCAAAAATGACCGTGCTGTTGGGATACCCTTGCGCGAATTACCCCTGCCCCCGCGCATCCGCGATGCACTATTGCGTCCTTTGGCATCGGATGAAGAAGAAAAAACCTTTCAGGTAACGCTGGATAATGACCATGTCATTGCTGTCCTCATATCGGCAGTGGTCAATGACTCACCCATGATAGACACGCCCAAACAAGATGGGTGGGTCATCGTGTTGCAAGATGTAACCCATATCAAACAGGCAGAAATCGCCCGCGCACAATTCATGCAAGCCGCCGCCCATGATATGCGGAATCCGCTTAGTGTGACCTATAGCTCTATTATCACCTTAAACAAATTATTGACGCATAAAGACCCCGCCGTAGAAGAAATTATCCACTTGGCGCTGGGTGGCTTAGACCGTTTGCGGACGCTCATTGATGATTTATTGCATTTAGAGCATATCGAGAGTGGCTATGGCTTTAAGCTAACCGAATTTAGTCTGTTGGATGTGTTGCATGAGGTGAGTAAAGAGAGTTTTATGTTGATGGTAGACAAAGCCATTACCCTCACCCTCGATGTTCAACCCGATATCCCCATGATAAAAGCCGATGTACGCTGGTTCAAACGTGCCTTACACAATTATCTGGGCAATGCGACCAAATATACACAAAAAGGTGGCGCGGTAAAATTGCGCGTCTACACAAAAAATGACTTTTTGCATGTGGAAGTGATTGATAACGGACCGGGCATACCCCTTAGCGCCCACGCCCATTTATTTGAGCGATTCTACCGCGTGGATGGCAACAAAGCAGAAGGCAGTGGCTTGGGCTTGGCGATTGTCAAATCGGTAGCGATTGCACACGGCGGTGATGTGTATCTGCGGAGTAAACCGGGCGAAGGCACGACCTTTGGCTTCACCATGCCACTCAATCCACCAGAGAAATAATGATATATGGGAATGGGATGCCATTCCCATACCTTACCGCTTGAGCGAATCAAATAAGATAATGAGTATCATCACAATCACAGCGATACTCATGCCCAACGCCACCAAGCGCACAGGCATTGCCATCATTGGTTTTTTGGTTGTTATGGCTTTTTCTGGCGCGGAAATAAGCACTTTTTCTTCTTCTTTTGCTTCTACCACGCTTGCCACCAATGCGTCTGTATCCAAAATGGGCGCAAAGGTCTTTTCTGCCACATAGGGCGCGACCACTTGTGCCAAACCATTAATACCCGATTGCATCAGCATGGCGCTAATGGTTGAACTCGGTTGTTTATCTAGCCCAGTCAAATCCTCTGGCAAAGGATTGGGCAATTCTGCCCCATCCACAAACACCAACATCATTGGACACACAAACTGCAATCCCAATTGCACCGCCATACGGTCATGGGGGTTCAAATTTGGCTCTGCGGGGTTTTGTAGCCAATCGGGGTCTATCACCACAATCAGCATATTGGCTTGTCGCATCGCCATCTGAATGGCATTAGGGGGGTCATCCGATGTTTTAGCGATATTTTTGATGGTGGCAGTTTGCATATCATAGCGCATATCGAGCATATCAATAATTTTTTCGGTGATTTTACTAGAGGCTTCTCTGGCGCTGATTAAAAACATGAGGTATCACTCCCCTGCAATGGACTCAACAGAAATAAGATTGCGTTTCGTCACTTTCGATTTTAATTGACCACACCCCGCATCTATATCAATGCCTCGCCGTACCCGCACCGTCATAGATACGCCATATGACTCTAAAATATCGGCAAATTCTTGGGTGTGCATGGGGCTGGTGGGGTTGCCATCATACCCTGCTGTTGGGTTAAGCGGGATGGTATTCACATGACAATGGATGCCCTGTAATAATTTTCCGAGTGCATGGGCTTGTTCAGGAGTATCGGTTTTCCCGCGAATGAGCGCCCATTCAAATGTGACTCGTTTGCCCGTTTTTTGGATGTAATAACGACATGCCCGCATCAATTCTGCCAAATCCCACCGTTTATTGACAGGCAACAAGGCACTCCGTTCCGCATCGGTAGCGGCATGAAGGCTAATAGCGAGGCGCACCTGCAAGCCTTCATCGGCAAAACGGCGAATTTGTGGCACAAGCCCCACCGTACTAACCGTGATATGGCGTGCGCCAATGCCCAAATCATCCATCAACCGATGAATGGCTTTGAGTGATTCGTCATAATTATGAAATGGCTCACCCATACCCATCAACACCACATTGCTCAATCGCTCCCCTTCTGCATGAAGCAGAGACGCAAAACGAATCGCCTGTTCAAAAATTTCGGTGGCAGATAAGTGGCGGGCAAAACCCATTTGCCCTGTGGCACAAAATACACAGCCCATCGCGCATCCCGCTTGTGTCGAAATACAAGCAGTACGGCGGTCATCATCGTATGGCATCAAAACCGCTTCTATCAATTGACCATCTGGCAGGGTATAAAGCCGTTTGGTCGTGCCATCGTTGCTGGATTGCTCCGCCGACAGGGTTAATGTGCCAATGCGCGTCTCTGCAATCAGTTGGTCGCGCAACGGTGCGGGCAAGTTGGTCATCGCCTCAAATTCGGTGCTATAGCTGGTATAGAGCCAATCCCACACCTGCCCTGCGCGAAATTTGGGATAGCCCCATCCCACGATGAGGTCATTTAGCTCGGTTTTGGATAGGGTATATAAATTAATTTTGTCAGTCATCTGTTGCGCTCCGTGCGCCAATAAATCGCAAATAATATCGCCAAGCCCACCATCGCCAACGCGAGGATAACTGTCACCAGCACCCCGCTATCAGTGGTCGCTTGAATATTGCCTTCTATAGGCGGGAATGGCGTAGCTTCTCCCTCAATGGGGGGTAATGTTGGTAATGGCGGGGCGGGGTCTATGAATCCCGCAGGACGTGGTGTGATGGTCGGTGGACGCGGTGTTGGGCTAATGGTCGGTGTAAGCGATGGCAACGGTGTCGCCGTCAATACCCCTGTCACGGTGGCTGTTGGCGTATTGGTCGGTGTATGTGTTGGAGTATCGCTCGGTGTGGGCGGAAAAGCCGTTTCGCTTGGCGTAGCACTTGGAATAGGTGTCGGTTCGGCATAAATGCTCACCGATGCGGCAGATATGGCTTGGTCGGTGAATATCCAATTATTGAGCGTAGGCAATAATGCCTCTAGTGGTGCGCCCATCGCCGTTTGATAAGTCTGATTAAACGAAATTGGCGCTGGAGTGCTATTCGTGCTATCCCCGCGGGCAATCTGAAATAAGGCGGGAAATCCGATACGTTGTGCCATATAGAGCGTCATCACAAAACTTTGGGAGCGCCACAAATCTGAACGGTCATCGGGAATATTCATTTGGTCAAGCGTAAAGAGGGTGTTCGTCCGTGATGCAATTTTAACCGTCTCTAGGGCATTTTGTTTATCTGTTTGGAGATATAACATGCTGATGCCCTGCCTAAACCATGCAGGTAAATCTGCTCCATTCCATAGCGGGGCATAAAAAGCCTCTATCATCGTGGAAGTAATTGGGGTGGTGAGATTTGTTTGTCCTGTGAGCAAGGTGTATCCCAAGCGCGATATAACCGTATTGAGTACAGTGGTGTTGCATTGAACCTCAATATCACCTTGTAGCGATGTGATAACATCCGTATCGGCACATGGGTCAAAACGATAATCATCATTTTGAACGACAAACCGAAAACGCGGCGTTGAGCCAGTATTTTGCGATAATTGGTCATATAAGGGGTTGATACGGCGACGAATTTGCTCGGCGGTAATATCTGTGACGGGGATGAGCAAATCAAGCCGATTTTGTGGGTCAACATCAAGCACCCATTCGGTTTGTGGGTTGGTATAGGCAAAAACACCGGGTACACGGGTAATTTCGGTCTCTGATACGGTAATTTGCCATTCATACGATACCAGCGCATTTAATGGAAATGGATTTTGTGGTGGAATTTGCCATATCACCTTAAATTCGGTATACGGGTCATTCACCGTTACGAATGGTTGCAAATCTACCAATTGCAAAATGCGCGGTTCTGTTTCACCTTCCACTGTCATCACCAATTGAATATCTTGAAAATCCGTCAATGGACGGTCTATCACCAAGAAGAAATATACCACGACAGGATAGAGCAATTCTTCGCGCCAATCATAAATATAATCTGGCACATCGGGGCGCGGGGTTGGTGTTGCTGTAGGGGTGCCAAGTGTCGGTGTAATACTCGGTGTTGTGGTCTCAGTCGGCGTTTCGGTTGGAAAAACCAATGTTGGCGATGGTGTAGGCGTAGGCGTGGGTGTTTCGCCTTCTTGCGCCAAAATCGGAGTACCGATGCACAAAATAACGATGAGGATAAGCAATTTTTTAATCAATGGTCAAATCCCCCCTACAGATGATAGGAGTAAAATGGACAGGAGTAACTGGGCAAAATTATACACAAAATGGGCAATAATCGCGGCAGTGGTGCTAGAGCGTGTGCGAATATGCCCTAATCCTAATGAGACGACGAACAACAAAATGATAGCAGGCGATAGCAGGCTTTGGGTATGCAATAACGCAAAAAAGACGCTAATCACCACATTGCCAAATATGGGCAACAATGCCCCTCTGAATAAAATTTCTTCGCCAATGGCGGCAGATGCAGAGAGCAAAAGTGCCAATGGCAAGGTCGAAAAGGCGTTGGCAATGCTATCATTAGCACGATTCATCGCTTGGATATTTTCCATCTGGTCAGGGAAAAAGAGGGTGATAATCGCCCCTAAAATCAGCCCAAATAGCCATAAAATACCGAGTAGCCCAAATCCCCCGCCAATGCCCCATATCAAATCTTGAGGTGTAGGAAAGCGTAATCCCAACCGCGCCAAAGAACTGTTCCAATCGCGCCGAATTGCCCACCCAATCCCTAAAAATGCGGCGACAATTTGCAACAAAAGCTGAAACAGCAAGTCACGAAAATCCGCGCCTTGTGATTCGATAGATTCTGCCATCGCTTGTGTGCCACCTTGCGAAAAAAAGAGCATAATTTGTGCGGTGAGCAACAACAACATGAACACAATGCCCGTATTATGCACCCATGACTGTGGGCGATAGGCTGGGATATAACGGGCAATCATCGCTCGAAATGGGCTTGAATTAACCGTCTGAAAGGCGATGAAGGTCGTGATGAGGGTGATAATCACACCCACAACCACAGTAGGCGCATCAATTATGGGGGCGACAACCCCTTGTTCCAATAATTGTTCGGCTTGGTTGCCAGCAGAGGCACTCATCACCAAATAGGGGATGAATAAGCTGATAAACGATACCGCCACATAGAGCAATGAGCGCATCATCGCCAATCGGCGGTCTAATATCGCTAAATATGCCGTATCGGGATGGTCGGTTGAGGTCAAACGCATGATGAGCAAATCGGTGTGATTTGCAAAAAAAATTGTGTAGTAAATATAACCGATAAGGGCTATATAAATTAGGATAACAACAGACATGAAAAATACTCAATTCTATGACAATATCGCTTAAAGCATACCACATCCGCCTAACTTGTGGCTATAGCAGGCAGATTTAAGTTATAATGGATACCATAATGGCATTTATTTGGGGATAGATAGATTATGCACAAAATTATTCACCTTGCACCCTCTCTTTTAGCCGCCGATTTTGCGCGTTTGGGCGAACAAGTTCAAGAAGCAGAAGCCAATGGCGCAGAACTCATTCATATTGATGTGATGGATGGGCAATTTGTCCCCAATATCACGATGGGCGCACTTGTGGTCGAAGCAGTTCGCCGTGTCACCCGCTTGCCATTAGATGTTCATCTAATGATTGTTCAACCAGCCTTGCACATCGAAGCCTTTGCGCGGGCAGGTGCAGATAGAATCACCGTGCATTATGAAGCAGACAATCACTTACACCGCACCCTGATGATGATTAAGTCATTTGGATGTGTGGCAGGGGTCGCCATCAATCCGCACACACCCGCCATTGCCCTCGATGCCATTTTGCCATTTGTTGACCTTGTGAATGTGATGACAGTCAATCCTGGGTTTGGTGGACAAGAATTCATCCATGAAATGATGTCAAAAGTCGCGGAACTCCGTGCCATGATTGGCAATTTACGCCGTCCCATTGATTTAGAGGTGGATGGTGGCATCAACCCACAAACCGCTATGAGTGCCGCCCAAGCGGGTGCAAATATCCTTGTGGTGGGGTCTGCTGTGTTTAATTCACAATTTTCTGTGGCAGAAGGCATGTCTCGACTCAAAAAGGCGTTATCAACCATCACGGTGTAAAAACGGTATAAAATATTTTTTAATCTGTGGCTGACATACACACTTCGTGCTAGTCAGCCAGTACATCCTTCAAAATAGGCAGACCTGTACTGGCTGACTAGAGGCTTCAGCCTCGTATGTCAGCCACAAAAGATACCCCAATTTGCCCCCCATAATCTCAATACCCCCTCCTTTTAATCATCACACACTTGACCCCTTGTGAACCCTTAATCAATACTTAACATGGTTCTATTGACTTTCACACACGAAACATGATAATGTAGAAGAGTGGTACACAATAATCCATTGTGACCCTATCAGAACCTTAATAAGCAATTATGACACAAGGAGCAATTCAGCATGAACCCTCTTCTAAACGAATATGTGGCTTCTGTGGAGCATCAGCGAATCGTTGAGCAAAATAGCCGAAAGAACATTGAAAACGCTGTTAAAGATATTATCAATGCTTTCCGCCTCGACAAACGCCAACGCCACACAGAGGAAAGTCACGATGACACCCCCGTTCAAGACTAATATCCATTTTCACCGACAAACAGGGCGACCCACACCATAGGTCGCCTTGTTTGTTTTTAGGTGATAGTGTATAAACACATTATTAGCCAAACGGGTGCAAATGAGTGCGCCCCCAATTATTGTTAGGAAAACTCGATGAGATGGATTTGGATTTTTAGTGTATGCCTCCTGTTTGCCCTCCCCCACTCTGCTACCGCACAATCTGATACCGCCCTACTGACCATCACTCATGATGAACGGGTGACATTCGCAGGCTGGAATACCTCAGAAACACAACTTTTGACCACATCAGAAGATGGGGCAATCCGCCTATCTGATGCCCAAACAGGGGAGCAAATTTGGCAGACCACGCATACCGCCTCTATTGACGGGGCATCATGGAGTCATGATGACTCGCTTATCGTGGCATGGGGCGCAGATAACCTATTGTTTCTCATTAACGCCCAAACGGGAGAAATCATAGACACCAATCAAAATGACAATCCCATTCATGGTGGGTTATGGAAGCGCGATGATAGTGCCGTTATGATTTATACTGATAATTTTATTGCCATTCCCACCATACGGGGTAATAGCTCTTTTGGGGCGGCGATATTCGGAACACCCTTATCTGCCCCTATCATATCGGCACAATGGAGTGCTGATGAGACCAAAATTTTGATTTTTGATGAAAGCCTAACCCTTTATTTATGGGATACAATTTTAGGGTCAGATGTGCGCTCATTTAGGCTTCCAGAAGCCACTACAGGCATCGCATGGAGCGCGGATGAAACCCGTCTTGCTAGTTGGGGGTTAGATAGCGATGTGCGGGTATGGGATTTAACCGAAAATGGGCTTGTTGCCAGTGGGCAATCATTTCCGCATAGTCGGACATTCGTCATCGGCGCACAATGGGCGATGAATGACACCGTTTTGCTCACATGGGGCGCAGATGAAACCGCCCGTTTATGGGATATTGCTACTAGTGAAGAAAAAATCCGTGTTCGGCATACCGATTGGGTGACAGGCGCAAGGCTCAATGCGGACGCGACCAAACTCATCACATGGGCATATCAATTTGGATATGTTTGGGATGCCAACACTGGCGAATTAATCCTTCAAGTCTCACATGATAATTTGGTCAGTGGGGCAATTTTGAATGGGGATGAAAGCCGTTTACTAACATGGGGATGGGACGGGACAGCGCGGGTATGGGAAATTAACGAATCATAATTATTATGTGTAAGGGCGCAACATGTTGCGCCCTTACGGGTATAAAATTTTACTTAACGAGGCTTTTCAACCCCTCGTAGAAGCGGGTAATCGCTTTTTGTGTGATAGCAGGTGGAAGTGCATATGAGAAGCGCACCCAATTTGCCCCTGCTTTAGAAAAATGCACACCGGGGACAACCGTAATCCCGAATTTTTCACCGAGATACGCCCCTAATCCCGCAGAATCGCCAAAGCCACCTGCTTCGATATAACGGGTGCAATCAATGAACGAATAGTAACCATCGCCCATGATATACGGGGTATCCGATTTTCCCAACGCCTCGCGCATGACCTGACGGCTCAATTTACAGGGTTCAATGATGGACGTGGCGGCTTTTTCAAATCCCATTTCATAAGCAGCAATCGCTACCGCTTGGGCATAAAAGCTAGGGACGATGCCATGCGATGCCACCGTATTCACATATTTTACAACGGCTTCATCTGCTACCAAATGGGCGCTACGGACATTTGACCCACCCAAACTTTTGGTAATGCCATCCAAAAAGATGAGGCGTTTGCGTTCTTCTGGTGTAAAGGCTTGTAACACCGAATTGATGTCATTATGACCACCATCCGTCACCCAGTGATAAATCCAATCGAACAGCACAAAAGCAATCCCATTTTCTAATGCGGCTTTTGCGAGGATGATTTGTTCTTCGACAGGGATAGTACGCCCTGTGGGGTTATCGGGCGATGTGATGACGATACCCGCAATATTGCGCCCTTGCGATTTAGCATATTCGGCGGTGAGTTTGATATTTTCTGGGGTATAACGCCAGCCCTCTTCTGGTCTACCGGGGGCATAAAGGACATTCAATCCCAAGCCATAAGGACCCCAATTGTAGCTCACCCATGGGACACGGCTCACCACCAACGCATCACCCACATTGCCATAACCGAGTGCAATCATGGCACTATAGGCTTTATTAAGTCCGTCACGCCCACCTTGCACAAAAATAATGTTGCTCGGACCCCATCCAGAAGAAGCATTCAGTTGCCAATAATGCTCGGCGGTCACTTTGCGGAATAAATCTGTGCCATAAGGCATATCATAGGCTGTCCCATGTTCGACTTGCAGGTGATAGGCACGCTCTAATATCTCTGCAGGGACACCCGGTAGGCTTGCGCCACCATCACCTTGTGAAGCATCATAAGCAGGGGCATCTGCGCCAAAATTTTGTTTATAAGTGGCAAGTGCTTTTTTAATTTCAAACATACGTGAGGCGGGGATAGGCATCATCAGGCTAGGATAATTGTTCACTGCAATGCGATTCGCCTCTGGCACTGCAAATTCTGGGCTATCAAGATTGAGTTGGTCAGACAATTTTATTCCTCCGAAAAAATGGCTATCAAATTTGATTACATGATAATCCTTATCTCATAAAAGTGTAATTGCCAATTCATTACGAGCCAATTTGTGCAATTCGTACTAAGGAATATTTCATGTAATAATTAGCCCAATTTCATAAATTTTTGATATGGTCATATATCTATCGCATCAAATTATTGATAAAATAGAAGGTATAATAAAAATAGTAAGAAAAAGGACAGTATGCAATGCCAATAAATCTGGATTCTAGCTTTTCGGTCTATCATCTTGTTGAACGCCTACACAATAAAGACACTCAACTGCTCCAAGACCGAAAAACAATGAATACAATCAGCTATGAAATCGAAAATGCGACCCTCGTAGATAGTGCTAATACACGAATCTTTGCAGGGTTTCAAAAAATGAGCAAATTTTTGCCACAAATCAAACGCTATACACGCATTGCCCAAAAAGCAGAGGCGGTATATGTGTTTGGGATAATGGATGTGGAAGTGCCAGAAATCCCCAATATCATCTATGTGCCACTCGAAAAATACTTTCAATTGGCAAAAGAATGGTTTTTGGTGTCGTTTGGAACACCATTTGGCTCTGCGCTCGCAACAGAAGAACTCACCAACATTGATGACCCAGATGAACAACGCCAATTTAGAGGGGTATGGACATTCGATGTGAGCATGGTGGCGATTTTAGATGAATGGCTTAATCGCACTGTGGATGCACAAGCCATTTTGCTGACAGAAGACGATATTAATCGTAAAAATCAGGCGATGCTCATCAGCAACATTTATAATCGCATGATGAAGCGTATTGGCACAAATACACTTACACCCGCGTCAGAACCCATATCCAAATTGAATACACAAGACAATTTGAAAGTGGTCATCAAAGAAACCTTACAACCATTGCTATATTCGTCTAAAACGATTTCGTGGTAAAGCATAAACGATAAAAAGATATATCTCTTATGTCAGTGAAAGCATAAGGGCGCAACATGTTGCGCCCTTACAGGTCAAAATTAGGAATATAATCACTATTTGAATTTTGCCATCACATCGGCTAATGCTTGTTCAGTGGGGCGAACACGATTTTCTGGCAATGTCCCCAATGCTCCCTCAAACACATTTTCAAGTTGTGCTAAGGTGGGGCGTGGTTCTTCGTAATAAATCAACCCCGTGATGAAGAGTTGTTCCCGTTGTGATTTTTCTAGCACATTAATTGCCTGTGACCGGTTACGTGGGTCATGCTCACGGTCTAATTTCTTCAGGCGGATAGTCGTGCCATCGTGCATATCCACATTGATAATTTCGCCTTGTTCATAGGCATCCGATTCCACCGTGATTTCTTCTTTGCCATCCACAAAATAAGGGGCAACGACTTGAATTTCGTGCAAGGAAATTTGATGTTCCTTGCCATAATCGTAGCTCTTATTCGATTTTGGGTCGTTATTAAAGGTCACACATGGGCTGATAATGTCTATCACTGCAATCCCTTGATGGTGCATCGCCGCTTGTAACAACGATTGCACTTGTTTGGAATCACCAGAAAAACTCCGCGCCACAAATGTCGCCCCTGCGATAATCGCTTCTAAGGCGAGGTCAATGGCGGGCAAATCGTTGCGCCCATAATATTTGAGTTCTTGACCCTCATCAGACGTGGCAGAAAATTGCCCTTTGGTGAGTCCATACACGCCGTTATTTTCGATGATATACACAAATGGGGTATTACGGCGAATGGCGTGCTTAAATTGCCCAAAACCGATGCTACCGGTATCACCATCACCACTCACAGCAACACATTTCATGGAGGGGTTGCCCATCAATGCACCTGTCACGACAGATGGCATCCGTCCATGTAGAGCATTAAACCCATGTGACCGCCCCAAGAAATAGGCAGGAGTCTTGCTAGAGCATCCGATACCGCTCATTTTGAGGATTTTATGTTGGTCAATCCCCATATCAAAGGCGGTGCTGATGATTTGGTTAGAAATCGAATCGTGACCACACCCGGGACAGAGTGTGCTTGGTCTGCCCTTGTATTCCTCACGCGATAATCCTAATGAATTGACTTTACCCTTGCCCATCTTATTTCTTCTCCACTGACATAATTTTATTAAAGAGCCATTGTGCGGTCATTGGCAAGCCATCACCCAAGGGCAACGACTTGAGGTGTGTAAGGTCTTGTGGATGGTCTAGGCAGATAATCTGAAACAGTTGACCATCAAAGTTATTCTCTGGGATATAAATGCGGTCGTGGCTATTGATGAAATCAGTCACTTCTTTTGCGAGTGGTAGCGCCCGTACACGCATATAATTGGTAGAAATCCCTTGTTTTTCTAGCATATCCCGCGCTTCTTCAATAGCGGGGTCGTTTGTCCCAAATGAGATAATACCCACTTTTTTAGAAGGGTCAATATCGCTGATGGGCTTTGGCAACATCTCGCGCACCGTTTGATACTTTTTGTGGAGACGTTGCATATTTTTTAACCAGTCATCACTGCGTTCACTGTATGCCGCCATCTCATTATGACCTGTCCCACGCGCAAAATACGCCGCCATCGCATGGTCTGTCCCAGGGAGGGTGCGATAGGTGATACCATCACCATCCACATCCATATAACGTCCCCATTTGCCGTGTTCTTTGATGAATGCCTCTAATTGTTGGGCATCCAACACCTTACCACGTTGGATGGGTTCATTGGGGTATTGGAACGGCTCTGCCATCCAGTTATTCATGCCCAAATCGAGGTCACTGAGGATGAAAATGGGCATTTGTGCCAAATCTGCAATATCAAATGAACGCCAACCAAACTCGAAGGCTTCTTCTGGAGTGGCGGGCAACAAACACACTTGGCGCGTATCGCCATGACCCAACACATGGGTAAAAAGCAAATCGCCCTGACTCGTGCGTGTGGGCAAGCCTGTGCTGGGTCCCATACGGGTAATATCCCAAATCACACAGGGAATTTCGGCATAATAGGCTAAACCAGAAAATTCTGCCATGAGGCTGATGCCCGGTCCACTGGTGGCGGTCATAGCGCGTGCGCCAGAGAAACCAGCACCGACCAACATCCCAATAGCCGCGAGTTCATCTTCCGCTTGCACGATGACCATTGTCATCTTGCCTGTTTCTGGGTCTTTGCGGAGATGTTTATAATCCAAAATGCTATCTACAAGGCTGGTGGATGGGGTGATAGGATACCATGCCACCACATTCACACCGCCAAAAATCGCACCTAGCGCCCCTGCTTCGTTGCCCGTAATCAAGATTTTGCCCTCAGTTTGCTTGTCATATTCGACAAAATAGGGGTCTTGTTTGACAAAATTTTGTTGGGCATATTCATGTGCTAATTTGACCACATCAAAATTAATCTTGGCGGGTTTTTCTTTGCCATTAAAATTTTCGAGGAGGGCTTTCCAAATTTCATCCAATGGGATATTAAAGAGTTGTGCCACCACGCCCACATAGGTCATATTTTCGACCCGTTTGGCGAGGTCACTGCTCACATCTGCCTTTTTCATGATTTCTTTCATGGGGACTTCATACCACACGATGTCCTCACGGCTACGCCCCCATTTCCAATCGGCGGGGATAATACACACCCCCCCCGCAGGCAAATTGGCAATATCTTCTGCCGCAGTATCTTGGTTATAGGTCACAGCGATTTCGGTAGTCGCACGTCTGCCTGTATACCCATCTTTGCTGGCGCGGATGGTATACCATGTCGGTAAGCCTTTAATGTTGGATGGAAAAAGATTTTTACCATTAACAGGGATACCCATATTAAAAAGTGATTTTACCAAAACATTATTTGAGGTTTGGCTACCAGAGCCATTTTTTGTGGCAACCATGAATGCAAAGTCATTGACGATTTTGCCATTGGCATTCGGTTGTGTTACGGATTGTGGAACTGCTTCAAGCACCATGCTTTCCTCGCGCAATTTTGCGCTTTCCTTTCATCAAACATCATCGAACAATAGACACAACAAAAATTATGTCCCTATAACGAATAAATAACCTCGTGCAAGCATGATAAGGGTTGCTCATCGCCAATGAATGAACGTTGGAGATGGCGATTTTGCTTATCTGCATTGGCGTTTATTTTGATTATAATCTACACTGAAAAAGTTAGCGATACTTAGCCTAAAATAGCGTTAATTTCACTCACAATCGTGCGAAGGTCTTTGGGATTATTGACAAAATCAATAATATCCATTCTGACGCGCAAAACAGGGCAAATTGTCCATCGGTCAATCCACGCCTCATAGAGCAAATTTAAGCCATCCACATATTCGCGGGCGATATTTTTTTCGTAATCGCGTCCACGCCCTTTAATAAGCGCCATGAGCGTATCTACACTGGCTTGCAAATAAACAATTACACTCGGCGCGGGCAAAAAGGCGCTGATAGACTCGTATAAACGCCGATACGTGCGATAATCACGCTCTGGCATCTTCCCCTGCAAGTACAAATTTTGGGCAAAGACTTCGGCATCTTCGTAAACGGTACGGTCTTGTACCACATGCCCGCCATAATCCACCAATTGGCGGTGATGTTCGAGCCGTTTGCTCAAGAAAAATACTTGTGAGTGAAAACTCCACCGTTCCATATCCACATAAAAATCGGGCAGATACGGATTATCCGCGTTGGCTTCGTAAAAAGGTTGCCACTCAAAATGATGTGAGAGCATTTTGGTGAGGGTAGATTTACCCGCGCCAATATTACCCGCAATGGCGATAAAATGATGTGAATTCATGCCCTACCCTGCTACTTGTGTGATAACCAGCGTCACTCGGCTCACAACGGGGTCGGGGTCGGTGGATGGGGTAAAATAAGCGGTCAATATCACAGAGCCACTAAGTCCTGTGAGGGGTAAATCGGTTTGCCATAGCACATCATCCACACCATAAGGGTTGTTGATAGCGACATCATGAATAATGGTTGTGCCATCGCCACTTTGTAGCACCAATTGGATGGTGTTATTGCTCACACCAGAAACACGCCCAGTCACCAAAATTGTATCGCCACCCACTTGGTCGCCATCGCTAGGGGTGATAATACTGCCAAATGTGCCACTGGGACGGCTTGCCATATCCGCCAAAAAGACGGAGATAGTCGCATGAATGACAGAGGGGTCTACTGCTGATACAACCTGTATAGTCACTTCCCCACTAGAAGCAGGACGAGGCATTTCAACTGTCCATGCACCTAGCTGTGCCATGATGGGCGCGGTTGCCAGCAAATTGTCATCCACATCCACCACTCGCGCCATCAAGGTTTGGGGTGCGCCGTTAATTTGCCCTGTGATATAAATTAATTCAGCATACAGCGTATCGCCTGCGCTGGGCGCAAATACCAAAACATCGCCTGCTGTGGGGTGGGATGTGGGCGTTGGTGGCAAAAATCCTTCTGCATCGGGGACGATACGAAATTGCAACCACACACCAATTGTTACCAATATAAGGGCGGTGATGCCAACCACCGCCCCAATAATCCGTTTACGAGTTGTATTCAAGACACGATTCATTTTTTGACGACTGCCGCCGCTTCTTTTTTATCCAGCACCACCAAATCTGCTGCCGTTTTCACAATGGGGTCGGTGCTTTTGAGGGCTTGATTGAGAATATCTTCTGCGAATTGTTGCTCCTCTTTGCTTGCACCTGTATCTGCCACCATCAAGCTATTCGATATGCGGACAATTTCGGCTTTGACCATGCTGTCTGTTTCGATATTCCATGTCTTACGGAGGACAATCGGCGTGCGCGGATGGCGCATCCATGCGAGGGGCCAAATACACGCCAAGCGCACAGCAGGCAATTCATCTAATAACGCTGTTTCGAGCGCATCAATCATCATATCGGCAGATTTGCTCTTGCCCACATCAATTTTGAGATAATTGGTGGCATGAAAAAAGCCCTTCAATACTTGTTGGAGTGTCACGCCACTGGTACGCCCAATAATACCCGATAATTCTTGTAACCATGATTCGCCAGACAATTCCAACAGGCTCAACACGGCGGCATATTTCACATCAGGTTCGGGGTCATTCATGGCATTACGCACAACAGGCATTGCCTCTGGTGTATCGTTTGCGCCAAGTGCTTCGAGTGCTTTAATCCGCACATCGGGGTCTTTTGCCTGTAGCACCACTTCTAAAACAGGCACAGCCGCCGAATCTTGACAATCACGCAAGCCCCATGCCGCCGCTTCGCGCACACTATCATCTTCATTTTTCAGCACTTCTATCATCAGTTGATAGGCATTAAATTCGCGCAAATCGCAAAGGGCATAAATAGCCGATTCGCGCACCCGATAATCGGTATCTTTGAGTGCAATCCGAATCAATGGCTCGGCGGCAAACCACGAAAATCCATATAAATGGCGTGCCACACTCGCCCGTGAAGGGGGTTCACCTTTTTTGAGCGTATCTTCAATGATGAGGCGAGAATCGCGGTCTCCACGCCGTGAAAGCATCTTGGCGGCGTTAAATCGCACAAAAAATTCGTCACTATGCACCGCCGCCGCGAGCGCATCCAACGATACGGCTTCTGGTGGGAGCATATTGAGCATGGTGGCAAAACGCCGTAATGAGAGCCGACGCTCCCCTTTTTTTACATATCCACTGGCTAAACGTGGCTCACGTCCGGTAATGGTGGTGGTGGTCATCAATCGTCTGTCCTTTCTTAACGTAGAGTCACGAGTGCAACATCTTTGACCAGCGTTTTGCCTGTTTGCAAATCGCTCACCGTCACACGCAATTGGCGACGGTCATCAATTGTAAATTCAGCCTTGAGCCTATCCTCACCCATCTTGCCCACAGGGTCTAATGTAGCGAGGGATTTCATGATTTCTGCCGAGTTAAGCGGGATAATTTGTTGCTCTCCTTGAGAGGCTTGTGCCACAAATACCGCCTGCCCGTCTTCGTATTTTACTTCGACCATCGCTACGGCATCGGTGTCAATTTCACCGATGACAAATTCCATCTCTGTTTGCCCCTCACGCGAGGCACTCAACACCACCTCTACAGGGTTATCGGTTGGATACCGACTGCCCATCGGGATAATTTCATCATATTCGTGCTTTCCCTCTTCGGTCAGATAGCGCAAGCCATAGCTGTGGATGAGATAATCTTCCAGACCATAGCCAGCCGCCACTTGCAACGCACCTTCGGCAACGGCAGTGAAGGGTTTATCGGCACGCACCGCCATATCAGTAAAATATTGCCCCAATGTGGATTGTACCGATGGCATCAATGATGTGCCACCGACCAATAACACATAATGAATATCTTCTTTGAAAATCCCGCGTTGACGGGCGATGTGCATCACCTTATCCACGACACGCCGAAGCGCGGTATAAAAGCCATTGGCTTCGAGCAATGCTTCCAGTTCTTCGCGGGTAATCGTGACACTATACGGTTTGTCTTGGGCAGAAAATTCGATTTTCACCGTTTTTTCGGTAGACAACGCAATTTTGGCATGTTCGCAACGAGTCAGCAACCGCGCATATTCATTGCCGAGTTGTTCGGTGGTAATGAGGGCGCGTTTGAGGACTTCTGCGAGTAACCATTGGTCAATATCGCTCCCGCCAATAATACGCCCTGCTTTGGCAATCACTTTGGCGGTATGTTGTCCCGCCTTGCCACTGCCCACGAGCCGTTTTAACACGCCACCCGTCTTTTCACGATTTTCTGGTAATTGCACCAACGATAAGTCGAGTGTGCCACCACCAAAATCAAAAACCAACACCACCGCTCCGGGTTTTGTCACGGCATAACCCAACGCGGCGGCGGTAGATTCGTCTACCACGCGGATTTTATCGAGTAATGCCACTTCATCAATGACGCTATTCAACCATGCCAAATACCCCTCAAATGAGGCGACAGGGGCAGTGAGGACGAGTTGGTCAATTTCGTCATTTTTATAAGGCAGGCTATGAATCAGGTGCTTCACAAATGCACGCCCTGCATCTTTATCTGCCCAATCGGTTTCATCAATTTTGCGCGGTTCTGGCGCAGGGGTAGAGACAATTCCCCGCTTAAAATTGCGAAACAGGCGGTTATTTTGTTGATTATCCAGCCCGTCTTGGCGGACTTTAACCCCACATGTGATAACCCGTTTTTGACCATCATTCACATAGAGCAGTGATGGTACAACAGGCGGGAGGTTTTTATCGGATGTATCGCTCAAGCCATCTATTAAAATGACCTCTGAATCTTGCTTATCATCATCCCAACGAGCAATGACGCTATTGGTCGTGCCAAAATCTATACCCAGTTTATGCCCCATAAATCCCTCGCAGAAAATGAAACCCAATGATAACACTATGCAAACTATTTTAGGGCATAACATCCCATTTGACCAATAAGGAAATTTTTATCCCTCATCAACATGATTATATTCGTAAGGGCGCAACCTGTTGCGCCCTTACACAGATGTATTCAAATATTATTCCCCTGCGTGCATGGGGTGGTAGTCGTCTAAAATCGAATCACCAATGAACTCTCGTAAAAGGGATGTATCTGGAATTTGGCGCAATTGGTCGGTTTGGATAGGACGCACCCATCCCAAAAATGAGAGCAACCGTTTGGCTTCGATATATGCCGATGAATTGGGTTTGACCTGCAAAAGCAACGGCTCGGCAATTGGGCGCAACGCCGCCAATTCATACACCAACGCAGAATCGAACATCGAATCGGCATTTTCTTGATACGCAAAAATGCCTACACGCTCGCCACTACGAACACTCTCCCACCGATTAAGGGTGTCTAATGCGGTGTAGCCCCGTGTACGGGCATCGCGCACAATCCGCCTTAATAAGCGCAAATCGGTTGTGGGAACACGATTATGCAGGTCAATATTAACTTGTGTAATGGCAGAAACATACACCCGATACACCAATTCTGGTGGTAAATCGGCAATCAGGCGCGGATTTAACCCATGAATCCCCTCAATAATAATGACTTGCTTCTCGCTCAATTGGGCAATTGCGCCAGCTTCGCTCTTCCCTGTGAGAAAATTGAAGCGGGGCAACCGCACTTGTTCGCCATTCGCCATCGCCAAAAGGTGTGCATTAAATAAGGGCAAATTGATGGCTTCTATCGCCTCAAAATTATAATCCCCTTTGGCATCTCTGGGGGTATCTTCCCGATTCACAAAATAATTGTCTAGTTCTAATGTGAAGGGGCGCAACCCTTGTGCCAATAATTGAATAGCCAATCGTTTGGCAAATGTCGTTTTGCCAGAGGCAGATGGTCCTGCAATCAGGACAAAGCGTACCCCTGTTTTAGATTGTTGGAGCAAAATATCTTGGGCGATGGTGGCAACATTTTGCTCATGCAGGGCTTCTGCGACCAAAATCATCTCACGTAGGCGTTCTGGCGTATCTATAATTTGGTTTAACCGCCCAATATCTTCAATATTGAGCCTCCGTAACCATTCATCCGATTGATGAAAGACACGGCTCAATTTTTCATGAGCGCGAATGGGGCGCAATTGGGTGGGATTTTCTCTGCGGGGATATTGCAAAATAAATCCCTCTTTCCCCCATACTAAGCGGAAATATTGGAGCAATCCTGTAGAAGGGAGCATATAGCCAAAATAATAATCATCACGCCCATGTAGGGTATAAAGGGTGAGTTCTTGACGCACACGATATGCCAAAAGGCGTACTTTATCGTCATCCCCCCGCGAGGTAAAAAGGTCTACTGCCTCTGCTAATGGGACAACGCGCTTGGTGATAGGGGCGTTTTCTGCGACAATCTCGCGCATTTTGGCATCTATTTGGTCTAATTCTTTGAGGCTAAATGGTACTGTATTCATCCGTTTGCAATAATATCCGCCGTCTGGGACAGAATAACGCACACTGACTTGTTCGCCTTCCCATAATGCCGATACCGCCGTAGCGAGGAGTAAGACCAGTGACCGCCGATAAATCCGCGCCCCATCGCTAGAGGTAAGCAAAACAGGTGCAAGAGTCATATCCCGCATAATGGGGTAACTCAGTTCCCGCAATTGCCCATCACAAATGGCACCCACAATCGGTGTTGAAGGGCTTGGAATAACCGTTTGGAGAAAATCACCTGCCGATGTGCCAATAGGCGCTTCATAGACCTGTCCAGTAGGCGTTATGATACGGATATGCGTTCTTGGTTGGCTTAGAACAATTTTGTCGCTAAAATCTGTCATGGGGTGTGCCTTAATGGGTGAATTGTGAAAAGTATGCCAAAAGATTAGCAAACATAGTAAGATGGTGCTATACTAGGTTTTGTTTAGTGATATAAAAAAGCGTATATAAACCGTGACCAATCATAATAACGATAACGAAAATTTGCAAAAAAACCCACAGGACGAACATCCTAAATCTGACCCATCAGAGAATGAAGTGCGCCTTCATAAATCTGATACAGGCGCGTTGAATGACCCAGAGAATGGACATCCTAAATCTGACCAATCAGAAAACGATGCCAGACTAACCACGCATCGCAATACAACTGATACGGGTGTCTTAAATATCCAAAAAGACAAACGTCCCAGATTTGGTACTGCTGGGGCTGGTGGTACGGGTACGGGCAGAACAGGGCTTCTGGGCGACCAATCTGAACTCATCTTTGTGATTCGGGGCATTGTAGAGCGTGTGGTCGTGCCAAAAGGCGGTAGTATCATTTTAGGGCGCTCAGACCCGCGCAATCGCAATCGTGTAGACCTCGATTTAACCCCCTATGGCGCGTTAGATAGAGGTGTATCACGCGAACATGTGCGAATGCACATCGAAGAGGGACGGTTGCTCGTCACCGATTTGGGCAGTACCAATGGCACATTTTTAGCCGCTATCCGCCTAGAACCCAATACCCCTACCATTTTACGTAAAGGGGATGAGTTATTATTGGGGCGCTTGCCCATTCAAATTTTGTTCCGTTGATGCACCCATGTGAGTGTTTTAATGCCTGCCTCTTATGAGCCGTTTTTACAAGAAGTTCTCATTGATGAACCAACCCTACAGGCGCGTGTCCGCGCATTAGGGGCGCAAATTTCTGATGATTATAACAATTTAGGCGAATTACTCCTCATTTGTATCCTGAAAGGCGGGGTGATGTTTTTATCTGATTTAACCCGTCATATCAGCATCCCCCATGAAATAGATTTTATGGCGGTCAAAAGTTATCATAAGGGCGACCGCAAAAGCAGTCGCAATGTGCGAATTGAGCGCGATTTAGAGGCACATCTCGAAAATAAACACGTCCTCATTGTAGAGGACATCATAGACAGTGGCTTAACGCTCGAATTTGTCCTCAAAATGCTCGAAGCCCGCAACCCTGCCAGCATCAAATTATGTACCCTGCTCAATAAAGCCTCACGCAGAGAAGTGAATATCCCCGTGCAATATGTCGGGTTTGAAATAGAAGATAAATTCGTCTTTGGCTATGGACTAGACCTAGACGAAAAATTCCGCAATATGCCGTTTATCGGTGTTGCCAAACTAACATGACCACCCCACGCACACCCAAACGCCCCTTATGGTGGTCAGATGCCCTGCTCGATTTGCAAGATGTGTTCATCGAATGGGGTGTGCCGTGTTATATTGTTGGCGGTGCTGTCCGTGATGCGTGGTTACATTTGCCCATTCATGACCTCGACCTCGCTACCCCTCAAAATGCCATACAACTCGCCAAGCGCCTTGCCAATCATCTTGATGGTGATGTCTATGTGATGGATGAAGAACGTGATGTGGCGCGGGTATTGGTCAATCGCCCCGATTTTTCGCTCAATATAGACATCTCCCGTCTGCGTGGAGAAACGCTCGCAGATGACCTCGCAGACCGCGATTTTACCCTCAATGCGATGGCTGTAGACTTGTTGGGGAGCATGGATTTGCTCATAGACCCTCTCAATGGCGAGGATGACCTCAATGATAGAATTATTCGCCAATGCAACCCCAATTCCATCCAAAATGACCCTGTGCGCGGAATCCGTGCGGTACGACAAAGTGTTACCCTCTCTGCGAGAATCACCCCAGAGACCCTCACTGCTATTCGCGCTCATGCCCCTACACTCACCCAAACATCGCCAGAGCGGGTGCGGGATGAATTTATCAAATTACTCAATTCCAGCCGTCCACACACGGCTTTACGGATATTAGACACGGTTGGCTTATTTGAGCAAATTTTTATCGGGCTTCCCCCGCTCGACATGCTCAAACATTCACCCAATAGCCCCACTTCATGGTCGCATACATTATTGACCGTCGAAAAATTGTATAACATTTATATGACCATCAGCCCACAACGCACCGAGTTCACCGCCGCCGTCTTTGATTTGGGAATGATGGTCACGGCGTTGGATTTATACCGCAAAAAGTTGCAAACCCATATCGCCCATACATGGGCAAATGACCGCCCCCATAAAGCCTTATTGATGTTGGGTGGCTTAATTCACCTGATGCCGGTTGAATATACCGATAGAGTTGCCAATTTACTCAAATTGAGTAATGACGAAAAAAAGCGCCTCGTGCGGATGATGAACGCCTATCCAAATGTCTTAAAAATGCCCACCGACCTGTTATCATTGCATTATTTTTGGCGCGAAAATGGCGATGCAGGCGTAGATGCGTGTTTAATCGCATTGGCATATCATTTGGCGTATGAAAACACGATGTTGAAACAAGATGTGTGGTTAAAACATCTTGAGCATGTGCAAGTTTTGATGGATGCCTATTACACCCGCTATGATGAGATTGTCTCCCCGCCCACACTCATCACAGGTGATGACCTTTTGGCACAGTTTGGGCTTGAGCCGAGCAGGAAAATTGGTCAATTGCTAACGCTAGTGCGCGAAGCACAGGTCTTGGGACACGTTCACACCACAGAAGAAGCCCTCGCTTATATCAAAAATCAGCTATAAAGGTAATCTTGTTTGTAAACCCCAATTTTGGCAGATTTCGCCGTTTGTTGGGTGTGTAAAGGCGCAACATGTTGCGCCCTTACGGGGTAGTTTTAAGAGATGGACGGGATTTTTATATCAGCCAAACAATTCTAATATCCGTTGACGGGCATCTTCTTCTGGGGCTTCAAATTCGGTACTCAGGTTCATGGGGTTACGGCTACTAGCAGTCATCCCACGCACCATCACCGCAGGCATCACAATCATACGGGCAAAAGAACGGAGTAATTCTTCATCTTTTTTGACAATATCCAATAAACCGCGTTGTTTGCCCCAATCGCTGGTGGCGATATGACGTGCCAAAAGGCGTGCTAATGACATGCGGGGAGAATATTGGTCTTTGATACTCAAAAATGTTCCAGAAAGTTGATTCACATCCACTTCGTCCCACATGCCATTTTTGGGGTGTTGGAGCATCGTTTCAATGGGGACAGGTGGTGCATGAACATCAAACGATTCAATCAATTCGTGTGCAATTTCTTCTAGGCGTTGCAAATTATCATCCATCAGTTTGTGCATCCTCGTCTATCAGCATATAAAAGAGTAACAAGGTGTTCCCATAGACACGTTCATCGGTGAGTTCAAGATGTGTCAATGCGACCTCTTCGCGCTCATTAGGGTCTATTTGGACAATGACGGTGGTTTCATCACTAAACCATGCCTCGTTACTATCCAACGCCTGCAATGTTTTTACCCACAAACCTTTATACTGTGGTGGGGCAATATAGATAAAATCAAATGGTGGTTGGGGTGGAACACCTTTCACCAGCGATAAAACATCCATACGGCGTAACACAGCACGGTCTACAAATCCTGTGAGCGCGAGATTCTCTTCTATTGTACGACAAGCTATGCGTTCTAGTTCCACGAAAACGGCATGTTCTGCCCCACGACTTAGTGCCTCAATGCCAACACTACCCGTCCCTGCGAATAAATCCAAAAATGATGCGTCAATGATATCGCGCCCAATAATACTAAAGAGCGCCTCTTTTACCCTATCCATTACAGGGCGTGTGGTATCACCCGGTACGAGCTTCAATTTGCGCCCTTTGGCGCTTCCTGCAATGACACGAATTGGCATGGTGGTCGTTTATCCTAAAATATCTACGGCTTCCCGCGCCATTCGCAAATGCGAGTATGGCACAGTGACGGGTATGGTGGCATTTGCGCCGATAATAATCCTGTTGCGATTGGTCTGTATCAATGCGTCGCGCATCGCTTCGCGGATGAGTGTTGGCGAGCCAAAATTAAGGTGTTGGTGGCTATGTAACCCACTACACAGGGTTTGACTGGTGCGTGTTTTAACAGTTGCCCAATCAAGGTGCTTATCCGTCACATCCCAATTGATGACTTGCATGGGATAACTGGCGGCGAGCGCGAACATAGGGTTTTCTGCCAAATGGAGCATATTCAACCACCATTTTGGGGCACGTGTCTCCAAAATTTTACGGTCATAGGGAATGCCAAATTGGACATATTCGTCTTCAGACATCACCGAAAAACTGGCACAATCCATCACATATGATATACCTGCTACCCCAATTTTTCGGAGTGCTTCAACCAGACGGAGCGTATTTTCTGTGAGGGTGTTTAACCCTGTAATCACCCGTTGCGGGGCTGTCCGCATATGTAAAAGCAAACTCGCTTCACCTGCCAACATCCGCGCTTGTGATAATGGACTATAAATGGTCGCCAAAACAGGCACATTCATCACATCGGCTTCGGCAACAATCCCACGTAAGGCTTCGAGATATTTACCCAATTCGCCCCGCCCCATATCGAGCGTGCGGAGTTCTGTCCAATCCAGTGACCGTTTGATGATGGTCTTGTTGATGGGTGCATCACCCAATGGATTGCCATCCCACACCGCCTCTATGCCATAATCAGAAACACAATAGGCGCTAAACGGTGTGGTGCGGATAAAATCCCAATCGTATAATCGTTGAAAATCGAGGGTAGAGCGCACAAAATCGGCAATCCGTTGGTCATCACCCGCAAAATGTCGCCACAAGGCAATAGGGGCGCGGTCAAATTTTTCACCGAGTAACGCACACTCTAATCGCTCACGTTTTTCCATCATTTTTAGCGCATTTCAATGCCCAATTCGTCAAGACGTTGACGACACATCCGCGCCAACATCATATAACGGTCATCTTCAGTGGTCTTGAGGTTGTTGGCACCGTCTTCGATGATACGGGCTTTTTGCAAGGCTTCGGTGGTCTTGGTGACATAATCGTAGGCAATTTGGAATGATTTAATAGCACCAGATTTATCGCCACTAGCGCGTTGTGCCAATCCTTTGCCATAAAGGGCATCTACATCATTGGATTTGAGCGTTAGGGCATCTTCAAAGGCGCGTACCGCTTCGATATTTTGTGCATTACGGTGTTGTTCCCATGCCTTACCAATTAATTTTTGGCGTTCTCTACGGGCTTGTGAAAGTTCGCTGATGCGTTCTTGAACGATGGTGCGAATATTTTCCACTTCGGCAAACACAGGATTTTTGACTAGTTGACCACGGATTGGAATATTTTGTGCAAATTTGAGTTTGAGCGTGTTATCCAATGATGGCATGGCTAATTTGAGCAAAATTTCTTCGACATATTCATCCATCACCGAAAAATAATTCACGGCTTTGAGGGCAATGAATCCAGACAGGATGGGTTCAAAGGCAGGGGCAACACTGGGGTCGCCGAGCATCATATCTTCTAAACGGCTGACATTATCGCGTGATAACCCCACCGATTCATGAAAATTGCCCATAGTGTGCAACCCAACGGCTTCGCGTAAGGTATCTAATGCCGCATTAAACGATGATTTGGCGGCATTCACCGCATTCCAGAACGGGGCGCTTTGTGCATCTGGGCTACTAGAACCAGTCGAAACGGAACTTTTTAGCGCATCCACCATTTCTAAAATAGATTGCCGAATAGAGGCAACATGATTTTCGTTAAGGGCAATGTTTGAAGGCATCACAAACTCCTATGTAAATAGACGTTAAATTTTTTTGTATAAAGGTCTATTGTACCTTAAATCTTGACAACAATGCCACTTGTGACCCGATGAATTCTCCTGTTGTGGTGAAAAAATTCACCCTATTTTCGCGTAAACAGGTCTCTTGACAGCGATAAATCTCAATTATGAGGCGATATTCCCCCGTAGCCAACACATGGGTGATGGGGATGGTATATTCATCCAGCATATATTTTTGTTGCGACCAACGCCGTGTGGGATACCCCGCCAAGTAACGCGGTTCAGATTGTAGCCAGCGTAACCCTGTCGCATTCACATCTTCCAAAAAAAACAGCACCTGATAATTATCGGTGAGTTGACGGGCTGTTCGCCATGCCACTTGAACGGTGAGCAAATCCCCTGCCCGATAGGTTTCTTGATTCGTTTTCACCTGATAACCAAGCATTTCAAGCCCAACATCCGTTTTATGATTTTGGGCGACAAACGTTGTTAGCTGATGCCCTGCAGGTGGGTAAATTGAATAAGGGGCTTGTGGGGCAATGAATAAAACGAAAAATAGCCAAAATCCCGCTCCAATAATGCCCACCAACCGCGCCGATTGCACCGACAATAAATTGAGTTCTAGTAATGAGGCAATTCGCCTACGCCTGAACACACCAGATAAGGCACTCATCACCAAAAAAATAGCGATAATCGCGCTCACACCCCATGCCGATTGACGGGTTGGTGTGGCTTCGTAGCTAATCGTCAAAACACCATCAGTAGCACGCCCCACCCCAACTTGTATCAACCCACTGGCAGGATTTCTGGTGAGGCTCACAGGGATGCCATCTACATCTGCCATCCAGCCATCGGCATACGCTCGTAACACCTCAAATATGGCAGGTGTATCGGTTTGGATGAGATAACGGTCACGGTGGCTTTCAGAAAAAATGAGTCCCGCTTGTTTGGAGACGGTCAACCGATTTTGTGGAATACGCACCACATCAGGTTGCTCTTCATTGGTATCATTTGCCTGATATTCGCTCACTAACCCGCGATTTGGGACAATCGGCAATGGCAATGTGATGGGAATTGGTCTATTTGGCGGAAGCACCGCCACCCCATAACCCAGTTGCTCATGATTGATTTGTGCCGTATTATCCCATTGTGAACCTTCATCATTCCATCGTGGTGCTAACCATACAGGCAACGATAATAAGCAAATGGCAACAATCCCCAACGGTAAAAATAATCGGTGTGGAATACGTCGAATCCGATGGGCAAAAGCAAATGCCCCACTGCCAAATATTGCCCAACAAAAGGCGATAGGGGTCATCATCCAACTATCAAAGGGCATGATAAATAATGCCACCATGAGCAAAACTGCACCGCATATCCCCCAAAACCACAACCAACGCCGATATAACGGCGCAATAATGCCACCCATCACCCCCAATATGCCAAAAATAATCCCGCCCAAGCCAATGCCAAGTTGCGGAATGTGAACTTGCTGATTGAGGTCAACAGGGATAATAGAAGCGATGATATTCTGAAGGGTCATCATCGGCATCAAACGGCTATAGGGAGCGCGTATCCATGTCACGAGGTCTTGCTCTGACCATGCTGGAAACCAAAAAAATGCCGATAATCCCAGCCCAGCCACCAATGCGATAATAATCGCCAAAACGCGCCATCCTGCGATACGCCGTATGAGCAAATTCATCCCTAAAAACGCGATGAGCAGAATATAGGTCAATATCGCCATTTCGAGGTGTGTAAGCCATACCATGGCACAAATCAGCGCCAAAAACACCCTATCCAGAGGATTTTTACACGCAATCACCCGCCCCATGCTCCACAAACTCATCGGCAAAAGGGCGCTGGCAATCAGCAGGGGCAAATCACCCAACACATACGGGACGGTTAACCCGATAAACGGGCTATACACATAGAGCAATCCCGCTAAAACGGCATATTCGGCACGCATGAGGCGGAGTGCGAATAAATAGGTCATCACCCCACAGAGCAATATGGCACTTATCGCCACCAAGCGCAGGGCAAGGACGGTATCGTTGGTGAAAAAGAGTTCCACAAGCGCCGTGAGATAGGGCGTGGCGGGTGGATAATAATTGCCAATTGGCGCACCATAGCCACTGAGCGCCCCTTCTATCCAACGGGGATAGGTGCGCCCTTCACGCAGGGCATCGGCATAACTCCGCGCCATATAGACATGATTTTCGAGGTCGGTGGTATGCGGAATATCGCCTTGCAAAATAAATGGCATGGCGAGCATAAGTGAAAAGAAAAAAACAATCACCACCCCCCAATCGGTGACTTGGCGGGCTTGGCGCATCCATGTGGGGAGGTCATACTCGGTGAGTGAATAATCGTTGTTCATGCGGTCTATTGTAGCGCATTTGTCGTTCACGCGCTTGATTCATCTGCCATACAATGTTATGCTCAATTTCTTTATCGGTCAAACTAAATTGAAGCATGTCTGATACTTTTTTAATCTCATCCCCCCACCCTGACGATTTATCGGCACTCATCGCCCTTTGGCGGGAGCGCATGGTTATCATGAGCCAAAGTGCGCCTCATTTGCGCCGTCATATCGGAGCAGAAAATGACCATCTGGCACAATTAGAGGCATGGCACTCATCCCCCACTGCCAAAATATTTTGTGCCAAACAAAATAATAATGTCATTGGCTATATTGTCGGCAATCAGCATAATGCCCTGTGGGTAATAGAAGAAATGGCGCTCGATGCTCATGCCTATCATCGCGGGTTGGGCAAAGGGCTATTTATAGCACTCCAGACATGGTTCACAGACATTGCTCCCACATCCATCGTCATTCGTGCGCCCCGTTATTATGCGGTGGAGCAAGCCTTTTGGCGGGCGTTGGGAGCGCGAGATTGGACAGAAACCACATGGGAAGCGAATCCCCTTTACACATGGATGATATTATCATCCGCCCCGCCACCCAAGCCGATATAACGGCAATTGGCGGGTTATGGAAAAAATTGGCAGACCATCACCAAGCCCTAGACCCACGCTTGCCAAAACCCGCTCGGTTTGGGGATGAGCTATATGCCAACCGCATTGGGTCACAATTAGATGATGCCTATCATCAGGTATTGGTGGCAGACTATCATGAGCAAATTGTCGGCTATGTGTTGGGGATGATTGCCGATTATATGCCCGATATTTTTGTCGCAGAAAGCACAGGCTTTTTAGCCGATATTTTTGTTGATGAGGCGCATCGTGGCACAGGGGTTGGCAAAAAACTGGTATTGGCATTACAGGCATGGTTCAAATCACGCGGTATCGTTACAATGGAGTGGTATGTCGCGGCGCAAAACACATCCGCCAAAGCCTTTTGGGAACATATCGGCGGAAAAAATCTCATTATCAGAATGCGCCTAGATTTATAAGAGGGACACTATGCGTCATATTCATCCAGTGGGAATCCAAGAAAAATTTGTCGCCAGTGGGCGCTATCATCATCCGTATGTTATCCATTGGACAATTCACGAAATGCCCGATGGCGCGTGGATGATACGCCTAGACCAAGATGGGCGCGATACCGACGGTACAAGCCTATTGGTCGAGGCATGGCGTAGCCCTATCGCAGAAGGCGGAAAAATTGCCCGTTTCGATATATGGGGCTATGGCGGAAAAACACACCGTATTCAGCAAGTGAAAGCCCGATATTTTATAGCCGATAACACCCTCGAAGCAGGTATCCAATTTGGCAATTCACCCCAAACCACACAATCCATCCCCTTCCCCCAAAATGCCATCCTCATCCCCGATATTCCCCTCTTTTGGGGCTTTGCCATCCCACCCATCATGGCACAAAGTGGTAAAGGGACTATTTTTTCATGCCTACTCAATTTTGATATTCCAGAAGCATTTTCGGCGACCATAACCGAAAAAGAAGTTTTATTTTTTGGGGATGACGAAATCCATATTGGCGATAAACGCACACCCGCCAAAAAATTCTTGATGGATGACAATCATTTTGTGTGGATAGATGATTTAGGGGTGGTTTTGGCATATATCAACACCAATAGCACCACCGAAGTGATTAAAAATTATGCTCGCCGTCCAAAACGGTGAAAGGACAATATGATTAACCGATTTTTTCTCTTTTTAGGACCAAACCGCACCCGCGCCTTATTTTTGCTCTTAGCCATCACAGGGCTAGGCAATTTATTGATGAATGTCATCATCAACGAAAACGCATGGGCGCGTGATGTACAAACCGCTTTAGTGTTTATATTCCTCATCGGCGCGACCATTATCATCCTCAGCGCATTGGATTCATTTGAGCGTGGGCGCTGGATAGGCATTATCGCCTCTGTTATCGGTGCATTGATGTTGAGTGCCTATTTTCTGCCACAAGCCATCCCCATTGTGTTGGGTGGTGGCTTTGGCTGGATTGTCGCAGGGATATTTTTATTCCGTCCGCGCACCCCTGATGAGTATAAACAGGCGGTGCGTGCGCTCCGCAAAAGCGAGTATGCCGAAGCGGTAAAGTTCATGGACAGCCTCATCAAAACTGACCCACAAAACCCGCATCATTATCGTTTTCGGGCAGAAGTATTGCGGGTATGGGGAAAATTACCGCTCGCCAAGCGCGATTATAAAAAAATGACAGACATCGCCCCAGATTCCGCCGTGGCATGGAATGGATTGGCAGAAATTGAATTGCAAATGGGCAATTATGAACCCGCCCATGTCGCCGCCATCAAAGCCTATCAACTCGCGCCAGATGAATGGGTTTCTGCATATAATTTGGGCATGATAGAAGATAGGCTCAACCGTCCACAAGATACAATAGAGCATTTACGCCATGCGCTCAATATCAAAATCCCAGATGCCCGCCATCGGCTTTTGGTGCATTTGTATATGGCACGCGCCCATGCCCGCCTAAAAGATTATCCATCAGCAGAAGAATCGGTCAAAAAAATACAAGGATTGTATAGCGGGATTCAAGAATGGCGGGGATTGATGAAAAGTGACCAAGCGGCGACCCTGCGTGCAGTCATAGAAGCCGATATTAACACTGCCACTGCCCTCGCAGATGGCGAGCTATCTGTCCAAGAATTAGCCTAGTGGGATAGCCTATATGGTGCATATCATCACAAATATTTTCAAAAATTTTCGCGTATGGGAACGCTCCGCCCAAATCGCATTTCTATTGGCGCTCCTTTTAGCCATCCCCGCCCTGATAATGTCAATTACCGCCGATGACGATGTGCGTGGCTATGCCGTGATTAGCCTGATGGCGAGTTTATTTGTGGCACAACTCATCTTTTTATGGGCAAATCGGGGCATGGTCAACGATTATACACGGGCACAACGTCATTTTTTGCGCGGAGAATTTGTGCAAGCAAAAGAAATCCTCATGGCACATCTCACCACCCACCCCAAAGATGTGCAAGCCATGACCCTCTTGGGCAATACCTATCGGCAACTAGGCGATTTACCCGCCAGCCATGCCATTTTGTTAGAAGCCGTTAACATCCAACCAATGAACTATTTTCCACTATATGGGTTTGGGCGTACACTATTGGTAGCGGGGCAATTTAACGAGGCACTTGGCATTTTCCAAAAAGCCATTAAAGCAGGTGGTCATGCCATTACTTATTTTGATATTGGCGAATCGGCTTATTATTGTGGTAATTTTGATGTTGCCCGTGATGCCTTACAAAACGGGTTAAGCGAAGTCTCTGGGGAAAAAAATCGGGCGTGGATGGCGCAAGCCTTGCTCAATCAGATGGAGAAAATGCCACTCCCCCCTCTAGCAGATGCGCCGCGTGCCTATTGGAAAACACAAGCACAGCTATTTGAACAAACCCCTTATGGGGAAGCACTAAAGATACTTTTAGCAAGTGAAACACAATCATAGGAGTCATAAGCGATGCAGTTTTTACTAAATCGGGAAGGTAATATCTCCGTTTTTCGCGTTGGTATAGTATTTGGTATATTGGGGATTATTGGCATTGGCATTGGCTTTTTATCGTTTCAGTTAGAAGTGTCTAATCGGCAACAGCCATTTAATGTGGCGTTATATCCCAACGCCACAGAACTCGATAGAGGCTCAAATCCAGAACGGCGGACAGGGCAAACCATTCGCTATCTCGTGAGTGGGGTCACACCAGAAGATGTTGTCGCCTTTTATCAAGCAGAACTCGATAAACATTTGGGACAAAATGGCTCAACACAAGGGCGTGCCTTATGTGTTCGTACTCCCACAGTTGGCAATTACGAAACCTATGTAGAAGGTACTGGCAACTTGCCCTATCATTATGATTGCCTTTTCGATAACACCTTTTTGGATAATATCCAATATACCAAAGTGCGGATTCATCCGGGTGTCCGTAATGATGCCGAAAACGTCAATTTTGAGGGGAATGTCGTCATTATTTATGGGCAGGCATGGTCGAATCCGTGAGCGATGAATCATCACCAACACCAGAAGCACAAGGTTGCTTATTGCCTCTTTGGGGAATAATCCTCATTGGGGCAATTTTGGTGGGGTGTGCCATATTTAGTATCCCCGTTTTTAATACCCTATATGGCATTGTCTTTCCGCCAAACCCACCACTCCCCAATCCCATCACAGAAACACAAAAAACAGTCCTTGACCGTGGTGTAGAAAAAACCAGCTATACAACCACGCTTAATCCATGCCAAGTGATTCAATTTTATGTAGATGTGGGTGGGACATGCGCGTTGCTATGGGATGTCTGTGCAGGTGAAACTTATACCAGCCTCAATCGTAGCCTATCACCAATGGCAACCTGTAATGGAACAACCCCTGCGGGTGTTTTTGGGATTCGGTGGGATGTGGATATAGCGGTACTATACCCACCCGACCAAACAACATTGACCATTTCGCATGAGGTGTTATGGGGAGGGATGCCCCTCCCCACCAGCACCCCTGCTATTCCAGATTGAGCAAAATCACATTGCCCACATTATCCCCTGTGACCAACAAATTGCCAGCAGGGTTAAAATTGAGGCTACTCACACCAAAGGTATAGCCCATATAGCGATTCAATTCTTTTACGGTGGCAATATCCCATAAAATCACCATATCATCTAAGCCACCACTCGCCAATTGGGTGCTATTTGGGCTAAAGGTCATGCTGGTGATGGTGTTGGTATGCCCGCTTAATGTGGCAATTTCGGTGAGTGTTTGTGCATCAAATAAGGCAATCTGAACAGACCCACATACCGATTCTTCGGTGAATGCTTCGCAATATGCCACCGCGATTTTTGACGCATCGGGACTATATGCCACTTCATAAACTTGGGCGGCTTCGAGCGCGATAGGTATATTTCCTGCCACAGCATCCCAAATCACCACTGAGCCTGTTTTTGTGCCAACAAGAATTTTATCTTCGGTGGGATGATAGGCAACAGAGGTCACATTGTCTTGTGGGAATTCGACCACTTGTACGTCACCAGTAGCCAATGTCATCACACCCAATTGACTCACGATACAACCTTCTAATGAGGCTTCTGTACAGGCGGCTATTGCCAATTTTGTGCCATCTGGCTTCAACGAAACTTGGGTGTTGCTAATGGGTGCAAATGGCACAGGGTAATTGGCAATAGATTCGCCCACCAGCGACCATACGCTCACCATCGCATTAATATCCACCGTGACCACATTTTCCCCCGCCAAAACATGCGTTAGTGGCGCACCTGTGTTATTGAGATAAGCAGTATCGAGGTTATTCCCCGTGATGCTATCAAATGTCCGCACAAAGGTATCTGCGCCATTCACCGCCAATAATTGTGTGCCATCGGGACTAAAGGTAATATCCAAGACGGCGCTACCTGTTTGTAAGCGCCCAACTTCGGATGTGGTCACATCATCGGCAAAACGCCGACCGGGTGCATTCACAAGGGGTTCTAAATAATAGGCATTGGTGGCTTGCAAATCTGATTCTGCTGTCCAACCATATACCCCGTTATACAACACTTGCCACCAGACCCGCGCTACACCCGCTTCGCAAATAGGACCGCTAATC
This sequence comes from bacterium, assembly GCA_033763335.1. Lineage (GTDB taxonomy): Bacteria > Chloroflexota > Anaerolineae > Aggregatilineales > Phototrophicaceae. The sequence continues at coordinate 85,707 of JANRKU010000124.1, forward strand.
ACATCCACAATATCCAATGAACGAATTTCCAAGACCAAATTGCTGTTATCCACAAGTGCTTGTGGAGTCGAGCGCAACCGTAAAATTGGGATGATGCTGGTCACACGCGCACGCGCACCCACTTGCAAACGGGGCAATAAATAACCCGCATAGGTGGGGAGACAATTGGTGATGATGGGATTAGAGGGCGATGGGTTGGCATTGGGGTCTGATGTCCCTGTCACGGGCAAACTGGCACACCCTGTCCCTTGTGCGCTCGATACTGTGACCGATACCCAACCTGTCCCTGCGCGACTACGGGTGAATACCTCATACCAATCAGAGCCAAGTGTGCGCCCTGTCACACCATAAACTTGCCCACTGGTGACTTGTTCAATAATTGCTCCATTCAGGCTTGGGAGGGTGCGAATATTAGCAAATGTGGCAGAGAGGAAGCAACTGACTGGACCACCAACACCTTGCCCAACATAATTGGTTGGTATGGTATTGTTGGGCGTGGTGACAGTTGATGTCACAGCTAAACTGGTACAACCAGCACCATTGAGCAAAATATCATAAATCGAAACCCACCCTGTGACGCTGGTATTGCCAACCTGATACCATGCCGTATCTGTTGAGCGTCCCAAAACAGCAATTGACCCAAAAAGGTCTAAATAACCACTCAATACCCCGCTATTGGGTGCAGTATAAATAGCACCGCGTCTGCCTGCGATGGTTGTGGCGGTGCAACTGGGGGCATAAGTCGTCGTGGTCGTATTTGTGACACCACCGAGCAATTTGGAATCACATAACACCGAAACATTGGGGTCAGATGACACATACACAATGTAGGTTTGCCCATTCGAGAAGGTCAGGCTCACCCGCCATGGGATGACCGAATAACCTAGGTTATAGCTTGTGACCAACGGGCATCCCAAAGCACCATCGTTGGTCATCACATAGCCTGTATATTGCCATTGTGACACATTACCCACATTCGGGACAATATTTCGTATGAGCCGTTCTGCCCGCGAAATAATTTCGGTTTCGGTTTGGGCTTGGGCGGGAATAATCACCACCAAAAGGGATAGAAATATAAAAAATAAGGATACTTTCTTAAACATCAATGCCACCTCTCTTTGAAAATCGTTTGACCTTATAACAGATTATAACGAATGAGAGGTGCTAGAGGATAGAGAATATAAAAATTTAGAGATTATTGTGATGTGAAAGTGTTTATATCGGCAAGGGCGCAACCAGTTGCGCCCCATGTGTAGCAACTTAACGATAAAATCTCTTTTTTACCTCACCCCCCTGCCCCCTCTCCAAATTGGAGAGGGGGAGACAACCATTTTGTGGGTGGGTTTAAGTCCCCTCTCCAGACTGGAGAGGGGATTTAGGGGTGAG
>JANRKU010000125.1:0-8490 GCA_033763335.1 bacterium
GGCGCAACATGTTGCGCCCTTACAAAACCTGCCTATTTTAGGCGTGTAGTTGATATGCCCATTTTCAGGGACAAATTGGCAAAATGTACGGGCTTGCCATGGCAAGCCCCGCATAATCAACGCTAAAAATCGGGCATGACATGTCATGCCCCTACGCCACACCCATTTTTACGATTTAAAAAACTAACTTGCATAATGGGGTTGATATGCCCATTTTCAGGGACAAATTGGCAAAATGTACGGGCTTGCCATGGCAAGCCCCCCGCATAATCAACGCTAAAAATCGGGCATGACATGTCATGCCCCTACGCCACACCCATTTTTACGATTTAAAAACTAACTTGCATAATGGGGTTGATATGCCCATTTTCAGGGACAAATTGGCACAATGTACGGGCTTGCCATGGCAAGCCCCCCGCATAATCAACGCTAAAAATCGGGCATGACATGTCATGCCCCTACGCCACACCCATTTTTTTAACCTCATCCCCCGACCCCTTCTCCAGTCTGGAGAAGGGGAGAAAACCGCATATATGGGTGGGTTATCGTCCCTCTTGCCCTGTCAACAAAACCTAACCCTTCTTACCCCCCCCCAAAAAACCATTACGCCCACATCATAAATATTTCTTTATAATCCGTTATGGTTGGGGCGATAATGTGTGTTACACTAGAATAATATTCTCACCAAAGGAGTTCATTGCCATGAAAAAAATAACCCAATTTTTCTTAATTTTATGTTTGTTGCTCGGTATGATTCCTGTTGTTCATGCTCAATCGGATACATGCGACCCCAATGCCGATTACGAAACCATCGCCAACGCCCAATTTGATGCTGGCGATTTGGAAGGCGCTTTAGCCACCTCGCTGTGTTGGGTACAAATTGCCCCAGAAGAAAATTTTGCCCTACAATCGCTCGGTAATGCTTATCGTCAATTGGGCGATTATGAAGAATCGCTCATTTATTTTAATAAGGCACTCGAATTGTATCCGGGCGATCCATATGCCCTTTCTAGCCGTGCCGATAGTTATTTCTTTTTGGGCGAATATGGCTTGTGCATTGATGATTCACTCGCCTCATTAGATGCCATGCCCGAATATGCCTATGCCAGAGAGACGCTTGTCGCCTGTTATTATTGGTATGGTGAAGATGCCTTGGCGGTGGAACAAGCCGAAATGCTCATCTCTACCGATGAACAAACCGCCTTTAGCGAAATGTATCGCGCAGGCGCGTTATTTTATATCGGTGAAGATATGGAAGAAGCCCTCTCGGTTGTGGATGGCGCGATTGCGATGGACGATAGCTATGCCTTTGCTCACATGATGCGGGCGCGTATTTTATCGAATATGGAACGCGACCAAGAAGCCCTCGATGCGATTAATGTTGCCCTAGAGATTAATCCAGAATACGCACTCGGTTATGCGGTGCGTGCCGATATTTATAAATGGCTCGGTGAATATGACCTCTCGATTGCCGATATTGAAAAATCGCTGGAAATTAGACCCGATAACCTCTTTGCGCTCGAAAGCAATGTGTTGACCAATTACTATTTTGATTATTACATTGATGCCATCGCCGCCGCCGAATATCTCCTCACAATAGACCCCGATAACACCTTCATCCTCGATGAACTCGCAGAAAGCTATCGCACACTCGGTTTTTGTGCAGAAGCCATCGCCACCGCCGAAAAAGGTCTCAAAATTGACCCCGATTGGTGGTTTATGACCCGTGTGAAGGGCAATTGCCAAGTGGCATCGGGCGATTCGCAAGCGGGTATAGATACCATCAACACCATTGCAGAAGAAAATGTAGAAAATATCCCCTTCAACTATAACACCATGCTCCGTGGCTACCTGCAATTGGGCGATTACGCCTCTGCGGTGACGATGGGCGAAATTTCTACCAATGATGACCCAGAACAACCCTATTCATGGCGCTTGTATGGGATTGCCTTGCTCGAAAATGGCGATATCGAAGCCGCCAGCGCCGCTTTTGACCAATATCGTGCCACCCAAACCAATGAAGATGCACAAGCATTGCCCATCGCCTATCAAGACTACATGATGTATCTGATGGGCGTGACAGATGTTGACTCGTTGTGGTTCGATTTTAACGAAGCCGCAGGTGTCCTCACCGATACAGGCGAAATCGCCCCACTCGATACCCCCACCATCATCGAATTGGGTCAGAATGTTGGCGTGTACTATACGCTCGAAGCCGTAGCGGGTGATAGCTTCACCATCGCCGCCAACGATGCCGATGAACTCTATTATGTAGACCCTGTGGTGGTTGTCTTTAGTCCAGATGGCTTTATCGTGGCGGTTGGCGATTTTGGTGAAGCATTCAGTGATGTGCTGATGAGCTTTACCGCCGAGACCGATGGCGCGTATGGCATTGGCATTTTTGCCGATGGCTATAATCACGGCACGGTGGAATTTACCATCAGCGCGGAATAAAAAATTAAATCATTGTAGGGGCGAGGCAATGCCTCGTCCCGTTGGTGGGCGCAACATGTTGCGCCCGTACAAAACCCAACCATTTTGACGAATTGTAGGGGCGGTACTAGCGCCTTTAGGCGCGTATGTCCGCCCTTTTGGGGATAATTTTATCCCCGTGTTGTCCGATACCACGCGATGGTGCGTTGTAACCCCTCATCAAAATCAATTTTGGCATCAAACCCAAAGGCACTATGAGCGCGACTCACATCCAATTTACGGCGTGGTTGCCCATTGGGTTTTTCGCTATCCCAAACAATACTGCCCTCAAAGCCCGTGTGTTTGGCAATTTTTTCGACCAAATCTTTGATACTAATCTCAAAACCACTGCCCAAATTCACGGGGTCTGTGCCGTCATATTTTTCGGTGGCGAGCAAAATGCCTTCTGCCGCATCATCCACAAACAGAAATTCACGGGTTGGGCTTCCATCGCCCCACACGACAATCTCTTTTTGCCCCGCATCTTGGGCATCGAGTACCTTTTTGATGAGGGCGGGAATCACATGCGATGATTTGGGGTCAAAATTATCGTATGGACCATACAGGTTGGTCGGCAACAGATAAATGGCATTAAACCCATATTGTTGATGATAGGCTTGCCCTTGCACCAGCAACATTTTTTTTGCCAAGCCATAAGGGGCGTTGGTCTCTTCTGGATACCCATCCCAAATATCATCTTCTTTGAATGGGGTAGGGGTGAATTTTGGATAGGCACACACCGTCCCGATGGTGACAAATTTTTGCACACCACGTCGCCAAGACTCGTGCATGAGCTGTGTCCCCATCATCAAATTATCATAAAAAAATTCGGCAGGATGCTCACGATTTGCCCCAATGCCCCCCACAACCGCCGCCATGTGAATGACGATATCGGGTTGGGCATCGTCTAATAATGCCAAGACGCGCTCGGTATCGCGGAGGTCATATTGGGCGCTTCTGGGGACAAAAATATGCTCTGCGCCCCGTTCTTTGAGTTTGTTCACCACTGCACGCCCCAAAAATCCCGCGCCCCCTGTGACAACAAACCGTGTTGTTTTCCAATCCATAAGGCAATAATCCTTTAACAATTGACCATACTAAGGTTCATTATAGCCACATTTCAGTGCATAGACTATCCCTATAAGATAAGGGTTTTATCCTCATGCCCATGTGTAGCAACTGAACAATAAAATCAGCCCCTATCTCCCCAAAGGACACGATAATGGTTGTTAGTAAATAAAGACGGTGTATGCCTGTAAGGGTGCAACATGTTGTGCCCCATATACTGCAACTTAAGAAATCAACCTCACCCCTAAATCCCCTCTCCAGTCTGGCTGAGGGGGCGACACTAAAATTAAGATGGGCGAAAATCGTCAATTTACCCCGCCATAGGTTCAAAAGCCTTGTTCGTTATGATGAATCTTACGGCAAAAAATAGGCTTTTTCGCTTGAACCTCATCCCCCCGCCCCCTTCTCCAGTCTGGAGAAGGGGGAGAAAACCATTTTGTGGGTTGGATTAAGTCCCCTCTCCAGTCTGGCGAGGGGATTTAGGGGTGAGGTTTTACGCCGTATTTCAAAACGAATTTGCATTGTTACGCCCGCCGTCACCAATCGTAAAAATCGGGCATGACATGTCATGCCCCTACGATAGCCTCACCTTTTCCCCTAAAAAATGGCAATGCCGTAGCTCATATATCCATCTCTTGCGATGAAACACCATCAGCTTCTTCATTATAATGGCGATTTTATGACAACCTGCGCCATAAAAGGGGATGAATTTCACCTGCGTAATGGGTGGCATGGGCGTATAGTAGGGACATGATATATCATGTCCGCAGGCTTACTGTGCGGTAAGATGGAGATAGTATAATGAAACAACCTGAATTTATGACCCTCGATGCCAACGAAGCAGTGGCAAATATCGCCTACAAGCTGAGTGAGGTTATCGCTATTTATCCCATCACCCCGTCTTCCGCGATGGGCGAATGGGCGGATGCGTGGGCGGCAGCCGACCAAAAGAATTTATGGAACACCACCCCCGCCGTCATCGAAATGCAAAGTGAAGGGGGCGCGGCAGGCGCGATTCATGGGGCATTACAAACGGGGTCGCTGACCACGACCTTCACCGCCTCGCAGGGGCTACTGCTCATGTTGCCCAATTTTTATAAAATCGCAGGGGAACTCACCAGCGCCGTTTTTCATATCGCCGCCCGTTCACTCGCCGCACAAGGTCTATCCATTTTTGGCGACCATAGTGATGTGATGTCGGCGCGGGGGACAGGCTTTGCCCTGTTATCATCCAATTCGGTGCAAGAAGCACAAGATATGGCGCTCATCGCCCATTCTGCCACGCTCAAAGCTCGCATCCCATTTTTGCACTTTTTTGATGGCTTCCGCACCTCGCACGAAGTCAATAAAATTGCGCTGGTAGATGATGACATCATCCGCGCCATGATTAGCGATGAGCTGATTTTTGAGCATCGCAGTCGTGCCTTAAATCCAGATAATCCCTTCATTCGGGGGACAGCACAAAACCCCGATGTGTATTTCCAAGCACGAGAAACGGTCAATCCGTTTTATGATGCCTGCCCCGATATTGTGCAAGATGCCATGAACCAATTTGGTAGCCTCACCGGGCGCTATTATCAACTGTATGAATATCACGGCTCGCCCGATGCTGACCGCGTGATTGTCATGATGGGCAGTGGGGCAGAGGCAGTCCATGAAGTGGTGGATTACCTCAGTGAAAAAGGGCAAAACGTCGGTGTGCTAAAAGTGCGCCTCTATCGCCCATTCGATGTGAAACGCCTGATTGATGCCATGCCAAAATCGGTGAAAACTGTCACCGTACTCGACCGCACCAAAGAACCGGGTGGTGGCGGTGAACCATTGTATTTGGATGTGGTGAATGCCTATCACGAAGCATACGGCGAAGATTACATCACAACCCTGCCACGTATCATCGGCGGGCGCTACGGCTTGTCATCGAAAGAATTTAATCCCGCCATGATTATGGGCATTTTTGACCACATGATGGACAAGAAATTGAAGAACCATTTTACGATTGGTATTGAAGATGATGTCACGTTCACCAGCCTTCCTTACAATCCTGATTTTGCGATTGAGGGGGCAGATGTCACACGCGCCTTGTTCTATGGGCTAGGGTCAGACGGTACAGTCGGCGCGAATAAAAATTCCATCAAAATTATCGGTGAAAACACGCCCAATTATGCACAGGGCTATTTTGTCTATGACTCGAAAAAATCGGGTAGCATGACCATCTCGCATTTGCGCTTTGGTCCAAGACAAATCCGCTCCACCTATTTGCTCACCAAAGCCAATTTTGTGGCGTGCCATGTGCCGACCTTCCTCGAAAAATACGACATGCTCGGCATTATCGAAGAAGGCGGGACATTCCTGCTCAATACCTTCCACAGCGCCGATGAGGTGTGGGATACCCTGCCAGAAGATGTGCAAAAGACCATCATCACCAAAAAATTGCATTTTTATGTGATTGATGCCTATAAAGTGGCGCGGAAAGTGGGCATGGGCAACCGCATTAATACGGTGATGCAAGTGTGCTTTTTTGCCATATCGGGTGTGTTGCCCCGCGCAGAAGCCATCGAAGCCATCAAATATTCTATCCGCAAAACATACGGCAATAAGGGCGATAAAATCGTCCAGATGAATATGGATGCGGTAGACGGCACATTAGCAAATATGTATGAAGTGAAAGTCCCAACATCCATCACCAGCAAAAAGCCGATGCTCGCGCCGATGAGCGCCAACGCGCCCGCCTTTGTGCGCGATGTGTTGGGCATGATGACGGCAGGCAAGGGCGACCTCATCCCCGTTAGCCAAATGCCAAAAGACGGCACATACCCCTCTGGCACGACCCAATTTGAAAAACGCAATTTGGCGTATGATATTCCGGTGTGGGATGAAAAGACCTGTATCCAATGCGGGAAATGTGCTTTTGTGTGTCCACATGCCGTCATCCGCATCAAGGTTTATGGTGAAGAACAACTGAAAGATTCGCCAGATACCTTCAAATCTACGGCATCAAAAGATTTTGATGGGCAAAAATACACCATCCAAGTCGCGCCAGAAGATTGTACCTCGTGCGGATTGTGCGTGGAAGTTTGCCCCGCCAAAAATAAATCGGCAACGGGACTTAAGGCATTGAATATGCGCCCACAACCCGATTTATTGGCAACCGAGCGCGAAAACTGGAATTTCTTCTTGAATATCCCAGAAATTGACCGCACCAGCATCAAGGTCGGTGGCATCCGCCAACAACAATTACAACAACCCCTATTCGAGTTTTCTGGCGCGTGTTCTGGTTGTGGCGAAACACCGTATATCAAACTCGCCACGCAATTATTTGGGGATAGAATGGTCGTTGCCAACGCGACAGGCTGTTCATCCATCTATGGGGGCAATCTGCCCACCACGCCATGGTCACATAATGGTGATAATCGCGGTCCTGCATGGGCAAATTCGCTGTTTGAAGATAACGCCGAATTTGGGCTTGGGATGCGTGTGTCGTTGGATAAGAAAACCCACTATGCCAAAGAATTGCTCACCAGCTTGGTATCCGATTTGGGCGACCAATTGGTAGAGGGTATTCTGAATGCCGACCAACACGACGAAGCAGGCATCTATGAACAACGGGAACGCATCGCCTTGCTCAAATCAAAATTGGGCGCGATGAAACCCACCCCAGTGACCATCCAATTGGCAAATCTGGCAGACCATCTGGTCAAAAAGAGCCTGTGGATTATCGGCGGGGATGGTTGGGCATACGACATCGGTTATGGCGGGCTTGACCATGTATTAGCCAGTGGTCGCAATGTGAATATCCTCGTTTTGGATACCGAAGTGTATTCCAACACGGGCGGACAAGCCAGTAAATCCACGCCACGCGCCGCCGTCGCAAAATTCGCCGCAGGTGGCAAACCCGGTCGCAAGAAGGATTTGGGCATGATGGCGATGAATTATGGCAATGTGTACGTGGCAAGTGTGGCGATGGGCGCAAAAGATGAGCAAACCCTCCGCGCCTTCATCGAAGCCGAAGCCTACAACGGACCATCGCTCATTATCGCCTACAGTCACTGTATCGCGCATGGCATCAACATGACCACCGCGCTCACCGACCATAAATTGGCAGTCGAAAGTGGTCAATGGTTGCTCTATCGGCATAACCCCGCGTTGGTGGCAGAAGGCAAAAATCCGTTGCAATTGGATAGTCGCCCACCAAAGGGCAAGCTGGCAGATTATTTTAATATGGAAAATCGCTTCAAGATGCTCATGCAATCTGACCCACAAACCGCAGAACAATTGCTGGCAGAAGCCGAAGACGATATTACCGCCCGTTGGTTGCAATATGAATACTTGGCAAATCGGAGCTTTGGACAGTAGGGGCGGCATATATGCCGTCCATTACAAACGGGACACGATGTATTGTGTCCCTACAAACCTATCCTCACCGTGTAGGGGCTTGTCATGGCAAGCCCTTACGCTTCCCCAACCAATTTGTACAGACGCGATTATTCGCGTTTTTTTGTTATATGATGCCCCTACGTCCTTGCCCAATAATGTCCTGTTTACCAACATCGGACGCACTCTAGCGGTATCGCTGGTGGCTGACATACGCACTTGCGTGCTAGTCAGCCATTACATCTTGCCTATTTTGAAGGTGTAATGGCTGTACTAGAGGCTTCAGCCTCGTATGTCAGCCACAAAAAATAATCCGTATTTAAAAACTAACTTGCATTATTGGTCTGTCTCATAATTGATGCGGAATTCGCCCCACCCCCAACCCCCTCCCCACTTTGTGGAGAGCGGGCGACAGTACATTTGAGAATTGACATCGCTAGAGGTTGAAAACCCAATACCGTTAAGATAAGGCTTTTTATCCCCACCCCAACCCCTCCCCAAAAATTGGAGAGGGGCTAAAACATATCCCAGAAATCGGTTTTCTCCCCTTTCTCCACTAAGTGGGGAAAGGGGCAGGGG
>JANRKU010000126.1:0-11459 GCA_033763335.1 bacterium
GGTCCGCCTTTTTCGATATTTTCGATTTCGGCATAATCGCGCATTTCGGCTTCATGGGCGGTGAGTGGTCTATCGGGGCGGTTGGTGAGGCGGGAATAGCGCATTTGGCGCGGAGAAAAAATGGCGATGAGTATCATATCATCACCTAAAATGGGGCGTAGCGTCTTATATTCGCTAAAACTGTATAAACCGTCTATGATAATACTCTGATGGGTTTGTAACGCGCTCTGCAAATGAGGCAAGGCGCGTTTGGCGATGGCATCCATGCCTTCATTGGCACGAAATTCCTCGCGCACAGTGCGTTCATTTTCGGGTGTAATGGGCAATCCACGCCGTGTCACTTCATCGGTGACAATGCTCCCAAACCGAAACTGATAAAATCCGCGTGATTCAAGGTGCTTGGCACATATCGTCTTACCAGAACCAGCCATACCAACAAGGGCAACGGCGCGTGGTGATTTTTGAGTCATAGGGATAAATCTCTCTCTAGGTGATATGATTATTACTCTATTATACCCGAATTTTTGTGCTATTGCGAGGAAAATTTGTGAATTTTTTAGAAATTCGGCATGATTATATAAAATCATATTTGAGCCGTCCCGTGATACCGTTTTCGGGGTGTGTAAGGGCGCAACATGTTGCGCCCTTACAAATAATGATACTATTGAGGATATAAATATATGACAGAAACCGATAATCGCCCCTTTGGGGGCAGAGATGACATGCTTCAACGGGTTCAGACCCAACTCGCCAATGCTCCCCATGAACCATTGGTGGTCATTGGGCGCAAATCTATTGGCAAAACAGCCTTTCTCTATCAGGTCGCCAATACCGCCCCGCAACAAGCAGTGGTCATTTTTATGCCCCTCAACGATATGCCGATAGATGATGAAACCCACTTTTGGGTGATGATGAGCCAATATATCCTCGATACGGTGCAAGCATACGGTTTCACACTTCCCGATATTGTGATGGATGAAGATGCGCGAGCGTGGGTGACAGGACAATTTTTCCCCGCCATCAGCAAGGTGTTACGTCAGCGCCATTTATGGATATTATGGGATGATGCTCATCACCTGTTACAAGAAAATTTTTCAGAAGGGTTTCTTGGCACATTACGCGGCTTATGCAACGCTTATGTTCAAATGGTCTTTGCATTGGATATTGCCTATGAGGATATGCTAGGTCAATTGATGCCGTTTATCACCCCCAAACATCAATTGCGTTTGGGGAATTTATCACTCGAAGCGTGCGAGGCAATCTTACACGACTATGATGATAGTCTTGGGAATGACATGATAGAAGCCATTTATATGGCGACAGGCGGTGTTCCATATCTCATACAGGCATATGGCGATGAATTGAGACAACATGCCGATATAAAAAGCATGAATAATGCCGTATATACCCGCATACAAGCCAATTTTTTGGCAATTTGGGAATCTGCCACCACCGATGAACGCCTCGTCTTAACTGCCATTGCCGATTTATTTTATGATGACCCCTTACGTCCAATTTTCACCACCACCATTGCCACATGGTCGGCAAGAAGTGATTATTTGTTGGATGAAACAACCATCAATGCCGCCTTACGCGGATTGCTGTATGATGAAATTATCACCATGAAAGCCAATCAGATTAGTATCAATGGAGAACTATTTCGCAAGTGGTTACTGGAAAATGCCCGTATTTCTGCGGATAAATCTACAGAAAAGCCAACCATCCCCATCAGCCTCATGATGGGAGCAGTGGTTGTTTTGGGAATTCTGTTTTTGATTATCGTTTTATCATTGGGTGGAACACCCAATAGTGGCGGTGAAATCATTCCTACTGTGACATTATTACCTTAGTGGGGAGATAAGGCTATCATCCACCCACCGTAGACAGTTTAACTTCGCAGTGGGTCGGTGTGTCTATTTCGGTAATGGTCGTTGGGCAAGTCGCCAATAATTCATCATTATGACGCACTTCAAATCTATCGCCAACAACGTCACTCAACCAAAAAGAGCGTGGTGTGCGAATATATCCCTGATTAAAACGGCAAAAATCGGGCAATTCTAGCCCTGTAAATGGCTGGTCAATAATTTGGAAACAATCTACTTTCCGCATTTCCGATAACCGAATAGAACGTGTCGTTACCCGTAGCCATTCATTTGATTCAAATTGCACCCCATCAGATAACCGCGTAAAGGTTAAATCGGTCAAATTAAGTGTAGTGGTGTCATCAGAAGCGCGGTTATAAGTGACCAACATGCGTCCATCATAATAAAGCAATAATTGTGGCTCATCTGTATTAAGCGCCTCAATGCGTGGGGTTGGCGTGGAGGCAAGTTGTGATGATTTATCTTCTGTGGCAGTGGCAGAAGGTTCTCCATCGGTACGCACTTGGCGAGTAGTATCTGCAACAACACCACCATTTGCATCATTATTCAAAGCAATTCGTGTTGGGAGCGTTGTATCTTCATCAACTATTGGGGTACTCGGTGGATTGCCCAAAATCACAGCCCCAAGCGCAAAAATAGCGATGATGACCATAAATGCCATCCCCATCGCAATCACCCTACCCCGTCTGCGTTCTGGTTTGGGAACAGCGATAGGTGCTAATTTTTTGGATGTTGTGCCACGCTTGTCTTTATCCGCAATTAACGCCGTATTCAACACATCTTTAGCGGTAGGCGAATCTTCTGTTACCCCTATAGATTTTGTGGGGCGCAACAAAGATGACCCGCCCCTAGAAGACGCTGTTGGGGGTTTGCTGGCGGTTACAGTCGGTTTTGGAGCATCTGGTTTGCGTAACCGACTCGACATATCGCCATTAGACGCTGTTTTATCACGTTCTAAATCATCAGTATCTTCAACAATACTGGCACTGAACGCCGCCTCGAGCGCGGATGAAAAAGCACTACCCGTTAAATGGCGTTTGCGCGGGTCTTTATCTAGCGCCTTCAATAAAACTGCTTCAACCGCAGGTGTAATCCGTTTATTGAGCAAACTTGGCAATGGTGGCGGGTCGCTGATATGTTTGAGCGCCACACTCATCGCCGACGCATCTTCAAATGGCACTCTGCCCGTGAGCATTTCATATAACACCACACCAAGCGAGTATAAATCGCTTTGTGGAACAGCCTGTGCCGATGATACGGCTTGTTCTGGGGCAATATAATGCACACTACCAAAGGTATTGCCCAGCGTCCCTTCTTGAGCGCTGAGTGCCAAACCAAAATCGGTGAGGACAGCATGACCATCTGCTGTTACCATGATATTTGATGGTTTGACATCGCGGTGAATCACGCCATTTTTATGCGAATAATCCAATGCTTCAGCAATATCACGAATAATGCGTAAGACCTGATTATCGGACATGGTTTTCTTTTGGCGGTTATATTCTTTGATAATCTCGCGCAGGTCGTCGCCTTCGACAAACCCCATCGCCATATAATACAGATTATCGAGTTCCCCAAATTGATATACGCTCACCACACAGGGATGGTTAATACGCGCAATCGCACGCGCTTCTCGGAGGAATCGCTCTCTATATTCGCCTTCATCTTGGCTCGCCAGCAGATTTGGTTCTACCACCTTAACAGCCGCGTATCGTTGTAAGGTCGCATCGTAGCCCTTATAAACACGCGCCATGCCACCTTGCCCCAACAATGTTTGTATTGTGTAATCCCCTAATCGTCTGCCTAACAGCATATCACCTGACATAAAAAACCGCCAAACTGGAATGAATAATTGTCTTTATAGTATTATAGCCAATGTATGTCCCAAAAGAGAACACTTTGCTACAATTGCAAAAAAACTGATACAAGTTTTTACATTTAGAAATGGTTTAATAATGGATATAAGTATGTTATATAACCGTTTTCATAAGAGAACACCAAAAAAAGATGATAAAACCGCGCTCATGCGTTATACTAATGTCGAGAATAATTTTTGATAAATTCGAGTGGATTTGATGACACCATCACCTGATATTCCAGAAAAAGAAATTCGTGAGCGTTGCGCCAAAATGTTGAGCGCATCTGTGGAAGAAGCCCGCAAATTAGGGCATCATTTTGTGGGGACAGAGCATCTTTTTATTGCCCTCACACGGATTGAAAATGGACATACCAACCGTTTATTACGCCGTGCAGAACTCAATCCGCGCACGGTACGAAGCGAAATCCGCCGAGAAATTGGCACAGACAAAGATTTGGGCTTGAGTGATGTATTACCCCTCACCCCACGTACCGAAATGGTGCTATCACTCGCCATTTTCCTCGCAGACCAAGACGAAACCGAAGTCGGGGAATATCATGTGTTGATGGCATTGCTCCAAGAGGGCGAAGGCATCCCCATTCGCAAATTGATAGAAATGGGGTTTGATGTGAATCAGTGGCTACAGACCCTCATCTCTGAGCAACAACCAGACGACCACTCGCCATTATTAGATGATAGCGATATGGACAGCCTGTTCGATTCTGATAGCGATTTTAATTTTGGCAATTCGCCGTTTGGCACATTTTCTGCCTTCAAAATTCCGCGTGCCACCACCGATAGCGATGTCGCTCCAACTCCCCTACTGGATAAATATGGGCGTGACCTCACGGTACAAGCCGCCAAAGGCAAAATAGGTCCTGCTATCGCCAGAGAAGAAGAAATACGCGCCCTCGCCCGTACCCTTGCGCGGAGCAAAAAAAATAATCCGCTTTTGCTCGGTGATGCTGGTGTGGGGAAAACAGCCGTTGTCGAAGGGTTGGCATACGCCATCCATAACGGAACAGCCCCCGCCTCCCTGCTCAAAAAGCGCATTGTGCAAATCGAAATCGGCACATTGGTCGCTGGCACAAGCCTACGTGGGCAATTTGAAGAACGGCTCATCGGCATTGTGGATGAAATCAAAAATTCGGGCAACTGCATTTTATTCATAGACGAAATTCACACCATTGTGGGCGCAGGCGATACAATAGATAGCAACCTCGATGCCGCCAATATCCTCAAACCTGCCCTATCACGCGGGGAAATTAATTGCATTGGTGCGACCACCCATGAAGAATATCGCAAAGCCATTGCCCAAGACCCCGCCCTAGATAGGCGCTTCCGCACGATTGATGTCGAAGAACCATCAGAAGAAGATAGTATCAAAATTCTGGAAGGGCAACGACTCAAACTCGAAGAACATCATGGTGTGGTTATCCTCCCAGAAACACTCGAAGCGGCGGTGCGCCTCTCGGTGCGCTATATGCCAGACAGACGTTTACCAGATAAGGCGCTGGATTTGTTGGATGAAGCCTGTACACGGGTTATCATCCGCACCATATCGCCCGATGATGAAATTGCCCCAAATGATGTCAAAGCCAGTGATGTGACCGCCGTCTTATCGCAATGGACGGGCATCCCTGTCACAGAACTGACCACCAATGAAAAACGCCGTTTAGCAGGGCTAGAAAATGCCTTGCTCCAACGGGTGATTGGGCAAGATGAGGCGGTGAATACCGTTTCTGCGGCAATCAAAACCGCCCGTGCAGGCTTAAATGACCCCAACCGCCCCATAGGGGTATTCCTCTTTTTGGGACCGTCTGGCGTTGGCAAAACAGAACTCGCCCGCGCACTGGCTAGTTTCCTTTTTGGCAGTGATGAGGCAATGATTCGGCTAGATATGTCTGAATTTCATGATGCCCATACGGTTGCGCGGTTGATAGGTGCGCCTCCCGGTTATCGGGATACACAGCGCGGTGGTCAGCTCACCGATGCCTTGCGCCGCAGACCTTATAGTGTGGTGTTGTTGGATGAAGTCGAAAAAGCCGCCCCAGAGGTATTTGATATTTTCTTGCAAGTGTTCGATGAAGGTAGAATCAGCGATGCACACGGACGGCGCGTAGATGCGCGTCATGCGGTGTTCATTATGACCAGTAATATCGGCACAGAAGAAGGTGGCAAGCATTTGGGATTTGGCGGGACAGCACAAGAGCTAAAATCTGATTATTCTGGCTATCTGAATCGGTTTTTCCGCCCAGAATTTATCAATCGTTTGGATGAGGTCATCACCTTTAATTCCCTCTCCGAATCTACCCTCAATGGCATTTTGGAATTGCAATTGCAATCGGTATTAGAGCGCCTCAAAGAGCAACATCTGACCTTAAAACTATCCGCAGAGGCGCGTCAATTGCTCCTAAAATTAGGCTATAATCCCGCACAAGGGGCGCGTCCGTTAAAACGTGCCATTGAGCGCCAACTCACCCGTCCGTTGAGTGCCAGAATTGTTGAAGATGTCTTTTCTAAGGGGGATACCATTCAAATTACGCTTGGCGAAGGCGATAAACTGGCTTTTGAGGTTATTCAGTGAACATCCCACAGACAGGGCGAAAACCACTGCCCACCGATGATAGCACTGCCCGCGCTCACCTAAAAAAGCGCAATCGGCAAGATAAAACCGACCCATTTGTCACCGACCCCAACCCCGAAATTCAGGTATTGGGGAAATTGGCATTACGCCGAAATGACATCAACGACCTATTTGCATTAGGCGATTTATGTGCCTTGCAATCGCATAGCCCAGATAACCGCTTATTGGTCTATTATATCGGCAAGGCGCTCATCGCCTATAAACGTGCATTGACCCATGCTGTGCATGAGGTAGACCGCAAAACTGCCCGCCGTGCCATAGATGAATATCTGCGCTGGCTATTCGATTTTGCCGAGTGCCACCCCATCCGCCGTAATATCGCGGCGGCACTTTGGGCGGCTACGGATGATGAAGACCAACCCGAAACGCGCCCCACCTTTCAGCGTCATCTCATCGGCTTGCTCGATTCGTATCGGCAAAAACTTAGCACCAAAGTAGCAATTGCAAAGCCGAAAAAAGACATCCCTGCTGATGATGTTGAGGATATTGATGCTGATGCAGTAGAAGATGCCGAAGCCGATAACGATAGCACCCATGCCGATTTTCCCCCACCCCTATTGGCGAGTGATGCCTCAATGACCATCGCCGATACGGGCGCAATCATCGAATTTCAGTCGAATATCGTAGAAAGTCAATTCATCAGCGAAACACAAGCAGAAGAAAGTGCTGTTTTTGACCAAACCTCGTTTGAGGGCAATCATGATATGCCCTCAGTTAAGCCGACTGCATCGGTCAAAACTGACCCCGATAATCCACCAGATACCACCGATGAAGACCCCGAAAATGTGATTGGGGGCGATTATAGTGTCGGAGACCGCATAGACGGACGGTATGAGGTATCAGAAGTGTTGCGTGGGGGCATGGGTGTGGTGTATTTATGCTATGACCATGACCAACGTGAGCCTGTGGCAATCAAAACCTTCCAGAGCAAATATTTAGAGAATGAACGCGCCCTCACCCGCTTTAATCATGAAGCCACTGTCTGGGTGCGCTTAGAAAAACATCGCCATATCGTCCAAGCGCGTTTGGTGCAAGATATTAGCAAGCGCCCCCATATCATTTTGGAATATGTCAGTGGCACAGAAGAACTGGGGTCAGATTTACGCAGTTGGATTGAACATCGCAAACTCGACCTCACCACCACTGTCGAATATGCCCTGCATATCGCGCTGGGGATGCAACATGCCACATCAAAAGTATCGGGATTGGTGCATCGTGACCTAAAACCTGCCAATATCCTCGTCACCCATGACCATATCGCAAAAGTGACCGATTTTGGGCTTGTCCACTCGGTAGACCTCACCGAAATTTCGACAGCAGAATTGGAAAAAACGCCAGCAGATGAGCATCTCTATCCCTCAGACCGCCTAACCAAAGTCGGCGCGATTGTGGGAACTGCGCCTTATATGTCGCCAGAGCAATGTCAATCCAAAGAAGTAGACATGCGAAGCGATATTTATTCATTTGGCTGTGTCCTCTATGAAATGCTCACAGGCAAGCGTGTTTTTCGCGCCCGCAAATTTAGCGAATGGATGATAGCGCATCTCAACGAAAAACCGTCCATGATGGTCAAGGACAAACGGGCAATTCCAGATAAATTGCAACAATTTGTCCTCAAATGTTTGGAAAAAAACCCCATCTATCGTCCCCAAAATTGGGGTGATATTGTTGCCTATTTCACCGACCTCTATACCGAAATCACAGGCAAAGCCCCAGAAGTCGAAGTGACGGGACCCGCACTCGAAGCGCGGGAGTTGATGGATAAAGGCTATTCGCTCACAGCACTTAAACGCTATGACGAAGCGATTACCGCCTATGACCAAGCGATTGCGCTGAAACCAGATTATGCGTGGGCATGGGCAAGAAAAGGGCGCACCTATCGGCTTTTGGAGCGATATGAAGAGGCAATCGCCTGTTATGACCACGCCATTGCCATTTTGCCCCGTTATGCGTTTGCATGGAATGGCAAAGGCATTGTGTTGGAACGCATGAAGCAATTGGATGATGCGCTTCGGTGTTATGAAATTGCTACTGAACACAACCCGAATGATGTGTGGTATTGGTTTAATCGTGCCAATGTGCTGTATGACCTAGAACGGTTTAAGGAAGCCATCCCACTCTTAGAGCGTGCCTTGCAAATTGACCCCAAACATCCCAACAGTTGGGCAAAATTGGGGCAAATTCACCGCGTCATGAAAAATTATCCCGAAGCCGCCAAAGCCTATGAGCAAGCCATTCACCTCGACCCCGCTTATGCGTGGGCATATAACGGGTGTGGGTTGGTCTATAAAGCGATGGGCAGGCTACAAGAAGCCGTCACGGTTTTTCGGCGTGCCGCCCGTTATATGCCCAACGAAGTCTGGCATTGGTATAACCTGACCGATACACTGGTCGAAATGGGCAATTATCGGGATGCACTCCAACCCGCAGAAGAAGCCACCCGAACCGACCCCAATCATGCCTTTAGCTGGGCAAAATTGGGGCAAGTATTCCGTCATCTGCGCCGTTTGCCAGAGGCGCTCACAGCCTATGACCGCGCATTGGCACTAGATGGTGATTCTGCATGGTCAATCAATGGTAAGGGAATTGTGCTAGAGCAAATGGAACGGTATGCCGAAGCGCATATCTGTTATGCCCGCGCCGCCGAATTGAAGCCCAATGATGTGTGGCATTGGTATAATCAGGGCAATGTATTGGTGCTGATGGGCAATTATGCCGATGCGCTTCATTCGCTCGAAACCGCCCTCAGCATTAATCCACAACATGCTCGTAGTTGGGCGAGGCTCGGTAATACCCTCCGCCATCTGCAACGGTGGGATGAGGCGCTGGAAGCGTGCCAAAAAGCGACCCAAATCGCCCCCAATTATGCTTGGGCATGGAATGAACAAGGGGTCACATTAGAGGCAATGGGGCGCTATGATGAGGCGATTTTCTGCTTTCAGACAGCCAGCCAATTTGCCCCCAAAGAGGCATTTTATCTGGTCAAACAAACCGATGTGTTGCTGATTTTGAATCGGCATCAAGAAGCGGCGAAATTGCTCGAAGAAGCCCTAAAAATTGATGACCGCAATGCCCAAATTCACGCCCAATATGGGCAAACACTTCGCCGTTTGGGACGGCTAGAAGAAGCATTGCATCAATATAATATCGCCATCGAGTTTGAACCCGACCTCGATTGGGCTTGGAATGGGCGCGGTGTCACCCTGAGCCAAATGGCACGCCATGAAGATGCCCTGTTCAGTTTTTCTAAGGCGGTAGAACTCAATAAAGGGGATGTGTGGCATTGGTATCACTATGCCGATGAACAATATACCCTCAATAAATTGGCAGATGCGCTGGTATCGTTGGATGAGGCGCTCAAAATCAATAATCGCCACGTAGAAAGTTGGGCAAAACGTGGGCAAACCCTGCGCCGATTGGGACGGCATAACGAAGCCCTCACCGCCTTTGATTTGGCGGTACGACTCAATCCACAATATGCGTGGGCATGGAATGGACGTGGCTTAACGCTCAAAGAGATGGGGCGCAAAGAAGAGGCGCTCGCCAGTTATGAACGCGCCGAACAAGAAGATAAACTCACGATATGGTATTATATCAACCAAGTAGATATTCTTTTGGACCAAGAACGCCGTCCAGAGGCATTAGCCGTCATAGACCGCGCCCTCACCAATGTCTCTCCCAATGCCACCCTATGGGCAAGGCGTGGGCAGGTATTACGACGCTTACGGCGCTATGAAGAAGCCATCGAAAGTTATGAACATGCCGTCACACTCGACCAAAGTTATGCGTGGGCATGGAATGGCAAAGGGTTATGTTATGCGGCACTCAAACAATGGGAAGACGCATTTAAGTGTTATCAATGGGCATTATCATTTGAATCCGAAGATGTATGGTATTGGCATAATTTGGGCGAAGCAGAATTTTATTTGGGCAAATACGAAAGTGCGCTACTTTCATTTGAACAAGCCCTCTTGCTAGACCCCAATCATCAACCCAGTATCCAAAAATTAGGATGGGTCAGAGAGAAGCTGAAATAATGTTTAGACGAAGCAAGCGCGAAATTTCAATAACCTATATGAGTGGACCGTATGATGGCAAAAAATTGCCATTCTTTCAGCCAGAAATTGGGGATGAGCGCATCATCACGGTTGGTAGGCGCGATGGCTGTGATATTCACCTGCCCTATGATAGTCAGGTGTCACGGATTCATGCCAAATTGGGCTGTGTGAGTGTGCCAACCACCAGCACAGAATCGGTCACATCACCCTATTACCTCACCTTTTGGCTTGAGGATGGCGGTAGCCGTAATGGGACATTCATCGAAAAAGAGCTAGAACCCATCGTCGGCAGAGTCAGCCTGCGTCCGGGTGTGATGTTTAGAATTGGGCGCACATGGTTGCGTCTTGATATTCCCTTGTCGTATGATTAGGGATAGTAGTGCAACAATTTGGGTTAGTAGATAAAGACAATATATGTCTGTAAGGGCGCAACATGTTGCGCCCTATATGTAGGAACTTAACAATAAAATTACTCTTTTACCTCACCCCCTACCCCCTCTCCAAATTGGAGAGGGGGAGAAACATTTTTCCCCTGTTTGGAAAGTCCCCTCTCCAGACTGGAGAGGGGATTTAGGGGTGAGGTTATAATCTTGAGCTAGAATTTGAAAAATGAGAAGAAAAGTTTTGTCTAAGAGAGTATCGCTATGAGCAACGATGACAATCGCATCCAACATTATTTAGATGAACAGGGGCGCGTGACACGCTTCCCAATTAGTAAAAAAAATCGCAAAGACCAAGCCATTATCTTGGATTATTTGGCAGAAAAATTCGAGTTGGGCAAAATTTATAGTGAACGCGAAGTCAACGACATCCTCAAACAATGGCACACTTTTGAAGATTGGGCTATTCTGCGCCGTGAGCTATTTGAGCGCGGACTTCTCAATCGTAAACTCGATTGTTCTGAATATTGGCGCACCAATAACACAAAGCTCTATTGACCATGACCCATTCAATTAACCGCCTAGAAGCCTTTAGCGATGGTGTGATTGCCATCATCATCACCCTCTTGGTCT
>JANRKU010000127.1:0-4542 GCA_033763335.1 bacterium
ATTGGCATTAAAATCAGCCTATTATGATAGGTATCTCTTTTTTAAGAGACGGTTTTAGTCCCTTTAGTGGACTTTATTCGACTAGCTAGAGGTTTTGAACCTCTAGCGATGTCAATTCTCAAATGTACTGTCGCCCCCTCAGCTACTCTGTGGGGAAAGGAGCAGGGGGATAGGGGCTGGTTTTAGTGCGTCAGCAAAACGATATGCGCGTGGTTTGCCAGCACGCCATCATCCACAAAATGGACATGTCCGCCTGTTTGTATCACCAATTCGATAACGGCATCTACCACATTTTCCATCACAGGGGTTGCGATGGGGGCATTTGCCACGGCAACATAGCGCCCCATATCATCCACACAGCCAGAGGCATGATACCCCGCCTCTACCAATAATACCCCACCTCCTTTTTCGTGCGCCATACGCCATACGTCATCTATCCCCGCCACAAACGGACGGGCATTTTCTGTCATGCCCAAATCGGATTCGATGATTGTATCGCGCTCTTTTGCCTGTGTCCGCAAGAGCAGTGGATAGACCACCTCGCGCAGGTCGTAGGGGCTGGTATTATCGTGATTGCCCGCTAATGTAGCGGTTATCAGGTGGGCATTACGGCTCACCGCCTGATAGTGCGCCATTAAGCGCGTGGTGCTGGCTATCACCAACGGCAAGGGGTCATCGGCGGCGATGGTGCTGAAGGCGACATCTATTTTATGGAAAAAATGGCGCTGATGGTCGGCAATATAATTTCCCGCTTCTTCACTATCGCCCATATCCTGAAATTGATTGCCGTTGCTCTGGCGGTCTACGGTGAGGGGAAAATCGGCATTGGTAATCTCGTCTAATGAATTTTTTGTGCCAAGATACAAGTGTGCCTGCTTGTCGTTGATGACCAATAGCCAATAGCGTGTGGTGCGATTGAGCGCATAGATGAGGTCACGGGTGGCAAATGTATGACCAACATGTGCTTGTTCTGCTACCACAAACGGCAGGGAATAGGTTGCTTCAAAATTGGCATTCACATAAATCGCCATGCCACCTTGTGTCTTTTGAAAATCAATGGTGGCGCACACCTTATTTAATTTTTCGATAATCGGCGCGACTTGCGCGGACGCAAATTTTTCTAATAAGTGGGTGGTGGCTTCGCTGATGAGGTTCTTGAGGCGGATGGGGTCTTGCCGATTTTGTGGGACGGCGCGGTGAGTGGGCAACAAAATGGAGATGGATGGGTCATGACTCATCGCTTGGATAGCGCGGACTTGTTGTTTGTTGATGGTGGGGTCTCCTTTGATATCACAAAAGCCTATAGATGTAGTGTAACATGGAAAACAGGCTATGAATATCACCAGCGTGGGTTTTATTCCCTTGCCCCAGATTTGGAACTCCTTTTTCTATCCTGTGGCTGACATACGACCCAAAAGGGTCTTGTACAGCCATTACATCCACAAAAACACCCGCATAATTTTGTGCCGTGTCTGATATTTATAAGCCTTGCCCTGCGCGGTGTTGTTCAATTTGTGCCATCGCTTCTTCCCATGTGGCTACAAACCGATATTT
This sequence comes from bacterium, assembly GCA_033763335.1. Classification (GTDB taxonomy): domain Bacteria; phylum Chloroflexota; class Anaerolineae; order Aggregatilineales; family Phototrophicaceae. The sequence goes on from JANRKU010000127.1 coordinate 1,555, forward strand.
CTGGACGATTTGGCGCAAACCATAAACCTTAAATACGATATTCACAAAATTGAGTGTGAGCGAATCTTGTTTGATGAATATCACCAATTGTTCATTGGGCGGGTCTATCTCGACCAAGCGGCGGATGTTCAAGATGCCCCCGCCTCTGGGTAAAAATGCCATGTGCTTGCCGTTATATTCATAGATGGTGTAGACAGGATGCCCCACCGATGCCACCTGCTCATTCAAAAAGGGGATAATATCAAGCGCCTCATCCCATTTCCACGGTCCAAGAATTTCGAGGACGGCAATCTTCCGCCCCGCATCTAACCAGCCAATGCGGTAATTTTTACCTTCTCTGAGCAATTCATATAAGGGTCGCATGTCTGGCATAAATTCACCTTTCGCTATATCCCTATTTTATTTTAGCCGAAATATGATTTTAGGCAACGGATAGCCGATATGGATGAATTACCAACACATCAAAATGGGATATAATGCCTATATTGGTATGAATGACGCAATGGGATGGGTCTATGCGATGAGTGATAATCCACAAACGGCAGATGAATTTATCTTACGGGGCGATGGTTATGATGATGACGGCGATTTTGCCCGCGCTATTGCCGATTATACCCAAGCCATTCGGCTGAATCCGACCAGCACCAATGCCTATTTTAATCGGGGTATTTCGTATATGAATGACGGCGATGATAACCGTGCGTTTGATGATTTTTTGGCGGTGATTCGCATTAATCCCAAGCACGCCGATGCCTATTATCATTGTGGCGTGTTGTATATGACCGCAGGCGACTATCCCCGCGCCATCGCCTATTTTGACGAGACCCTTCGCCTCCACCCACAAGATGCGCTGGCGTATGAGCAACGGGGGACAGCCTATACGCATCTGGGCGATTTTGCCCGTGCCATTGCCGATTTTGATGAGGTGATTGCCCTCATGCCCTATGATGAATCGGCATATTATCGGCGTGGGCTGATTTTTGATGTGCAAGGCGATTATGCGCGTGCCATCAGCGACTTTGACCATGCCCTAGCGATAAATCCCAATTTTGACACGGCACACGACCAACGCGAGCGCACCATCAAGAAAAAACAGGGCGGATGATTTTATTTTTAACGGTAAAATCAGGTTGTGGGGTGTAGGGGCGCAACCTGTTGCGCCCTTTCATCATGCCTATCTATCCCTGAAAATTGGTAGGTCAACCCCATTATTGGCTTGTCTCATAAATAATCAGGCAAAAACCAACCCCTATCCCCCTATCGGACACGATATATCGTGTCCCTACACCCCATTGCATGGAGAAAGGGGGGGAAAACCATTCAAATAGGCGGATTTGAGCCACCTCAGCCACAAAGTGGGGCTGAGGTGGGTGCTTTTTAGCACTTATTGTTATTCACCCACAGGTGGGGTATAGACCACCGTGTTGAGAATGCTAAACAGGGTGGGTTCTGCCGTGTCATAATCGAGCGTCAGACCAATCACGACCAGCACATCGGCGGGGTTTTCGCTCAATTGGGTGACAATAAGGAACGCGCCAAGGGGTACATTATCTCCAACGAGGGGGACATAATAGGTCGGGAAAGTGGTGTCTTGGTATTGGTATTTGGTGGCATCGGGGTATGATTCTAATAGCACCTGTAAGACATTTTCTGCCGTGATTTTATCCAGTGGCAATTCTGGCATACGGTTGGGGGATATGATTTGAATAACAATTTCGTCTTGTGTGGTGGGTGTTTCTCCTGATGACATACTGGCGAGGGCAACATCGCTCGTGGCGACAATCATCTGCACATCATCCACAACCCATTCGGCGGGGATAGAGAAGGTTAATCCCGCATCCACAAATGCGACCTCTTGCCCCAATTCGACCACATCGGCGGGGACGAGGCGGGTTTCAAATTCGGTCACAGGGGCAATGTCGGTGGCTTCTGCGCTGACCTCTTGGGCAATCGGCTCACCATCTACCGTCATGGTTTCGATGATTTTCACCATCAGGGCAACTTCAAAATCGGCAACTGTCTCATAATCACCAATGGCATCGGCACTGATGGCGACTTCTTGGGTGATGAGCGTCGCGGCAAAAATCTCTTCTCCCACCGCAAAGATATACACATAAATTTTAGCACCGTTGGCTTCGAGCATGAAGTAGGTCGCATCCAAGCCTGCGAGGGTGGTCTCTGTGACAATATCGTCATAGGTAACATCTGCGCCCAAGCCCCCCGAAAATGTGTTAAAAATATTTTGCGAGGCAACCTGTAGGGTGTCATTGGGAATCTCGAACAAGTCAAAGGCGGCTGGTGGGGCAATGGTGATATAGTCGGTGGATGTGCCATCAAAATCTATCGTGATTTGCGACTGACTATCGCTCACAAATAAGCCCGTTGGATAGTTGATGGTGATATTTTCAAGCGTATACACCTCAGTGAATTCACCTTCGGGGTCAATGGGTGGCGCGGGCGTTTCTTCTTGGGCAAAAATCGGCAGGCTGGCGCAAAATAGTGCTAGTATGAGGATAAATTTGGCAAACAAACGCATGGGGAATGTTCCTTTTGGGATAGAATGGGTAAGGTGCGGTGCATAGCTCCGTTATAAGGCAAATGGCGAAAATATGCAACCGAAAAAGTAGCCCCTATGTCCCAAAAGCACCCTTAGCCCTTCGCCAGTCTGGAGCTGAGGGGGCGACACTAAAATTAAGATGGGCAAAAATCGTCAATTTGCCCCGCCATAGGTTCAAAAGCCTTGTTCGTTACATTTAATATAACCGCTATTTTGCCATCAACCTCACCCCTAAATCCCCTCTCCAGTCTGGCGAGGGGACTTAATCCAACCCACAAAATGGTTTTCTCCCCCTTCTCCAGACTGGCTGAGGGGGCGACACTAAAATTAAGATGGGCAAAAATCGTCAATTTGCCCCGCCATAGGTTCAAAACCTATGGCTATTCGATTTCAAAGCCCACTGAAGGGTCTGATTTGCCTAATTTTTTTCA
>JANRKU010000128.1:0-26713 GCA_033763335.1 bacterium
GTATCCCCAACGATATAACAATTGGTGGCGGCGATACCCAATGTAAGCGACTGAATTTTTATCATGTGGTTGCCTCTGCGGGGGCGGATTTTTTCCCGCGTCTGAATAATCCCAATAACAAGCGGAGTTCTTCCATTTTGACCAGCCATGCGACCACAAAAAATGTGACTGCGCCAATGCTTGTCTCGATGACCACTTGGGCGATGGTGAATAACAAACCACGGTCGCCAAATCCGATTTCATTCCAGCCAAAATTCACCGCCACAATCACCGCCGCCATCACCAAACTGGCGAATAAGGCTTTCATGACCGATTGCGCGAGGATGTCCTCATGAATCCCATTCCAGCGTTTGCGGAGGACGACCATCAAAATACCGACTTCCACCGTTGTGGCGAGGGTGTTGGCGAGTGCTAATCCGCTTGGATTGCCAAAAGCACGCCGAAAATCGAGGGCATAGGGCAGGTCAAATGGGGCAATAAAGCTATTTTGGATGCCAAATGTTTGGGCATAGCTGACATTGCTCAAATATACTGCGCCGACAAAATTAATTCCCGCACCGACCAATGCCGCCCACAGGGGTGTGAGCGTGTCTTTATCGGCATAAAAACTGCGTGCAATCACCTCTAGGGCAGAATGGGCAATCATGCCCAATGCGAAAAAACGCAGGGTGGTATAGACCAGTTCAGAGGCGCTGGCATCAAACGCGCCACGCTCCAAAAGACCGATGATGGGTCTGCCGACAAAAATTAGCCCGACTGCCGATGGGATGCTGGCGACCAAAATGAAGCGTAATGCCCCAGACATCGCCCCACGTTTGCCATTTTCATCACCCAATTCACTAAAAGCCGCCAGTGTGGGAAAAATCACCGTCCCCATCGCCGTCCCGATGAGGGTTTGCGGGATTTGCATCAAGCGCCAACCCCAATCCAATGCGCTCACTGCGCCCGTTCCCAACCGTGAGGCAATATTATTCATCGCCAAAAAGTTGAGGCTAAACACACCTAATCCTGCCACACGGGGCAACATCAACCGAATCACGCGCCATAAAACAGGGTCGCGTAGGTCAATTTCGGGATACCATTTGGCACGAAAGCGGATGAGTCCAGGGATTTGCACCCCCAAGTGCATACATGCCCCTAATACCGCACCGATGGCAATCCCGCGCACACCCAAAATTGGCAAAAGGAACACCACACCGATGAGGATGCCCACATCGAATAATATTGGTGCAAGGGCAGGGAGCAAAAAGTGATTATGGCTGTTCAAAATGCCCATCACCAAGCCACTGACCGAAAAAATCAGCGTGCCAATGAGCAAAATCCGCATGAGTTCAGTGGTTTGGGCTTGGGTTGCTACATCAAATCCGGGGGCGGCGACATTCGCCACCAGCCATGGAGCAGTCACAAATACAATCGCACTCACCGTTGCGGTGGTGATAAAAACCAAATTCACCACATGCGAAGCGAGTTTCCATGCGCTTTCTTTATCCCCTTTGGCGAGATAGCCACTGAATATTGGCACAAAGGCATGAGCCAATGCCCCACCAGAAATGAGGGTGAATATCAATTCTGGGATTCGATTTGCAGTGACAAACGCATCCCATTCTGCGCCCACACCAAATACGCTGGCGATGATGACGGTTTGCCCCAAACTGATGATTTTTGCCACCGCAAAGGCAATCATCACGATAAGCGTGGAACGGGCAAGTTGCCGTGAACGGGTTGTATTTTCTGATGAATCTGCCGACATATCACGCTCCTAATTCGGTAAGGGCTTGGCGTGCATCCGCAAAAAAGCGATTTTGGCTAAGGGCGCGTTGAAATGCGTTAATTGCCTCATTGGTACGACCCAATTGCACAAGGGCGCGTCCTTGCCAATAATATGTTTCTTCAACATATTGCCCACCATCGGTGGAGAGCGTATTGGCGACATAATTGAGGACATCCTGATAGCGCCCCACCTCATAATAGGCGCGGTAGGGTCCAAATTGATACCACAACATGCGCCATGGTAAGCCCAAATTCATGGCTTGGTCATAGGCGGTGCTGGCTTCTTGATACCGATTTAATTCTATCAAAGCACTCCCCATATTGAACCATGCAAAGGCATTTTGTGGATTGGCACGCGCTTCTGTTTGGGCGGTTTCAAATGCGATTTCGGCGGCACGTTCTTGGTCTGCCAATTCGCCTAATAACCGAAATAATTCTGCTTCGCGTTCTGGCTGATAGACCACAATAAACACGCGGTTAAAGGCTTGCCAATGGGTATCTACTTCGGTATAGGTATCCAATGTGTTTTCGCCCAAAAAGCTGTCATAGATGGTGAATTGGCTTTGCGTATCATCGTATCCGACAAGGGTCTGATAATGCCCCAACCAATCATAGCCCTCAAACATGTGACTTCTTTCGATGACCACAGGGAATTGATAATAAATGAGGGTGCGGAGCAAATTCATATCCCCGCCGATGCGGTACAGGGCGCGGAGGTCACTATTGTTATTCACAAAATTGACCAATTCCGCAGGAGTGACATTTTTATCTTCTCTATCGGGTTTAATCATGCTCTCGGCAAAGGCTTGAGAACGCCCCCATCCATAATAGGACATCGCCATCGTGATATTGGTCGCCCCGCAGTTATTCCAAGTTTGTCTATCCCATGTAAAGCCAGTGTTTACATGCGATATTGCTCTTGTAACGGCAGGGGCTTGGACAACGTTGGGTGTTGCTGTGGGGATTTGAGCCGATTGTGCGGGTGTTTCGGTGGGCATAACCGTTGGTGTTGGGGGTGGGGTGGTAGGCGTTGGGGTAGGGAGTGCCTCTGTCGCTTGTGGCGTGGCGCTCGGTACGATAATCGTCGGCGGATTGGGCAACACGGCTTCGGTTGCCTCTGTGATTTCTGGGGCAGGGGTGTCTGTTGCGGATGAAAAATCCAGATTGAGCAAATCCATTGCTGATGTCGGGTCAACAGGTGCGACAGTGGGCAAAATGGTATCTGGTGCGGGTTGTGGTGGCAAAAATGCCCGCGCAAACGGAATAGCATCTATAATCCGTTGTTGCTGACCGGGGGTTAACACCTCACGGAAGATAAAAATGCCTGCTAAAATGCCAACAACGACGAGCAATACCGCCGCAATCAGCCCCCAAAATAAAATACGGGGCGGGGCTTGTAAGCCATCATCAATCGAACCATCTTCATTATTTTCTGGTAAAATCATATCTCATACTCTCACGTTTTTTTATAACAAGCACCAGTATAACCGATTTATGGCTTGTTTTAAGTCCAATTTGGACGTTACAATCCTACGCTTGTTTGACGGTTATACCTTTAAGGTGATAGTCATGCGTAAATATCGCAATCAACTCATCGCAGGTGTACTCATCGTTTTGGTGATTTACATCCTTGTTTTACTCGTATTTGATAGCACAGGACAATTTGATGAGGGTGTATTTGAGGCGCTCGCCAAGTTCCCTGTTGCCTTACTCGTGGTGTTAGCCATTACCCAAATCAGCGCCAATACCTTTCGATTTCTCACATGGCAATATTATATCGGTGTTGTGGGCGCACGCGATAAAATTAGCATCAAAGATAGCGCCATCATCTTCATTTCGTCATTTATGTTCTCGGTGAGTCCGGGCAAGGTTGCAGAACTGCTCAAAGCGGTGTTGCTCAAGATGAAAACGGGTGTCCCGATTGCCCGTAGCGCCCCGATTGTGTTGGCGGAGCGTATTGGCGATGGCGCATCGGTGGTCGTGACGCTCACAGCGACATTGCTCATCGGTGGCGAAAATTTGCCATTGGGTGATTATTACGACATTAGTCGTGGCATTGTGTTTTCATCCGCCGCCATTATTTTAGGTGGGCTGATTGTGGTACAAATTCAGCCATTGGCGCATTTTTTCCTCAACATCCTCGCCAAAATTCCGTTTATCAATCGGTTACATGGCTGGTTTGTCCATTTTTATGAGAGTAGCCGAGAAATTTTTAGCATCCGTCACATGATACCCGTCACCATTTTGGGGATGGGTGTGTATATGTCCAGCACAGTCGGCTTTTTTATCATTTTGTGGGGATTTGGCTTAGAAATGACTCCTACCCTATTTTTGCAAACGGCATTTATTGTTGGTGTGGCATCGGCAGTCGGGGCGTTGAGTTTTGTCCCCAATGGGGCGGGTGTGACGGAATTGACCAATTTTGCCATGTTGATGGCGGTGGTTGCGCCACAAAACCCCATTTTGACTGTGCTTATGGCAGGGGCGGCGGCATTATTGCAAGGATTTTTCCATAAATGGTTCAGGGTGTTGGTAGGGGTTGGGGTGGCATTTATTTATCGCAATCGCCTATTTACAGGTGAATTAGAGGCAGAATTGGCAACGATGGAAGCGGAACATCACCAAAAAATAGTCGCAGAAGGAGCTGTATCATGAGCGAAACTTGGCGCGTAGATTTACATAACCATACGCATTGGTCAACCGATTGCATCACCCAATTCGATAAACTCATCCAAATTTGCGAAAAACGCGCTATTAAGCGTATCGCCATCACCGACCATAATACGGCAGATGGGGCGCTCAAGCTCAAGCAAATCGCGCCAGAATTGGTCATTGTGGGAGAAGAAATATTCACCACAGAGGGCGAAATTTTGGCGTATTTTGTCAAAGAAAGCATCCCAGAAGGACTCACGCCCCAAGAGACCATAAAACGCCTGCGTGAGCAAGGGGCTGTGATTAGCGTATCGCATCCTTTTGACCGTTTGCGTAAAGGCGCGTGGGAAGAAGCGCAATTGCTCCGCATTGTTGACCAAATTGATGCCATAGAGGTCTTTAATGCCCGTTGTTTGTATATGGCAGACAATTTGCGGGCGATTCGGTTTGCAGAAACACACAACTTACTTGGGACGGCGGGGTCTGATGCCCATACGTTGGTGGAATATGGCACATCACCCACGCTCATGCGTCCCTTTACCGATGACCCCGAAGATTTTCTGGACGCGCTTCGTAGCGCCGATTTTGTAAGAAAATTGAGTTCATGGCGCGTCCATTTTGGCAGTAAAGGCGCAAAATGGATGAAGAAATTAGGCTTAAAACCCCGTATGTGGGAAGGTGGTTGATGGATTTAATAGATACGCATTGTCATTTTAATTTTGGCGATTATGACCAAGACCGTGACCAAATTTGGGCAGATTCACAAGCAGTCGGTGTGCGCCGATTGATTATTCCAGCCGTAGATGCCCATACATCCCAAGAGGGGATTGCCCTTGCAGAAAAATATGAGGGGATTTACGCGGCAGTGGGGATTCATCCCAATAGCACCGCCAATTTTGATGAATCGCAGATTGAAAAATTCCATGCGATGGCATCGCATCCTAAAGTGATTTCGATTGGCGAAATTGGACTCGATTATCACTGGGATAAATCGCCCAAGTCGCAACAATTCCGCGCATTTGAGGCACAATTGGCTTTGGCAAAAGAATTAGAATTGCCTATCATCATTCATAACCGCGAAGCCGATGAAGATGTGCTGATGATTTTGGAAAAATGGGCAAAAGACTTGCCAGAATCGCTCAAAAATCGGGCAGGGGTGCTTCATTCATTTTCTGGGGATGTGGAACTGGCAAAGCGGGCATTAGCCATCGGCTTTTATCTGGGGTTCACCGGACCTATCACCTATAAAAATGCTGATATGATGCGCCGTGTGGCGGCTTCTACACCATTAGACCGTATTTTGGTCGAAACGGATGCGCCATTTTTGACCCCTATTCCTCATCGCGGTAAGCGAAATAGTCCAGTTTATATACCCATCATGGTTGACCGTTTGGCTAGTTTGCACAATATCCAAACTGAGGAAATGGGGCGATATACCACCGAAAACGCGGTGAAATTGTTCAAATTATGACACATGGCACAGCATGAGTATGCTATAGCTCACTGTGCATAATGCCGAAAAATCCTTATGCTGAATATACAAAATAAAGTTATTAGCGTGAGGGTATGACATTATGGCACAAGGGATAATACACATAGACCAAGACCGTTGTAAGGGGTGTGAACTCTGTACAACGGTTTGCCCCCAAGAAGTGATTGTGATGGATGAAGTGGCGCTCAATGCCAAAGGGTATCATCCAGCCTTCTTACAAGACCCCGAACACCACTGTACAGGCTGTGCGATTTGCGCGGTGATATGCCCCGATGTGTGTATCACGGTTTATCGTGAAATTCCCCAACCCCGCAAAAATAAATTAGATGAGGTGAAATCTCATGGCGCGTGAAATGCTCAAGGGTAATGTGGCAATGGCAGAAGCGGCGATACGGGCAGGGTGTGAAGCCTATTTTGGCTATCCTATCACCCCACAAACCGAATTATTGGAATATATGTCGGCGCGGATGGTGGAATTGGGGCGGGTATTTTTGCAGGCAGAAAGTGAAGTGGCGGCGATTAATATGGTCTATGGGGCGGCGAGTGCGGGCGTGCAAGTGATGAGTTCATCTTCTAGCCCTGGTGTGAGCCTCATGCAAGAAGGGCTATCCTATATTGCAGGGTCAGAAGTGCCATGTGTGATTGTTGATGTGATGCGTGGCGGACCCGGACTTGGCAATATTTTGCCATCGCAATCTGATTATTTCCAAGTGACAAAATCGGCAGGGCATGGTGATTTTCATCCTATCGTATTAGCCCCTGCATCGGTGCAAGAAGCAATAGACTTTATCGTACTAGCGTTTGAATTGGCGCGGAAATATCGCCATTTGGTAGTGCTGGCGGCAGATGGTCAAATTGGGCAAATGATGGAGCCAGCCGAATTACCCCCCATGCAACCCTATCCCCAACCACGTCCTAGCTGGGCAGTTACAGGGGCAAAAGGGCGCGATAAAAATGTGATTACATCACTCTATATGAGTGCAGATGATGAAGAAGCCTTTAATATCCGACTCCAGAAAAAATTAGAATTAATTCGTGCTGTTGAACAACGGTCAGATGAATTTGCCACCGAAGATGCTGAATTATTGGTGATTGGCTATGGCACATCGGGGCGTATTGCCATGAGTGCAGTGCAAATGGCACGCGAAAAAGGCTTGAAGGTCGGGTTATTCCGTCCACAGACCATTTATCCATTCCCAGATAGACGACTGAAAGAACTCGCAGAACAAGTGGATATGTGCTTGGTCATCGAAATGAACGCAGGGCAGATGGTCGAAGATGTGCGGTTGGCGGTGAATGGGGTTGTGCCTGTCGAATTTTATGGTCGGATGGGTGGCAATATCCCCATGCCAGATGAATTATTGCATGTGATAGAACGCTACTACGCCTATAGTGCGGTGTTGGCATAAGGGAGGATGATGATATGACGACTATGACCATTCCCATTGAAGATATGCAACTCGTTTATGACCGTCCAGAAGCCCTTGCTTGCACCTATACCCATTATTGTCCGGGATGTACGCATAGCATTGCTCATAGGCTACTCGCAGAAGCCATAGACGAATTGGGATTGCGCGAAAAGACGATTTTAGTCGCCCCTGTGGGGTGTTCGGTATTTGCCTATAACTATTTTAATATGGATGGGGTCGAGGCGGCACATGGACGCGCCCCCGCGATGGCAACGGGTATTAAGCGCGTTTCGCCAAACCATACCGTGATTACCTATCAGGGTGATGGTGATTTGGCATCTATCGGCATTGCAGAAATCATCCATGCGGCGGCGCGTGGCGAAAAAATCACCACGATTTTTGTCAATAATGCTATTTATGGTATGACTGGTGGGCAAATGGCTCCGACATCGCTCCCCAATCAAAAGACCACATCATCCCCATTGGGGCGGGATGTCATGATGACAGGCGCACCGCTCAAAATATCGGAATTGATGTCACAAATTGACGGCGCGGTGTATGTGGTACGGCGCTCATTGCATGATGTAAAACATATCCGCCAAGCCAAAAAAGCGATTTTGACGGCGCTCAAAGTACAAGAGGCGGGGCTTGGATTTAGTATGGTGGAATTGCTTTCTACCTGCCCGACCAATTGGGGTATGACCCCAGTGGATGCGATGGGGTGGGTGGAAAGTGCGATGATACCGACTTTTCCGTTGGGCGATTATAAAATTGCCAATTCTGTCCGCGAATTAGGTTGAGAGGAAAACATCATGCAAGAAGAATTTGTCTTTTCTGGATTTGGTGGACAAGGGGTGATGTTTGCGGGGCAATTACTCGCCTATACTGCGATGGATGAAGGATTAGAGGTGACGTGGATACCCTCTTATGGACCAGAAATGCGGGGTGGTACGGCACATTGTTTTGTCGTTATCAGCGATAGAATCATTGGGTCGCCCATGGTGGCACGCCCGATGAATGGGGTCATTTTTAACAAGCCATCATTCGATAAATATGAGCCGATTATTGCCCCAAATGGGCGGCTGGTGGTGAATACCTCTCTTATACCACAAATAAGCACCCGTACCGATATTGAATTCATCAATATCCCCGCTACCGATATTGCGTATGAATTGGGAGACCAACGTCTCACCAATATGGTGCTTTTGGGGGCATTGTTGCGTGACCATCGCCTATTGCCGATAGAGGCACTCAAACGGGCATTAGAGGCACATATTCCCGCCCATCGGCGTAATTTGCTAGAGAAAAATTTCCGCGCCGTTGAGCGTGGTGCAGAGTTGATAAAAGCATAACGCAAAAACACCCCATGACGGGGTGTTTTTGGTTGGATGTGGGCGCAACATGTTGCGCCCTTACAATATAGCTGATATTAGATGTCTTGTTGTTGTGCTGTGCGGGTTTTATCCAGCAATTCAGTGATACGGGCTTCCAATTCGGTTAAACGGGTGGCGGCTTCTTCTGCTGTCAGGCGTTCATTTGCCACTGCTTCATCCAAACGGGTTTGGGCATTGGTCAATGCTTCTGCGGTGAGGACGGCGACATCCAAGCCAGCATCGGTCAAGATTTGGCGTAAGGAAGCTCCATCTTGCAATTGGGCGCGAATATCTGCGCGGGTGATGCCTGCTTCTTCGAGTGCATCATGGAAAACACGGTCAATATTGCGATTGTTGCGGAAATCTTCTACACGACCACCAATACCTTCACGGATGGGGTTTTGTGTGTTCAGCAATTCGGTGATGCGGGTTTCGGCGTTTGCCAAAATTTCATCGGCGCGTTCTTGGGTGATTTTTCCATCGGTCACGGCTTGATTGGTTTGTTCTGTGACGATTGCCAACGCTTCCGCAATCACCGCATTGACATCGCCACCATTGGCTGTGATGAGGTCGGCTAAAATTGCGCCATCACGGAGTTGTTGTAACAATTCTTCTTGTTCAAGCCCTGTGGCATCTACCACGACTTGGATAATGTCACGCAGACCATCACCTGCGGGATGATTGCCACCGCCACGTCCGCCACCGCGACCATTACCCTCTTGTGCGCTCACCGCGCCGACCATCAGGCTTAACACGAATACCAGCAAAATCCCAACGAATACAAATTTTTTGTTCATGATATTTCTCCTTTACGCTACATGCGTTTGTGAATTTGTCTATATCCCTACTATGGCGTTGAAATGTAATCAAATCTCACACTAATCGTAAACTGTTGGTAAAATGCTGTTTTGAAAGTGTAAATTCATTTTTAGGAGCTGGTTTGATGAGCAATTCACCCCGTCCCGATGTATCTATCATCATTGTGAGTTGGAATGTGGCACAATTGCTACAAGATTGCTTACAAAGTGTTTATGACACCGTAAAACAACTTTCCCTAGAAGTGATTGTGGTGGATTCTGCCAGTAGCGATAATACGGTACAGATGATTCAAGCCCACTTTCCCCAGGTCAAATTGATGGCACAAACCGAGAATGTTGGGTTTACACGAGGAAATAATATTGGGCTGGCATCTGCTATGGGGCGGAATATGTTTTTGCTCAATCCCGATACTGTTGTTTTGGGTGATACCATCACGCAGATGGTCGCTTATTTGGATGAACATCCTAAAATTGGCATTGTTGGTCCACATACCTTCAACACCGATATGACTCATCAATCTACCCGTAGGCGCTTTCCAACCATTGGCACGGCATTTTTTGAAAGCACATGGCTAGAAGGATTTGCCCCACGAAAATTATTAGACCGTTATTATGCGCGTGATTTAGCCGATAATGCTGTGGGTGAGGTAGATTGGGTGCAAGGCTCGGCGCTGATGGCTCGGCGCGAGGTCTATGACCAAATTGGCGGGCTAGATGTGGGTTATGTGATGTTTTGGGAAGAATTGGATTGGTGCAAACGGGCAAAACTAGCAGGGTGGGGTGTGACCTATTTGGGGACATCCAAACTCATCCATCATGGCGGAAAAAGCACCGACCAAGCGGGCGCACGCAAGCACATCTACTTTCAAGAGAGCAAACTCCGCTATTACAAAAAATTTCATGGGGGCGGATTTGCGCTGTTATTACGATTTTTCCTGTTGCTAAACTATAGCTGGCAGATTATGGTAGAAGGAATCAAAGCCTTATTGGGGAGCAAACGCACCATGCGTCGGCAACGTATTAGCCTTTATTGGCAGGTGCTACGCTCAGGGTTGAAAGTTTCATAATCATTATGCGAATTGGCATTGTCACAGGCGAGTATCCCCCCATGCAAGGTGGTGTGGGAGATTATACAAAAATTTTGGCACATGAACTGGTGGCGCGTGGACATGAGGTGTTTTTATTCACCTCAACCCAATCGGCAGAGGCAAACCCCGCCCTGCATATCACCAACGTTGTCAAAAAATGGCGCTGGGGTACGGTGCGGATGATTCAGAAATGGGCAAAATCTCATAAGATTGATATTTTGAGCCTCCAGTTTGAAACTGCCGCCTATGGCATGTCCCCATTCATCCATTTTTTACCCCAGATGATACGAGTGCCTGTGGTGACGACCTTTCACGATTTGATGTTTCCTTATTTATTTCCCAAAGCGGGGGCGTTGCGCCCGATGATTGTGCGTTATTTGGCGCGGACATCAGCAGGGGTCATCCTCACCAACCATGAAGATTATCTGGAATTGGATGAGCATCCTCGTAGCACCCTCATTCCACTGGGCAACCTTGTCCCCGCCGATTTACCCGCCAATTTTGACCGTACCATATGGCGCAAACAAGCAGGTGCAGGCGAAAATGATTTTCTGGTGGCACATTTTGGCTTTATCAACCATAGCAAAGGGGTCGAAATTCTCTTAGAAGATTTAGCCTATTTGCGTGCGAATGGCTATCCACTTAAATTGGTCATGATTGGCGGAAAAACAGGTTCTAGCGACCCTACCAATGCTGAATATTCGCAAAAAATAGATGCACTCATCACCCAATTGCACTTAGACGAAGCCATTACATGGACGGGTTTTGTGGATAGTGAGCAAGTGAATGCTTATTTAGAAGCCTCTGATGTGGTGTGTTTGCCCTTTCGGGATGGGGCATCGTATCGGCGCAGTAGCTTACTCGCGGCGATTCATCAGGGGTGTGCGATTATCACCACCCAACCACAAGTGCATATCCAATTATTCAAAGATGGCGAAAATATGTTGCTGGTCTCTCCATTTACATTAGACCCAAAAGCGCCTAATTACTTTCATATCTCGCATAAGTTGTTACAACTCTATCGCAATCAACCACTACGGGCGCATATCAAAGAAGGCGCACTAAAATTGGCGGAACAATTCGATTGGGCGACTCTTATCACGGACTATGAGGCATTTTTTGCCCATGTTTTGGAGGAGCGCAAATGAAGCGTTTTTGGGCATTATATAAAGGCGATATTCTGATGGTTTTGGCGCTCATCGCTTTATGGTGGGTGTTCTTTTGGCGGATTTATACCCCTGTGGTCGAAAATCAGGTGTCGCTGGTAGGGGGAGATTTTTCTGACCAATTCGTCACATTTGGCGCGTATCAATATGAGCGATGGGCAAATGGCGAAGTGCCATTATGGAATCCGTATAATAACGGCGGGTTGCCCTTCATTGCCGATACGCAAGCGGCGGTATTTTATCCCCCGCGTTTGATTACTATCGCGCTCAGTAGTGCATCTGGTACGGGTTGGACATATGGCGCACTCGCCATCGAAATGACCTTCCATGTGTTATTCGTCACGCTGGCGATGTATGTCTTTATACGCCGTTTGACGATGGGTAAACTCGGCACACGGGTAGCAGGATTCGTCTCTGCAGTCATCATCGGCTATGGTGGCTATATGACAGGCTACCCGCCGTTGCAATTGGCACTTTTGGAGGCGGCGGTGTGGTTGCCTCTAGGATTATTGGGGATATTAGAAGCCACGCGCATCGCTAAAATGCGGTGGTTATGGCTGGTATTTGCGGGTTTTGCGCTTGGATTATCATGGATGGCAGGGCATCCACAGACCAGTTTTTTCAGCACCTATGTTATGGCAGGATTTTTGGCTTATCGCATTATCATGGGTGAATCATCCAAAAAATTCCAAACGGTCATTTTGGGGATTGGGTTGATGGGTGTGGTGACATTTGGTATCACGGCGGTGCAATTGCTACCGGGTGTCGAATATTTGTCACGGACGATTCGTGCAGGACTCAGTTTTGAGGATAAAGGCAATGGCTTCCCATTTTATGATGTGATACAGGTCTTTTTTCCGCATGTGATAAGTCAATGGTCGCCGTTATATATCGGGGTAGTCGGTTTTGCATTGGCACTACTCGGATTATTGGGGCGTGAACGCGATAGATGGTTTTGGCTGGTGGCATTATTATTGGCACTCGGACTCAGTTTTGGGGCGAGTAGTGGCTTATTCCATGCGCTATTTCAATTCATGCCCGGTTTATATTTCTTTCGCGGGCAAGAACGCGCCGCTTTCGTCATTGCACACGCCAGCGCCATTTTAGCAGGGTTGGGTGTGGTCATGTTGTATGCCATATCGAATCAATCGGATTGGCGTTATGCACGCATTGTCGTTGGTGGGGTTTGGGCGGCGTGTCAGACGGTGGCGGGGTTAACCCTCATCGAATGGATCAATAATCCTGATGGCTCATTGTCATTGATGAATGCCTCATTTTTTAGCCTATTGGTCATTACCCCATTTGCGGTGCTGTTGCTCCGTGATTATAAAGAAATTGTGGTTTGGGCGGGAATCATCCCGTTATTTTTGGTATTTGAACTTTTTTCCGCCAATATTGACCGCCGTGAGGTGTATGAAATTTTACCCCCCGAACAACAACCGATTATGCAAATTCCGCCCCTTGTGGCACAAGTCAAAGCCGATACGGACGTTTTTCGCGTGGATGGGCAATATGTCGGCGGGGAAGTGGGCATTTATGGGTATGGCAATAGCGGGTCGTTGTATCAGCTAGAAGATATTCGTGGGATTAGCCCGTTATTCTTGGATAGCGCCCATGCCATTATCCAACGGGGAACACCATTTGAACGGGTATGGGAAGTTTTTGCGGTCAAATATGTGTTCACCGATGCTGAAGAATTGCCTGCCCCCTCTGAACTGATTGGGCGCGATTATCCCGATTTTAAGACCCTCAATTTGCATCGCCTCACAGACCCGCGTCCATTCGCATTATTGGTATATCAATATGAGGTCGTGCCTGATGATGAATCGGCACGCGCACGACTCAACGACCCCGATTTTAATCCGCGAGATGTAATTTTATTAGATGAACAACCATCGCTTGAATTGCCGACCACCGTGCCAGAAAATTCAACCGTAGAAATCACCCGTTATGCACCAGAACGCATCGAAATTTGGGTAGAATCATCGGAAAATGCCTTATTATCACTGGCATTGGTAGATTACCCCGGTTGGCGGGCAGAAATTGATGGCGTAGAGGTAAATACCCTACGGGCATATGGGGCTATGACCGCCTTGCCAATAGAGGCAGGTATGCATATGGTCAGATTGACCTATGACCCACTATCGTATCGGATTGGGGCAATTATAAGCATCATCACATGGACAGGGTGTATTGTATTTGGATTATTATTGATGTTTCGTTGGGTAGTTAAGCCTCGCCTGTAGGGGCGCAACATGTTGCGCCCTTACGCCCTCATTTAGAGGGGAATGGCATGATTAAGGAATTTTATTTTGCAAAAAATCAGCGATTTACAAATTTGGGTGAGTAACCTTACTGAACGGCGTTATGCCGTTTTCGTGGGTATACTGCTTGGTACTGTGGCGGGTGGTGTGGCATTATTATCGGTGGTGGCAGGTCCTCTTATCACCATCGGCGGGATTTTTGGATTGTTGCTAGGGCTATATTTGCTCACCAACATCAATGCCGCCCTCTATAGCATTGTGGGGCTGATGTTTATGCTCCCCTCTGGCACATTGCCATTTGAAATTGGCTTTACACCGACCTTTTTGGATGTTGTTATTGGCATCTTTTTGGTGGTGTATCTCATGCAATGGATGACGCGCCAACGGCAAAATATCCAACTCACCCCTGTGCATTTCCTCATCCTGCTCTATATGATGTGGTTGATATTCAGTTTTGCGTTGGGGTTGCGCCATTCGTCTATCAGCCTAACCGCTATACGGCAATTTGTAGGGACGCTCCTCAGCATTGGATTGACCTTTATTTTGGTGGATATGTTGCGCGAATCGCACCAACTCCGCCGATTGGTGGTGGTTATTTTAGTCGCTGTGACGGCTCAGGCATTACTCGCAATCATTTTATATTTGTTGCCCGATAATGTCGCCAATAGCTTGCTCAATGCGCTTGGGCGGGTGGGATATCCAGAAGGGAATGTGATTCGCTATATCGAACAAAATCCTGCCCTCCCAGAACGTGCCATTGGCACATGGATTGACCCTAATTCATTGGCGGGGATTGTGGCAATTGCGGCGGTACTCATCGCGCCACAGGTATTCGCCAAGCGCCCTGTCCTCAAATATCGCTGGCTAACCTTTTTGGCTTTGGGGATTGTGGCTGTCGCGTTGATATTGACCTTTTCGCGCTCATCCGTATTGGCATTTGTGGCGGGATTGGGTGTGATTGGGCTGGCGCGGTATCGGCGTTATTTGCCTATTTTGGTACTTGGTTTGGCGGGGGCGTTATTATTGCCACAGGCACAAGATTATCTCTATCGGTTTGTCGAAGCCTTCACCGCACAAGACCTTTCGACCCAAATGCGGATTGGCGAGTGGACAGATTCGCTTCGGTTGATTGCCCGTTATCCTGTGTTTGGGGTGGGGTTCACTGGCACGCCAGAAATTGATATTTATACCGATGTCGCCAATATGTATTTGATGATGGCGAATCAAATAGGCTTGGTAGGGTTATTTTTATTTTTATTCACGATGGGCGGGGTATTCACCTATGGCGCTATGGCGTGGGGTAGGGCAAAGCGCGATGAGGCACTCGATTCCATTCACTTGGGCTATCATGCCGCGTTGGTGACAGGGCTGATTAATGCGATTGCCGATTTATATTTCTTTCGGCTGGAATATCAGGGGTCTATCACATGGTTTTGGATGGTTGTGGCGCTGTGTTTGGCGAGTTCACGGCTGGTCATCCGCGATAATCCACGCTTGCAGAGGTGAGTAAAATCTTGTAACATTTATCGGCTTTATAGTGTGACAATTTTTTCACACTATCACCTTACTTTCCGCCTCATCACGCGCACCCGCGCCCAAATGAGGCTTATCCATGGGAAGGATAACTCTAAACCTATGAAAAAATCGTATGAAATAACTGTAGTTTTGCGTGTAGATAACAACGAAGATGTGCAGAAATCCAATTTAGAACAAGTCAAAACTTGGGTTGAAAGCAACGGAAAAGGTGTTATCAACAAAATTGATACCACCCATTGGGGACGGCGTAGATTGGCATATGAAATTAACGGACAACGTGAAGGCTTATATGTATTGTTTTATGCCGATGTTGATGCCGATGCCATTGAAGAACTTGACCGTAACTTCCGCCTCGCAAGCGGTGTGCTTCGCCATTTGATTGTTCGCCCAGACTAATTTTGGGAGAAGAATCTCGCTAATCACTGTCCAACTATGTTTTTATGAAGATTGAGCAACCATGACACGCGATTTGAATAAAGTAACCATTATTGGTCACGTTGGGCGCGAACCAGAGATGCGCTATACCCCCAGTGGTCGCCCTGTTACGAGTTTTAGCGTAGCAGTACGGCGCACATGGACATCATCAGAAGGGGAACGCCGCGAAGAAACCGAATGGTTTAATGTTGTTGCGTGGTCAAATTTGGCAGAAATCTGCAAAACGCATCTGAACAAAGGCAGTCGTGTTTATGTCGAAGGACGTTTACAGACTCGTGGTTGGGAAGATGAAACAGGCAAAAAACATTTTAGGACAGAAGTCGTCGCCAATGAGATGATTTTACTCGATAGCCCACGCAATAATCACACAGAAATAGATTATGGCGAAGGTGACGACGATGGGGGCTATGCCTTTTGAAGGCAACAAGAATTACCCAAGTCATGACTTTATATTAGATGAAACTGCCATGTTGAGGAGCTAATACTATGGCTAAAGACAGAGATTTCGATTTTGAAGAAGAAGAATTAGATGATGATGGCGATGGTGGCGGACGTGGTCGTGGTCGCGGACGCAGTGGTGGTGGTGATGGGGGAGACCGCAAGGGTCGCCGTCGTCGTAATAGCTACTGCCCTCCCGGAAAATGCTTTGATTACAAAGATTCCGATGGATTGCGCCGTTATGTGAGCGAAACTGGCAAAATTAAGCCACGTCGCCAAACGGGAAATTGTGCGCGTTGCCAACGTGAACTCGCCCGTGAAGTGAAACGCGCTCGTCATTTGGGCTTGCTTGCTTTTGTTAATTCAGCAGATTAGTTTGGGTTGATATTATCTGATTGAGAGAGAACGCCCCATTAGGTGGCGTTCCACTTCATATAAAGGAGCTACGCGATGACAAAACGCGATAAAACAACTGGTCTGCCCAAACCACCAAAACCACCCGTAGAAACAGAAGCGGGAAAATCCCCTAAAACACTCAAAGAATATCGCTCGCGGGCAGAGCGTGAATCTGAAATTCAACGCATGGTATTGATTGGCACGGTGGTCGCTATCTCCATTGCCGCTTTGGTACTTTCTGTAGCATTTGTGATTGACCAAATCATCAACCCTGCGCGGGTGGTGGCATCGGTCAATAGTGAAAATATCAGTGTGCGTGAATTTCAAGAAGAAGTCCGCATTGAGCGCGTGGTAGATAATCAACGAATTCTCAATGATGTTACTTTTTATGTCGAAAGCGGTTTTTTTAATGATGAAAACGAAGCCGTTAACTTTTTGTATCAAAACGACCCCACCATCCGCGAATTGATAGATGGATTTTCTGCCAATGACCAATATGGCTTGAGGGTCTTGAATACCCTGATTGAAAATCGGATTGTGCGGAGCGAAGCGGCATCTCGTGGGATTACCGTCACAGATGAACAAATTGACGAACAAGTTCGCCGTTTGTTCCGCTTTACCCCACCAGAAGAAACCGACCCAGAAACCACACCAGAGCCAGAAGTGACGGCGACAATCACCCCAACACCCTTTATTTCGCCAACACCCACCTTCACCCCAGAGCCAACTGTCGCATTTACAGCGACCCCTACTCTGGAATTTACCGCCGCCCCAACCATCACAGCATTGCCAACATTGACCGCAGATGAACAACTTGCAGAATTCAATGATGATGTGGAATCATTCTATAATCGGATGAGCCGTGATGCGGGTGTGAGCCGTGAACGTGTGCGCCAATATTTTGAAATATTGGCATTGCGCGAAGCGATTGCCCGCGATATGTTTGGTGAAAGAACCACTCTTGTGTGGGCAAATACCCGTCATATTATCGTGGACAGCGAAGAAAAAGCGCGTGATATTTACGAAGCCCTGATTAATGGTGAATCGTTTGCCAGTGTTGCGGCGGCGCTCAGTACAGATGGCAGTGCCCAAAGTGGTGGTGAATTGGGATGGCTCAATACTGAACAAGGCATTGATGCTACATTTGGTGAAAAAGCCCGCACCCTGCCCATTAACGAAATTTCTGAACCCTTCCAAACCGATTTCGGTTGGCATGTGATGCAAGTCCGTGACCGCGAAGAACGCGAAGCCACCACTGACGAAGTAGACAGTGTGTTACAAACACAATTCACTGAATGGCTCAAGACCACTCGTGAAAATACAGATTACGAAACATCCGATTTCTGGATTGATTTTGTTCCATCAGACCCACCCCTTCGGTTGGTTGCGGAATAATCTGATTTGAAAAGCATACCAATAGGGGTTAGAATGTTAATCATTCTAACCCCTATTTTTATTTGATGAGGTGCAGTGATGGATTTAGGATTAGCAGGTGCGCGGGTATTGGTCACAGCCGCAAGTGCAGGTCTGGGTGGGGCAACTGCCCGTCAATTTAGCTTAGAAGGGGCGCTTGTTGTCATCAATAGCCGTACTCTTAGCACATTACAAGCCACTGCTACCGCGATTAATGCCGAAAGTGGCAATATTGTTTATACCCTCGCTGGCGATGTCTCTGTGCCATCGGAAGCAGAACGAATCGTCAATACTGCCGCAGAAATGATGGGCGGGTTGGATGTGATTATCACCAATGCAGGTGGTCCGCCTGCGGGGACATTCGATAAATTTTCTGTTGATGATTGGCGCTCTGCCACCGACCTCACTTTTATCACCCATGTGACTCTCATCAAAGCCGCGTTGCCCTATTTGCGGAAATCATCCCGCGCGGCTATCCTCACAGTCACATCCACTGCCGTTAAACAACCTGTAGACAACCTCACCCTCTCCAACGCCATTCGCCCTGCCGTCATCGGCTTGACTAAGACACTCTCAGTAGAATTGGGTCCCGAGGGGATTCGGGTGAATAGCATCTTACCGGGGATAACCGATACCTCGCGTGTGGTTAGCCTCATGAAAAGCCGTGCCGACAAAAATAACTCCACACCCGAAGAAGAGCGGGATAAAGCGGCGAATGAAATCCCACTGAAACGCATTGGGAAGCCAGAAGAATTTGCCAATACTGCCGTCTTTTTATGTTCACCCGCCGCAGGGTTTATTACAGGGGTATCTTTGCCTGTGGATGGTGGCACAATCCGCGCAACCATGTAAATTTATTTTGAAAGCGAGTTTGAATTATGGAAAAAGTATCCATCGCCATCATCGGTGGCTCTGGTCTATATAATATGGCTGGTATCAGCGATAAATCCAGCGTCAGCATGTTTACCCCATTTGGCACGCCATCTGCCGATATTGGCATTGGCACATTGCGCGGAAAACGGGTCGCTTTTTTGCCACGTCATGGCACAGGGCATGTGTTGAGTCCCTCTACGATACCTTATCGGGCTAATATTCATGCCCTCAAGCAATTGGGTGTGAAATTTATCATTGCTGTGAGTGCTTGTGGGTCATTAAAAGAAGAATATGCTCCGTCACATATTGTTATCCCAGACCAATTGGTAGATTTTACCAAAGGGTTACGCCAACGCACATTTTTTGATAATGGCTTTGTGGCGCATGTTGGCGTTGCCGACCCGTTTTGCCCACATCTCTCGCAAATTTGTTATGAGGCAGTGAGTAAAACAGGTGGAACTGTTCATCATGGCGGGACATATGTCACCATCGAAGGACCGCGATTTAGCACCAAAGCCGAGAGTAATATTTACCGCCAATGGGGATGTAGTATCATCGGCATGACGACCTCACCAGAGGCATTTTTGGCACGGGAAGCCGAAATGTCTTATGCAGTGATGGCACATATCACCGATTATGATGTTTGGCATGAAACAGAATCGCCTGTGTCGGTTGAGATGGTGATGAAAACCTTTGAACATAATCTGCGCGTGGCACAAGAAGCCGTTGCCAATGCGATAGAGGCGATTGATGAAAATGCCGATTATCCTGCTCATCATGCCTTAGAAAATGCTTTTATTACGCCTGCTAGTGGATTAACCCCAGAATTACATGCTCAATTAGCCCCTATCATCGGACGATATTTTCCTACGTGATGAATCGTCTGTTACGAATAAATTTGTGGCACATCGAGACCATTTTGTTGGGATGTGCCACCCTGCTGATAGGCATCCATTTTTATCACTTATCCTATCTTTTTCCTGATAAAGCTGGGATGAATGGGGGTATTTTTACGATATGGGCTAGTTGTGCCATCATCGGAAAATTATTGCTCCAATGGCGCTTGCCTGTGCGGGATAGGTGGCTTTTTTCGGGTGTGATGTTCCTCGTGGGATGGGGATTGGTCATCCTCGCACGACTCACACCCATCCTCGCTATCAGACAAACACTATGGCTCATTTTGGGATTTTGCGCCCTGTTGATTGTCGCCCTATCCCCTATACCCTTACGTTGGTTCAATAAATTTTCATGGTGGGTGGCAGGTGGCGGGGTGATATTGCTCCTCACGACATTCATCATCGGTGTTCATCCATCACTCCCGCTTGGCGCACCTACCTTATGGCTTAGTTTGAATCGGTTATTCATCCAACCCTCTGAATGGCTTAAATTTGTGCTGGTGGGGTGCTTTGCGATACAAATCGCCCAACACCGATGGCAAAACATCCTTTTTTTGTGGGGGATGGTGATTTGCCTCTTTATGCTCCAACGCGATTTTGGGGTGGCGACCTTATTTATGGCGGTATTGTTCCAATTGGCATATTTGGCGCGAGTACATTATCGGATTTTGGGAGTAGCTCTGATTTTTTCGTTGATACTCGCCATGATTGGATTTTTTGCATTGCCGATTATTCGCCTGCGCGTAGCAATATGGGTCAATCCGTGGGTGGATGTCTCTGGGGTGAGTTACCAGTTGGTGCAAAGCCTATTTGCATTTGCCGATGGGGGATTATTTGGGCGTGGATTTGGGTTTGGCGACCCTGCCCTCATTCCGCTTGCCCATTCCGATTTTATTTTTTCGGCAATCGCAGAAGAATGGGGGCTTGTGGGTATTGCGGTGATGATGACCAGCTTGGGATGTATCACATGGCGGGCAATGCGGATTGGTAGCGGGCAAAAAACAGAGATGGGGCGTTTTTTTGCATGGGGCATAGGGATAATGCACATTTCGCAAAATATGATGATTATGGGCGGGGCGTTGCGGATATTCCCGTTAACAGGGATGCCATTGACCTTTGTCAGTTATGGCGGAAGTTCATTGGTCATTTCGATGATAATGGTGGGGATGTTATTGCGCTTATCGGCGGATGCTGACCTCACCCCCCAACCCCCTCTCCAAACTGGAGAGGGGGAGAAAATCATCATATATCCCCGCTTGCGGATAAAATGGCATTGGCGCGGAATATTGGTTATGTTGGGGATGATATTCTGCGTGGCATTTTATTGGGCGGTGGTGTAGGTGTGATAGTGGGGTGGCGGACATACACTTCGTTAGTCCGCCAGTACAAAATCCGCCTCTTATGGACGGTGTTCGTCTTTCAATTGCTTGAGGTCGCTCTCGACCATCATTTGGATGAGTTGTTCAAAGGTCACTTGTGGCTCCCATCCGAGCTTTGCACCCGCTTTGCTGGGGTCGCCGATGAGCAAATCCACTTCTGCGGGGCGCATGAAGCGTTCATCTTGCACCACATAATCGCGCCAATTTAAGCCGACTGTATCAAAGGCGATTTCGACCAATTTTTGGACGGTGTGGGTTTCATTGGTAGAAATGACATAATCATCGGGTTCATCTTGTTGCAACATGAGCCACATGGCGCGGACATAATCACCCGCAAAACCCCAATCGCGTTGGGAATCTAAATTCCCCAAACGGAGTTCTTTTGCCAAGCCCAATTTGATTTTTGCGGCGTGGTGGGTGACTTTGCGCGTCACAAACTCTAAACCACGACGTGGGCTTTCGTGATTGAATAAAATCCCGCTACAGGCATACATATTGTAGCTTTCACGATAATTGACGGTTATCCAATGTCCATAGACCTTTGCCACACCATAGGGGCTACGGGGATAAAAGGGCGTGGTTTCTTTTTGTGGGACTTCTTGCACTTTGCCGAACATCTCGCTACTGGATGCCTGATAAAAGCGGATATTGGGGTTTACTGTGCGGATGGCATCTAATAGGCGGGTTACGCCCAATGCGGTAATATCCCCTGTAAAAACAGGTTGTCCCCATGAGGTTTGGACGAAACTTTGGGCGGCGAGGTTATAAATTTCATCAGGTTCTGCTGTTTTGATGGCAGATGTGAGGCTGGTTTGGTCGCTCATATCGCCTTGTAGCAGGGTGATGTCGTCTTGAATATGTTGGATGCGTTCATATTTGACCGTGCTGGTACGGCGCACGAGTCCAAAGACCTCATAGCCTTGTTCGAGTAAAAACTCAGCTAAATATGACCCATCTTGTCCTGTAATGCCTGTAATCAGTGCTTTTTTTGCCATGAAAAACTTTTCTCCATTGATTAGTGAGTGGTGATGCGTTGGCGACAATCGTTCATAATATCTGCCACGCTTTGCTCAAACGAAATGAGGGGTTGCCAGCCTGTTTCGGCGTGCAAATGGGCGCAATCGCCCTGCAAAATCGGAATTGTGACGGGGCGCAGACGCTCTGCTTCTACCGCCACCTCAATTTTTGTGGTACTCATGCTTATCATCATATCCAACAGATTTTGAATGGTATAGGCTTTGTTGGATGCAACATTATAGACCCCGCCAGATGCACCTTTTTCTGTTATCAGCCGATAGGCTTGCACAATATCACGTACATCGGTGAAATCGCGCTTGGCGCTCAAATCTCCCACACGGATAATCGGTTCTTGTAAGCCCGCTTCAATCCGCGCAATTTGGATAGCAAAGGCAGGGGCGACAAAATTTTCGTGTTGTCCGGGTCCAAAATGATTAAATGGACGCGCCCGCATAATGGGAAGGCGGTGGCTGAGATAATATTGGTATGCCAGCATGTCTTGGGCGATTTTGCTCACACTATAAGGGCTGGTGGGGCGTAAATTTGCTGTTTCTTTGATGGGGACTTCGGTGGGGTCTACATGCCCATAAATTTCTGCGGAACTCACGACCAACATGCGCGGGCGCAATCCACAACCCAAACAAGCGAGGATAACATTCAGTTGGGCGAGGATATTATTCTCCAAAGTTTCCCATGGGGCTTCAAATGAGCGTGGGACAAAGGCTTGTGCCGCCAGATGATAAATAAAATCTGGGCGAATATCTTCAATGAGCGCCCGTACATCACCCTCATTTTTCAAATCTACAGGATGATAAGTCACACTCACCCGTTGGGGTGGGGTAGGTAAGGTAGGGAGAATTGTCCCATGAATTTCAATATCGGGATAAAGTGCCAGCAGGTGACGTTCCAAATGACCGCCAACGAATCCGCCTGCGCCTGTAATAAATACTCGTGACAAAGGGTTGCTCCAAACGGTTGCATCCATCGCGTAGGGAGGCATTATAGCGGATGTGAGGGGGAATGAGAATAAAGAAATCGTTTAAGCAGAATAATTACAAAACTTTACAGTCTATTAAAAATCTCATTTTGTTCCTTAAACCCCAAATCGTTTGATGTTAAACAGCCTAGATTATTATTTCAAAGCATTTTTATGTCAAAAAATGTATTTTTTACAGTATAGTTTCATAAGGAGAAACAAGTGATTAACCGCAAGCGTTTCTTGACAGTTGTACTTGCTCTACTCGTATTTTTGGCAGTTGTTCCATCATTTGCACAAGATGTTACCGAAGTCAAAGTATGGATTGCCTTCACTGATGCCCGCCTCGATTGGGCGCGTGAACGTGCTGCCGAATTTAATGAAATGTTCCCCCAATACAATGTCACCATTGAAGGTTATGACAATTACGAAGTCCTCTTCAGTGCCACCAATTTGGCATTTGAACAAGGCACAAACCCCGCCATTGTTCAATATTTTGAAGCGGCAACCCAAGATGCGCGTGATGCCAATTTTAATGGCGTTCCTCACTTTAAATCTATCGCAGAAGCCTTTGGCGACCGTACCGAAATCAATGGCTTGCCCGTTGATTTGACAAATTTTGTTGAACCAGTTGCCAACTACTACACATTGGACGGTTCTTTTACCTCTATGCCTTGGAATACTTCTAGCGCCATCATGTTCTCTAACCAAGCCATTTTCGATGCCGCAGGCATTGAAATCCCCACCACATGGGAAGAAGTCGAAGCCGCTTGTGCCGTGATTATGGCATTGGAATCTGCCCCCGCCAATTGTATCACTTGGCCCAACCATGGTTGGTTCTTTGAACAATCATTGGCGCAACAAGGTGCCGATTTTGTCAATAATGGCAATGGTCGTGAAGCCCGTGCTACCGAAACCCTTATCGCCAGCGAAGCCGCCGTTGCTTATGTGAGCTGGTGGAAGAATTTGCAAGATATGGGTTATTATGTTTACACTGGCGTTCAACGTGATTGGGGCGGTACCTATAACGCCTTCATCGCCCAAGATGTTGCGATGCTCGTCTATAGCAGTTCCGATACTACCGCCCTCACCAATGATGGTGCAGATGCTGGTTTCACTGTGACCGCATCCTTCATGCCCTATAACCAAGAAACGGGTTATGTCGGCAACCTCATCGGTGGCGCAAGCCTCTGGTTGGCAAATGGTCTGTCTACAGAAGTTGAAGACGGTGCATTGACCTTCATGTTGTTCCTCACCAAT
This sequence comes from bacterium, assembly GCA_033763335.1. Classification (GTDB taxonomy): domain Bacteria; phylum Chloroflexota; class Anaerolineae; order Aggregatilineales; family Phototrophicaceae. Next base: position 24,652 of record JANRKU010000128.1, read on the forward strand.
GCCCAAAACGATGCTTCTTGGCACCAATTCACTGGTTATATCCCCGTGACCAACGCAGGTTTGGAATTGCTCCAAGCCGAAGGCTGGTACGATGAAAGCCCCAATTCTTTGGTTGCCAGCGAACAACTTGCCAATAGTGAACAAACCAGTGCTACGGCTGGTGCGATTGTTGGTGCTTTCCCCCAAATTCGTAATTTTGTGACCGATGCTATCGAAAAAGTTTTGGTGAACGGTGCTGATGTTACCGAAGCCCTCACCGAAGCCCAAACTTTGGCAAATGAAGCCTTGACCGAATACAACTTGCTCAACGCAGAATAATTCGGCTTACCCAATTTAGAGTTAGTCTAGGGGCGAATAACCATTCGCCCCTATTTGTCTTTATTTTGATGTACCACTTGAGAAAACCACTATGATTTCTACTGATACGATAAACCTGATATCCACCCTTATTCCTGCAATAATCGGCGCGATTTATCTTGCCATATTATTTATTCAGTTAAATCATTCGCCCATACTGGGGGCGGTGATTGGGGCAGGGGCAGGCGCGTTTGGGGCGATGTTCTTCATGGTGCCACTGAGCTATTGCACCTTTGAACCCACCCGCAAGCCGATAGATGTTTATTTTGGTGTTTTTCTTATCACTATTGGCACGCTTGCATCACTTGGTATTGCCAGAAGTGCCTCTTTGTTCTTTTTTTCTGGTCAACCACGTTCACTGATTGCTAATCAGTCATCTACTGGCACATTTAAGGGATGGTTGATGCCATGGCTGTTATTAGCCCCTACACTGGTTATCTTGGCGCTATTTTTATATTATCCCGCCATAGATACCTTTCGGCTTTCGACACTGTTAGCGAGACTTGGCACATCGAAGACGATATTTATCTGTGTAGATAATTTCACCCGCCTGTTGCAACCCGAAAATATCACTATTCAAACTGTCTTATTTGTTATTATTGCCCTTCAATTATTGATTTCATCTCGAAGCACCTTCAAAGATAACGATTCAACTTGGGCGCAAATTTTTCGGTATTCTTTGATAGTGACCAGTACATTTTTCTTCTTTTTTGTGGTGTTGGCGTTACTGCTCACAGATAGTTATTATCGCGTGGTCATCACCACCTTTGCTTTATCAGTCGCTATTGTTGTTTTTAGCCTGACGATGGCGCTTGGCATTGCGACTATGGCATATCAACCCATCAAAGGTGGCAATATATATCGGACATTGCTCATTTGGCCCTATGCCATTTCGCCACCTGTGGCAGGCATTATCTTTTTTATCATTTTCAATAATACGGGTGGGATTGCCAACAATATCATTCAACTATTGGGTGGTGAAGGTTTTGATTGGAAGGATACGACACTTGCCCCGTTGACAATTATCCTCGCCAGTGTATGGAAGGCTTTGGGATTTAGCATCTTGTTTTATATTGCAGGGTTGCAAAATGTCCCAAAAGATTTATTAGAAGCCGCCTCTATTGATGGGGCAAATGCGTGGCAACGATTTATGCGTATCACGATACCGATGTTGTCGCCCATCACCTTCTTTTTGATTATCACCAATATTTCATACGCATTTTTCGATATTTTTGGCACAATTGACTTCCTCACAGGGGGTAGTGGCGGCACAAGCACGATGATTTATGAAATCTATAATTTGGGAATTCGTAATAATGATTTGGGCAAGGCATCGGCACAATCATTGGTGTTATTTGTATTGGTCATTGGCATCACTTATTTGCAATTTCGCACCACTGGACGGCGCGTCTCTTATGGAGCATAAATCATGACCAGCATAACTGAAGAATTGATACAAAAAGAATCCAACGAGACTTTAGCTGTTACGATGACAAGTGCCTCTTTTAGGTTGATTCCCCAACGCTGGTATGTCCATGTGGTGTTGTGGATTGCTTGCTTCATCATTGGGTTTCCGCTATTTTATGCGATGTTGGTTAGCACACAGAACAATGCACAAGTCATCAATTTTCAAATTCTGCCCGGAGATTCTTTTGAAAATAACTGGCAATCGGTCATGATTGACCGCAATTTGGGGCGCTATATG
>JANRKU010000129.1:0-5521 GCA_033763335.1 bacterium
GCACAGCCAGCACAGGTGGGGCATATACCGTATTAGAATTATCACTCCCACCCGGAGGGGGTGCGCCCATTCACACCCATCACCGCGAAGATGAAATTTTTTATATTATGGAGGGCGAGTGTGAGATTACCTGTGACGGAATAACGTATCTTGCAGGTGTCGGCGCGGTCGTTGTTCTGCCAAAAAACACACCCCATGCCTTTCGCAATATCAGCGACACACCCAATCGCATCCTGATTACAGCCGTACCGGGTGGCTTAGACACCTACTTTGAGGCATTGGCACAAATTTCTGCCACCGACCCCGATGGCGCAAAAAAAGTTGCCGAAATTAACGCCCAATACGAGATTATTTTCTAAAAAATGGTCGGGCAAAAAATAGCCCTATGTGTAATAACTGGGAAATACCTCACCCCCTGCCCCATCTCCAATTTGGAGAGCGGGTGAAAATCGTGTTGTGGGTGGGTGTAGGGACATGATATATCATGTCCTTTCCCTCTCCAGTCTGGCGAGGGGATTTAGGGGTGAGGTTTTATTCTGTGCTATTTACTAACACACCAATCACGCGGTTTTCTATGACCCCACACACGATTCTGGGCGGGAATCGAAATACCGCGCCCATTCATCATCACGAAAATCCCGATTGCTCACCTGACACGCCAACATTTGCCAATCAGACACGCTCACCATCCACTCAAATACCACGCCATCCAACCCCGCCGAATAAAGCCGATTGCCATCCGTCGCAAATATGACATTTTGTACCCAATTGCGATGCCCTGTGAATGGCGCTCCCAACGGACGCGCAGTGGTCAAATCCCATAAAATGACCGTCTGGTCACGGCTGGCGGATGCCATTAATCGTTCATCTGGCGAAATAGCGACATCCATCACCCAATCGGTATGGGCGCGGAGTGGCTCAAATAAGGGGCTACGGGTGGCAATATCCCAGATAATCAACGTATTATCACGGCTACCAGAAATCAATAAACCACCATTTTCTGCGAATGCCAATGTGGTCACGACATTGGCATGTCCTGTGAACTGAATGGGTGCGATAGTGGGATTTGCCAAATGTATCAGCGTAATCGCGCCCGATTGACCGCCAACTGCCAGCAGTTCCCCATTGGGACTCACTTCAAACGTGGAAATACTGTCGCCATTGATGGAAATAGGCGTGATGGTCGGTGGGGTGGTGGCGATAGCCACGCGGAGCAAAACCTCATCCCCCGCAATAAATAGTGATGATTCATCGGCATTGAACACCAAATTGGGCGTGCTGATGGCTTCGTTGAGTGTCCCCTGATAGATAATCGTCTCATCGGCAACGCGCCACACAATCAGATTCCGCCCACTATCAACTGTTGCCAAATATGCCCCACTAGGCGAATATGCCATCGCTTCAATGGCGACCTCATGCCCAGTGAGGCGTGTTTGTCGTGTACCTGCGGTCAAATCCCATAGCTGAATATCACCATTGCTCAACCCCACACCCAATTGTGCTGTGGCGGGATTCAGCCCCATCGTCATGGCTTCGCGTCCTGTGATGAATACACGGGTCGCGGGGCGATATGGCGGGGTAAAATCCCACGCGATGACCAAGCCATCTGCCCCTACCGTGACAAAATCATTGCCAAGCGGAGACGCATCAACATCCCACACGCCGCTTTGATGTGCCACATACGGCTCACCCAATAATTGCCCACTAATGGCATCCCACATGCGTAAACTGCCATCTAATCCTACCAGCGCCAGCATTTCACCTGTGGCGCTATAGGTCAACCCGCGTATCCAACTATCAGCTTCTAGCGTTACGCTTTGTATGGGGCTAAAATCTGCCATATCCCAAAATACCAGCGTAGAATCTGCCCCACCAGAGACCAATTGCTTCCCTGTGGGCGAAAAAGCGAGTGCAGATACCCAATTGGTGTGCATGGGCGTGGCATCGGCTAGGGGCGTGCCTGTGGTCACATCCCAAAAACGGACGAGATTATCTGCGCCACCCGTGGCGAGTATTGTGCCACTAGGCGAAAAAGCAACGGCATAAATAATGTTGTCGTGCGCGTTTTGAATACGATGCAAAATAGCGCCAGTCGCCACATCCCATACTATCAGCGTGCCATCTTCTGCCCCAGAAACCAGTCGGGTGCCATCTGGATTCACCGCCATATCCCATATTGGGCTATTATGCCCCAAAAATACTTGGATGGGTGTGCTGGTATCAGAATCTCCCCCCCACTGGCTGATTGTGCCATCGGCGCTGGCGCTGAATATCGTATCGCCATAAATGGCTATGGCGTTGATAATATCGGTATGATTGGTCTGAATGGTGGTTTTGAGTTGCCACCCATCGGTATCCCACACGCGAATGATGCGGTCTTCGCCCGCCGATACCGCCCATGTGCCATCGGCGCTATAAGCGACACCGCGCACCTCCCCCTCATGCCCTTGTGCGTAGGCGGTGATGTTGGGGGTGTTTTGGAGCGCCGTCAATAGGCTATTTCGCGCCTCAAATGTATCCGATATTTGGGTGGCATAATAACCGAGTAATAGGGCAATATCTGGCGTATCTAGCACCGATAAGGTATTGGCGGCGAGTTCTCTTGAACGGGAAATTTGCGCCGTTGTATTGGCGCGGTCGCGCTCTGCGAGTGCCTCTGCTTGTGCGCTGATGGCGAGTTGTTGTTGAGTGAGCGCGAAGAGTGCCAAGCCCGATGCGAAAATCGAAAATAATACCAGCATCACAATCGCTAGGCGTGTGCGATTTTCTCTGCGCTTTTTAAGCGCCATGCCCGATGAAATAAAAGCGGATTCATCGGCGCTTAGGGTGATGAATGGCGTGGTCAATAGGGCTTCAAATTCGGTTAATCGTGCGCCCACCGCCAAAAAGCTACTATCATGATTGGCTTCTATCCATGCTTGCGTCAAGAGTTGCAATTGATAATAACGGCGCAAATCACTCCGATTCTCATCAATCCAGCCATGTAACCGTGACCATGCGCTGATAAGGGCTTCATGGGCAATATCAATGGTTGGGGAGCGCGAGAGTGAATCGCGGTCTAGGGTCAATAAGCGCCAACGGGTGAACTGCTCGACCACATCCGCAAGGATAGGGCGCTGGTCTGGTGGCAAATTGAGGAGCAAGGTGGTCATCAATACGCGCTTGCGCGTGGGCGTACCACCACCTTCTACGGTCACACAGCGCAAAAATAATTGTTGGGCAATTTTTTGCTCCGTCTCGGTTAAATCGCTATAGATACTTTCTGCCCGCCGTGATAATGCCCCAGATATGCCCCCCAATTGCTGATAAGTCGCTAATGTGAGCGAGTTGCTACCTTGACGGTTTTCGTATAATTCGCTTAGGGTATATTGGAGCAATGGCAACGCGCCTTGTTGTCCAGATAAATCGTTCAAGATAGCCATTTTTAAGTCTGGTTGCACCGTTAAACCCACTTGCAACGAGGGTTCAATGATAATTTCTTCGAGTGCGAGGTCAGACAGGGGCAAAACGACTTCTGTGTGTTTGCGGATGAGTTCCCCAAATTTTTGATGTTGCAGGGGGCGGTCATAATAATCTGCCCGCAAAGTGAGGATGACGTGTAGGCGACTAAAAGGATGTGTGAGGCTATCATGCAACATATCGAGAAAGCGTTGAGTCGCTTGTTCATCCCCGCCGATGGTGAATAATTCCTCAAATTGGTCAATGAGCAGGAACAGGTCTATATTATCGGGCAAAATAGCACTTAGGCGCAGATGCAAATTTTCTGGTGCATCCTGTAAATCGGCTGTTTCTGGTAATTGGGGCAAAAATGTCACTTCTGCCAATGCTTCGGTTAATGCCAAAAACGGATTATCACCTGGGGTCATGGTGCTAATAATCCAATTTTTGCTATTGGGGAGTGATTGTTGGCGCACCACCGCCAATAACCCCGCCCGAACAAGGCTGGATTTGCCACTGCCACTCGGTCCGACAACCGCCAAGAACCGATTGTCTTTTTCTGCGAAAAAATCACACAACCGCTTGATGGCTTCCCCACGCCCAAAAAAGTCGTGTGCGTCAATTTCATCGAAGGGGCGTAACCCCTTAAAGGGATTACGGATGCTTGCCTCTAGTTGGCGGGTTGTACTAACCTTTTTATTGGGTGGCTTTTTCTCGTCTGAATTCACATTCAGTATGTGCGTATCCCGATTAAGCGGTAGCGTATTGTTGTTATTGTTCCGTGACATCAGTGGCTGGTTAGGGGGGTTATCCCCCAACGGCAACGATTGAAGCATAGAAAAATCAACTTGTGTCGGCATCACTTTGATGAAGGCATTAAAGAAATCTACCACAGACCGATACCGCGCAAACGGTGAATGGGCGGTTGCTTGCCATAGGACGGCATCTAGCGCGGGTGGCAAGTCCTGACGACTTTCTTGTAAAGAAGGAAGCAAAAACGCCTCGCGCTTGAGTTTGATAATCTCGGTCATATTGCCATGAAATGGCATTTTGCCTGTGAGCATTTCATAAAGCATAATGCCCAAGCTATACACATCGGCATGTGGCGATGTTGCCTCGCGCACAAGCTGTTCGGGTGCCATATAAATCGGTGAGCCGAGCGATAGGGTTTTCATCGTGACCTGATTGGGCATGTGCAAAATATCCACTGCAATCCCAAAATCGGTCAGATACACATTTTGTTGCTCATCAAACAACACATTTTCTGGTTTAATATCGCGGTGGACGACCCCATGTTGATGGGCAATATCCAACGCGCTCACCAGTTGAAATAAAATTTTCACGACAAAATTCATCGGCAATTGGCTATATTGATTAAGCGCCGCACGCAGGTTATTACCACGTAACCACCGCATGACCAAATACGCCCCGCTAGGGTCGCGCCAAAAATCGTATACGGGTACGATATATTGGCTTTCTAGCCGTGCGATTAAACGGGCTTCTAGCTCAAATCGGCGCGTAAAATCGAGCTGATTGGCATATTTGGAGTGGATAATTTTGATAGCAACATCGCGCTCAATAATGGGTTGATGTGCTTTATACACCACGCCAAACCCACCAGAGCCGATAACCTCGCTCAGTTGATACCCACGAATAATTTTTCCCTGAAGGTCATCGCTCATAGAAAATTTTTAACCATATTTGTTTAATCGGTGTGATAAAAATGGGCTGTTTGCAAAAGCACCCCTATCTCCCCAGCCCCCTTTCCCCATTGCATGAAGAAAGGGAGAGAAAATAATTTTGAGTGTGGGATGCGATTAATCGTGTCGGTACAAGCCCCCTCTCCACAGCGTGGGGAGGGGGCGACACTAAAATTAAGATGGGCAAAAATCGTCAATTTGCCCCGCCATAGGTTCAAAACCTATGGCTATTCGATTTCAAAGCCCACTGAAGGGGCTGATTTGCCTAATTTTTTTCACAAAATTGGCATTAAAATCAGCCTATTATGATAGGTATCTCTTTTTTAAGAGACGGTTTTAGTCCCTTTAGTGGACTTTATTCGACTAGCTAGAGGTTTTGAACC
>JANRKU010000130.1:0-15980 GCA_033763335.1 bacterium
TTGCTCAATACCGTCCCACGCGGAGCATCACCCCTCACCATTTTATGGGATGATATCGGTGATTCATCGGCATTATTTTTACAAACCCTCATTTATCCCATCGCAGGGGCATATCGCAAACTCACGCTGGCGGATGAATCCATCTCTATATTATGGATTTTGGGCATCGCCACCATCATTCCAGCATTCCTATTCACCGTATGGCAATCTCGAAAATTGGGGAAAATTGCCTTATATGGGTTGCTGTGGTTTGTGATAGCCAGCATCCCCACCGTGTTATTTTTATCCACCGATTATGTGCGTGGCTCGTGGCGACTCATGCTCTTTGGGGCGATAGGCGCGGGAATATTCTGGTCAGCCGTCATTTTGGCGCTATGGCGAAGTGGATGGCTTGGGCGCGTGGTCATGGCAATAGCGATTGGCTGGAGCATTTTGATGAGCGTGAATTTCCTTTATCAGCGCCAACACGAAGCCGTTTTACAAGCAAATTATAACGATACCCTGCAAACACTCATCCAAACCCATACACAAGGGAAGCCACTGGTGGTCAATGCACCATCATTTTTGGCATCCACAAGCGACCAACAATGGCTACCCACCCGCGAAACAGGGGTGATGTTCCATGCCAGTTATGTCAATCATGCCCAAGTATTCCGCTCCCAAACAGGCGCTGATTTTCCACGCATTGAAACACTGATTGACTACGATATTTTCACGGTTGCACCGAATCAAAATTTTGCCCCGTTCACCACATTGGATGGCATATCAGAACTAGATGCCGTCAAAAATGCCACCGATATTTATGTCACCGTTTGGGAAGGCGAAAATTTCCGTCCGATGTTTGTGGGGGGAATGGGCATTGATGGTGAAAATGAGCCATTCGCTATTTTCCCAGATATTCAAATTTTCCTAACAGAAGCCACAGCCACCCGCACCGCGCCCACCTTGCTCCAATATCGCACCCGTTGGCGCGTGGATGTGCCACCCACAGGGCGGGTATTCATGGTCTTGGATGCGTTTTGTAATGGCGAAATTGTGGGGCAAGCCATTGGTACGGTATGGGGAGGCATGTATCCATTCAATTTGTGGACATCGGGCGACATTCATACCGATTTTCGTGATGTGCGCTTGTTGCGCGATGTGCCAGATGCGTGTCTATCGTTGCAAGTGAGCCTAATTGATTTAGATGGTGATGGCACCCCCTACACGGTGCAATCACCCAATGGTGAGCCGATACAAACGGGGCATGGCGAGAATCGGGTGGCAGTGGAATTGATAAAATAGGGGCATGTCGCCCCTATATGGCTACTATTTGACTCGCCCCGCCATTGCCGTTGTTGCCTTTTCTAAATCGGCTTGTGATTCAAGCGGTGTCACATCGCGTTTTTTGGCTCTGCGAATGTGTTCTAATGCCTTAAAACGGGCATCAGCCAATTGGAATTTTTCGTCACGTGCCATCGGCACAAAGGCGGGTATCCAACCGATGCCAAAGCCGATTGCCCCACCTATACCAGCCCCTATCAGAAATTTTGAGATGATGTCTGATGATTCTTGAATGAATAACACACCCGCCACCCCACCAATAGCAGTGGTTATTAACGCAAAAATAAGCATGAATCTAAAATATACGCGAATCCCTGCATAGCCTCGCAATGTTTTTTGATACCGTGTGGCATCGTACATCTCTCTGACGCTGTTATAGGCATAATTTGAAGTGGGTAATGCCTCTGGTTTAATTAGCCTACCCTCTGCCATGATGTTACGGGTAGCTTGGGCGGAAATCCATCCATGCACCAGTGATTTGTCTAATATGACCACCCCCTCAAGCCAGTCCCCACTTTCATCACGCCCCAATACCATGAGGGTCGTCCCTTTTGGGATATGTGTTTTGACGGGCGACATGCGAAATGGGATGGCATAAAACGGTTGGGTTGCATCATCAGTATGAATGGTAGCCGTAACCGCATTTTCTGGGATAGTGAACATCAAATGACCTCCATATAGGCATGATTATTTTTATTCCACTATATCCATATTTTCAAATGATGCCAAAATAATTGATAAGCGTAGGTTAAAAATCACCCAAATCGGCTCATTTTGTGATTAAATGAAATTATCACGTTTGTGATGCTTTTCGCAAATTTAACCGAATGAGGTGATTTATGCTTAAAAAAGTATTATTGCTCATGGTCATGATGGTCTCTGTGGGGATATTTGCCCCCGTCAGCGCCCAAGTATCACCAGAAAAATTTAGCACCTTAGTGGATGCCGCACGGTTTTTCCCCTCTAGCACCCCCTTCTATTTTTCTATTCGCACTGATGCAGGATATATAGACACCCTTAATGATGTATTTGTGCAAGTACAAGAACGTGTCACAGGGTCTGCAATCACTTTGCCCACCGCCTTAGATATGGTATTCCAACAAATGGGGAGCGCCGATTTTGAAACAGGCGTGCGCCCGTGGCTAGGTGATTATCTGGCAATTGGCATGTTCCCACCCGATTCAATGATAGATTACACCTATAGCAATGACACCATTCCCTATGGTTTGCTCATTCGCATCACCAACCGCGATGCGGCTACCGAATTTGTGCGTGGCTATGTCACAACGAACAATATGTGGACATGGATTGAAGAAACGGGTGATGATTTTACAACCTTTACCCCAGATGACTCTTATGCCGATGTGGTGTTTGTGGTGACAGACAACCATATTGCGATTACCAATCATCCCAATTTGATGCCACCAACCTCATTAACGGGGAGTTTGCTCAATACCTACGCCTTTGAAGATGCGCTCAATGCCATGCCAGCCGATGCCTATAATTTTGTGGCATATATTGATGTCCCAACCATTCAATCGTATGCTTCTGCTTCTAACCAATATGCCCGTTCAAGAGAACGCCTTTATAATGCCCTTTTAAGCCAAATGATGGGTCCGATTACCCTTGCGGGTAAAATAGAAGAGGGGCGCGTCTTGATTGTGGATACCGTAATTTCTGCGGGCAACATGATTGGGATGGAACAACTTGGCATAACTATGCCTCCCGTTATCGCCTTGAATCCAGAATTTACCGCCAATATTCCAGCAGATTCAATTTTTGCCCTACACGGCACCAGCCCAATACAATATAGCGAGTATTATCGAGACACCCTCTTGGCGATGTGGCGCTATTTGTCTGCCAGCGAATTGAATCCCGAATATGATGCCAAAATTCAAGAAATGGTCGCACAAGGCTATGTGGCATTGGGACGGATTGCAGATGCGTTTGTCTCGAATGTGATAGGGTTATCGTTGGAACAAGATTTTGCCAATTGGATGAGCAGTGACTATGTATGGTTTATGCGCTCAAATCCAGAATTGGATAACCCTAATTTCCCCATTGATACCGCAGTGGTCTTTCAAGTGACCGATGGCGCACAATCTGTAGAATCTATGCGCCGTTTGGTGCGGGCATTGCCCATCAGCCTACGGGCATTGGGTGTGCGTGGAGTGACATTTGTCGAAAGCGAAATTGAAGGCGCAGATGCCTTGTTCATCAATATTCATGGGTATGAAATAGAAGATAAACCCGTTTTGGAATTGGTCATTAGCGCCAACGAAACCGTATTCACAATAGGGACACCTCGCGCTGTTGCCGATGTGTTGCGCGGTGGGCGTGGTGGCGGATTTGTCCAAGCTCAACCCTATATTTTGCCAAATGCCACGATGGTTCTATATGACAATATGGTCAATGCGTTGCCATTGGCGCGGTGGGCATTATCACAAGGTAGCGATACATCAGCCCGCGAAGTAACCGAGCGCATTGTGAATATGTTGGGCGAAGGTGTGATTAGTGCTGTCACCCTCGAAAACGGTACGGTGATTGTTCGGTCTGCCCAAGTCTTGAATTTAGGTCGCTAAACACCGCTTATTATGGGGCATGACCTACCATGCCCCTACGATGACCCCCAAAATCCCCTCAAAAAAATAATTTCATGCTACACTGTTTCAAATTGTAACAATCAAAAAAGGATAGTGTATATGAACAAATTTCATTTCACCAAAATGATTCTTGCGTGCCTTGCGTTCATCCTTGCGCCCGCACAACTCTTGGCACAAAGTGGGGCTTGTCCAGATATTGTCGCCGCCGCCCTCGATTCTGCCGAAGAATATTGTTTAGATAAGGGTCGTAACACCCTGTGTTATGGCAATTTTTTGGGTGAAGCCAGCCCTGTGGATGGCGCGGATGAATTCGATTTTAATGAAGTAGGCGATGTGGTATCGCTCAATGATTTGTCTACATTGACGCTCGCGCCGATGGATGTTGATAATGGCACATGGGGCGTTGCCCTCATGCAAATGCAAGCCAATTTGCCAGATACCCTCCCCGGTCAAAATGTCACCTTCCTCATTTTTGGGGATGTGGCGCTTGAAAATGCCACCGATGGCGGTGAGGTATTAGAAACAGCCATCACCACACGCGGGCGTGTACGGTCTGAACCGAATGGTGATAATGCCCAAAATGTACTCGGTGCGATAGATGCCAATACGGTGGTTGTCGCCTATGGGCGTGATGAAAGTGGCGATTGGGCGCGGATTCGCTATGATTTTGGTGGGGCATGGGTCGCTACCGAAATTTTACGCGATAGAAGCATGGTGAGTGATTTGCCCGTTGTGGATGTGGATGCCGCCCCACCGCCCACCCCCATGCAATCCTTCTATTTCACGACAGGCATTGGCGATAAACCCTGTGCAGAAGCACCCGATAGTGGCTTGCTCATCCAAACCCCAGAAGGGGCGCGTGGGGTGACTTTTACCGCCAACGGTGTCGAAATTAGTTTGGGGTCTAGCGCCTATTTGCGCTTTGGCGAAGGCGAAATGAAGATGTCAGTGGTGGAAGGCATGGGTTATATCACCGCCCAAGGGGTTACACAACCTGTCCCAGAAGGAACATTTGCCACCGTACCCATGGATGAAACCGGACGCGCCCCAATTGCCCCACCGAATTTCCCTGTCCCCTATAATTTTCAAGCCATGTCGGTTTTGCCTGTGGCACGCGCATTTTTTGACACCAATATCATCGTCCCAACCCTGCCAGCCGAAGAAATCCCACCCGCCATTGAAGCCTTAGTGGGTGGTGCGCCTGCCCTCAGTGGCATTTATGACACGGTTGTCACCAAAATCGAGGCAGATGAGGATATAACCTGTAGCATGGTAGAAGGTGAATCGCGCCTCTCCCAACTCGAATTTTTAGACGGTGGCATCCGTGCCAGCGGGTTATTTCCATTAGAGGTATTCGTCCCACAAGGTGAAGATGGCTCATATGTCATCAGCACAACATCTCCAGAGGGTCCCTATCGGGATGAGGATAACCGCCAATTCACATTAGATGAGACCATCACCCTCACAGTTATGGTGCAATCACTCAACACATTAGAATTTATCCTTGTGACCGATAGCACCGTAACATATGTGGATTCAGAAGAAACAAAAGAAGAATTTTGTACCGCGTATATCACCGCCACATGGTACGCCCCGTGAGTGTTTAACCGCGCCAATAAGGGCAACTTAACAATGAAATGGCTTTTTTTACCTCACCCCCTGCCCCTCTCCAAATTGGGGAAATAGCCAATTCCCCGCATGGAAAGTCCCCTCGCCAGACTGGAGAGGGGATTTAGGGGTGAGGTTTGTTTTTAATCTAGGTGTATAAAGGCAATATATCCATCACGCAACTTATTGCACAATCTTGAAATTGAATATCCCCGTCCCCAATGTCCCCCACAAGCGCACCCAAATGGGCAACAACATTTCTGTGCCACGCGCCGTTGTGATGTCGCCCAAATCAATCACATGCTTCCAGCCAAACCATGTTTTCAAATATCCTACAACCGTATTTTTGGCATCGGCATCGTTGCCACTGACAAAAATATGATGGTCGCCATCTGCCAACGCAGAAGGGTTCACCATCAACGCCGCCGTGAGCGTATTGAGTGTTTTGACGACCTTGACCAATGGAAAACGGGCTTGAATTTGTTCTGAAAGGGAATCGGTATTCGATACAAAAAGTGATGGTGGCATCCCTTTTGAAAAATCTAGTGGATTTGAGATGTCCATGAGGATTTTACCGTTCAAATTCGCTTCGCCAGCCGCTTCTAGGGCGGGGATGCTCCCAAAGCCGTTTGTGGCGTTGATAATCACCTCACCATGTGTGGCGGCTTGGCTAAATGACCCCAATTGAATGGCAGGATTCGCCTTATGCCATGCGCTAAACGGCGGATTGCCATACCCATCGGGGGTGACATTAGCGAGGGTAGCGGTCACATCTCGCGTGCCAATCATCACAGCATGACCCAATTCGTTTAGTTTGAGTGCGATGGTTTGTCCAACCCCGCCCGTGCCTAAAATGCCGATTTTCATATCATTGCTCCTTCTATCCATTGCAATAATTAAAAGGTGGTATTGGTTAACTTGAGACTGATGTCCCAGAGGCGTTGTTGAATGGTGGTATCTTGAGCATAATCTGGCGCTTTAATGGGCTTGCCATAGGTAAAAAACCCGCCCGTCTTGCCAGAAAATTCGGGTGATGTTGCCACCTGCACAATCCCTTTTGCCGCGTATTCAGGTGTTTTTGATATGGCTCTGGAGATGGTACGAATAACGATATTGGCTTCGCGCAAAATGCCCGATTTCACCAAGCCCGGATGAATCGCATATACACTGATGCTGGTATTGGCTAATTTTTGGGCGAGCGCAAAGGTGAAAAGTAAATTTGCCATTTTTGACATACCAAATCGTACCAATGGGTTGAATTGTTTTTCGCCTTGCAAATCATCAAAATCCAGTTGGGAGGTAGAGGGGGCGGTCACATTGAGTACCCGCGCACCATCACTGGCTTTGAGTTTATCCATCAGCAAAAGAGTAAGCAGAAAATAACCCAAATGGTTGGTGGCAAACATGGTCTCTAAACCATCTACGGTGAGAGTGTGTTTAGATTTATGCACCGCCGCATTGTTGATAAGAATATCCAAATGCGGATATTTACCCATAAAGCGATTTGCCAAGTCACGAATAGATTGTTGTGATGATAAATCGGCTATCATTAAATCCAAATTGGCTTTTGGGTGTAAGGCTTGAATATTGGCTTTTGCCTCTTCCCCACGTTTTTCATCCCGACAAACCAACACAACTGTTATGCCCATGCCAGCTAGTTCAGAGGCAACCGCCTGACCAATTCCCCCATTTGCACCCGTCACCAAAGCAATTTTATGTGTCATCGTAGACCATCCCTTCAAGAGCTATTGCGTTTTATGCCATTTACCATTACGATAAAGACAGACCTGTCTACCTTATGCAATTACTATACAGACAAGTCTGTCTTGTGTCAAGGAGGGAATTTGTGATGGTGTCATCTGCACGAGAAAAAATCTTAGAAGTGGCGGGGAATTTATTTTTTCAATATGGGTATCGTGCCATTGGCATTGATATGATTATTGAACAATCAAATATTGCCAAAGCCACGTTATATCGGCATTTTAAGTCGAAGGACGACCTGATTGTCGCCTATTTGGAAGAGATGAATCGGCAATTTTGGGCATGGATTGATGGCGCAACTGCCCCACATGAGACCCCACAAGCCCAATTGATTGCTATATTCGATGCGTTACAAAAATTGATTTCTACCCCATCCTGTTATGGCTGTCCATTTTTGATTGCCGCCAGCGAATTTCCAGACCCAACCCACCCTAGTCATGGCGTGGCACTCGCCAATAAAGAGGCGGTACGGGCGCGATTATTGGCATTATGTGACAGCATGGGCGCAAAAAATCCACAGGGACTTGCCAATCAGCTCTATTTATTGATGGACGGGGCATTTATGGCGGTGCGCCTGTATGGTGTGAATAATCCCGCCAACGATGTGGGTAGTTTTGCCCGTCAAATAGTGGCATGTGGGGTATAAATCATGTCAATGCGACTAAGGACGGCACGATATATATGCCGTCCCTAACAGATAATAAAACTTATTGCCGTCTTTCCGATACAAATTCAATCGCATCAAGCAATTTATCTATGCCAGACAAAATATTGCCTTTAATATGCAGGCGAATCACACGGCGTTCATGCGCTTCGAGTGCCTCAATATCACCCGCCGCTTGGGCATCGTTCAAAATACCAAAGGTGTAGGGCATATCGGGGATGGGTAAATCAACAGTGTGGTCGGCGGTAATTTGGATAAACACCCCATTATTCGCCCCGCCCTTATGTAATTGCCCTGTGCTATGCAGATAACGCGGACCATAACCGAGTGTAACCGCACGGCGGGTCGCATGGCGCAAGCGACGACGAATCATCTCCAATTTTTCATGGATTTGTGGCTCATTGGGCAAATAGGCTAAGATGCCAAAATAATCACCAGAATGGGTGCCATTAAATTGTGCCGCCAACAATTCTAAACGGCTATTGATGTTATATCCATGTGCCTCACCCAATTCACGCAAAGGCGCGAGGGTGTGGTCACTGATATACAATTCGGTATGGTCGCCAACGAGGAAGGGGGTGCGTTTTGGCAATGCACCATGTTCTTGATAATGTGCCAATAAACGCCCTGTATTTTCTTTGCTCTCGGTGACATTCAATTCATCAAATGGATTGATTTTATACAATTGCCCCGCCACAGCAGTGGCATATTCCCAACGAAAGAACTCGCCTGCGATTGCGTATGGGTCATCCAGCAAAAGGGTCACACGTGGATGACCAGCTTCACGGAGCGTTTTGATTTGCTCATCAAGTTCATCGTTGCTCTTATCATCCAACACCTTGAGGTAGATGAATAAACGGTCACTAGCATAATCATGTGGACGACCAACGGTTGCACCGACCACAGGCACAACCCCTTTGCCCTCTTTACCGATACTTTCTGCCACCAATTGTTCAACCCAATTGCCAAAGCTAGAAATAGATTGGCTGGCAAAAATACAAATTTTATCGCGTCCCTGTTGACCCAATGCGCCGATAATCGCCCCCAATGAGATGCCCGGATGTTGCTCATCGGGGATGGAATCACCACTGGCTTCTATCATATTGCGGGCATTGCTCCAAAAACGGTCAATATCCAAGCCCATGATGGCGGCGGGGACGAGTCCAAAATAGCTGAGTGCGCTATAACGTCCGCCAATATCTGATGGGTTGATAAAAATGTCGCGGAAATGATTGGCTTGTGCCTCTTTTGCGAGTGCGCTTCCTTCATCGGTGATAGCGATGAATTGCGCCCCATTATTGCCTGTTTTGGCATAAAAATATTTTTGGAAACAGGCAGTTTCGATGGTAGACCCCGATTTGCTGGCAACGATAAAAAGGGTTTTATCCAATTTAATTTGGTCTTCAATCCGCTTGATTTGGGCAGGATTGGTGCTGTCTATGACCAATAATTCGGGGAAATTGGGTTGAATCCCAAATGTTTGTGCCATCACTTCTGGCGCGAGGCTACTGCCACCCATCCCCAATAATACGACATGGGTAAATCCAGCCCCTTTGATACTAGCCTGTAATTTTTTGACACGCTCAATATCCATTGTATTCAGGACATCCAACCAGCCTAACCGATTTTGAATTTTGGCAATGGTGGGTCCATGGTCTTTCCAAAGGCTACCATCATGATTCCAAATGCGCGAATTAAAATAGGTGTTGGTGAGTTGGGTGGTGGCATCTTTGACATGATTGGCATAAATGCCCAATGCCAATTTTTGCCGTTCCATCATGCCTGTGTT
The DNA here is from genome assembly GCA_033763335.1 of bacterium. GTDB lineage: Bacteria > Chloroflexota > Anaerolineae > Aggregatilineales > Phototrophicaceae. Next base: position 9,749 of record JANRKU010000130.1, read on the forward strand.
CAAAATAGCGCGTTTCGATTTGATTTGGGTGATTAAATCTTCAAATGCGACCACAAAGGCTTCGACACCATCATCTTGTAGGCGTTTGGTGATATGGTCAATTTCAATGCCAACCTCTGCCAATTGGTCAAACAGGTCTTGTGGATTATCACTTTTATCCAGAATGGTCTCTTCTTTCACCGTTCCGCTATTTTTGAAGGCGACCAATGTTTCGGGGGGGACGGTATTCACTGTATCGCGCCCGATGAGCGAATCCACATATAATGTCGCGGGATAAGCGGGATTTTTGGTGCTGGTAGATGCCCATAAGGGGCGTTGTACTTGTGCGCCAGCCTCTTTGAGGGGCGCGAATCGCTCACTGTTAAAAATGCTCAAAAAACGTTGATAGGCGAGGCGTGCATTGGCAATCGCCGCCCGTCCGAGTAATTTAGAATTGGCTTGTACCCGCGCAATATCACTCGCTACCCGTGCGGAATGGATGTTATTTTCGAGGATTTTATCAATCATCGTATCAATACGGCTCACAAAGAAACTGGCAACAGAGGCGATATTGTTGATGGGCAAGCCTTCGGCATGACGGCGTTCTAATCCGCGCAAATAGGCTTCTGCCACCTGCACATAATTTGCCACCGAAAAAATAAGGGTGACATTGACATTAATCCCCTCTGCGATAGTCGCTTCAATGGCGGGGATGCCTTCTGGTGTGGCAGGGATTTTTATCATCAAATTGGGGCGATTCACCGCTTTAGATAGCCGAATGGCTTCGAGTGCTGTGCCATGTGTATCACGGGCGAGCAATGGGGAGACTTCGAGGCTGACATAGCCATCGCGTCCATTGGTGCTATCATAAATCGGGCGGAATAAATCGGCGGCGCGTTGAATATCTTCTACTGCGAGTTTTTCATATACTTCTTCTGGAGAAAATTCAATCAGGGTGCTGATAATGCTATCGTAATCGTCAGATTGACCAATGGCTTTTTGAAAAATGGACGGATTTGAGGTCACACCGACCACGCCATCATCATCTATCATCTTCTGAAATGTGCCATCTTCTAGCAATTTTCTGCGGATGTTATCTATCCAGATGCTTTGACCGAATTTCTGCACCGCTACTGGTGGATTCGACATAAACATGCTCCTTAAATTTTTTTGATGTGCTTACCATGATTACACCGTTTACGGGCAAAATGCGCGATATTGGGGTGTGTTTGTGTGTAGATTATAACAGGTGATGGTGATGTATCCCACAGGATGTTTATCACCAATATGATATTTTTTATGACAGACAGAAACCCCTAACGTGTCTGATATGTTATCACACCAGAATAGCGCGTAAGGGCGCAACATGTTGCGCCCCTACTAATATTGACCGATTACTGAATATAATTTTTACACCAATTTATTCGGATTCATCAGCCCATCGGGGTCAAAGAATTTCACCGCCGATTGAATGGCGTTGATGCCCAATTCACCTTTTTCGGTGGGCAAATAAGGCATGTGGTCAAGCCCTACCCCGTGTTGATGACTAATCGTGCCACCGTTATCCACAATCACACGGCTCACCCCCTCTTTGAGTTGTTGCCAACGGCGCAAGGTTTCATCGGGTGTGGGGGCAATCCGAAATACATAGGTGGTATAAATACTCGTGCCATAGGGATATAAGTGCGATAGGTGGGTGAATACATGCACCTTTTCGCCAATATCCGCCAGGGTGGTGTGCAATGACCGTTCTATTAAATTGACGAGAGAGGGTGTATTCGTCCAATCGGTTGCCGTCTCAACCGTATCCACCGCATAACCCGCATCCCACAGAGTATTCCGCAAATAGGGTGTATGAAAGCGATTTTTGCGCCATTGACCACCAAAAATTTTGCCAATCCGCAAATGCACCCCGCCATACCGTCCCGCGATGCCATGCACCTCTTTGACGACCAAACGTGCCAATGCCTTAGAACCTGTGACCCCAAAAATGAACATCGTCTTTTTGTCTTTGATGCCTTGTGTGGAGAGGACATCTTCTAGCAGATTAATGAGCCTGCGCTTGCCTGCCAACGCCAAATTGGTCTCTGTCTCGATTGCTGTGCTAAAGCGCAACATGGAGAGTGGCAATTTTGATTGGACAATTTCGCGGGCGGCGGCGATTCCACTCTCAAAATCGGGGAAAAATACGGCACGGAACTCATCCACTTCGGGCTGTGCCGAAATTCGTAATGTGGCTTGGGTGATGATGCCCATGCGCCCTTCTGACCCCAACACCCATTGACGCAAATCGGGACCTGCCGCCGATGCAGGGAAATTGGGCATATCCAATGTCCCTAATGGCGATTCGATGCGCCCTCCTGCGAAAAGTTGCTCAATTCTGCCATAGTGGAGTGATTGCTGTCCGCTAGAGCGTGCGGCAATCCATCCGCCCAGCGTGGAATATTCAAACGACTGGGGATAATGCCCTAGTGTAAACCCTTGTGCGCGGAGCATCGCTTCGAGGTCTGGACCCGCAATCCCCGCGCCAAATGTGGCATGACGGGTATTGGCATCCAACGAAATCAGCCGATTCATCCGCCCCATATCCACAGTAAGGATGGGTTGGTCGCTCGGTTGTGGGTTGATATGCCCCACCACACTCGTCCCGCCACCATAGGGAATCAATTTTGTGCCTGTCTCTTTGGCATAGGCGATAAGCGCCTTCACATCTTCTTCGTTGATAGGATAAGCAACGCCATCTGGAAAAACCCCGATTTGCCCTGTGCGGAGCGCGTGCCAATCGGCAAAACTTTGTCCGCGTGCGTGCAACAAACGGTCTTGGGCATCTGTCTTGATGAGCGGGTGGACTTTCAGTCGGCTGGGTGGCACAGTCGCCACCACCTGATTCAGTGTGGCATCTTTTGGCGGGGTAGCAACCCCCACACGCGCTTCTAAAAATGAATCTGCCCCTGTAGGCAGATGGCTTTGATGGGTGGTATCGCCCCAACCATTCCAACGTTTCATGATGAATCCCTTCCTAGCATATAATTTGAACAAATTTGCTTTTTTATGATAAAATGAACGACATGCCAATTATTTTAGACGATTTTTGCCAATACCATGATAGTCATAAAAGGGACAGACGATGAAAAGCCTATATTATGGGGATAATCTCGAAATCTTGCGGAAAAATATTCCATCTGAGAGTATAGATTTGTGCTATATAGACCCTCCCTTCAACAGCAAGCGCAACTATAACCAAATTTATAATAACATTGGCAAAGAAGATAAGGCACAAGCCCAAGCATTTATAGATACATGGACATGGGATACCCTCGCTAAACAAGGATTTCAGGAAATTGTTGCCAATGAAAAGGGCTATTACTCAACTCAGGTTGTAGATTTAATTCGCGGTTTACAACTTGTGATAAAAGAAGGTAGTTTGCTGGCATATTTAGTCAGCATGACATTTCGCATTGTCGAAATTCATCGTGTCTTAAAATCAACTGGCAGTTTTTATCTGCATTGTGATTCAACCGCCAGCCATTATCTAAAATTAATTTTAGATGCAGTTTTTTTGCCCAGTGGTGGTGAATATCAAAACGAGATTATTTGGCGCTATCGTCGTTGGACGGGTGAAGCACGACGTTTTCTTAAAATGCACGATGTTATATTTTTCTATACCAAATCTGCAAATAATCACACTTTCAATCGCTTGTTCACCCCTTATACTGAGAAGTCATTAAAGCGCAAACAAAATTACCATACACGCATAAAAGGCGATGATGTATATGAAACATCTGTGAATCCAGAAGGGGTCGCAGAAAATGATGTTTGGGAAATACAACTCCTTAATTCTCAATCAAAAGAGCGTCTTGGTTATCCAACACAAAAACCAGAAGCACTTTTAGAGCGTATTATTATGGCATCAAGTAATGAGGGGGATACGATTTTGGATGCCTATTGTGGTTGTGGAACAACCGTTGCTGTTGCCGAAAGGCTAAAACGTAATTGGATTGGTATAGACATCACTTATCAAAGTATTGCTCTTATTTTGCAACGATTAGAAAAACAATATGGCGTTGAGATTAAAGATACCATTACTATCAATGGCATCCCACGCGATATTGACTCTGCAAAGGCATTAGCACACAAAAAAGATGACCGCTTGCGTAAAGAGTTTGAAAAATGGGCAGTCCTTACTTATAGCAACAATCGTGCCGTTATCAACGATAAAAAAGGGGCAGATAAGGGTATTGATGGTACTGCTTATTTTCTATCTGGCATGAATGAAACGTCTAAATTGGTTTTCCAAGTGAAATCTGGCAAAGTTAGTCGTGGAGATATATCTAAATTCAATAATGACCGAGAACGGGAAGGCGCGGAACTAGGCATATTTATTACACTAGAACCACCCACTAAGCCGATGTTGGAAGAAGCTATCCAAACAGGATTTTATACACATCCACTTATGGGGCGTAGCTATCCCCGCATCCAAATTGTTACCATTGCCGAAATCATAGATGAAAATAAGCGCATGGACATTCCGCTCAGTTTTGAGGTGCTTAAAAAAGCCCAAAGTGTTCCCACAAGCAAACAAGAATCACTCCTATTTACAGATGACGAATAAGGATATTAAAAAACATGACTGAATCGGTAGAAGACATCATTGGGCGGGTACTCCGTGCCAGCACACGCGGGTATACCTGTGGCACACATAGCACAAAATTGAGCTATCGTCATGATTTTGGCTCATTTGTCAAAGTACCCATTGCCAATGATGAATCCATGTTCGCGCTTGGGCTGGTATATGCAGTCGAAATCAAAGACGATTTATTGGTGAGCGAATTGGTCATGGCAGAATCGGTAGACCCCAATATTTTGCGTGACCAACGCGAAAATCGCATGATTCCGGTCGAAATCAGTGTGTTGAATATCGGCTATGGCTTGTGGCGCAATTTTATTCAGAGTATGCCCCCACGCCCACCCATGAGCCTCTCCATTGTGCGTCAATGTACCGCAGAAGAAGTGTATTATTTCACCCAAAATAAGGAATTTTTTCGGTTGGTGTTGAATGCGTCCGAAGTGCCATCCGATGACCTTGTGGCGGCATTATTGCGTGTGGCAGTGGAAGCCTATCCCACATCGGAACGCTATGATTTTATGGTAGAAAGTGGTCGCTCACTGGCAAAATTACTCACCAGTGATGCCAAACGCTTGGGGGCGATTTTATCGCTGATTAAACCGTAGAAATTCGGTTTATTCTTTTATGATGCGGACGAATTGCACTGTCAAATCATGTTCGCCCCCATTATATAACCGAAAATCCATATCTCCTGTTTGCCGATTGCCAAAAGACCCATCAGAGATGGCGAATGTAACTGTTTTCCACTGCATGTCATTGACCATAACTTGTGCAGGGGTAGCATGAAAAACACGGTCTACGCCCGCGTCATATTCTACCCACCATGTCCCCACAAAATTATCTAAATATGTCACCAGAATTTGCACAGACTGGTCAGAGTCTTTGAGGAAATTATCGTCAATGGCAAAATAGATATAATCACTGCCATTGGCATGGTCTGTGCGCCGTGATTCAGAAGCAGTATAGTCGTAAGCATCGTTTTCAATGCCAATCAAGAGTGGTGAAATGGTATTATCAACACCAATTGTCATGCCATTTGGGGCGATATCACGCTGATATAACCAGCGTTCCCAATTGCGAAATAACCGTAAATCGGCATAACTTTCTGCTTCTTGCAAACCCGCCAAAAAATACTCCATATCACGCCATTCACGTAATAGCACCCACGCATCAGGCGAATCGGTTGCTGTTTTGCCCAATGTTAAGCGAACATAGTCCATGAGTGGGGGATTGACCTCATACGTATTCAGCGAAAAATTGACCCAATTTAATTGAAGTTGAAGCGCCTTTAACATATTGAGCCTCACAACATAATTGGTATCATAATATGCCGACACAAAGCCTGTCATATCAGGGTTTCCCCATGCTTCATTTTCGGTGGCAAGAATGCGGGTTAGATTGGCACGTAAGGGATGGGCAAAGTCAATCTGTTGATAGTAATAGCCATTGACCTCTATTGCAGGTGCGCCCCAAGAGGGTAAATCAGAATAGCGATTAAACTCTTCTAATGCACCTGTGCGAACACTCATGCCCAAATTCACAGCTTCATCGGTGAGCCGATTATTACCTGTTGTGAGGTCGTTCATCACCGAAGCCCAAAGGGGGTTAAAGCCCGTTTTATCAATA
>JANRKU010000131.1:0-18744 GCA_033763335.1 bacterium
ATTACAGAGCGTAAATTGGCAGAAGAAACACTTCAACTTGCCAATGAATTGCTCGAAGATGAGGTTAAAAATCGGACGAAAGATTTAATCGAAATCAACAAAGACCTTATTCGGCAGGTACAAGTGCGTGAACAAGCCGAACATGCAGAACGCGAACAACGCAAACTTTCCGAAGCCCTAAGCGATGCGTCTGCGGTATTGACAGAAAGTCTACAACTCAATGATGTCGTAGACCGTATTTTGCTCTATGCGGGGCGGGTTGTGCCACCGCATGATGCGGCGAGTATCATTTTGGTCGAAGATGAAATTTATATTCGTCATTTGCGCTTTTGTCGTTATGTGAATGGTGAAGCTGTTTATATCTCTGCGGATAAAGACCGCTATTATCTCGATTCAATCCCTATTTTGCGCCGTATTCATGACTCCCGCACGCCTATTGTGATGCAAGATGCCGAAGGCGATGCCGATTGGTTGGATGTGGATGAGATTCGCTGGGTGAACTCGTATATTTGTGTGCCAATGCAAACACAAGGGCGTGTCATCGGCTTTTTGACGGTTGCCAGTCGTAATGCGGGACAATTTATTTCGGCACATGCCAATCGCTTATTGACCTTTTCTAATCAGGCAGGAATTGCCATCCAAAATGCACAACTCTTTCAGGCGGTTAACCTCAATGCGTCTGAATTGCGTCGGCGCGTCTCTGATGCCACTGTAGAATTAGAAAGTGAACGCGCTCAACTTCGTGCCATTTTGGATGCTATGACCGAAGGGGTGCTGTATTCAGATAGGCGTAGTCGGACACGCTATATCAACACCTCTATGAGCCGACTCACAGGGTATACATCCGAAGAATGGCTCAAAAATCAAAATCTGATTTGGAAAATGATGGTGGTGGATGTCGCTGATGTAGATGTATTCATCCGCCAAATTCAAGATAAAATTGTGCGCTATGGGCTTTGGCAAGGTGAAGTGCGTTTGCGCCGTAAAGATGGTGAAATTTTTGATGCCAGTTTGGTCATCACCCGTGTGTTACGTGGAGAAGGGGAGCTTGGTGGTGCTGTGACCGTCATGCGTGATATTAGCGCCGAAAAACAACTCGAAGCACAAAAAACACGGTTTATTGCGACGGCATCGCATGAACTCCGCACACCCATCACCAATATCAAAACCCGCTTATATCTGCTCCAAAAACGCCCCGATACACTCGAAAAACACATGCCCGTCCTCACTTCTGTCACAGAACGGATGCGGAAATTGGTGGATGATTTGTTGGATGTATCGCGTTTTGAGCATGGGGTCATCACCTTACGACGTGCGCCTGTGCAAATGCAATCATTGGTACAAGAGATTGTAGATACCCAAATTCCAGAGGCAGATAAGCGCCTGCTCAAAATTCATTATCACTCACCAGCAGAACCATTGATGGTCATGGTAGATTCAGAACGGATTGCCCAAGTGGTCACGAATTTGCTCACCAATGCCATCAATTACACGCCAGAGGGTGGCAAAATTACCATTGACCTACGCTATAGCGAGGTCATTGGGGATGAACCACCCAATTTTATCGAATTAGATGTGCGCGATACAGGTATTGGGATTCCACAGCACCTGTTACAAGATATTTTTAAGCCATTTTTCCGTGTGAGTGATTATAATACGGGGACAGGGCTAGGATTATCTATCACCAAAGAAATTATCGAATTGCATGGTGGCACGATTAGCGTCCAAAGCGAAGAGGCAGAAGGCACATGCTTTACGGTGCGCTTGCCCCTGATGGTCAATAAAGCCCATGAAACACATGAATTGCAAGCGGGGGATTAGGATATGCCTTATTCCCCCTTACAACTTGCCAATGCGTTTTTGCAAACGGGTGAATTGACGGACGCACGGCAAGTTTTGGCAGATTATTTTCGTGCCGATAGGGTTTTAGATGATGCAGACCATGAGCAAGCCTTACGCCTGTGGTTAGATTTATTGGCACATGGCGATGAGACCGACCAACGGCTTGCCACACAAGAATATGACCGCTTGCCTAATTTATCACCGACTGACCATATCAAACGGGCGATGCTTCACTATCGGCTCGGTGAATTGAGCGTGGCGCGGGGTGTATTGCAAACAGCGATGACTAATCACCCCTCTGATGACCGTTTATGTGAATCACTATTGTTCATTTATCAAAAAATGGGTGATGCACCTGCTGGATTATCACTTATCAAAACATTGCCCAAAAAATGGGTGTGGTTACGTTGGGCGGGTGATTTTGCGGGGATGATGGGCGATTTTGCGATGGCAATTGCTTATTATGGCGAGGCGCTAGAGATGATAAAAACGCGCTATGCGCTCTCCGATGATGCCCCCGCAAAAATTTTGGATGCCCCCACCATCACCAGCGCCGAAGGCTTAACCATCATGGGCATTTATGCCGAGTTATTATTAGCCCGCGCAGAAGCGTATCGGGGTAATGGTCAAGAAGAAGAAGCCAAAGCGGATGAAGCGCGTGCCAAGCGCCTCATCCCCAATGACCCAACATTTTAGGGTAAATAGCTAAATGTGATGTCACTATCGCCAATTTGCATGATTTCGAGCCGTTGTGCTTCACCTGTCCGTCTCGTCATAAAGTTATTCATGCCAGCAATGACGAGTTCAGGTAATTCGGCGTTGATTGTATCAACAAAACTGGTTGGGGCAGGCACGCCATTCACCAACATAGCACCCAAAATCACACGATGCGCCCCGTTTTGACTGTTCATGGTGATGCTCACTGTTCCAACTGTGCCATCATCCAACACGACCACCATCGTGATGCCTGTACCCGTAATAAAATCTGGCAAAACGGAATTAATGAGATGGTCAGATTGCACCAGTTCCATGATTTCAGAGCGCAATTCGTTTTCTGTCATCCTGATTTGACCGCCTTCAATAATATTGATGGTGGCGTTGGGTTGTGTCACCCCCAAATCAACAAAGGCGTGCGGTGGTTCTTGCAAGGTGAGGGTGAGGGTTCGCGCCCCTTGTATGCCTGCCCGTGATAAAATGGTGATGGGGACATAAGCCGTATGCGTGCCTTGACCAAAATCTGTGCCTGTAAACGTGACACTGGTTGGGGCAGTGTAATCGGTATTGAGTACGGCGCTTCCCCCATAGGTGATATTGGCGCTCACTGTGCCAAGGATATTGGGTTTTCCATTGATGACGTTCATCTGCACAGGAATGAGGATGGGGTTGGTTTGACCATATTCGCCATACTCACCTACTGTCGCAGATGGGTTGATGAAATTGATTACCCCAGTGGCTTGAATATTGGTATTAAAGATGGTTGCAACATTGATGATGGGGCTTCCCAATGTTATGGGAGTGCCTCCATTCACAACAAGGGTAATGGTGATATTTTCTAATGGGTCAATCACATCATCATTGAGAATCGTGATTTGCAATGTTGCGGCGGCGGGATAAACGGTATTTGGAGACCAGCCACCGCTACGGGTGAATGTGATGGTATTAGGCGCGGTATAATCCACATTTCGGGTGGCATTACCTGTATAGGTGAGGTTGATTGTGAATGGGCTAGATACATTAATTGCACCTGCGCCAACCGTGAGGTTAATGGGAATACTGAGGACTTGCCCTTCAGATTGAGAACTCGTTGCGGTGCTAAAAGCGATTGAAGCGGGGGCGGGCAAGCTATTTGCGACATTGATACGGCGTTTTTGAATGCCGTTACGATTGTCTGTGACCAATAACCCATAGGTTTGCAGGCGGGTTAAAATGCTATTGACTGAATCGTTAGGGTAGGCTTGACGCATAATTGCCCATGTCCCCGCCACATATGGAGTCGCCATAGATGTGCCACTAGAACTCGCATAGAATCCATCAGGTACAGTGGATACAATGCCGACCCCCGGTGCCAATAAATCCAAAAAGCTGGCACTATTAGAAAAACCTGCCACGACATTACTATCATCCGTCGCGCCAACACTCACGACATTGGTCAAACAAGCTGGCGCACCCATCGAAGATGTACGCGATTCATTTCCAGAAGCCGCAACCACTGCAATTCTGGCGGCGACCAAATTATTGACCGCCGCCCGATAGTACCCCCCACTATCAGAATTATTGCAGTCCGCTTCACTGAAATATTGCCCACCTCCCAAACTCAAATTGACAGAGGCAATGTTATATGACCCGCGTAAGCTATAGACATATTCCAACCCTGCGATTTGGTCACTGTCATAACTACCAACTAAATCACCACTGGTATCGAGGGTAAATACATTGACCCCTATGAGTGATGCACCGGGTGCCACCCCACGAAAAGTATTATGTGATGCACCTTGCCCCGACCCATTGCCTGCCGCGATTCCCGCCACATGCGTCCCATGAGCGCAATCGGGACAAGTTAGGCTGGATGGTGGCATAGCTGACCCATAACCATATTGCGTTTCTTGACCATTGGGACAAGCTGATATTGCCCCTTGTGGGGCATAGTTACTACTAAAACAGGCTTCTGCAAGCCGTTTGCTAAAAAGTGATGGATGATTAAAATCTACCCCTGTATCTAAAATGGCGACCACATAGCCTGTGCCATCATATCCTGCCGACCATGCGGCAGGGGCATTGACTACCGTATTGGCGCTACTGGTGCTGATATAACGGATTTGGTCTTCGACAATGCTGGTGACATTGCTATTCAGTTGTAATGCGAGTAACCCCGCGGCATCTACTTCGAGTGCCATATAGGGGATAGTCTGAAATTGGCGCAAACTAGCGAGGGAGATGTTGCTATTACGGAGTGCAGTGGTAATGAGCCGTTGTCGGTTGGCGATAGCCGCCCGTTGAAATAAAATGGCATTACCCCCTGCTAGTTCCCCTTCTGCGCGGAAGGGTGCATTCACCCCCACAATCACCCGAAAAGTTTGGGGTGGGGTGGGCGTTTGGGCAGTGATTTGCGCGGGGATGAGTGCCAAGCATAAAAATAAAAATGCCACTGCCCCCCAGAGATAGCGTTGATGGAATTTTGTCATCTAAATTACCCTGATTTCTACAATAAATGCTATATGATTTTATTGTACTAGCAAAACTGCGAATTGAGAGATAAAAACTTCTAAATAATTGGTTAGTGCCTATTAGTGCATATACCGTTTTTTGCTCAAAAGGGTTATGCTTTTCATCTGTGAATCAAAATTAAATTTTTAGGAGCAACTATGGATATTTTAGAAACGCATATCGAGCGTGATTCAGAACAATTTTCGCGCAATGTCGCCCATCATCGTGGTTTATCTGATGAACTGCATCGCCGTTTGGCATTGGTCTATGAAGGCGGTGGCGAAAAATATCAACAACGTCACCGTGAACAAGGCAAGATGTTTGTGCGTGACCGCATTAATGCCCTAGTAGACCCCAATACACCATTCCTAGAAATTGCCCCGTTTGCGGCGTGGGATTTGTATGATGGTGAAGCCCCATGCGCGGGTATTGTCGTGGGGATAGGGCGGGTGAGTGGTGTGGAATGTCTGATTGTTGCCAATGATGCCACCGTCAAAGGCGGGAGTTATTTCCCGATGACGGTCAAAAAGCATTTACGGGCGCAACAAGTGGCGTTAGAAAATAATTTGCCCTGTATTTATTTGGTAGATAGCGGGGGCGCATTTTTGCCCATGCAAGATGAGGTGTTCCCCGATGGCGATGATTTTGGTCGGATTTTCTTTAATCAGGCGCGGATGAGTGCCAAAAAAATCCCGCAAATCGCGTGTGTGATGGGGAGCTGTACGGCGGGTGGCGCGTATGTGCCTGCTATGTCTGATGAAACGGTCATTGTCAAAGGAACAGGCACCATTTTCTTGGCAGGTCCGCCATTGGTCAAAGCCGCCACAGGCGAAGATGTCACGGCAGAAGAACTTGGCGGGGCTTATGTGCATACCCATCAATCGGGTGTGGCAGACCATTATGCTGAAGATGATATGCACGCCATAGAGATTGTGCGGGGAATTGTCGCCACGCTTAACCGCAAAAAGCGAGTGACACTCGATGTGATTGCACCAGAAGAACCCCTATACCCCGCCGATGATTTATATGGCATTTTACCCACCACCTTCCGCGAAAGTTATGATGTGCGCGAGGTGATTGCCCGTTTGGTAGATGGGAGCAAATTCCGCGAATTCAAAGCCAATTATGGCACGACACTAGTCACAGGCTTTGCACGGATAGAGGGCTACCCTGTGGGTATTATTGGCAATAACGGTGTGCTATTTAGCGAATCGGCAATGAAAGGGGCGCATTTTATTGAATTATGCACCTCGCGTAAAATTCCCCTGCTATTTTTGCAAAATATCACAGGGTTTATGGTGGGCAAAGCCTATGAAGCGGGTGGGATTGCCAAAGATGGGGCAAAAATGGTTCATGCTGTCGCCAATGCCGATGTGCCAAAATTGACGGTGGTCATTGGTGGAAGTTTTGGGGCGGGCAATTATGGTATGTGTGGACGCGCCTATTCGCCTCGCTTTTTATGGATGTTGCCCAATGCGCGTATTAGTGTGATGGGTGGGGAACAAGCCGCCAATGTGCTATTGACCATCAAACGTGACCAATTGGCACGCGCTGGTGCGCCTGATATGACCCCAGAGGAACAAGCGATATTTAAGCAACCGATTTTGGATAAATATGAGCGCGAAGGCGAACCCTATTATTCATCGGCACGCCTATGGGATGATGGGGTCATAGACCCGTTGCACCTACGCCGTGTTTTGGGGTTGGCATTGAGCGCGGCATTGAACCAACCTATCGCTGATACTGAATACGGGGTGTTTCGCATGTAACGAAATAAGTGGCAGATAAGACCCTTTTTCTGGGGGTATATTTGCCACGCATAAATCTCACAAAATGTTATAATAGACTTATGCGTTGAAGCGAGTCAAAGGGAAAAAATAATTTATGGCACACATATTTTTATCATATTTAGAAGAAGATGCTCCTTTTGCCCATAGTACCCAAAAAGAATTAGAAAAAGCAGGATTTAAGGTATGGATAGACCCCGCTAGAGCCAATTATATGGATGAGGTTTGGCATCATGGGGTAGATAATGCCATTGGTGATTCATTTGCCATGATTGTCATCCTCACACCACAATCACTACAATCGGCGATGGTCACGTATGAGTGGTCATTTGCGTTGGGCATTGGGTTGACGGTTATCCCCATATTATTCAAAGAAGCACAAATTCCACGTCGCTTGTTGGTGTTGCGTTGTTTAGATTTTAGCCAAGCTCGCGCATGGGAAGATTTAATAGAGTTGCTCAAAGAGGTAGAATCTGCTTATAACCCCGATGATGTTCGCATTTCACAAGAGATGAAAACCATTGTGGATGTGGGATTGGCTAAAGAACATCGTTTGGTGATAGATAGTGGGGCGACACGGGTCGCATACGCGATGGAAACCTCTGTGGTGACGATTGGACGCGATACCACCAACAATATTGTTCTTGATATGCCTGATATTAGCCGTCATCATGTGCGCCTTGTGCATACATTGGATGGCTTCACCATTGAGGATTTAGAGTCTAAAAATGGCACATTCCTCAATGATGTGCCGTTAAAACGGGTCAAATTGATTCAATCGGGGGATAAAATTCGCTTGGGCGAAAAATTAAATATCCATTATGAAGTCGCATCCAAACCAAATTAGAACCCTTGTAAAAGATATTTTGCAATGGAAATAACAATAATTGGTGTATATTCTGAGTATGGGGTGTGTTTGTCCCCATGATGAATAGAGCGCACAATAGAGGAATCGTGAGATGTCAGACCAGAATCCTAATAAGCCATTGGTTTTATTTGTAGAAGATGCCGATTATTTGGCAGAACTTGGCTCGCATATTTTAGAGCGCATTGGCATTGAGGTGGTTATTTGTCTCACGGCGGAATTTGCTATTGAATTCATGGAGCAAAATCGCTTACCAGACCTTATTGTTCTCGATATTGGGATGCCAGGTATGACAGGGTGGGAATTTTTGGACATCATCAAAAAATACCAAGAGACCAAAACCATCCCGATTGTGGTCACAACTGCCTATGGTGATGCAACCAATCGGCTCATCGGGCGCTTGCGCGATGTTGACCGCTATATCGTCAAACCCTATAAACCAGAAGAATTGCAAATGGTTGTGCGTCAAATTTTGCAACTATAACCCCTATAAAGACTCCATAAGGGCGTAACATGTTGCGCCCTTACACATAGTGGGGCGTAATTTAACGCCTGTTAACTTTTTTGCATAAGCCAATATAACTCTAATTTATCACCCCTGTATACACGATGTTCTGATGATGAATGGCATGTTTTCATGCACCGTTCATCACAATCTTGACCCCATTCGTAGATTCCCCCACAAATGTATGCCAAAATAAAATTGCTAACCCACTCTCCCATGTCCTTTTGGCGAAGATACACATGGAAAAGCAAGTTAGCAATCTATCTATTAAAAGAATCTTACCACAGATTCGACTTATCTTATATGAAAGGATTTTCAATGCGTCGTTTATCCGCATTTGTATCGTTGTTCAGCTTGTTGGTGATGTTCAACATCGCCATTATGCCCGCCACCGCCCAAAATAAAGGTGTGGTGAATGTCTATTCCACCCGTCACTATGGCGCGACAGAAGCACCCTTTATTGCCTTTACAGAAGCTACTGGCATTGAAGTGCGCGTATCGCAAGGCTCGAATCAGGCTTTATTAGACCGTTTGCGTGCCGAAGGCGATAGAACCGTTGCCGATGTATTCATGACAGTGGATGCAGGCACATTGGGCATTGCCGCCGATGAAGGTTTGTTGCAACCCATTGTGTCGGATGTTTTGACTGAAAACATCCCCGCCGAATTCCGCGATGCCGATATGCGCTGGGTTGGTTTGAGTGAGCGCGTGCGTGGGTTTGTATATAATCCCGAAGTCGTGGATGTCTCTGAATTATCCACCTATGAAGCATTAGGCGACCCCAAATGGGCAGGGCGCTTGTGTCTGCGTCCTGGCGCACATATTTACACCATCAGCCTCACCAGTAGCCTGATTTATCATTTGGGCGAAGAAGAAGCCGAAGCCGTTGTCGCAGGATGGGTGGCAAATAACCCCACCTATATTGATAGCGATACCCGTATCATCGAATCGGTGTTGGCTGGTCAATGTGATTTGGGCGTGGTGAATCAATATTATTTGGCGCGTCTCATCAATGAAACCCCCGATTACCCCCTCAAGTTCTTTTTCCCCAATCAAGGCGAAGAAGAACGCGGGGCATTTTTTAACCTGTCTGGCGCAGGAATCACCACTGCCGCATTGAATTATGATAATTCGGTGTTGTTCCTTGAATATTTAAGCACATTGGAAAATCAAACCTATGGGGAAGTGAGCTTTCCTACCACCAATTTTGAATATCCTGTGCATCTTGAAGCAGAAGCGCATCCTATTTTGGAAGCCTTTGGCGAATTTCAACTGGATTTGACCTACCCTGTATCGGAATACAAAGACTATCAATTGCCCGCGCTCGATTTGTTAGAGCGTGTTGGCTATGGCATGAGTGAATAATATTTTCTTACCCCATCTACATCCCCAGTCTAGCGTGGTGGACAC
The DNA here is from genome assembly GCA_033763335.1 of bacterium. Lineage (GTDB taxonomy): Bacteria > Chloroflexota > Anaerolineae > Aggregatilineales > Phototrophicaceae. The sequence continues at coordinate 9,614 of JANRKU010000131.1, forward strand.
GATATATCGTGTCCCTACACCCCAATTGTATGGAGGAGATGTAAGGGCGCAACATGTTGCGCCCTTACAGGATGTAGGTGAGGTCAAAAAAGGAAAAAATACATGAGCAGTATTTCATTTAGCAAACCCCATTTTTCCCTGATGTTTCCATCTGTGCCACGATGGAAATCTTTGATTTTACCCCTCCTCATCGCATTGTTTATCGTTTTGCCATTGGGTGGGCTGGTCATTCGTATTTTTACCCCGACTGTCGAATTATGGGAAAAATTATGGGCGACCACACTTCCCACCATGCTCACGAACACATTTGTGTTGATGGCAGGCGTTGGGGTTGGGACATTCATATTGGGTGTGGGATTTGCATGGCTCGTGACCGCCTATCAATTCACAGGGCGGGCATGGTTTGAACGACTGCTCTTGTTGCCGATGGCGCTCCCCGCCTATGTCATGGGATTTGTGTTCATGGCGTCCTTTGATTATGCGGGACCTGTTTATACCCAATGGCGGGCATGGTTTGGCAAGGACGCATGGTTTCCAGAGGTACGCTCGGCATTTGGGGCGATATTCGTCCTAACACTGGTGTTATATCCGTATGTCTATTTATTGGCGCGGGCGGCATTTCGTGAGCAAGCCGCATCCACCGTAGAAGCGGCGCGGATGATGGGCTATACGCGCACACGGGCATTTTTCCGTTTGATTTTGCCATTGGCACGTCCATCTATTGTGGCGGGTGTGGTTTTGGCGATGATGGAAGCCATGACCGATTATGGCACAGTGCGCTTTTTTGGATATTCCACCCTCAGCGAGGGCATTGTGCGCGTATGGGAATTTCGCAATGACCGCCAAACCGCCACTGAATTGGCGGCATTGCTCTTTTTTGTGGCGTTGGTGATGATTGGGCTAGAACGCCTTTTGCGTGGACGCGCCCGTTACTATCAACAAGGGGGACGGGGGCGCATTTTGCCCCGTGTAAAATTGCATGGGTGGGGGAATATATCCGCCAGCCTAGCCTGTTGGATATTATTGGCATGTGCCTTCATTATGCCTGTGGCACAATTGGTCGCATGGGCAATTGGCGAATTTGATAAGCCTACTGTTGGCGCGTGGAAAGAGGTTTATGGCAAGTATGTTGGCACAAGCCTATCCCTAGCGGGTGTAGCGGCGTTGGTGGTCATCGTTTTGGCGCTCATCGTGGCGCATGGTGTTCGTAAGACCACATCCACTAGCAGACGGCGGATTCCGCGCATGATAGCTCGCTTCGCCACACTCGGTTATGCCATGCCCGGGGCAGTTGTGGCGGCGGGTGTATTATTATTTTTATCTCCCCTAGACCACGCAGTGACCGATTTTGCCGAATCGTTGGGGCGTATAGACCGCAGTTTGCTCCTCACAGGGACAATCGTCATCCTCATTTATGCCTATGTGGTGCGCTTTATGGCAGTCGGGTTTAATAGCATAGATTCGAGCCTCGAAAAAGTCACCCCCAATATGGAACAAGCCGCTCGTACTTTGGGCGCACGTACCCGCCGTGTATTGTTACGGGTGCATTTGCCATTGGTCAGCACAGGAATGCTGGCAGGGGCAATTTTGGTGTTTGTGGATGTGATGAAAGAATTGCCCGTAACCTTGTTATTACGCCCATTTGGGACAGATACGCTCGCCCTATGGACATATTACCTCGCGGCAGAATCTTTTTGGAAAGCCGCCGCTATTCCCGCACTCACCATTTTGGTGGTAGGATTAATCCCTGTTTTGTTACTAATGAGACTGGGTGATCGTGGTAATGGCACAATTCGCACTTAGCGTAAATGGGTTAGTGAAACGGTATGGCATGTTGACCGCCGTTGATGATATTGCTTTTGAATTAGCCAGTGGCGATATTTTGGCACTTTTGGGTGCAAGTGGTTGTGGCAAGACCACCACTCTCCGTTTGATAGCAGGATTAGAAACCCCTGATGACGGAGAAATTTGGCTGGGTGAACGGCGTGTATCGGGGGGGAATGATTGGATTCAGCCAGAAGATAGGCGTGTGGGGATGGTTTTTCAAGATTATGCCCTATTCCCACATCTGAGTGTTTCTGCCAACATCGCTTTTGGACTCAGACAGTATCGCGGTGATAAAAATGCCCGTGTTGCCGATATGCTCCGCGTGGTGGGGTTGGATGGATTGGAACGGCGGATGCCTCACCAATTATCGGGTGGGCAACAACAACGGGTCGCATTGGCGCGTGCGCTCGCCCCACAACCCAGCATTTTATTGCTGGATGAGCCATTTTCTAACCTTGATGCGGCATTACGCGCCCAAGTACGGGCAGATATACGGGCAATTTTGCGTATGGCAAAAGTCACCAGTATTTTCGTGACGCATGACCAAGAAGAAGCCCTTAGCCTTGCCGATAAGGTTGCTGTGATGCGCGAAGGGCAAATTTTACAATTTGGTACACCCCATCAAATTTATACCCAACCCGCTAGTCGTGATGTGGCGCAATTTGTTGGGGAAGCTAATTTTATCCCCGCGCAAGCCGATGGCATGACCGCAAAATCGGCATTAGGGGATATTCCCCTGATAGAATCGGCACGCGGGGATGTGGCGTTATTGGTGCGCCCAGAAGCGGTGCATTTTTCGCCAGAGGGTGTGCCTGCACAGGTGCTATGGTCAGAATTTTATGGACACGACCAGCGCGTGGGGGTGCGTTTGGGGGATGGCACATCACTCATTATCCGCACCGATTCGTATAAGGTATATACCGCAGGGACACAGGTCGGTTTGATGGTCAACCGCCCTGTGTATGCGTATCCTGCCTAATTATTCACGACCACCATGCGATAACGTGCCTGATTATCCCGTACTTTTTGGATGGCATTATTAATTTGGTGCATAGGCATGGTTTCGGTTTGGGCAACAATGCCATGACGAGCAGAAAATTCGAGCATTTCGCGCATAATGGCTCTACTCCCTATAGAACCGCCTCGCACTGATTTTTGACTGCTAATAAGCGCCCCTGCGGGGAGGCTGATGTCCTCTGGGATTGCGCCAACGAGACATAATTGCCCATTGGGGCGCAAGAGGCGCAAATATGCCCGCCAATCCAAATTGACATTGACGGTGCAGAGCAAAAAATCTAACGAGTTGCGCCCCGATTTAAGTTGGTCTGTGTCTTTGCTGTTGATAAATCGGCTTGCACCAAATGATTTGGCTTCATCGGCTTTATCAGGTGAGGTAGAAAATGCCGTCACCTCACATCCCATTTTATGTGCGAATTGAATCCCCAAATGCCCCAATCCACCAATACCAATCACGCCCACACGGTCAGATGAGCGCACGCCAAACGTCGCTAAGGGCGAATAAACCGTGATGCCTGCACACAGTAGGGGGGCGGCGTTTTCTGAGGTCAATTTTTCTGGGATAGGGAAGGCATAACGGCTATCTGTGCGGATAAAATCGGCAAATCCGCCAAAATGGTCTTGGCAGGTCGAGACCATATTGGGGCAAAGATTCGTCTCACCACGCACACACCACTCACAGGTCATACAACTGCCCGATTGCCACCCGACACCCACCCGCGCCCCAATATCTAAATGTGTGACCAGATGCCCCTTCTGTGTAATTGTACCGATGATTTCATGTCCTGCGACATAAGGAAATTCATCGCCCCAATCGCCATTGAGGATATGAATATCGCTATGGCAAATGCCACAATGCGAAATTTTGATTTCGACATCATGTTCACCCAATGGGGATGGGTCATAGCTAAAGGCTTCTAACGGTTTTTGGGGCGCATGTCCCGCATAGGCATGATAGGGCATTTTATTTTATCCTTTATTCAGTTGAATCTTCCGATTGTTGTGTGATGAGAACCTTATCCACACGATTGCCATCCATATCTAGCACTTCAAATTCATATTTTCCCCAGATAAATTTATCACCTGCTGTTGGAATTTTATCCAGTTCAAAGAATACAAATCCCGCTAAGGTATTATAACGGTCTTCTTCTGGCAAGGCTTTGACATCGAGCAGGTCTTTGACATCTTCGATGAGCATAGTCCCATCCACCAAAAATGACCCATCTTCACGGGTGATGACATCGGGGTCATCGTTGTCCATATCACCAATCACAGCTTCTAAAATATCGTGAAGCGTGATGATGCCCTCAATAGCACCTTCCTCATCAATCACAAAACCGAATTGTTGTTTATCACGCCGAAAAAGTGCCAATACATCGGCGGCGGTCGCAGATTCTGGGATGAATAAGGGGGCTTTAGCTAGTTGTTGTAGGTTAAAGGGGATATTTTGCAAACTGTAACGGAGCAATTCGCTGGCGCGTACCACACCGATGATATGCTCTGGTGAGCCATCCACCACCGCATACCGAGAATGGCTAAAATTAGAGATTTTCTCGATGAGTTCTTCGCGGGTCTCTTGAATATCCAACATGACCATATCACGGCGAGGAGTCATTAACCCTTTGGCGGGGAGGTCATCTAAGCGAAAAATACTCGTGACCATATCTTGTTCGGTCTCATCAAAAATACCCGCTTGTGTGCCTTCATCAATCATCACATGAATTTCTTCTTCGGTGACGGCGCTATTATCGGTTGCTTTGACCCCAAGTAGATTGAGGACAATATCCGTAGAGATTCCCAAAAACCACACCAACGGGTAGGCAATGCGTGAGATAAAGCGCATGGATGGGGCGACAATACGGGCGATATTTTCTGGGTTTTGAATGGCGATGCGTTTGGGTACAAGTTCCCCAATAATGAGCGATAGGTAGGTGGTGAGCAAAACGACTAAAACCACCGCCAGTACATCGCTATAGGGGCTTAAAAATTCAATTTGGGCAAGTTGTTTCCCTAAATCTTCGGCAATTGTCGCCCCGCCGAATGCACCCGCCAAGATGCCGATGAGGGTGATGCCAATTTGCACAGTCGAAAGAAACCGATTGGGATTCTGTGAAAGCTCTAGGGCAATTTTTGCGCCTGTATCACCGCGTTCTGCGCGTTGCGTTAGGCGTGCTTTGCGCGATGAGATAATTGCCGCTTCAGACATTGCCAAAACGCCATTCACAAGGGTGAAAAAGAAAATGATGATGAGTTCCATTGTTTGTTAGTTTAGACTATTCTGATATCGTGACCAATAATGTCATCATATTACTGTATTTTTAACCAATTTCCCATGACATATTGATAACGGCGCGTTTTGCCATGAATTGGTATTGTGTTAGCCATGTGTTGGTGAGGGTGTCATCAGTAGGATGCTCTAAACTGAGGGATGTGTTCCCAAATCGGCGGATGATGGTTTTTAATAGCGCATTGATAGACCGTGCATGGTCGTGTGGGGAGATGAGTAGCGTGAGTTTATTGGTATTGGTGAGGCTGGTCTCTATCCATGCGCTGGCGATTAAAGATTGGTCATCATCGGAGCGAATAATAAGATGTTCTGTGGCACGAAAATTAAGCCATTCTGACCACATCCGCCAAATAGGACGTTTGAACAGAGAGGGGTGCAGGGGGCGCAACCATCCCAACCCACCATTTGCCCGCAACGCTTGTGCCAGTTCCCATTCATCGCGCCATTCTGACCGACGCGGATGGCGAATATATACCTCATTATTGGCGGATAACTCATTATCAAATGGGTGCTGAGTGGTCAAAGCCCCAAAAACACTGTCTGTATAAGTCGGTAATGGCTGTTGTAAGCGCCCTGCATGTCGTTTCCATTGTGTCCATGTGCGTTCTGCCACAAATCCAAGTGATTGATAAAGGTGAATTGCAACATGATTATCGGCATCCACTTGTAAAATGGCACGTTTTCCCCCACGTTCTTGAATGAGGGATAGACACGCGCTCATGAGTTCACGCGCAATACCCTGTCCCTGAAAATCGGGATGTACGCCTACATTGGCAACAATCCATGTTTTGCCAAGCGTTTCTGGATAGTTAGCCGGGTAAATAGACACATTGCCCACCAGCCTCTCACCTATCATCCACACAAATCCCAAATGCACACCTGCGGTCACATCATTAAAGTGAGATAACATGCGTAATCCCGCCCCAAAACGGCTCATGGCACGCATTTCTCTGAGGGCGGCGCGTCCGCTACTATCCATAGTGGACGCAAAGACCAGCTCAATTAAGTCTGCTAATTGGGCAAGGTCGGTTTGCAAATTGATACGGCGCATATAGCCGTGTGTCTGGATAGTATCGAGTGAACGGACAGAAGTCACAAAATTGCCTTTGTATTATAAAATATGCCCTCATTTTAATCTAAAAGCGCGTCACTTTGCCATTCTATTGATAAGAAATGTTCACAATTTTGTTATATTGGGCAAAATTGACAGAAGATAATTCGCCACATTAAAAAAATGTGGTACACTATTTTATAGGAGAAAAGTCCCAAAGATGTCATGTTAGTTAATTTTCTCTTCACAAAGTACCTTAAAAACTAGGAAGGAGAGTACGGTCTCTAACGAAGTCATCAACTTTTTATCAATTCTCGTAGGTCATTTATTATATCATCCGGGGAAATCATGCTATGATGCTTCAAACATTGTTGTTATGGATAAGCCGTACCCTGGATACGTTAGGTGTTTCTCACTTAGACGAGCATCCAGGAGAAGAAGGGCAAGGGTTAGTAGAATATGCACTTATCCTTGTATTGGTTAGTTTAGCGGCGTTGGCATTATTGGTAGTCTTTGGACCTACACTCGCTAATCTGTTTAGAAACATTCTTAGCAATATGCAAAATACGTAGTGTCCACTCATTTCTCGTTTTTTTCTTAAAAAAGCCCCGCTTATGGGGTTTTTTTTATTCCCACAGAATTAGCCTATTCCCCTACGCTGATTTGATGTATCTTGAATTCATGATGATTTTCGTTTAGAACTATATCTCTATCATCATGAGGAGAAACTTTTATGGGACGAGCAAATTATGGTAAAGTCGGTGGAAGGCGCTCTGGGGCGGCTTTTCAATGGATTGTGATTGGGGGCGTATTAGGGTTTAGTTGCCCAGCCATTATCGGCTTAACCTTACTCATTTTGGGAGTGGTGACGATTAACCCAAGCGGGACAGTCGCAATTCCTACCAATACCCCACAAATCATCCCTACAAATGAGATTGTGGTACAGGCGACACCCGATGTCCAAGCGACCATTAATGCGGGTATTGCGATTGCGATGGAACAAACCCGTGCCGCACAACCACAACCATCCCCAACCAATACACTGAGTTCTGCGGTCATTGTGCCATCATCCACCCCACAACAACCAGTCGGGTCGGTGACTGACCAACCATTGCCAACACAAACCCCGTCTACAGGGGATGGTATCACACAGCCACAAAATATCACCCCACTTGCCAGCCCAACAACCACCATCCCCGATATTTTGGCGAGTTTGGCTTCGCCGATGGTCACTGTGGAAGGTGGCACATTCAATATGGGGACGAGCGCCCAAGAAGTGCGCCAAGCGGTAGAAGAATGTACCACGCGAGATGGTGCCGCCTGTGATGTAACCATGGGCGAAGATTCTGTGCCACCGCATCCTGTGACGGTGAGTACCTTCCAAATCGAGACGACAGAAGTCTCTAATGCTCAATATGTCGCCTTTTTGAATGTTTTGGGACCCAATAGTCATCGGCGGGGGTGTTTGGGGCAACCTTGCATCAATACCACCAGTGAAGATGAAAACAGTTATATTACGTTTGATAGCCAAAATTATGATGTTAGCACCGTGTTTAATGAATTTGCGGTAGTCGGTGTAACATGGTATGGCGCACAAGCCTATTGCCAATCACTGGGGCGCAGATTGCCTACCGAAGCTGAATGGGAACGCGCCGCCCGTGGACCCGGAGTGGATGGGTTTATTTATCCATGGGGGAATACATGGGATGAGACCCGCGCCCGTACCAGTAATGTGCGTGCGCTTAATCCATTGGATATTGGGGCAGTGGAGGTGATTAGCTTCTCCACTGGGGCGAGTCCATTTGGTGTATTGAATATGGCGGGGAATGCCGCTGAGTGGGTGAATGATTGGTATCTTGCCAATTATTATGCCTTGCCCGAAGCCAGTGGTGTGAATCCACAAGGTCCTGCGGTTGGGACAGACCGCGTGGTACGCGGGGGGTCTTGGGATACACGTCCATTCTTTGTGCGGACAGTGCATCGTCAACATTTCCGCCCCGATGTAACCAGCTTGGATATTGGTTTCCGTTGTGCGGCAAATTATACCCCAACGACCACCACCCCAACGACCAATACCGATACAACAACCATTGGGTCGCCCAATATTGGACCTGTCCAACCCACACCACAAGTAGGGGGGCAACCCACCTTGTCACCGTTGCCAACATCAGCAACCAATCCAACCCCATTGCCTGCTGTGCCACCCACTGGATGATTGTTATAGACCAGATAGCATAAGGGCGCATCATCTGCGCCCTTATTTTTCCCCTCGAATTATTTTTTATCGCCCCGACTACTCGGATGCCACATCAATAATAATTTATACGGGTGCTTATCCGATTTAGTATCTTCATCCATACTGATGGTATTTTTCCCCACTTCAAATTCTTGAAAGAGGTCATTTAGGCGGGTATAAAATTCGTCAGCACGCTCTGGAGAGAGAAATACTTTGCCCTGAAACATGCGTAAGCGCCGATAATTAACGGCATTTTCGCCAATATCAATCACACCCGCTTTGAGGCTCTCGCGCATATCATTGAGTGTGTCACCATATAACCCAGATAGCGTTACCTCGAGATGTTCCTCAAAATCGGCAGTCCCAGGGGCAAGCAATCCGGGTGCCAGACGATATAGATGGGCAGTGGCGATATAATGTTTTTCGACAATGCCAGAGACAATGCGGGTAAAAACCATCTTGATGAGGTCGTGCTTTTCGAGCAAATTAAAATGATAATAGAGCTTTGTTGGTGGCTTATTTATTTTTTCTGCCACCTCTTTTACGGTACTTGGGGTGATGAGAAATTCAATGATATTGAGACGCAGAGGGTCGGCTACGACTTTGAGTGTTTCAAGGTCATGGATGATGAATTCATCTGCGGGAGTAAATATGGTCGTTTCTTCAGTCATGTATAAATCCGTTTGAAAAAGTTGAAATGTTCAAATTACGCC
>JANRKU010000132.1:0-10012 GCA_033763335.1 bacterium
CTTTCCGCGCAAGCGGAAAGCGCCCTTCCGATTTTTTGATTTTGGAATACTAAATCCTACTTTTATCAGTCTGCCATATAAGTCAGTATCATATCGCTTTCGCTAAAAGATGTCATAAATAATGGCGCATCACCCATTCGCGGTGCCGTAAAATTATAAATCGCATTCATCAGGAGAGATGGCACTTCAGTATTCATCACATCCGTTATAGCGGACGATGCAGGGCTTCCATTGACCAATAATTGCCCTAAAATGACACGACTTAAGGTGCCAGTGGTCACAATTCTAATCGTCGTTGTTACTACTGTGCCGTCTTTCAAAATCACCCATAAATTGATACCTCCCCCATTTGCACTATAAAAATCTGCCAGAACAGAACCAATTTGATGCGATGGTTGCAATTGTGCCGTCATTTCATACATCAATTCCTGCTCATTCATGCGGAGTTGCTCACCGATAACAATAGATGCGCCAATCCGAATACGCGGTTTGGTAATATCCACAACAGGGCGTGTATCCAGTACAGGGATGCCATTTGTCACCAGTAGATTCAAAATCTCATCCACACCCGCCGTTGGATAGGCTTGGCGCATAATTGCCCATGCCCCTGTGACAAATGGAGTCGCAACCGATGTCCCTTGCCAATCCTGATAAATGCCACCGGGTCCAGGTGATGTGACACCAAACCCAGGTGCCAATAAATCTAAAAATGTGGCTGTATTAGAAAAATTAGTGACTGTACCATTGTCATAAATCGCCCCAACACTTACCACATCGGTTATACAAGCTGGCGAGCGGAGCGAATCGGTATAGCTATCATTACCAGAACCCGCCACAACCGCAATACCAGCCATCTTCAAATTGCTGACAATACTGAGATAGCTGGCGCTGACATTGGCATCACATGGGCTATAAAAACGGTCTCTACCTAAACTCATATTCACAGCAACAATCGGATAAGGAAAGCTATTCCGCAAGCTATACACATGCTCCAACGCACGAATTTGGTCACTGTCATAGGTGAGTGGGCATGGTGATGGTTTACCAACCCCACACCATGTTGAACCACTAAAAATTGAAAATACATTTATACCAATCACTTGTGCGCCAGGTGCAACCCCTCTATAACTCTCATGTATCCCCCCCTTCCCAATCCCGTTCCCCGCCGCAATCCCAGCTATATGTGTCCCATGATCACAACCAATGGCACAAGCAGGTGGCAATTTTGGCATCGCCGCCCCAAATCCCACTTGTGAATCTAACCCAGATGGGTTTATACCAGCAGGGCATGATGTGGTCGCAGATGTATTGGTTCGGCTAAAACAGGCTTCTGCCAATCGTTTGCTGGATAATACAGGGTGTGTAAAATCTACCCCTGTGTCCAAAACAGCCACCGCATAACCTGTGCCATCAAACCCTTTTGCCCATGCACTGGGTGAATCAACCACCACATTGGCGCTGGTCATCGTCACCTCTGATAGGCGGTCTTCAACGATTTGGGTGACATTCGGGTTTGTTTGCAACGCCAATAACCCCGCCGCATCCACTTCTAACGCCATATAGGGAATCGTCTCATATTCAATCACGTCAAATATGGCTAAATTTTGAGCGCGTAAGGTGTTGATAAGAGTAGATTGGCTTCTGGATATGGCGGCACGCTGAAACTGAACCGCATTTATCCCAGCCAGATTGCCTTCTGGCTGAAATGGCGCTTTGAGTTGGATAATGACATGATAGGTCTGAGGGGGTTCTTGTGTGGTAGTAGTAATAGAAAAAATGGGTATGAGTAAAAATAAAATAATGATTGCGAAGCGATAATTGAGTGTGTATGAATTAATTTTCATGAGATACTTTTCCTTCAATGAGACTTCATCACTGTACCTTCCTTTCATTGTATGGAGAAATAAAATTTCATTGTGTAAGCATTTCTTGATTGATTAAAAAATGGTGTTAGAGAAGCTACACATTTGTTATTTTTAACATTACAAGTGTCAAAAAATGCCCATTACATCCCTAACGGGCATTTTTAATATGGTTAACGTCCACTGAGGATATTGGAGCGCATTTGTTGGTATTCTTGGTCGTTAATTACGCCCTTACGTCGTAATTCATCAACTTCAAACAAGCGTTGCTCAATGGATATAAGTGGTTGTTGTGGGGGGTAGTATGGTTGTTGCTGTGGCGGATAATACATTTGTTGTTGTGGTGGATATTGTTGCTGATATGGCTGTTGTTTGGGTTTGGGCTTAGAAAACAATCCTGCCAACACCAGCAATACCGAGGGCAACCCAATGAGTGCCGATGGAATAACTAACCCTGCATTTTCGGCAGAATTAATCGCATTTGCATGGGCTTCTCGTGCCTCAGCTTCGCAATTGGCACGCGATGAGCTTGCACTGCTAAATGTTTGGCAATAATTCAAATCTAATCTGAGGTTTGTATTCGCACTTGCAATGGCATCTTCAGCAAACTCTGGCGCACGGGGGACAACGACAACAATCACAAAACCGATTCCCAATAAACCCAAAAGGATAAAAAAAGCCCGCATGAATCGCATCTCCTCGCCACTTCAAAAAATACATTTTAATAATAGCAAAAACACTACCAATCCGTCAAATAAAATTCCGCGTCTAAAATAGTCATAGGCGGGGAATTTTTCTTATTCTGGACAGGTCGGTATCCACTCAAATCCCGCAAAAACGATGTCTATCATGGCAAATAGGGTTGGGTCATAAGCCATCAATTCTTCGCGGGTGTTGATGTCATTATGAATCCCATTGGTAGGGATTGCTTCGAGGTTGGTATTAAAATAACCCTGCACCCCTTCTGCCCAATATTCCTCAATCGTCTCTAAGGCGTATGTATTTGCCCATAAGCCCGTATCAATCGCCTGTTGATACGCCATATTGAGCGCGATATTAAACGTGGGGTCAATGAGGGCAATCCCGCCATCTTTCATGGTATGAGCAAATTCGTGCAAGAAAATGCTCTCACCCAAATAAGGGTCTGTGTCATAGCACAGCAAATTTTCTTCTGCGCCCGACCCCAATGGGGTGAATACATTCCCACCCAAGCCCCGCGCACGGACATCCCAATCCATATTGGGGTCGTTCCGCAAAAAGGCATATTGTGGCAACACGGTAATACCTTCATCCTCTGCCACAATGCCCATCATCATGTTAATTTCGAGGAGTTTTTCCACCACTAACGATTGCCCTTGTAGCATATTTGCCATGATATTCCACGCCTCATATAAGGCTTCATCTGGTACAGCATTAGATGAAGCAATCGGCACACCTTCGTAAAAACACACTTTTTGATAAAACGGGTCTAATCCATCGGCGGGTGTTGTGGGGCGAATTTCGCATCCGTCATGACCGTCAATCACCGCCCATTCCCAATCTTCATCGGGACGATACACAAAATCGAGTGGCGATTCTGGCATGTTAAAGTTCATACTGCCGATACTCACTGTCACTACGGTTTCTGATGAAGCAACACCCCGCCCAACTTCGTCACCAGAGGCTGTACGGGCAATCCACTCATGTCCATCATAGGTATCAAGTGTCTCTAATTGACCGGGCAAAATACTGCCATAAGGAATTTCTTGACAGTTAAAACCCAACCAATAATAAGATATTGCTTCGCTTCCATTATTGACCAATATGAGGGTTGTCGGTGCGCCATTGCCATTAGAACAGGATTGTCCTTGCACCTGCTCAACAGGGGTAACAAAAATGACCGATAATAGTATAAAAAACAAAATAAGAATTCGTTTAAGCATATATCCCTCCATGTGGGCTATTTGTCCCATGAGTGTAACATAATGGGCTAAAAGCACCTGTAAATAAGGCAATTTCTGACACAAACAGCTTATATGGAAAATTTATTGTATCCCGCGTGGGCGATATTGAATCGCCTCTGCCACATGCCGAATATCTATGATGCCACTTCCATCTAAATCGGCAATGGTACGGCTCAATTTTAAGACACGGTGATAGGCGCGTGCGCTCAATTTGAGCCTATCCAGCGACACTTGGAGCAATTGCTTGGCGCTATCTGCCAAAATGCAAAATTCGGTAATTTCCCCCGTGGTCATATCGGCATTGGCAAATAAATGCGGATGATTGGCAAAGCGTTTTCGTTGAATCGCCCTCGCTGTTTCGACCCGTGCGCGAATGGCACTAGAGGCTTCCCCTCGCGCTAAATTCACCAATTTGTCATTTTCGACGCGCAATACGTCCACATGCAAATCTATTCTATCCATCAAAGGACCCGATAGCCGTGCCTGATAATCCGCAATTTTGCGCGGACTACACGTGCAGGGATGGGTTGGGTCGCCATAATACCCGCATGGACACGGATTTCGCGCCCCTATCAACATAAAATTGGCAGGAAAAGTCACACTCCCCTTTGCCCTGCTGATGGTGACAATTTTATCTTCAATTGGCTGGCGCAACACTTCCAGCGTTTTGGGATTATGTTCGACAATTTCATCCAGAAAAAGCACTCCTCGGTGGGCAAGCGATATTTCTCCGGGCTTGGGAACAGACCCGCCACCCACCAATCCCGTTTGGCTTACCGTATGGTGTGGCGCACGAAATGGACGTGTCATCTGGAGGGGTTTATCCACATTGAGCGCCCCAACCACCGAATAAATTTGTGTCACCTCTAAGGCTTCTTCAATGGAGAGTTTTGGCAAAATACCCGGTACTGCCCGCGAGATGAGGCTTTTCCCGCTACCGGGAGGTCCTGTGAGCAAAATATTGTGGTTGCCTGCCACCGCGATTTCCATCGCCCGTTTGACCGTTTCTTGTCCGCGTATATCGGCAAAATCGGTGATGGCGATGGGCAATTCATCATCATTTGCCAATGCAGATAAATCCACCCGATATGGCTCAATCGGATTCATCCCATATAAATGCTCCACCAACCGCCCCAATGATTCGACAGGGATAATTTCAATGCCTTGAACAAGGGCGGCTTCTGCGGCATCTTCTACAGAGACAAATGCCTTTGTATAACCCGCTTTTTTGGCAGTATAGACCATCGGCATAACCCCCTTCACATGCCGAACAGACCCATCCAGCGATAATTCACCAATGAACACGGATTTCCCTAATTTATCGGGTGGGGCTTGATCGGTGGCACATAAAACACCCACAGCAATGGCTAAATCAAAGGCGGCGCTGGTCTTTTGCAAATCGGCGGGGAATAAATTGACCACATATTGCTTGAGGATATAGGTCATCCCACTATTTTTGATAGCAGTGGTGACACGTTGTTCACTTTCACGGATGGCGGTGTCGGGCAATCCGACAATGGTGAAGCGTGGGAGACTAGAACGCGGGTTAAAATCTACCTGCACCTCAATCATCCACCCATTTAACCCAATTAATGTACATGCGCTGATATTGGCTAACATACTATGTCCTACCCCCTGTTTATTTTATCCGCCTTTTTCCTTTAGGCGTTGGGTATAACGGTCTAAATCTATTATAAAACGGGTGTGTGTGGCTTCGCCAATGAGTTCATGCTCATCCCATGCCTTAATCACAAACATAACACGGCGTTTTTCAATACCCACCACTTCCGCTTCTGCCCATACCCGCTTGCCCAATGGGGTTGCGGCGAGGTGCTTGGCAGATATATCTACCCCCACGCTCATTTGTCCCTCTGGCAATAAGGGGTCAATAGCATTGACAGATGCGCCTTCCATCAATGACACCATAGAGGGTGTCGAAAAGACATGCACTCCCCCACTGCCCAAATGATAGGCGGTGTGTTTTTCTTCTACGATAAATTCACGCTTCCCTTTTAAGCCAATGGTGATGGTCATGCCTCATCTCCTAAAAATGATAGTGTGGATGTGGTAGCTTTTTCAATATCGCTATATAACCCGCGTAATTCTGGGCGGGGTTGGGTGATTGCGAGTTGATACATCGCCTCTTGGGTCATCTGACTTAATTCTTCACGGGGGATATGTGACCTGCCCTCTGTTTTGAATTTGAAGGGTCGTCCAAATGTGACATGAGCGAGGGCGCGATTGCGATTTTTCCAGCGTGTGCGAAATGTATTTGTATCAGATATAGCGGCGGGGAGGATGATAGCATCTGATTTGGTAGCGATAAATGCCAATCCATCTTTTGCCTCGCCCATACCTTCTGGATGGCGTGTGCCTTCTGGCGCAACCAAAATCATATTACCTGCTTTGAGGAGCGCGATAGAGGTCTCTAAGGCACGGCGGTCTACTGTATCGCGGTTGATGGTATATGACCCCCACCACCATACAAAAAAGCGTAATACGCTCGATTCAGTATTCTCGATTTTGGTCATTGGAATAACATAGCGGTTGGTGATTTCACCCATGCACACCACAGGGTCAAGCGCAGAAATGTGGCTCATCATGAGGATACAGCCGCCATGTTTGGGGATATGATGCTTACCAGTTGAGGAGACTTTCGCTAAAAAAGTATATCCCACGGTGCGAATCAATCCACGCAACAAAAATCGTCGCCATGAATATGAAGGTTGTCGTGAGACATATTGTTCAATCGTCAAAGACTGCATTTGCCGTCCTTTTATGGATATACAGACACCGCCACAATGAAATGTGGCGGTGTCTCCAATATAACGATTTATTCTAAATCATCATCCCGTTTCTTGCCACTCGATGTTGAATCACCTTGTGGTTTATATGGCGGACGTTGTGACCGTCCATCACGGTTGATGTTGGCACTGCGGAAGCCACCGGGCTTGCGCGTCCCACCTGTGCCAGATGGTCTGTATGGAGGACGACTGTCCCCATCACCTTCACGGCGGGGTGGGCGACTGCCACCTTCACCAGAAGGTCTGCGAGGAGGACGGCTATCACTATCTCCTTCACGGCGTGGTGGGCGACTACTGCCTTCGCCTGTGCCATAACGACGAGGTGGGCGGCTATCACCATCTCCTTCACGGCGGGGGGGGCGACTACCGCCTTCACCTGATGGTCTACGTGGTGGGCGACTATCTCCTTCGCCTGTGCCATAACGACGAGGTGGGCGGCTATCGCCATCTCCTTCACGGCGTGGTGGGCGACTGCCACCTTCGCCTGTGCCATAACGACGGGGAGGGCGGCTATCTCCATCTCCTTCACGGCGTGGCGGACGACTACCGCCTTCGCCTGATGGTCTACGTGGTGGGCGACTATCACCTTCACCGCTAAAACGGCGGGGGGGACGGCTATCACCATCTCCTTCACGGCGTGGCGGGCGGCTATCTCCGTCACCACTAAAACGACGAGGGGGACGGCTATCACCATCTCCTTCACGGCGTGGCGGGCGACTGCCCCCTTCACCTGTGCCATAACGACGAGGAGGACGACTATCCCCTTCGCCTGATGGTCTACGTGGTGGGCGACTATCTCCGTCACCACTAAAACGACGGGGGGGACGACTATCACCATCCCCTTCACGGCGCGGTGGGCGGCTGTCGCCTTCACCTTCACGACGAGGAGGGCGGCTACTGCCTTCTCCTGATGGTCTACGTGGGGGGCGACTATCCCCATCACTATCACGCCGTTCACGGCTCACATAGCCTTCAGATTTTGGACGGCTGGTTGTGCCTCTTGGACGTGATGCAGATTTATCACCAAAAGATTTGCGAGGTCCTTCTGTTTCGCGCAAAATTTTACGGCGTTTCTTGATATATTCTAATTCTGGGGCGGGGGTTTTCATTGCTTGAATTTGCAAGGCATTGAGTTCTGCCCATTCCCCGCGTTTGAGTTTACCCAAATCCAATTGCCCAATATGGGTACGGACAAGTTTTTTAACTGGATGTCCTAATGCAGTGGCAACACGACGAATTTGGCGTTTTTTGCCTTCTGTCATGACCACTTGCAAAATTGTAACCTCTGGGGTCGTTTCCATAACCACCACATAACAGGGTGCAGAACGCCCTTCTTCGAGCCAAATGCCATCTTGCCAGCGATGCAACACGTCTTTGTCTGGCTTGCCATAGACTGTTACCAAATAAGTTTTGGTGTGTTCATAACGCGGATGTGCGAGTTGGTTGGTGGTTTCGCCATCATTGGTCAAAACCATAAGTCCTTCACTATCGGCATCTAAGCGCCCAATGGTAAACAAATGCCCCTCAACGGGCAACATATCACGCACAATGGGGCGTTCATCCTCATGATTTGGGGTATTGGATGACAACACATTGGCTGGTTTATAAAAAGCAAAATAAACTTTTCTCAAAGTTTTGAAATTCAGTCTTTCGCCATCTACTTCGATAATATCTTTGGCGGCATCCGCTTGTGCGCCAAGTGTAATGGTTACACCATTAACACGCACCCGTCCTTGTTCAATGTATGCTTCACAGGCACGACGACTTCCCAAGCCTGCTTGGGACAATATTTTTTGTACACGATCCATTATTGGGTTTTTCTTTCGATAGTGGTATTTGAGCATAATAGTGTATCAGAGGTGAGATAAATTATATAGAGGTGATTTTTTCATGAGCATTTATGTGTTTTTATCGCCATATCATCCCCTTTGACGTATAATAATATGCAAATTATTGTTCATCTCAATAGAGGTTTATTATGGCAATTACCCATCGCTCTGGCGCAGTTTATGAGCATATAGATGTCAAAAATCCAATTACAAGCGAAATTGTGGGGTCAATCCCACAAACCCCAACAGATGAAATTAAAGAGGCGGTAGAACGCGCCCGTGATGCTCAACTAGCATGGGCAGAAAAGTCGGTGACAGAGCGTGTTCAGCTCATCCGCCGTTGGGCAGATTTGGTGTGGCAAAATCAAGAGACAATCATCAAAATTAACCGCCGTGAGACGGGCAAAACCGATTCTGGCGCATTTTTAGAAATCATCGTCCTCGACAACATCCTACAATATTATATCCACCAAGCCCCTAATATGCTAAAGCCCCAAAATCGGCGTACAATCGTGCCAATCATCCAAAAAGCCAAAGTGTTTTATAAACCACATGGCGTGGTAGGGGTCATTTCCCCGTGGAATTATCCCTATTTATTAGCATTGATAGACCTTGTACCCGCGTTAATTGCTGGCAATTGTGCCTTGCTCAAACCCAGCGAAATCACCCCTTTCACAGCCGATTATGCCATCAAACTCATGCACGAGGCAGGAATCCCGCGTGATGTAGTGCAAGTGATACATGGTGATGGACGTGCAGGCGCGACACTGGTTGAGAATGTAGATTACATCGCCTTTACGGGCAGTACCGCCACAGGGCGAAAGGTGGCAGAAATCGCCGCCAAACGCCTCATCCCCTATAGCTTGGAATTGGGCGGAAAAGACCCCTGCATTGTGCTAGAAGATGCCGATTTAGACATGACCGCCGCAGGCTTAGTGCGAAGTGGGTTTGAAAACGCGGGGCAAGTGTGCATTAGCATCGAGCGTGTCTATGCGGATGCACGGATTTATGATGCCCTCATAGACAAATTGCTCTATTATGCGGGTCGGTATCAAATTGGTTCTGGCGATGGCATGGAACTACACATGGGTAGCATGACCAATGTGCGCGAATTAGAACGCACCGAAGCCCATATCCATGATGCCATTAGCAAAGGCGCAAAGGTGCTTTTTGGTGGGCGCAGACGACCCGACCTCGGACCTTTATTTTTTGAGCCAACCATTTTAGCCGATGTTGACCATTCAATGGATGTCATGCGTCAAGAGACGTTTGGACCCATTTTGCCCGTGATGAAATTTCATACCCTAGAAGAAGCCATTCGCTTGGCAAATGACAGCGAATATGGGCTATCGGCATCACTTTTCACCCGCGATTTTAAGCGAGCAGAGCAAATCGCACGCCGTTTGGATACAGGTGATGTAACCGTTAACCGCCCACAAATGGCAGTGGCAACCCCTTCCCTGCCCAGTGGCGGGCAACGGAATAGCGGTGTTGGCAGACGCAACGGCAAAGAAGGATTATTGCGATTTACACATACCCAATCATTCCTTACCGATAGTTTATTGGCACAACAA